>JAETON010000002.1 GCA_021771695.1 Lachnospiraceae bacterium | reverse complement strand
ATATCATAAAATACCATAAAATACTATATAATAAAACAACAAATTTGACAAAAAAAATGCAGGTTTTATGCAACCTGCAAACGATTTTTGGATTATTTAACTGTCAAACTCCCGAGAAGACGTAAATTCATTAGAAGGAACGTCTTCTTTTTTTCTGTGAGAGAGAAATTATATAGGAAATATGATATAATTAATTATATTAGAAAAAGCAATGAAATTGCAAGGAGTGTGATTACGATGAAAGTAGAAGGTGTAAGACTTTATGGAGTTAAGGATATACGATTGGAGGAGTTTGAGCTTCCGGAATTAAAGGAAGATGAAATTCTTTTAAAAATTATTTGCAATGGAATTGCGATGTCTACTTTGAAAGAAATTACCCTTGCACAGCGGCATTTGAGAGTTCCAAAGAATATTTTCCGAAAGCCTATCTTAATTGGACATGAATTTGCAGGTGTGATTGAGAGAGTGGGTGCAAAATGGAGAGAAGAATATCATGAAGGAGAACGTTATGTCATTGTACCAGAGATTCCCCACCAAATTGAATCTCCAGGTTACTCCTACCCATATTTTGGAGGTGCAGCGACCTATTGTATTATTCCGGGGAATGTCATTGAGAAAGGATGTCTGCTGCATTATGACGGAGATAGTTTCTTTGAACCGGCAATTGCACAGGCTTTGTATAGTATAGCGGGAAGTTTTCATTCAAATTATCATATTAAGCCCGGCTCTCATGAACATATTTCAGGTATCCGGGAAGGCGGTAATACAATTATTCTTGGGGGATGCGGTCCTATGGGAATGATGGCAATCAGTTATGTGCTGCAGATGGAGAAAAAGCCAAAACGGTTAGTGATTACGGATACCAATAATGATCGCATCGAAAAAGCCCGCCGTTTGATTTCTATGCAGGAAGCAGCAAGATGTGGAGTAGAACTAACTTATATTAATCCATCAATTTTTGAGGATCCGGTACCAGTACTTTTGGCGATGACAGAGGAAAAGGGATATGATGATGTTTTTGTGTATGCTCCGCCAAAGAATGTAGCTGAAATTGGAAATCGAATTATGGCATATGATGGATGCATGAATATTTATGCGGCAACAGCGGATAAAGATTACCGTGCTGGAATGAATATTTATGGAAGCCATTATTTGAAAACAAAATTAATTGGTTCTTCTGGAGGAATCCGTTCAGATATGGAAGAAGCACTTCAGTTGATTCGAGATAAGAAGATTAATCCGGCATTGAATATTACACATGTTGGCGGAATTGACGCAATTGTTGATGCGACATTGAATTTAAAAAAGATGCAAGGGGAAAAGAAGATTATTTATAATCAGATTCATATGCCTTTAACGGCAATAGAAGACTTTTATATTTTAGGGAAAAAGGATCCCCGATTTAAAAAATTGGCAGATGTCTGTGATCAACATGGCGGATATTGGAACAAAGATGCAGAAGATGTTTTATTAGAAAATTTTTAATTTCATAAGAAATGATTTTGATACACTAATAAGTAAAACCGCAGTGTTATTGACTGAAACACTGCGGTTCATTTTTTAAATTTCAGTTATTTGATTCTCATGGCACGGATGGAATTTAATACACAGAGCATTGCCACTCCGGTATCTGCAAATACTGCCATCCACATATTGGCATAGCCCAGAAGTCCAAGAATCATAACCAATGCTTTTACAGCAAGGGCAAAGACTACATTTTGCCATGCAATCTGGCAGGATTTTTTACCAATGGAGATTGCCTGTGGGATTGCACTGACATTAGAAGTCATAAAGACAACATCTGCCGCTTCAATCGCAGCATCCGCACCGCTTCCCATAGCAGCACCACAGTCTGCACCAGCAAGTACCGGAGCATCATTGATACCGTCACCGATAAACATGACAGAACCATGTTTTTCACGCTCTGCTTTCAGCTTTTCCAGTTTGCCGTCTGGCAGCAGGCGGGAGTATACTTGATCGATTCCTGTTTCGGAAGCGATAGCTTCGGCACTATTTTGGGAATCCCCAGTCAGCATAACGGTATGAAGTCCTTGTGATTTTAAGGAAGCAATGGCTGGTTTTGCATCTTCTTTCAATGTATCAGAAATTAGGATATATCCTATCATTTCTCCATTTTTTGCAATCAATACTTCCGTTCCGTAGGATGTCTCTTCATAGTTGATTGGAACATGATGCATTTCCATTAATTTACGATTCCCAGCTAAAATTTCACTATTGTTTAAAGTGATGATAATTCCATGACCTGCAATTTCCTTGATAGAATCAGCAGCAGGATAATCCAAAGATTTCTCTTTTATTGCATTCATAATACTTTTTCCAATTGGATGGGTAGAACCTGCTTCACATGCGGCTGCAAGAGAAAGAAGTTCATTTTCAGAAATATTTCCCAAAGATTGGATTTTTTGTACTTGGAAATTGCCTTCTGTAATGGTTCCTGTTTTATCCATAATAACAGATTTGATATTTTTCAAAGTTTCCAGTGCAGCACCGCCTTTAAATAGAATTCCTTGACGGGAGCCGGCACCAATACCAGAGAAAAATGCCAAAGGAACACTTAAAACTAAAGCACATGGACAGCTGATAACCAAGAATGTTAAAGCAGTATAAATCCAATGATGCCATTGTCCGGTGACAAGAGACGGAATAATTGCAGTAGCCAGTGCCAGACATACAACAAATGGAGTGTATATTCTGGAGAAGCGGGTGATAAAGCGGTCCATTTTCGGCTTGCTGGCAGCAGCGTTTTCTACAGAATCCATAATGCGTGTAACCATGGATTCTTCCAATATTTTTTCAACTTTCATATGAATCAGACCGGAGGTATTCACGCAGCCGGATGTAATGGAAGTACCAACACCGGCAGATACAGGAACTGGTTCTCCGGTTACAGGAGAAGTATCAATCATCGTTTCTCCTTCAGTGATAACACCGTCCAATGGAATACGGTCACCAGGACGTACCAGTAAAATATCACCAATATTAGCATCTTCAGCATCGATTGTAGAAATTTCTCCATGACTGTCTACATAATTGACAACTTCTGGACGCATGTCGATAACATCCATAATCTGTGAACGGCTTCGAGCAACCGCTTTATTTTCAAACAGCTCTCCAATGCGGTAAAACAACATAACTCCAACAGCTTCAGCAAAATCTCCAACGATAAAGGCACCAATGGTTGCAATACTCATTAAGAAATTTTCATCAAAAACCTGCCCTTTTGTAACATTTTTTAATGCAGTCCATACAATTCTTGTACCAAGAATCAGATAGGCAGCAATAAAACTTATATCTGCATAAAGAAGATTGGTTGATTCTAAAACCTTTCCGGCAATGAAAAGACCAGCTCCTAAAATGATGCAAATCAATGCTTTGGTATCTTCATTCATTTTTTTGCTTTTTGTTTCAGAATTTTTTTGATGTTTGACGCGGGAAGGACGAAGTTCAACAGTTACTTGAGGCTCAATGGATGTACAAATTTCCTGAATTTTTGGAAGCAGTGATTTGGCATCTGGTGCCCATACACGAAGCTGTTTCGTTGCATAAGTTAAATTGGCCGCTTCTACACCGGGAAGTTTCCCAATTTTTTCTTCCATCTTACCGGCACAATGCGCACAGCCAAGATTCTCAATAAGAAAAACTGCAGCAGGTCCCGAACCTTCTTTTGCAGCGGAAATTTCGTGATGATGTTCATGATGGTGTTCATGTTCGTGATCGTGTTCACAGCCGCAGCCACAGTGTTCATCATGATGATGGTGATGTTCATGATGGTGATCATGCTCGTGATCGTGTTCACAGCCGCAGCCACAGTGTTCATCATGGTGATGATGCTCATGTTTGTGTTCATGGCGGGAAGTATATCTAGATGATTCTTTTATGATGACATCGGGTTCAATGGATGTACAAATTTCCTGAATCGCAGGAAGAATATCTTCTTTCATCGTATCCACATAAAGTTTTTTAAGTGGAAAAGAGATAGAAGCATTGGTAATTTCAGGAAGCCGTTTAATTTTTTCTTCCATTTTGGCAGCACAGTGAGCGCAGCCTAGGTTTTCAAATTCATAAACTTTATTCATAAACTTTCCTCTTTTCAAATATAGTTCTTAGCATATCTGTAATTAATCTGCCGTCTTCTGAGTCAGAAATGGTATAGTGGACTTCTTTCCCAATGCGCCGGCTGGTAATCACACCGAATTGTTTCAAAGAGCGTAAATGGTGGGAAACAGCAGGAGGACTCATTTCGATTGTGGCAGCAATGTTTCGTACGCAGACTTCTCTATCATAAAGCAGATACAGAATTCTAAGTCTGGTACTGTCACTTAAAAGACCGAATAAGCTGGCAGCTTCAATGGAAAATTCTTCAGAAGGAAGGACTTTCCTTAATTCTGTGACATCACAGCCATGGCCGTGAATATCTACAGAAGAAATGGTTAATTTATCATTCATAGTCATAATCCTTTCTATTTAAAAAACAAATGATTAAAAGATTGCTTAATTGTTTATGGTTTTAATATATTATGGGAGATGTGAATTGTCAATACAATTTTTACAATTGAGAAAAAACTTCAATTAGGATTTTTTAACGAAATGAAAAAAAGAAAAAAATACTTGAAAAAAGAGAGTATAAATGTTACTATATTTTCACAATAAAAATAAATGAAAGTAAATGAAAATGTTTTTGTTTAGGAGGGCAGCCATGAACGTAAAAGGTGTAAGATTGTATGCAGCAGATGATATTCGTCTGGAGGAATTTGAACTTCCGGAGATTCAGGATGATGAAATTCTTGTGAAAGTTATGAGTGACAGCATTTGCATGTCAACATGGAAGATGGTGAAACAGGGAGCAAATCACAAGAGAGTACCTGCTGATGTTGCAGAACATCCGATTATTATTGGACATGAATTTGCAGGTGATATTGTGAAAGTTGGAAAGAAGTGGGAGGATCAATTTAAACCTGGACAGAAATTTGCACAGCAGCCGGCAATTCCGGGGCAGGCAGAATCTCCGGGATATTCTTATACACAGTGCGGCGGAGCTGCTACATACTGTATTTTCCCAAATGACATTATCGAAGCAGGATGTCTATGGACATATGAGGGAGATTCTTATTTCGAGGCTTCTGTTGCAGAACCTATGTGTTGTGTTATCGCAGGATATAAGACAAACTATCATACAAAGGACCGTTATGAACATGTCATGGGAACGAAAGCAGGAGGAAGTGTTGCGATTCTTGGAGGATGCGGTCCAATGGGACTTGGTGCAGTCAGCTATGCATTGGCAATCGATAACAAACCTGCAAAAGTGATTGTAACAGATGTAGATGATGTAAAACTGGCAAGAGCCAATGAAGTGATTTCTGTAGAAGAAGCAAAGGAAAAAGGCGTAGAGTTAATTTATGTTAATACTGCGAATATGGAAAATCCGGCAGAAGAATTAAAGGCATTGTCTGTGGATGGAAAAGGATTTGATGATGTATTTATTTATGTTCCGATTCAAGGAGTTGCGGAACTTGGAAATCAGATTCTTGCATATGACGGATGTATGAACTTATTTGCAGGACCAACAGATTCAAAATTCTCTGCAAATGTAAACCTTTATGACTGCCATTATAATGCAACACGTATTCTTGGAAGTACAGGCGGAAGTATTGATGATATGAAAGAGGCCATTGACCGTGCAGCAAAGAAAGAAATTAAACCTTCCGTTATGATTACACATGTAGGCGGTATCAATTCTATTGTTGATACAACGATGAATCTTCCAACAATTCCGGGTGGAAAGAAACTTACTTATATTCAGTTTGATATGCCGATGACTGCAATCGCAGATTTAAGAACATTGGCAGCTGATGATCCGTTTTTTAATGATTTAGCAGATATTTGTGATAAACATAATGGTTTGTGGAGTGCAGAAGCAGAAAAGGCTTTATTTGAACATTACGGAATAGAATAATTGTCAAGAAGAGAAGGTGAAAAATGTTTGCACAGGAGCGGAGAGAATATATTATCTCTTATTTAAAAGAAAAAAAACGGATAGAGGTAAAAGAACTGGAAGAGATTTTCCATGTAAGCGGAGCAACCCTTCGGACAGATTTGAGAGAACTGGAAAAAGAAGGGAAGCTGGTACGGACGCATGGCGGCGCCTTGTTGAAAGATGAAGAAATTCAAAAAGAAGACAGCCTGGTGAGTCGAAAATCCAATCCGCAGAAAAAAGCAATTGCGAAAGAAGCACGAAAGTATATCAAAGAAGGAGATGCCATTATCCTTGACAGCGGTTCAACGACTCTCGAATTGGCAAGAGAGCTTCAAGATGTAAAAAATGTGAAGATTATAACTAATGATTTGCTGATTGCTTTGGAATTACAGGAAAATCCATGGATTGATCTGTATCTGATAGGAGGCAGAGTCCGAAATCAATTCCGGCTGACTCATGGAACGATAGGAATTGATTTTTTGAAAAATATTGCAGTGAATAAAGTGTTCTTATCTCCCAATGCATTATCCATTTATGATGGAGCGACCAGCAGTAATGAAGAAATGAAGGCAATTAAGCAGACGATGATGCGTGCATCCCAGGAAGCTTATATGCTTTGTGAAAGCCGGAAAATCGGTAAGAGATCTTTTTGTAAATTTGCATCAACAGCAGAATTTCAATTGATATTTACAGATGACGGAATTTTAAAACAGGAAAAAGAAAGCTTGGAAGCGCAAGGTGTTCCTGTGAAAATTTGCAGATAAAAAGGCTAAAAAAGAAACCAGAGAAATCTGGTTTCTTTTTTGTGGTTTTTTGTTGCGTTTGCCACATAAAAGTGCTATTATATTTTTGAAATAAAAAAAACAAAAAATATAATGAAAAAAACAATTAAATTTTAAAAATGAAGGAGATGCAAAATGAAAGTAGAAGGCGTAAGAATGCATGGAGCAAAAGACATCCGTTTGGAGCAGTTTGAACTTCCGGAGATTCACGAAGACGAGGTATTGTTGAAAGTTATCAGTGACAGTATCTGTATGTCTACTTGGAAAGAAGTAAAACTTGGCTCCGGGCATATTCGTGTTCCAGATGATATTGATGAAAAACCGGTAATTGTGGGACATGAATTTTCAGGAGTCATTGAAAAAGTAGGAGCTAAATGGGCAGATGAATACAAAGCGGGAGAAAGATTTGTTGTTCTTCCGGGAATTCCGGATCAGATGGGAGCACCGGGATATTCTTATGAATATTTTGGCGGGGCAGTGACCTACTGCATTGTTCCAAATGATGTGATTGAAAAAGGATGTTTGCTGCATTATAGTGGAGATTCTTTCTTTGAAGTATCTGTTTCTGAACCAATGTATTGTATTATCGGCGGATATAATGCAAACTATCATACAAAGGCAGAAACACATGAACATTTTATCGGAGCAAAAGCAGGAGGGAATATTGCAATTCTTGGAGGATGCGGTCCTATGGGGCTTGGTGCCATCAGCTATGCTTTAGCAATGGAAAATAAGCCGAAAATGGTGGTAGTTACAGAGATTAACGATGACCGTTTAAATCGTGCCAGAGAAGTGATTTCTGAAGAAGAAGCAAAGGAAAGAGGTGTAGAACTTCATTATGTAAATACAGCAAAAATGGATGATGAAGTAAAAGAATTATTGGAACTCACCAATGGAGAGGGTTACCATGATGTATTTGTATATGCACCTGTCCGCCAGATTGCAGAAACAGGAAATAAGATTATGGCATTTGACGGCTGTATGAATTTATTTGCCGGGCCAGCAGATAGTGGATTTTCTGCGGATATGAATCTTTATGACGCTCATTACCGCAATACAAAAATTCTTGGATCTTCCGGCGGAATTAAAGCAGATTTGTTGGAAGCATTGGATTTAATTGCGAAAAAAGAAGTAAAACCTGCAGTAATGATTACACATATTGGAGGACTGGATGCTTATGCGGATACTACGCTGCATCTCCCAGAAATTCCAGGAGGGAAAAAACTGATCTATACACAGTTCCATATGCCATTGACAGCCATTGAAGATTTTCGTAAAATGGGAGAGGAAAATCCTTTATTTACGAGACTTGCAGATGCGTGTGACAAATATCAGGGATTATGGAACAAAGAAGCAGAAGATATATTATTAGATTATTTTGGAGTATAGAAAGTAAGGAACCATGTTTGCACGAGAACGAAAAGAAGCACTATTAATTTATATGCGGCAGCATAAGAAAGCGAGTATTCGAGAATTATCGGCAGAATTTCAGGTGACTGGTGCGACCATTCGGACGGATTTACGGGAACTGGAAGCTGAAGGGCTTTTAATTCGGACGCATGGAGGAGCTATTTTAAATCAGGGAAGCGTTGAGAAAGAAAACAGGCTGGCGCTTCGGAAAGGAATTTATTCTGAAGAAAAACGCCAAATTGCCAAAAAAGCCAGAGAGTTTGTCAATGATGGAGATATTCTCTTAATAGACAGCGGTACAACCATGGTAGAATTTGCGGCGGAATTAACGTCATTTGAACATTTAAAAGTTGTGACGAACGATCTAACGATTGCATTGGAATTACAGAAGAATCCCGAAATTCATATTTTGCTGGCTGGGGGAAATGTGCGGAATGAATTTGAATGTACGATAGGCGCCTTTGCCATAGAGTTTTTGAATCAATTGTCGGTGGATAAGGTGTTCATGTGTCCGAATGCATTGTCGATGTCGAAAGGATTGACAACTCCGTTTGAGGAAACGGCTGCCATAAAACGAGCGATGATGCGGACATCCAGCGAACGGTATTTGTTGTGTGATAGTTCTAAAATTAACAAAAAAACTTTTTGTAAATTTGCAGATTTGGATGATTTTTCGTATTTGATTACAGATGATGGAATCAAATCGTCGGATGTGGAAGTTTTGGAAAAGCAAGGAATGAATATTATTGTATGTGAAAAGGAATACTGAATTTATCAGTATTTCTTTTTTTTATTGTGAAAAAAACAACAAATGAAATGAAAATCTTGTCAAAATTTTTTTTGCAAAACTTACTACTGTAATTTGTGGACTTTTGACCAAAAAGTTGCGTATAATAGGATTACAAGATAAACGTTTATCCTTATTGTCACTATTTTCTTTTTGAAAATTGTAAGAAGAAAAATAAAAAAAGTAGAGGAACAAAAGGAGGACTACGATGGCAAACGAAATGAAAGCCAAAATCCAGAAAATGGGTGGATTCCTTTCTGGTATGGTAATGCCTAACATTGGTGCCTTGATCGCATGGGGTATCATTACTGCATTATTTATTCCAACAGGATATTTTCCAAATGAAGAAATGAACGAACTGGTAAGCCCAACACTTACATACTTAATCCCTGTTTTATTTGGTTATACAGGTGGTTATACCGTCTATGGTAGACGTGGTGCCGTAGCTGGTGCTGTAGCTACAATGGGTGTAGTTATCGGTGCTGATGTAACCATGATGATCGGTGGTATGGTTATGGGACCACTTGGTGCATGGATTATCAAACAGGTAGATAAACTGTTTGAAGGACGCGTAAAACCAGGTATGGAAATGTTAGTAGATAACTTCTCCATGGGTATCGTTGGAGCAATCATGATGATTGCAGGATTTAAAATTGTAACACCAATTTTTGCAGGAATCACAAGTATTTTAACTGTAGGTGTTAACTTTATGGTAAATAACAACATTCTGCCATTTACAGAATTGTTTGTTGTACCTGGTCAGGTATTATTCTTAAATAACGCAATCAACCATGGTATTTTTACTCCATTAGCAATTGAACAGGCAGCACAGACTGGAAAATCTGTTTTGTTCTTAGTTGAAGCAAACGGTGGTTTCTGGGCTGGATGTGTACTTGCATATGCAGTATTTGGAAAAGGAATGGCTAAGAAATCTGCCCCTGGTGCTTTCTTAATTCAGGTAATCGGTGGTATTGGAGAAGTTTCTTTCCCATATGCATTGATTAAACCGATTACAATTTTAGGACCTATCTGTGGTGGTATCGCTGGTGTGTTCTGGTTCCAGATTATGGGCGGCGGAGCTGTAGCGGCAGTATCTCCGGGATCCTTAATCGCATTGATTATTATGTCTCCAAAAGGAAAAGTAATTATTAATGTATTAGGATATGCGATTTCATTGGCAGTATCCTTTGTAGTTACAGGATTCTTCTTGAAACGTGATAAATCTATCGATGAAGATGATCAGGAGATTGGCGGACTTGATATGAGCCAGTTTGTAGAAAGCCACAGTGCACCTGGAGAAGAAAAAGCAGAAGCAGGTTCAACTAACTATGGTAAGAGAAAAGTTGAAAAAGTTGCATTTGCATGTGATGCTGGTATGGGATCTTCAGCAATGGGTGCTTCCATGTTAAAGACACAGTTAAACAAAGTTGGAGTATTTGTTGATGTCAGCCATGTATCAGTACATCAGATTCCAAATGATATTGATGTAGTTGTTACAAATACAAACCTTTTGGAAGCAGCAAAGAAAGAAGCACCAGCTGGTGTAGCAATTATCGAAATCAAAGAATTCTTAAATGCAGATGAGCATAAAGCAATTGCTCAGACAATTAAAGATATGATGGAATAATCAGAGCCGCAGGAAAGGAGCGGATAAATCATGATTATGTCAACGCGGACAAAAGAAATTATTCAAATTGTAATTGCAGAACATGGATATATTACAATTAAGGACATTGCGGGTAAAATGAACATCTCAGAGCGGACTGTTTATCGTGAAATCCCTGAAATTACAGATATTTTATCTGAATATGATATAACTCTGGAAACTGTCAGCAAAAAGGGAGTGCGGTTAGTCGGCACAGAGGAAAAAATTCAATGTCTTTTGCAGGAATTAAATACAAAAGTGCATGTGCAGATTGTAGATCCGAAAGAAAGAATGTATTTCATTATTATGCAGCTGCTTCACGAGGATGATTTCATTAAAGCGGAGGCATTGGCAATTGATTTAGAAACTTCCTTACCTACGATACGGAATGATTTAAAAAAAATTGGGAGATTAGTTCCGGAATATAACGTCAAGTTAATACAGAAAAAAGGTGAAGGGATTTGTCTAAAGGGTACGCAGGTGTCAAAGGATCACTTGCTGGTCAATCTTTTAATGCAAAACATTGAGATTGAGAACTTCCTGCGTTGGCTGGAAGGGGATTTGGACAAGTCCCATCCTTTTCTTGTGAAATTATCAGAATATAGATATGAAGGAATCATGCAGAAATGCCATTCTTTGTTTCAAAATCTTCAAGAACGTTTGGATCAAAGAAAATTATATATAGAAGATCAAGGCTATTTGGAATTTGTGATGCTGCTGGCGTTGATGATCCGGCGGCATGACAATGAAGAATCTGAAAGTGATTTGGGATTCCTTCCGAAAAAGGTGGAAAAAAGCGAAAGAAAGATAGCAGAATATATTGTTCGGTTAATAGAAAAAGAATTTTATATATGTCTAAATGATCATGAAGTTCAGTATGTTTTATGGCTGGTAAATATTTGTATTTCAGCAAAGTCAAATAGAGAAATGCTGGAGACAAATTTTGTATTGAGACCTAAAATACAAGAATTTGTTGAAAAGGTCGAAGAACGTATGGGGATTTACTTGAGCCAGGATGAAAAGCTGATGGATGGACTTTTGACTCATATAGATAAAGCATTAAAACGAACAAGAAGCGGTATGAGTATTTCTAATCCCATTATTCGGGAGATTGAGAAGGATTATAAACAATTATTTGATATTATTAAAATCAGTGTTCATGAAGTATTTCCAGAGGATTATTTTCCGGATGATGAAGTGGGATATTTAGTGCTGTATTTTGCAGTATCTCTGGATAATATTACGAAAAAAACATTTCGGATTTTGGTTGTATGTTCCAGTGGAATGGGTTCTTCTAGGATGCTGGCAAGCCGCTTGGAAAGAGAAATACCGGAGATTTATGTAAGAAAAATCGTATCCTTGATTGGGCTTGGAAAAGAGGAATTAAGTGAATATGATTTGATACTATCAACGATTCCTTTATATCTTGATTCTGATGCTTACTTAAAAGTTTCACCGCTGTTAAATAAGCAGGAATTAGAGCTGGTGAAAGAAAAAATACGGCGGCATAAGCATAAGACATTAAAAAAAATTGAAGAACGGGAAAAAAGTGCGAGACAATGGGAATCTTTGGATGGATTTCTAGCGTTATCGCAATTAAATCAATTTACCGAATATGCCATGCGTTTATTGAAAGATTTTAAAGTACTGCATCTAAAAGATAATGTCAATCAAGAAATAGTGTATGAAAGTGTTACAAAGTGGACGCAGAAAATTGGACTGGATATTACGGTTGATGATTTAATGGAGTATTATCAAAATAAATCTGTAATGGAATGTTATTTTGTGATTCCTGCTACCGGGGTCGGTTATTTTGAATGTTTTATGGATAAAATCACAAAACCTGCGTTGTTAATTTGTCATTTTGGTGGTCAGGAAGTAGAAGACTGGCATACAGGGGAAATAATTCGGGCAATTGTGGTAATGTTCTATCCAAATAGAGTGAAGACGTTGGAAAGAGAATTTATTGGAAGTATTACGGATGTAATTATTGAGGATGCCAATATTATTCAAATGATAGAACAAGGAGATGAAGAAGGTATTAAACGATGTTTGAGTTTCCGCTTTTTAGAGTATATCCGGGAAACAATTTAGGAAAGAAATGTGACACAAGTGGAGAAGAAAAAGGTTATCTTCTCTGCTTGTGTCTTTTTGAGAAAAAAGTAATAGGTTATTTGGCAAAAATATGATATACTTAGAATTATCTATACGATACAAAAAGTGTGGGAATTCATGCTTACAAAATAAGAAAAAAATAGAAAAGGAAGTGTATCATGGAAGAAGTAAAAAGAAATGTGAAAGTTGCTCTTCTTGGTTCCGGAACTGTCGGAACAGGGGTATATAAGTTGATTGAACGTCAGAAAAATGAAATGCCTTATAAAATTGGAGCAAATTTATCTGTTGCGAAGATTCTTGTCCGCAATAAGAACAAGAAGAGAGAGGGCGTTGATGCTTCTCTTTTAACGGACCAATGGGAAGATATTCTTTTGGATGAAGATATTCAAATTGTAGTAGAAGTGATGGGCGGCATTGAGCCTGCACGTACATATATCATGGAAGCTTTGAAGGCTGGAAAACATGTTGTAACAGCAAACAAAGATTTAATTGCTGAAAGCGGCAAGGAATTGCTGGATGTTGCAGAAGAAAATGGATGTGACCTTTTATTTGAAGCTTCTGTTGCAGGCGGAATTCCAATTCTTGCTCCATTGAAACAGAGTCTTGCAGGGAATTATCTGACAGAGGTAATGGGAATTGTCAATGGAACGACCAACTTTATCTTGTCTAAGATGTCAGAAGAGGGAATGGAATTTGATGAAGCCTTAGCACTGGCTACAGAGCTTGGATATGCAGAAGCAGATCCAACAGCAGATATTGAAGGATATGATGCAGGACGTAAAGTAGCGATTATGGCTTCCATTGCATTTAATTCCAGAGTTACCTTTGATGATGTGCATACAGAGGGTATTACAAATATAACAGCAAAAGATATCAAATATGCAAAAGAGATGGGATGTGCAATTAAGCTTCTTGGTGTTGCTAAGAATACAGAGACTGGAATTGAAGTACATGTAAATCCAATGCTGATTCCAAGCAGTCATCCATTGGCGACAGTCAGTGATTCTTTCAATGCAGTCTTTGTTCACGGAGATGCGGTAGATGATACGATGTTCTATGGACGTGGAGCGGGAGAATTTCCAACAGCCAGTGCAGTTATGGGAGATATTATTGAAGTGGCAAGAAATATCCAGTATCACTGCAATGGCAGAATTCTTTGTACATGCTATAAAAATCTTCCAATTAAAAAGATTACAGAAATTGAAAGCAAATATTTTATGAGAATGCTGGTAGAGGACAAGCCGGGTGTATTGGCTAAGATTGCAGATACTTTAGGAAAGACGGATGTTAGTATTGCACAGGTGATTCAGAAGAATAAGATTGGTGATTATGCAGAACTTGTTGTTATTACGCATTTAGTATTGGAACAAAATTTTGCTGAAGCGTTAATAAATATCCGCGGAATGGAAACAACCAAAGAAATTTCAACAGTTATTCGTGTGTATTAGGATATAAACAGCTAAGAAAATTTATTATGTTCATTGAGACAAAAGAAAAACCATGGAGTGCGGGTCCATGGTTTTTTTGCAGGGAAAATTATAATCCTTTGGATTCAATCTGTGAGTAACATAAGACTCCGCCAATGGTGATAATACCACCGAGAATTTGCAGCAATGCCGGGATTTCTCCAAATAGAACAAGAGCAATTGCAGAAGCAACAACGGGTTCACATAATTTTGATGCAGACACAAAGGCTGGTGAAAAATATTTTAAGCACCAGGTAAAAATACTGTGTCCAAGAAGCGTTGAAAAAATACCAAGCAGAAGTCCACAAACCGCTGGATTGATGCCGTATTCCCAAAAAAGGATTTTTTGAAAAGCAATGGCTGCCAGCAAAGAGGACATGCAGAAGAAATATACAATATAAGTGTATACAGTGGTACTCATTTCTTCTCTCATTTTTCTTCCAATCAACATATAAACGGCTACAAAAATAGCAGCAATCAGAGAAATAAAATCTCCGTATAATGCATTACCGGAAGCATGAGTGGAATCAGAGAATGCAATAAAGACATTTCCTAAAAAAGTAATCATAATACTGAAAACAGCTAATTTAGAAAGTCTGCCCTTCATAAAAACCGCATATCCAATGGCCACCCAAATGACTTCTGTACATACAATGGCAGTAGAGCTGGCAACAGAAGTATGGTATAAAGATTCAAACCAAAATACAAAATGCAGGGCAAGAAAAATGCCGCTTAATGCACTTAATAAAAAGTTTTTTGAATTACAGTTTTTTAATTCCATACGATGTTCTGCATTGGAAAACAGCATTGGTGATAAGAGAACTACAGTAAAAAATAAACGGTAAAATGCAGTTACAGAAGATGGTGCATCGGAGAAACGGACAAAAATGGCAGATAGTGAAATGCCAAGTACGCCGACTACAATCATGATCATAGGGTGTTTTTCTAAAAATTTCATTTGAATTTCCTCGTGCTTTATTATTTTTTAATTTTTATGGCCTTTGTTTTAGACCAATTAGAATAAATCCGTATGGATTTCTTTTTAATTTTTTTCGTTTTGTAAGTGCGGATTCTTACATAATATTTTTTTCTCGCTTTTAAATGAGAAATTGTCTTAGAGACTGTTTTGTTCTTTCTTATATTGATTGTTTTTACATTCTTCTTAAATTTTTTGGAAACGGCATATTGAAGCTGATAACCGGTTGTCTGTGTTTTTTGTTTTTTCCATTTTACAGTCATTTTTTTCTTCCCAGACTTTAACTTTTTGATGGAGGTTCCTTTTGGAAGAATATGAAAAGTTAAAGTTTTGCTTCCAGAATAATTCCCTTTGAAGGTTATTTTTACGGTATACTGTCCTACAGATTTTCTGCTGCCAAAATATGAGACAGTATAATTGGAAGGAGAAACTTTTTGCTGGCGGCTGTCTTTCACAATGACGGAAGGTGTCTTTACTTTCTTATTATAAGTATAGCGGGCAGATGAAAGCTGTACGGTTTTTGGATAGTAAATCACAGAGGAATTTACTATTTTGCCACAGACGGTACATTGTTTTGTAATACTGCCGTTTGCTGACAAGGACGCTTTTTTTAATATTGTAATGCAGGAGTGGTTTCCTGTTTCACAAGCGTCTGGTTTGTCTGCTTCTGGTTTATCAGTGGTTATTTTCTTTTTTACGATAATCTGATTATGATTTGCCTGTAAATAGGCGGTATATAATGTCTGGTCGAAAATAGTTATGTGGAGATTGGTGGAAGAAGTATCTAAATTTACCCCTTCCTGTGTATAGGAATCTCCGGAAGTGCTGTAATAGTATAATTTTATATAGCCTTCGCCGCTGGAAGGAGAAGTCAGAATATACAGTAAGCCTTGGTCAGAATATAAGACAGGCTGAAAACAGTCCAAGCCGGAGTCTTTTCCTATATGCCACTGTTTTCCATCATAGTAGCACATTTTTAAATTCTGACCGCCCAATGCCAAATATAATTTGTTTCCGGAAGCGGCTAAAGCATAAGTACTGGCAGACATTGTGGAATCTGTAATCTTTTGGAATGTGTTTGGATTCTTATACTGATAGATTTCAATTACATTTCCAACAGCATTTCGGATAGACACATACAGCTGGTTTTTGACAAAACAAAGCTGTGGCTGGCCTCCCATATTGCCTGTATAGTATTGCCCCAAATTCTGAAAAGAAGAATCGTGCAATTTTACAAGATTGGCACCAGTATCTGTTATATATGCAAGATATAATTCGTCATTGAAAAAATCCATTTGAAAACTGTCACCAGAATAAATATTAGTTCCAACAGAGCCAATCTTTTTCCATGTTTTAGAGGCTGCATCAAATTTTTTTAAAACAATTTGATAGGAGTTTGAGTTTATATAGCCAAGATATAATTGTCCATTGTGAGAAATTGTTTTTAAACTGTCTTTGACTGCGGAATCCTGAAAGGTGTTTCCAAAAGTTTTCCATTGGTTATCCTCATAGCAATAGGTTTGAAAAGTCTGATTTTTGCAGACGGTCATACAAGGCTGGTCTTGGTAAATGGAAAACGCAGCACTTTTTACAGATGAAGATGCAGTATCATTAAAATTCATATCTGTCCATGTATCAAAGGAGGTTCGTTTTGGGATTGTTACTTTGCAAGTCATGGAGTCGCCCGAACTGCTGGATACATCACTGATGACAATACCGGAATTGGTGCCGTCAGAAAATGTCAATGCACCATCTTCCAAAGTTTGATTCATATCAGCGGAGCCCATGGATGTTCTGCCGCTTTCCTTTGAGAGATATGCACCGTAGTGAACACATCTGCCTTCATTCTCATCATATCCTGTCTCTCCTTTCTGTGGACGGAAAATATAAATACCTGTTTTTCCTAAATAATTACTCAACTGTTCCACATTTGGATTAACACGGTATACAATAATGCCGGAGCCTCCCAATGAGCGGTCTAAGGAATCTTCTCCGGCATCGGTTGGTTTCTTACGGAATTCCACAACAAACAGCTCATGTTCGTTCAGCGGAGACTTTATAATATAAGCTTGGTTTCCTTCGGCATTGCCCTGATGATGCAAAGTGATTGTCTGGCTGTCAGTAATCACAGGAAGATCAATCCACTTGGAAAAGTGCATCCGCAGGTAAGCCAGAGGATACTGCGGACGGGAAGAAACGCTTCCCATAATATCCCAAGTGAATACCGGATAACTGGAATTTGAAGAAGTATATAAGTCTGGGTACCCAAGAACGTGAAGAAATTCATGGGCAATTAAACCAGATTCTGCGGATTCTAACATTTTTGAATTTAAAATATTATAAGTACCGGCTTTTTTGCCCTGCCATATGTCAGAGCTTCCATAGTCACTTTTGTGTGAGGTAACAGAATCAGAGGAACTGCATTTTAAAATAATGGTTACATTATCGATGAATCCATCATGATCGTAATCTATAGTTTTCCCCTGCAGCTTGGATGCATAAGCATCCATAACTTCCCTGACAATGATTCCGTCTTTGGTGTAACCGTCCATATCTTTTTCTGAAAATGACAGTTGATGAGAAAGGATTTTGGTTCCGGTATCTTGAGGGAAAATATTGTGTACAAAAAACTGATTATATGAAATAGATTTCATATAATTTGTAAAAGAACGCCCATGAGTTCCGTTATAATATTTGATAATGGAGTCCCGGTTTTCTGTAAACCAAGCTGCGTCCTCATCCGCCTTATCACCACTAAAATGTGCAAACAGCACAATATTGGCAAAATCCTTTGGTTCTCTGCCTGTTGTTTTTGCATGGGTATTTATGGTTGGATAAAAAGTAAGAATTAGTAGAAAAAATGAAGAAAAAATTACAAATTTAAACCTTTTATTCATATGAGTACCTGCCTTTAAAAACTATAAAAATTGTTTCTTTTTTTCATTTTATCATTTGGTGGAATTTATTGTCAATCCATCAAAAAATAATAAAACCATCTTTTAAATCAAATATGGTTGATTTTAAGATGGTTTTATAAAATATATAAAATTTGAAATAGAAGTAAAGCGGTTCCGGCTTGAATATGTGCAGTGCTATTTGGTCAGCATTTCCATCATCTGATTGCTTCTTGCAACAAATTTAGTCATTGCTTCTGGATCTAACGGTTTGTGGCTTAACATTGCCAAATCATATAACTGTTCACAAATGATAGAAGCATTTGGGGCATCTCCATGTTCAAACAGGTATTTTACTAAAGAGTTGTTTGCATTTAATGTTAAAGATTCCTGAGGACTGCCGAACATATTTGGATCCATTCCAGGCATACCATACATTTTCATCATATCCTGCATACGTCTGCTTTCTTCAGAAAGTGTGATGATAGAAGATATTTTTTCGTCCTTTAATTTTTCTACGTGTACATCCAAAGTATCTTTGTTTAGGACTTTTCGGAACAAATCAGTCAAAGTTTTTGTGATATCTTCCAAATCTTTTGTATCGGTTTCTTCTTTTAATGCTTCTTCCACATCGGCATCAATTCGTTTGAACATAATGTGCTGATTTTGCTGTTCAATCTGTGTAATAAATGCAGAATCAATGTTATGATTTAGAATCACAGCGTCCATATTCTGTTCTTTAAACATGTTAATATACTGGCTTTGCTGCACTTCATCTGTAATGTAGTAAAGCGTTGTTTTATCATCATCATTTGCAGGAGCAGGCACTAAGTCGCTTAGTGTAACATATTTATGTTCCATGTTCTTAAATAAGATGTAATCTTTGATTTTTTCTGCAAATTTCTGGTCACGGATAAATCCAAATTTGATAAATGGACTGATATCATCCCAGTATTTTTCATAAGATTCCCGGTCAGTTTTACACATACCAGTCAATTTGTCAGCGACTTTCTTTGTAATATAATCAGAAATCTTCTTTACAAATCCATCATTTTGCAAAGCACTTCTAGACACATTCAATGGAAGATCAGGGCAGTCGATAACACCTTTTAACAGCATCAGAAATTCAGGAATGACTTCTTTAATATTCTCAGCAATAAATACCTGATTGTTATAAAGCTTAATGGTTCCTTCGATAGAATCATATTCAGTATTAATTTGAGGGAAGTATAAAATACCTTTCAAATTAAATGGATAATCCATATTTAGATGAATCCAGAATAATGGTTCTTTAAAGTCGTGAAAGACTTTGTGATAGAACTCTTTGTATTCTTCATCCGTACATTCGCTTGGACGTTTGGTCCATAGTGGATGGGTGTCACTTAGAGAAACCGGACGTTTATTGATTTTCACCATTTCTCTTGCAGGAGAAATTTCAACGGTTTCTTTGGTTCCATCTTCATTTTCTTTTTCTTCTGTTTTTGCATCTTCATGAATATGTTCTACAACAACATCTTCATCGGTCAATTCTTCTTCCGGAATGGTTTCATATTCCTGTTTTCCTTCTACAGAGAGGAAAATTTCTGTCGGCATAAAAGAACAATATTTTTCAATAATTTCTCTTGCACGATATTCATTGGCAAATTCAGCACCGTCTTCACTTAAGAATAAAGTGATTTCTGTACCAACGGTTTCTTTGGTTCCAGTGCTGATGTCATATTCTGTACCGCCGTCACATTCCCAATGAACAGCTTTGGCATCTTTCTTATAAGAAAGAGTATCAATGTGAACTTCATCTGCAACCATAAATGCAGAGTAGAAACCAAGTCCAAAATGTCCGATGATTTGGTCGCCCTCTGTTTTATCCTTGTATTTTTCTAAAAATTCTGTAGCACCTGAGAAAGCAATCTGTGTAATATATTCTTCCACTTCATCGGCAGTCATACCAAGACCTGTATCAATGAATTTTAAAGTTTTCTTTTCTGGGTCTAAAATGACTTCCACTTTGTCTTTGTGACCTTCTGGGAAACTGTATTCTCCCATCATATCCAGTTTTTTCAGTTTTGTAATGGCATCGCATCCGTTGGAAATTAACTCACGGAAGAAAATGTCATGATCGGAATAAAGCCATTTTTTAATAATTGGAAAAATGTTTTCACTGTTAATTGAAAGATTACCACGTTTTGCAGCCATGATATATACACTCCTTTATTTTATAAAATTTCTTGTGTTTTTTGTTCTATATAATATAGGACACGGCCTATAAAAGGTATTGTAAAGCCCTTTCCATAGAAAGTCAAGGGGAAATTAGCACTCAACCAAAAAGAGTGCTAACAAACTTTGACTAGGAAGCACTGACTTGATAATGGAGTCTCAATCGATCTGCAATAAGTGCAATAAATTCGGAATTCGTTGGTTTCTTAGATTGAGAATGTATGGAGCATCCTAAAACCTCGTCAAGAAGTTCAAGATTTCCTTTGTTCCAAACAATGTCAATAGCATGGCGTATAGCACGTTCAACGCTGCTAGAAGTTGTGTGGTATTTTTTAGCAATGGAAGGATAAAGAAGTTTTGTGACATAATTGACGGCATTTATATCTTCGATTGCCATAAGAATACCTTCCCGGACATATTGATAGCCTTTTAAATGTGCAGGAATTCCAAAATTTCGGATAAGTTTTGTTACATCTTGGCGGATGTATTGGCTGGATATTGGGGAGAAAGGATTTGACGTATTGTTTTTTGATAGATGCTGAATCTGCTGATTCATATGCTTTAAACGGATAATTTGTTCTATCCGGCGTGATAAGATATGAGGTTGAAAAGGTTTTATCATATAGTAGTCGATATCTTCAGGATTTATGAATTGAATAAATTTTTGTGTGGATTGATTGGCAGTAATAATAAAAGAAGGGAAATCATTTTTGTTAAGACTTGTTTTGCATGATTCAATGATACCAGGACCATCAATGGATGGAAGAATCATATCAATAACTGCAATATCAGGGTGCAAATTTAAAATAGAAGTAAGTGCGTCTTCTCCATCGTGTGCAATTGCTGCTATTTCAAAGGTTTGTGAAAGGTTTTTAGAAAGAATCTCTGCTTCTTGGGAATTGTTGTCTGCAATTAAGACAGTTGGTTTATTTTTCATTTTTATATCCTCCTCATGCAAAGTTTACCTAGCCACTCGAATAAATCTCTTAATTGCAATATTATACAGAGGAAACAGAATCATGAAAAGAGAGGATAAAATAGAACAAAAAAGGCTTAGAAATATCGGTTTTATGCGAAACACCGCATCTCCAATATTTCTAAACCTTTTTTAGGTTCATCGGGGTGACGGGATTTGAACCCACGACCTCTTAGTCCCGAACCAAGCGCTCTACCAAGCTGAGCCACACCCCGCTCTCGCTATTATAGCTCTTTTCCTATGAAAATGTAAAGAGAAAAATTCAAATTTTATGAAATTCGTGCTAAAATAAAAAAGAAAATATGAGAAAGGAAATTTCTATGAATAAAATAAATTATCAAAAGAAGCTGGAAGGGCTGTTAGATCGTTTGGAAAATAAACGGCCGAGATTGCTGCTTCATAGCTGCTGTGCTCCATGCAGCAGTTATGTTTTGGAATATTTGTCCCAGTATTTTCATATTACAGTGTTTTA
Source organism: Lachnospiraceae bacterium (assembly GCA_021771695.1). Classification (GTDB taxonomy): domain Bacteria; phylum Bacillota; class Clostridia; order Lachnospirales; family Lachnospiraceae; genus Anaerostipes. The sequence goes on along the minus strand of JAETON010000002.1, from coordinate 141,877 downwards.
TTATAATCCCAATATGGATTCCAAAAAAGAATATGAAAAACGAATAAAAGAGCAGAAGCGGTTAGTTTCGGAAATGCAGTTAGATGATGTGGAAGTGATTGCGGCTGATTATACACCGGGAGTCTTCTATAAGACAGTGAAAGGATATGAAAAAGAGCCGGAAGGCGGGGCAAGATGTTATCTTTGCTATCGTTTGCGGCTGGAAGAGACTGCAAAACTTGCGTCCCAAAAAGGTTTTGATTATTTTTCGACAACATTGACGATTAGTCCATTGAAAAATGCACAGTGGCTGAACGAACTTGGACAAAAAGAGGGAGAAAAATATGGGGTGGATTTCCTGCCGTCAGATTTTAAGAAGAAAGGCGGTTATCAAAGATCTATTGAATTATCTAAGAAATATTCTTTGTATCGTCAAAATTTCTGTGGCTGCGTTTTTTCAAAGAACCAATAAAATAAAAAAAATACTTGCAATTCATTAAGGATTGTGATACACTTTTTACAATTTGTAGAGAAATATTTCTAAAATAATAAGACGTGAGGCATTTGAGGTATTGGAAAGTGTATGATCCAATACTTGGATTCGTGATTTTTATTTTAGAGTTATTTCTTTTTTTTATGTAAAATAAAAAGTATCTTGATTATACGATTGTTTAAGAGAAAGTATAGGAGGAAATTTTCATGAACGCATTTTTGATACTGGAAGATGGACACGTGTTCAAAGGACAAAGTTTCGGAGCCAGAAAAGAAGTTATCTGCGAAGTAGTATTTAATACTTCTATGACTGGTTATCTGGAGGTGTTGACAGATCCATCTTATCAGGGACAGGGAGTCGTAATGACGTATCCATTGATTGGAAATTATGGGGTTTGTGCTGAAGATGCAGAGTCTGCACATCCGTGGCATTCTGCATTTATCGTAAGAGAAATATCCAGAACTTCCAGCAATTTCCGACGTGAAGAAGATTTAGAGGATTATCTGATCCGGCATGATATTCCGGGGATCAGCGGAGTAGATACAAGAGCCATTACAAAGATCCTGAGAGAACAGGGGTGTATGGGCGGTATGATTACTACAAATCCTGATTTTAATTTAGATGAAATTCTCCCAAAATTAAAGGAATATAGAGTTACCGATGCAGTAAAAACAGTTACCAGACAGGAAAAAGAGCATTTTTCCGGAGATGGGTATAAAGTTGCATTATTAGATCTTGGAACAAAGGATAATATCGTAAATTCTTTGACGAAGAGAGGCTGTGACGTAACAGTTTATCCTGCTTTTACTCCTGCAGAAGAAATTCTTGCAGACCAGCCGGACGGAATTATGCTTTCCAACGGACCTGGGGATCCAAAAGAATGTGTGACAGTGATTGAAGAATTGAAAAAATTATACAATAGTGATGTTCCGATTTTTGCAATTTGTCTTGGGCATCAGTTGATGGCATTGGCAACTGGAGCAGATACAGAAAAAATGCGATGGGGACACCGCGGGGGAAATCATCCGGTGAAAGATTTAGCCAGTGGAAGAGTTTATATTTCTTCACAGAATCATGGATATGTGATTAAAGGAGATACAATACCGGAAGATGTTGCAGAAGTTTCCTTTATTAATGTAAATGATAAAACCATTGAAGGGTTACGTTATAAGAATAAGAACATTCGTACCGTACAGTTCCATCCGGAAGCTTGTCCGGGACCACAAGATACTGCATATTTATTTGACGAATTTATGGATGTGATGAAAGGAGTAAAAAATGCCTAAGAGAGAAGATATTAAAAAAGTACTGGTTATTGGCTCAGGACCTATTGTTATTGGACAGGCAGCAGAATTTGATTATGCTGGAACACAGGCATGCCGTGCACTTCAAGAAGAGGGAATCGAAGTTGTTTTGGTAAACTCCAATCCGGCAACCATTATGACAGATAAAGACATTGCAGATAAAGTATACATTGAGCCGTTAACAGCATCTGTCATTGAAAAAATCATTGAAAAAGAACATCCGGACAGTATTCTTCCTACATTAGGAGGACAGGCAGCACTGAATCTTGCTATGGAATTGGTCGAAAGCGGATATTTGGAGAAAAGCGGTGTGAAATTGATCGGTACTTCTCCAATGACAATTAAAAAAGCCGAAGACCGTCAGGAATTCCAAAATACCATGGAAAAAATTGGGGAACCGATTGCAGCAGGCCAGGTTGTAACTACCATTGAAGACGGCGTAGAATTCGCAAAAGAAATGGGATATCCGGCTGTATTACGTCCGGCTTATACACTTGGAGGAAGCGGCGGCGGAATTGCGCATAATCAGGAAGAACTGGAAACTATTTTGGAAAATGGACTTCGTTTAAGCCGTGTTGGAGAAGTTCTGGTAGAACGTTACATTGGCGGATGGAAAGAAATCGAATATGAAGTAATGCGTGATGAAAATGGAACATGCATTACTATTTGTAATATGGAAAATATTGATCCGGTTGGTGTGCATACTGGTGATAGTATTGTTGTAGCTCCATCTCAGACGTTAGGTGATAAAGAATATCAGATGTTAAGAACTTCTGCATTGAATATTATCACAGAATTAGATGTCCACGGCGGATGTAATGTGCAGTATGCATTAAATCCGGACAGTTTTGAATATTGTGTGATTGAGGTTAATCCTCGTGTCAGCCGTTCTTCTGCATTGGCATCCAAAGCGACAGGATATCCAATTGCAAAAGTTACAGCAAAGATTGCCATTGGATATACACTGGATGAAATTGAAAATGCAGTTACAAAGAAAACTTATGCAAGTTTTGAGCCGATGCTGGATTATTGTGTTGTAAAAATGCCAAGACTTCCATTTGACAAATTTATTCATGCAAAACGTACTTTAACAACGCAGATGAAAGCGACTGGAGAAGTTATGAGTATTGGAACAAACTTTGAAGGAGCTTTGATGAAAGCAATTCGTTCATTGGAACAGCATGTGGATAGTTTGATTTTTGGGGATTACGATAAATTAAGTGATGAAGAATTGTTAAAAGAATTGGAAAAAATTGATGATTTAAGAATCTATGTGATTGCCGAAGCAATCCGAAGAGGATTTGATTATGATACAATCTTCAATATTACAAAGATTGACCGCTGGTTCTTAGATAAGATTGCTATTTTGGTAGAAATGGAAAAGAAACTTGCCACAGCAGAAACTTTAGATAAAGAACTTTTGATGGAAGCAAAACGCTTAGAATTTCCGGATAAAGTGATTGGACAGCTGGTTGGAAAAACAGAGAGGGAAATCAAAGAACTAAGAAATGAAATGGGAATTCATGCAGCTTATAAGATCGTAGATACATGTGCGGCAGAGTTTGATGCAGAAACACCTTATTATTATTCCTGCTATGATGGGGAAAATGAAGTAGAAGAAACTTCTGGCAAGAAAAAAGTTATGGTTCTAGGTTCTGGACCAATTCGTATCGGACAAGGAATTGAATTTGACTATTGTTCTGTACACAGTGTATGGGCATTAAGTAAAGAAGGATATGAAACAATTATCGTCAATAACAATCCAGAGACAGTTTCTACAGACTTTGATGTGGCAGATAAACTGTATTTTGAGCCATTGACTGCAGAAGATGTAGAAAGTATCGTAGATTTGGAAAAACCAGATGGAGCAGTGGTTCAGTTCGGCGGGCAGACAGCTATTAAGCTGACAGAAGCATTGATGAAAATGGGAGTTCCGATTCTTGGAACCAGTGCAGAAAATGTAGATGCTGCAGAAGACCGTGAATTGTTTGACGAAATCTTAGAAGAATGCTGTATTCCAAGACCAAAAGGAACTACAGTATTTACCTGTGAGGAAGCGTTGGAAGTTGCACATACACTTGGATATCCGGTTTTAGTGCGTCCTTCTTACGTGCTTGGCGGGCAGGGAATGCAGATTGCAGTTTCTGATGAAGATATTGAAGCATTTATGGAAATTATCAACCGCTATGAGCAGGAACATCCAATTTTGATTGACAAGTATTTAGTAGGAAAAGAAGTAGAAGTAGATGCTGTGTGCGATGGAACTGATATTTTGATTCCTGGAATTATGGAGCATGTAGAAAGAGCAGGAATTCACTCAGGTGACAGCATTTCTGTTTATCCATCTTTAACTTTAAGTGACAAGATTAAACGTGTTATTGCAGAGTATACAAGAAAACTTGCAAAATCCCTGCATGTTATTGGATTAATTAATATTCAGTTTATTGTTGCAGACGGAGAAGTTTATGTAATTGAGGTAAATCCTCGTTCCAGCCGTACCGTACCTTATATCAGCAAGGTAACAGGAATTCCGATTGTAGCACTGGCAGCAAAAGTAATTACCGGAGCTAAAATCAGAGATTTAGGATATGAACCGGGACTTCAGCCGGAATCAGAATATTATGCAGTGAAAAAACCAGTATTTTCTTTTGAAAAATTAAGAGGTGCAGAAGTCAGCCTTGGACCGGAAATGAAATCTACGGGAGAATGTCTTGGAATTTCTAAGAACTACCATGAAGCGTTGTACAAGGCATTTTTAGGAGCAGGAGTCAATCTTCCAAAATATAAAAAGATGATTCTTACTGTAAAAGATGCAGATAAGATTGATGCTGTAGATATTGGACGCAGATTTACAAAATTAGGATATGAGATTTACTCTACCAGAAGTACCTGCAGAGTATTAAATGAAGCAGGAGTACCTGCAAAACCGATAAATAAATTAGAAGAAGCATCTCCAAACTTGCTAGACTTGATTTTAGATGATAAAATTGACTTAGTCATCGATACACCTTCCCAGGGTGTTGGCCGAAGCAAAGATGGATTCCTGATTCGCCGTTATGCGATTGAAACAGGAGTTACCTGCCTGACCAGTTTGGATACGGCAGATGCTCTGCTGACTAGTTTGGAAACAGGAAATCGAGATCAATTGACTGTTGTAGACATAGCGAAAATTTAACGATGGAAAGAGGAGTGATGTTATGGGTCGATACACCAAACAGGATATCATAGACTTAGTAAGAGAAAATGATGTTCAGTTTATCAGACTGCAGTTTTCTGATTTGTTTGGCGCAATGAAGAATGTTGCAATCACAGTACGCCAGTTGGAAAAGGCTTTGGATAACAAATGTACATTTGACGGTTCGTCTGTAGATGGATTCGTGCGGATTGAAGAATCTGATATGTATTTATATCCAGACCTTGATAGTTTTGCGATTTTTCCGTGGAATGCAGGGGGAAATCGTGTTGCCCGATTAATCTGTGACGTTTATGGACCGGATGGACTGCCGTTTGCAGGAGATCCGAGACATATTTTGAAAAAAGTTATCAGAGAATGTAAAAGTATGGGATATAAATTTAATGTAGGACCGGAATGTGAATTTTTCTTATTCCATACAGATGAAGAAGGACGTCCAACAACACTGACCCATGAAAAAGCCGGCTATTTTGATGTAGCACCGCTGGATCTTGGTGAGAGTGCAAGGAGAGATATGATTCTGAATCTGGAAGATATGGGATTTGAGATTGAGGCATCTCATCATGAAGTGGCACCAGCACAGCATGAGATTGATTTTAAGTATGATAATGCTGTCAGAACAGCCGATAATATATTAACATTTAAATTTGTTGTAAAATACATTGCAAAACGCCATGGATTATATGCAAGTTTTATGCCGAAACCAATTACTGGAGTGGATGGTTCCGGCATGCATTTGAATATGTCCTTATGGAAAGATGGAAGAAACATTTTTGCTGATTCTAAAAATTCAATTGGAATCAGTGATGAGGCATATTATTTTATGGCAGGGGTTATGGAACATGCCAGAGAGATGTCTCTGGTTACGAATCCTTTGGTAAATTCTTATAAAAGAATTGTACCAGGATACGAAGCACCAGTGGATGTGTCATGGTCACCATCGAACCGGAGTCCGCTGATTCGTGTTCCATCAGCCAGAGGAATTGGTACAAGAATAGAATTTAGAAGTCCGGATTCTGCGGCAAATCCGTATCTTGCATTGGCGGTCAGCCTTGCAGCAGGATTGGATGGGATCCGCAGAAAATTAACTCCTGGAAAGGGGTCTTCCGGCAACCAGTATGAGATGGATGCAGGAGATAAGGAAAAAGCTGGAATTATGGTATTGCCAAGGGATATGAAAGAAGCCTTGGAGATATTTAAAAAAAGTGATTATATGAAAGAAGTTCTTGGAGAACATATTTTTAATAAATATATAGAAGCAAAAACTTCAGAGTGGGAGTCTTACCAGAGATACGTGTCACAATGGGAAATTGATGAATATTTATATAAGATTTAGTTTTCCTGGAGTTTGGATGCGAGGAGGTGAGAGGCTTGGTTAACATCATTGTTCTGTTTCCAAAACAAGAAATTGCCAGAAATATAAGAAATCTGCTGGTTCGCAGCGGATTTCATGTGATAGCGGTTTGCGTAACCGGAGCGCAAGTGATTCAGCGCCTGGAAGGCGCAGAAGATGGTCTGGTAATCTGTGGATACAGATATGCGGATATGATATACAGTGAATTAAGGGAATATCTTCCAAAAGATATTCATATGCTGCTGCTTGCCTCTCAGATTTATCTGGAAGACTGTACATATGAGAATGTATCTTGTCTTCCGATGCCGTTGAAGGCACATGATCTTGTGAGTAAAGTGAGAGATGTGATAGAATCTGTCTCCAATGTACAGAAACAAAAAAAACGAAGACCAAAGCAGCGGACAAGAGAAGAACAAAAATTAATAGATGAAGTAAAAGCATTGCTGATGGAAAATAACAGAATTTCAGAAGAAGAAGCGCACTGTTATCTTCAACAGAGAAGTATGAACAGTGGTGTGGGATTAATTGAAATGGCAAAAATGATAAAAGAATCATTTACATATCAAAATTAGGAGGAGACTATGTTTAAGATTAATGACAACTATTTGAAACTGCCTGGAAGCTATTTATTTTCAACAATTGCAAAGAAAGTAAATGAATATCAAACAGCCAACCCGGAAAAAGATATTATCCGTCTCGGCATTGGAGATGTAACACAGCCTTTGGCACCATCCATTATTGATGCACTGCATGGTGCAGTAGATGAAATGGCTCATGCTGAGACTTTCCATGGATATGCACCAGACCTTGGATATGAATTTCTCCGCAATGCGATTGCAAAAAATGATTATACCGATCGTGGTGCAGATATAGAAGCGGATGAGATTTTTGTAAGTGATGGGGCAAAGTGTGATTCTGGAAATATTCAGGAAATTTTCGCACAGGATAATAAGATTGCAGTATGTGACCCTGTATATCCAGTGTATGTAGATACCAATGTTATGGCAGGCAGAACTGGAACTTATGATCCGAAAGCAGAAACATGGAGCGATGTAATTTATATGCCTTGTACAGCAGAGAACAATTTTGCACCAGATTTTCCAGATGAAGTACCAGATATTATTTATCTTTGTTTTCCAAATAATCCAACAGGTTCTACAATTACGAAAGATCAGCTCCAGGGATGGGTAGATTATGCAAATAAAAATGGTGCAGTGATTATTTATGATGCTGCATATGAAGCATATATTTCGGAAGACAATGTGGCACATACCATTTACGAATGTGAAGGTGCAAGAACCTGTGCCATCGAATTAAAGAGTTTTTCCAAAAATGCAGGATTTACAGGAGTACGTCTTGGATATACAGTTATTCCAAAGGATTTGAAATGCGGGGATGTACAACTTCACTCTTTGTGGGCAAGACGTCATGGAACAAAATACAATGGAGCTCCTTATATTGTGCAGAAAGCCGGAGAGGCAGTTTATTCTGAAGCTGGAAAAGCACAGTTAAAAGAGCAGGTTGGATATTATATGAACAATGCAAAGGTCATTTTTGAAGGATTAAAAGATGCAGGTTATACGGTATCCGGCGGAGTGAATGCCCCATATATTTGGTTGAAGACACCAGATCATATGACATCATGGGAGTTCTTTGACCATCTTCTTGAAAACGCAAATGTAGTAGGAACTCCAGGTTCAGGATTTGGACCAAGCGGAGAAGGATATTTCCGGCTGACAGCATTTGGAAGTTATGAAAATACAGTAGCAGCAATGGAACGTATTAAAAACATGTAAGAAAATGTTATGGGAACAAAGCGAATTTGGTTCGCTTTGTTCTTTTCTTTATGAAAAAGGTATGGTAAAATATCTAAACAGGATAGCCTAAAGTAAGAGAAAACAAGATAGTAAAAGGAGAAAATGTCGATGAAAATGTTATCACTGGAACAGGAATTAAAGGAAAATGCTTACCCTGGACGTGGAATCGTTATTGGAAAAACAGAAGACGGAACAAAGGCAGCAACTGCATACTTTATTATGGGACGAAGTGAAAACAGCAGGAACCGTGTGTTTGCTGAAGAAGGAGAAGGAATCCGTACACAGGCATTTGATGAATCAAAACTTACAGATCCCAGTTTGATTATTTACGCACCGGTACGTGTCATCGGAAATAAAACCATTGTAACCAATGGAGATCAGACAGATACCGTTTATGAAGGAATGGAAAAAGGATTAACATTTGAACAGTCTCTAAGAAGCCGTGAATTTGAACCGGATGGACCGAATTATACACCAAGAATTTCTGGAATTATGCAGGTAGAAGATGGGACATTTCATTATGCAATGTCCATTTTAAAGAGTAACAATGGAAATCCGGAAAGCTGCAGCCGCTATACATTTACTTATGAAAATCCAATAGCAGGAGAAGGACATTTCATTCACACCTATATGCATGACGGAAATCCACTGCCAAGTTTTGAGGGAGAGCCAAAGCTGGTAGCAGTGCCAAATGATATTGATGATTTTACAAAGAATGTTTGGGAAAGCTTGAATGAAGAAAATAAAGTTTCATTATTCGTACGTTTTATTGATATTGCTACCGGGGAATATGAAACAAGAATCATAAATAAGAACAAATAAGAGAAAGACTGAGTATACAAAAAGGAGAAAAGAATGAAAGAATTAGAATTAAAATATGGATGTAATCCGAATCAGAAACCTTCTAAGATTTATATGGCGGATGGAAGTGATCTACCAATTAAAGTTTTGAATGGAAAACCAGGATATATCAATTTTCTGGATGCACTAAACGGCTGGCAGTTAGTTCGCGAATTAAAAAAAGCAACTGGACTTCCAGCGGCAACTTCTTTTAAGCATGTTTCTCCGGCAGGTGCTTCTGTAGGGCTTCCAATGTCTAATACATTAAAGAAAATTTACTGGGTAGATGATATGGGAGATTTAAGTCCGCTGGCATGTGCATATGCAAGAGCCAGAGGTGCGGACAGAATGTCTTCTTTTGGAGATTTTATTTCTTTATCTGATCCATGTGATGCGGATACAGCACGTCTGATTAAGAGAGAGGTATCCGATGGTGTGATTGCTCCTGGATACACGGAAGAAGCTATGGAAATTCTTATGCAGAAAAAGAACGGAAATTATAATATTATTCAGATTGATGAAGATTATAAGCCGGCTCCATTGGAACATAAACAGGTGTATGGAGTGACATTTGAGCAGGGGAGACAGGAACTTGCGATTGATGATGAATTGCTTTCCAATATTGTGACAGAGAATAAAGAAATTCCAGAAAATGCGTTAATTGATATGAAGATTTCTTTAATTACATTAAAATATACACAGTCAAATTCTGTTTGCTTTGTAAAAGACGGACAGGCAATTGGAATCGGCGCAGGACAGCAGTCTCGTGTACATTGTACACGTCTGGCAGGACAGAAAGCTGATAACTGGTGGTTAAGACAGTGTCCAAAAGTTATGAATCTGCCGTTTGTTGATGGAATCCGCCGTGCAGACAGAGATAATGCCATTGATTTGTATATTGGAGATGAATATATGGATGTGTTAGCAGAAGGGGCTTGGCAGAGAACATTCAAAGAAAAACCAGAAGTATTTACAAAAGAAGAAAAGAGAGCATGGCTTGACCAGCTTCAGAATGTAACTCTTGGTTCGGATGCATTTTTCCCATTCTTTGACAATATTGAACGTGCCTATAAGAGCGGTGTAAAATATATTGCACAGCCAGGTGGTTCTGTGAGAGATGAAGCAGTGATTGACTGCTGTAATAAATACAACATGGTTATGGCATTTACAGGTATCCGTTTGTTCCATCACTAAAAGTATAGATAAGAAGACGGAATAGAGCGTGGGGTAAAGGAACTAGTGGAGACTTGCAAAGAGTTGGAAGTAACAAGGGAAGCTGCTTTATCAAGAGTGAAAATAAAATTTGGAATGAAACAAAAAGAGGCGGAAGAGTATTTATTTAAATATTGGGGATAAATATAAAGCTTTATAATTTTGTGTTGACAGCGAAGTACATTAATGCTATGGTAGTACCAGAAATTAAATACGATCTTCAGGGCAGGGTGTGATTCCCTACCGGCGGTACAGCCCGCGAGCCGTAAGGCATGATTCGGTGAGATTCCGAAGCCGACAGTATAGTCTGGATGGAAGAAGATAAAAGATATTTGGTATATTTGTGTCCTGGGATTATTTTATAATTCCAGGATTTTTTATTTATAAAAAAGATTTTGACTGTATAGAGAGTACATGCTTTTTATAGAATAAAGACATGTTGTGTAAATTATACAATATGAAAAATATATGAATAGAAAAAGACCTTGAAGACTTATGTTTCAAGGTCTTTTTCTAGTTATAAAGGAGATGGAGGCTTATAATGAATAAAAAATTTATGGAGCGGGCAATTATGCTGGCAAAAAAGGGTGTTGGATGGACGAATCCAAATCCTTTGGTTGGAGCTGTCATTGTAAAAAATGGTGAAATTATTGGAGAAGGGTATCATGAACGAATTGGCGGTCTTCATGCAGAGAGAAATGCTTTAAAAAATTGTAAGGAAGATCCGAAAGGTGCCAAAATGTATGTAACCTTGGAGCCTTGCTGCCATTATGGAAAAACACCGCCATGTACAGAAGTGGTTATCGAAAAAGGAATTCAGAAAGTGTATGTGGGAAATTTAGATCCAAATCCGAAGGTTGCAGGAAAGGGGATTCAGATTTTGAGAGAGCATGGAATAGAAGTAGAGACAGGGATTCTTGAAAAGGAATGTGCTGAATTGAACGATGTATTTTTCCATTATATTCAGAAGGATACTCCATATATAGTATTGAAATATGCTATGACACTGGATGGAAAAATTGCTTCATACACAGGAGATTCCCAATGGATTACTGGTGAAAAGGCCAGAGAACATGTGCATTGGCTTCGCCACAAGTACAGCAGTATCATGGCAGGTATAGGAACGGTATTGGCAGATGATCCAATGCTGAATGCAAGACTAGAAGATGCTAATCAACCAACAAGAATTATCTGTGATTCCAGATTACGGATTTTGGAACAGACTCAAATTATTCAAACTGCAGACCGTATTCCGACGATAATAGCAACGTTATCAGAAAATCAAGAAAAAATAAAACGTTTGGAAAATTTGGGATGTAATGTGTGGAAAGCACCGGAGAAGAATGGGCATATCTCTATAAAAGCATTACTAAAATACCTGCATCAGATAAATATTGACAGCGTGTTAGTAGAGGGTGGAGGTATCTTGAACGAGGCAGTGATGAAAAGCGGATATGTAAATAAGGTTTATGCTTATATTGCACCAAAAATATTGGGTGGAGAAAAGGCAAAAACACCAGTTGAGGGTAAGGGAGTTGCAAAAATCAGAGATGCTCTTTGTTTGGAAGGCTTACAATCCCGGATGCTTGGACAGGACATTTTATTGGAAGGGAAGGTGAAAACATGTTTACCGGAATTATAGAAGAACTGGGTACGGTTATTTCCTTAAAAAGAGGGAGCCAATCAGCAGTTTTGACAATGCAGGGGAAAAAGATATTTGATGATTTGGCATTGGGAGATAGTGTGGCGGTCAATGGAGTATGTCTGACGGTAAAGAGTATAAATAGAAATATATTTCAAGCAGATGTAATGAATGAAACATTTCATCGAAGCAGCCTGGGAGAGCTGAAAAGGGGTGCAAAAGTAAATTTAGAACGTGCTATGGCAGCCAATGGAAGATTTGGCGGTCATATGGTAGCAGGTCATGTAGATGCAGTTGGTGAGATAACAGACATCTGTCAAGACGATAATGCAATATGGTTTACGATTTATGTACCACAATCGGTTATGAAATACTGTATTGAAAAGGGTTCCATTGCACTGGATGGAATCAGTTTAACAATTGCGGAAATTACCGGTGACACAATTTCAGTATCGATGATCCCTCATACCATTGAAAATACTAATTTTGGATTAAAAAAACCGGGAGATGTGGTGAATTTAGAAAATGATATGGTTGGAAAATATATTGATAAATTACTGCATTTTAAGGAAATATCATCAGAAAAAACATCATCAAAAATTACAATGGAAACGTTGATAAATGCAGGATTTTAGGAAGGAGAAAATGATGAGTAAAGTAAAAGAAGTCCCTGTAAAATGTGAGGCGGTTACACCGATGCCTACAAAGTATGGTATATTTACAGCTCATGGATATGTAAATCAAGTAAATGGAGAACATCATGTAGCATTGATAAAAGGAGATGTGGCAGATGGAACTCCTGTACTTTGCAGAGTCCATTCTGAATGTTTAACAGGGGACACATTTGGTTCTCTGCGGTGCGATTGCGGTGGACAGCTCCATCAAGCGCTTCGTCAGATTGAAAAAGAAGGCAGAGGTGTGCTTTTATATATGCGGCAGGAAGGACGAGGAATTGGCTTGATTAACAAATTAAAGGCTTATGCACTGCAGGATCAGGGAATGGATACAGTAGAAGCTAATCTGGCGCTGGGTTTTGATGAAGATTTGCGAACCTATGACTGCGGAGCCAGCATTTTAAGAGATTTGGGAATTCGGAAGCTGCGTTTGTTAACAAACAATCCAACGAAAATTGAGGGATTAAGTGAGTTTGGATTAGAAATTGTAGAGCGGGTGCCGATCCAGATGGAGTTGACCCAATACGATCAAAGATATATGAAAACAAAACAGGAAAAAATGAGACACATGACGACTTATTAAGAAAAGGAGATAAAAAGATGAGAGTTTTAGAAGGAAAATTAGTTGCAGATGGTTTGAAGATTGGGATTGTGGCAGCACGTTTTAATGAGTTTATCGTGTCAAAATTGGTGAGCGGTGCATTGGACGGTCTAAAACGACACAATGTGAAGGATGAAGATATAGATGTTGCTTGGGTGCCGGGTGCTTTTGAGATTCCCTTAGCAGCAGATAAAATGGCAAAAAGCGGAAAGTATGATGCGGTGATTTGTCTTGGCACTGTAATTCGCGGGGCTACTTCTCATTATGATTATGTGTGCAATGAGGCAGCCAAAGGAATTGCGCAGGTATCTATGGCAGCGGGAATTCCTGTATTGTTTGGTGTCGTAACAACAGAGAATATTGAGCAGGCAATTGAACGTGCAGGGACAAAAGCAGGAAATAAGGGATATGATTGTGCATTATCTGCCATTGAGATGGCACAATTACTAAAAGAAATAGAAGCATAATTGGAGGATTCAATGGAAAAATATTATCTTGGCTTTGATGCAGGAACTCAGAGTGTCAAAGTTGCAATTTATAATTTGAACATGGAGTGTGTGGCATCAGATACGAATCCTACAGTGCTGAAATATCCTCATCCCGGATGGGTGGATATGGATGCGGATCATTATTTGGAAGCTGCGGTGAAAGGTATTCAAAATTGCGTAAAACAGATGAGAGAGAAAGGGTTTGATCCGGCAGGAATCCGTTCCATTTTTGGAGATGGTATTATTTTAGGAATTGTCGGAGTGGATGAACATTGTCATGCAATTACTCCATACATTAATTATCTGGACTCGCGTACCAAAGAGGATGCGGCAAAGCTGGCAGAAAGAGATCTGGATATTTGGGCAAAAGAAACGGGAAATCCGCAGCCAAATTGTATGTTTCCGGCGATGTTTGCAAGATGGATCATGAAAAACAGCGGGGAATTTCAAAAAAAAGGGAAAAAATTCATGCACAATGCTCCGTATATTTTAGCAAATCTTGCAGGATTAAAAGCAGAAGATGCATTTATTGACTGGGGTGCATTGTCAGGATGGGGATTAGGCTATGATGTTATAAATAAAGTTTGGTCAAAAGAACAATTAGAAATTTTGGAAATTCCGCAGGAACTGCTTCCCAAAATTAAAAAGCCGTGGGACATTATCGGACATTTGAGTAAAGAATATGCAGAAAAAACAGGACTTCCGGCAGGAATACCGATCTGTGCGGGGGCTGGGGATACCATGCAGTCCATGATTGGATGTGGAGTTACAGATGTCAACAAAGCTGCGGACGTGGCAGGCACCTGTGCGATGTTCTGTATTGCCACGGATGGGATTAAACCAGAATTAAGCAAAGTGGAAAATGATTTGGTGTTTAACAGCGGAACCTTGGAGAATACATATTTTTATTGGGGATTTATCCGTACTGGCGGATTGGCACTGCGGTGGTATCGAGATAATATTTGTAATGAAGCGGATAATTCAGAGTATTTTGATGAATTGACGAAACGAGCGAAGAGAGTGGAAAGAGGTTCCAATGGAGTGCTGTTTCTCCCATATTTGACAGGAGGATTTGGAGAAAATACAGATGCATCTGCTGGTTTCCTGAATATGACCATGGATACCGATCAGGCTGTTTTATGGAGAGCTATTTTAGAAGCAATTGGATATGATTATATCGGCGTAACGGATATTTATAAAAAAGCAGGTGTGGATTTAAGCGTTATTACTGTGACGGAAGGAGGAAGTAAATCAGATTTGTGGAATCAGATGAAGGCGGATATGATAGACAGCAAGGTTGTCACATTGAAAACAGCGGAAGGAGCGGTTCTGACGGATGCAGCAACAGCAGCTTATGCAGTAGGTGACATTAGAGATTTAAAAGCAGCTTTTGAAAAGAATCTGGAAGTAAAAGAGGAATATCTGCCAAATTCGGAAAATACAAAATATTATCGAAAAGTATATAGACTTCAAAGGAAATTAGTTCGGGAGGACATGAGAGAAGCATTCCATACAATGAATGAAATTAGGAAATTAAAAAATCAATAATTGATAACAGGTATTGCAGAGAACTAATATTTTTTATAATATAAAATTGAAATAATTGTGTAATGTCATTTATCTATCATAGGGAGGAAATCAGATGGCAAAATATGATTTATATCCTGAAATTAAAGTTTCAAAATTTCAGGGTGCATGGAGAGGATATGAGCAGATTGCAGAAGAAATAAAAAAGAGTATCCGGAAGGAAAAAACAATTATTGCAATTGAAAGTTATATAGGAGTTCGTAATCAGGAAATTAAGGAAAATTTGGTCAATGCATTGCAGCCGGAATTAGAAATTTTTGCGGATGATCTGGCGTTTGATGGGGACACCATTACCAAAATGGTAAAAAGAAATTTAACGGATGACCGCGTATTCGGTGTCATGTCGCATCAGACATTAGATGAATTTTATGATCCCGATGCTTTGAAAAAGGCAGAATCAGAAGTAGAAAAAGCGAAAGGTTTGGTTGTTATTTATGGAACAGGTGCTTCTTTGGTAACAGAACCAGATATTCTGATTTATGCAGATCTTGCCAGATGGGAATGTCAGTGCAGATATCGCGCAGGCGGAACAAACTGGAAAGTTTCTAATTCAGAAGAAGATGCTTTAAAGAAAAATAAAAGAGGATATTTCTTTGAATGGAGAATATGTGACCGCTTGAAAGATCAACTTCATTCTCAAATTGATTTTTTGTTGGATACAAATGTAGAGAATGATCCAAAGATGGTATCAGGAGAAGATTACCGCTACGGTTTATCTTTGACCGTGAAACAACCATTCCGTGTTGTTCCATATTTTGATGCCAGTGTATGGGGCGGCCAGTGGATGAAGGAAAAATTCAATCTGGATCCGGAAGCAGAAAACTTTGGATGGGCATTTGATGGAGTGCCGGAGGAAAACAGCCTTTATTTGAGATATGGGGATGTGAGAGTGGAAGTTCCTTCTCTGAATGTGGTTCACCAATATCCGAATGAGTTGCTTGGAACAAAAGTACACAGCCGTTTTGGAAGAGAATTTCCAATCCGATTTGACTATCTGGATACAATGGAAGGTGGCAATCTGAGCCTCCAGGTTCATCCTTTGACAGAGTATATTCAAGATAAATTTGGGATGCATTATACACAAGATGAGAGCTATTATATTTTAGATGCAAAAGAAGATGCAACCGTATATCTTGGTGTAAAAGATGACATTAAGCTGGATGAGATGATTGGAGATTTAGAAAAAGCACAGGAAGAAAGTGGTTATCGATTCCCGGATGAAAAATATGTCAACTGCTTCCCGGCGAAAAAACATGATCATTTCTTGATTCCGGCAGGAACGGTTCATTGTGGAGGTTCCAATGTGGTAGTATTGGAAATTAGTGCAACTCCATATATTTTCACATTTAAGTTATGGGATTGGGGGCGTATTGGATTAGATGGAAGACCAAGACCAGTACATATCAATCATGGAAAAGAAAATATTCAGTTAAGCCGGACAACGGATTGGGTAAAGGAAAATCTCATCAATCATGTACAGGTATTGGAAGAAACAGATTCCTATAAGGAAGAACGGACCGGACTTCATGAACTGGAATTTATTGAAACAAGACGCCACTGGTTTGAAAAACCTATGGAACTTGATACAAAAGAAAGCGTGAATATGCTGAATTTGGTAGAAGGTGATACAGCTATTGTGGAAAGTTTGGATGGAAGTTTTGAACCGTATGAAGTACATTATGGAGAAACATTTATTATTCCGGCACAGTTAAAAAAATATAAAGTTACACCTGTAGGGAATACAGACAAGGAAAAGTTTGGATTGATTCAGGCATTTGTAAGATAAAGGTGATAGAAAAAGCATTGTTTTTGTATAGACAGAGACAGTGCTTTTCTCTGTTTTGAGAAAGTTCGTAAATATGTCTACTTGTTCCTTTCTTTTTTTAGTGTCATAATAAAATGTAGGAAATGATAGGAGAGATAAAAATGGCAGATAATGATTTTACGAAGGGAAGCATCCCGCGAAATATTATGAATATGGCTGTGCCGATGACTTTGGCACAAATTATCAATCTTTTATATAATATTGTAGATCGTATTTACATAGGAAGAATTCCAATGGAGGGAACGATGGCTTTAACCGGACTGGGATTGACATTTCCGATTCTTACGATATTAAGTGCTTTTGCGAATTTATTTGGAATGGGAGGAGCACCGCTTTGCTCCATTGCCAGAGGACGAAGGGATCAAGAACGAGCGGGAAATATTATGAAATGTTCCTATACATTATTGATTTTGACGGCGGTGGTTTTAACCGTTGTTTGTTTTGTATTTATGAAGCCGGTTTTATATGCTTTTGGTGCCAGTGACGCCATTTATCCATATGCAAAAGATTATCTAAAAATTTACCTTTTAGGAACCATTTTTGTGATGATTAGTCTTGGAATGAATAATTTTATTAATGCACAGGGATTTGGGAAGATTGGAATGTATACGGTTTTGTGTGGAGCGGTTACAAATATTATTTTAGATCCGATTTTAATTTTTGTTTTTCATATGGGAGTTCAGGGAGCTGCAACAGCAACCGTAGTTTCACAGGGATTATCTGCAGTGTTTGCTTTACGGTTTTTGAGCAGTCCTAAGGCAATTTTGCGGTTGAATCCAAGAGAATTTTATTTAAATGGAGCCTTGGCAAAAGAGATTACAGCAATGGGAATTTCCGGATTTACACTTGCAGCAACCAATGGAGCGGTGCAGATCGTATGCAATGCCCAGTTACAACAGTTTGGAGGAGATTTATATATAGGTGTTATGACAATTTTGAATTCCGTCCGGGATATTTTAACTATGCCGGTTACCGGGATTTCCAATGGAGCACAGCCGGTATTGGGATTTAATTATGGGGCAGGAGAAGGCAAACGTGTAAAACAGGGAATTCGTTTTATGACGATTTCATGTTTGGGTTATACAGCATTAGCGTGGCTTTTGGTGGTTTTGTTTCCGGAGATTTTTATTCATATATTTAATAGTGGAAAAGAGTTAATGCAGGCAGCAGTTCCTGCGCTGCATATTTATTTTTTCGGATTTATTTTTATGACTTTACAGTTTGCCGGACAAGCAACGTTTGTGGCTCTTGGAAAAGCAAAGCAGGCAACATTTTTCTCAATTTTCCGAAAGATTATTATTGTAGTTCCATTGGCGTTGATTTTACCTCATGCAGGGGACTTGGGTGTGAACGGAGTTTTCTTATCGGAACCGATTTCAAATCTCGTTGGCGGCATAGCGTCATTTACGACCATGATCTTTATGATATGGAGAAAACTTGAGAAAAAATAAACAGAATGATATGATAACAAAAAGGAGGATGAATTTATGGATCAGGAAAAAATTATGCAATTACAGAAAATGATGGATGAAAGTCAGAATATTGTATTTTTCGGCGGAGCAGGTGTGTCAACGGAGAGTAATATCCCGGATTTTCGCAGTACTGATGGATTATATCATCAGACATATAAATATCCTCCGGAAGTTATGGTCAGCCACAGTTTTTATGTGAATCACACAGAAGAATTCTATGATTTTTATAAAAATAAAATGGTCTTTTTGGATGCAGAACCAAATAAGGCACATTTGAAGCTGGCAGAGCTGGAACAGGCAGGGAAATTATCTGCCATTGTCACACAGAATATTGACGGTCTTCATCAGAAGGCTGGAAGTAAAACGGTGTTTGAACTGCATGGAAGTGTTCATCGTAATTATTGTCAAAAATGTCATCGATTTTATGATGTGAATTATGTAGTGGAGGCAGACGGGGTGCCGTATTGTGAAGCGTGTCATGGAATTATTAAACCAGATGTTGTGTTGTATGAAGAAGGTTTGGACAGCAATGTCATTCAAGGTGCAGTCAATGCCATTGCCAATGCGGACATGCTGATCATTGGAGGAACTTCTTTGGTTGTGTATCCGGCAGCTGGTATGATTGATTATTTCCGTGGGAAATACTTGGTAGTATTAAATAGAGATGCAACACCAAGGGATCAGCAGGCAGATTTATGTATCACAGATCCAATTGGTGAAGTGTTAGGACAGATTACGGTATAATGGTATGAAGAAAAAAGATGTAATTTTAATCAGTGTGGTTCTTGTAATTGCACTGATTAGTTTTGGAATTCTAAAATTTATGCAGAAAGATGGAAAAGAAGTGATTGTTACCATGAATGGGAAAATGGTGTATACAACAGATTTAAGGGAAGATCAAGTGTATAAAATTCCGGTAAAAGATGGAGAGAATGTTATGGAAATCAGCGATGGAAAAGTGCGTATGAAAAAGGCAGATTGTCCCGATCAGATTTGTAAACATCATAGAGCAATCGAAAAGTCGGGAGAAACCATTGTGTGTCTTCCGCATAAAGTTGTAATTGAGATTTCTTCAGATACAAAGGAACAGGAACTGGATGGAATCACAAGGTAGGAGGAACAAATGACAAAACGAGTAGCGGCAGATGGATTGTTTATTTCTTTATCGTTGGTAGTATCTTATATAGAAG
The DNA here is from genome assembly GCA_021771695.1 of Lachnospiraceae bacterium. Lineage (GTDB taxonomy): Bacteria > Bacillota > Clostridia > Lachnospirales > Lachnospiraceae > Anaerostipes. The sequence goes on along the minus strand of JAETON010000002.1, from coordinate 122,206 downwards.
TTATGCTTCCAATTCCTTTGGGAATTCCGGGAGTGAAAATAGGATTAGCCAATGCAGTAATTATGGTTCTTCTATTTTTTTCCACATGGCAGCGGGCATTGGGAATTTCTGTGCTTCGTATTGTATTAGCAGGATTTTTGTTTGGAAATCCAATGACTATTGTATACAGTTTGGCAGGCGGGGTTTTGAGTCTTTTCGTAATGGTTATCTTAAAAAAAATGGAAGAGTTCTCTGCAGTCGGCATTAGTGTCGGAGGTGGAGTCGCTCATAATCTTGGGCAATTGACAGTCGCTGTACTGCTGATGGAAAATGCTAAAATATATTATTATGCCCCTGTGCTGTTGATTACAGGAACCATTGCAGGAATTGCCATTGGCGCATTGACTGGTGTGCTGATCAAAAAAATGCCGAAGCAGTTGTTTTAAGGGAATATTTAGGAAAATAAGGAGGAATGGAATGAAAAGAAATTGGAAAAGGGCATTCAGCATAGCAGTTTGTATAGGTATGTTTTTTATGATGTATGGTTGCCAGAGAAAAACAGAGTCATACAGTCATACAGACTTTGCAATGGGTACAGCCGCCAACATTACTTTGTATGGAACCAGTAGTTCTTTGGATAAGATTGAGCAGAAAATTATAAAAAAAGTAAAAAGTATTGAAAAAGAACAAATTTCATGGCGGGTGAAAGATTCACAATTGGCAAAGATGAATGCCCAACTTCTTCAAAACGGAAGTTCTTCTGTAAAAGAACCGCTAAAAGGGTGGCTTTTGGATGCTTTGCAGATCAGTCAAGATTCCAATGCAGATGGAAGAAATACAGTAGATCCATCCATTGGAAAGCTGACGCAGCTGTGGGATTTTGAATCAGAAAATCCGGAAGTTCCATCAAATGAGAAAATTAAAAAAATAGTGCAGGGAGATTTATCAGAAAATAGTTATCATGTAATGATTCAAGATAATGGGGAACTTAAGGTATGTGATGCGAATACACAGTTCGATTTAGGGGCTTTTGGAAAAGGAATTGGAATTGATGAAATAAAAAAACTGCTGGAAAAGGAAGAAGATGTCAGTGGGGCGATGGCAGCGTTAGGCGGCAGTATTTTGGTATACGGAGAAAAGCCGGATGGAGAAGCATGGAACGTTGGGGTGCAGGATCCTTCCGGACAAGATGGAGAAGTATTAGGAAACATTAAAATAAAAGGTGATACATTTATTTCAACCTCTGGAGATTATGAGAAATTTTTCATTGATAAGAAAACGGGAAAGAAGTATTTTCATATTTTAGATTCCAAAACAGGATACCCGGTGAAGACAGACATTACTTCTTGTACCATTGTGTGTGATTCCGGGATTAACAGTGATGGATTATCTACGGCATGTTTTGCATTGGGAGTTGAGAAAAGTCAGAAATTGTTGAAGAAATACAATGCCAAAGCCATATTTGTTGATAAAAAGAAAAATGTATATGTCAGTGATGGTTTGGATTTTACCCTTCAGAAAGAAGGATATAATATTGTGAAATAGAAAGAATGAAAAAACCGCAGACTGTAGTAAAACATGGCAGAGCAGATTCCCGGATTAATTCGTTAAATGCAGTTTTCGTCATATTTACCTATCATTCTAAAATTGGTATGTTTTATAGAAATGTTATCTACATGCTTAAAATCACTGGTATAAATTTATGTTATAATTCTATTATTATTTTCTATAGAATTATAAATTGGTATAGTAAAATATGTAATTATTTTAAAAGAGGTCTATTTGCAGAGCGGATTGGTATAGCAAGATATCTAGTCTATCTCTATAGTTTTGTGCAATTTTAATAAAAATAATCTGCTCTTTAAGTCAATATTGTCAAAAATTCCTTAAAGTGGTATAGTGTTATTGGTAAGATGTATAAGTCGTAAATCAATAATAAGATGTTTAAAGGAGGAATTTAATATGAGAAAAAAGACCATTGCAGCAATCCTATCGCTCATCTTAGTGATTGCTGCAGTCACAGCTTGTGGATCATCTACAGCTGCAACCAAAAACGATGATGATGCCGTATATGATATTTACCGCGAATATGGGGATTATTATGTACATGAAGGAGAAAAGGTAACATTTAAGACGAATGTATACAAATATTCTTATGATAAGGGATTTGATACAACTAAGGACTATTCTGATAACTATAAATTTCAGTGGTTCCATTGCACCAAAAATAAATATGGCGAGTTTGTTTATACCCCGATTGAAGGGGCAACTTCTACAGATTATACAGTTCCATATGTAAGTGATAAGTTAACATACGAGGAAAATGATGATCACGAGTATTTATTAGCAATGTTTGATAAAGATGAAAAGGATTTATCTTATGGAAACCGTGTTAATATTTCATCTATTTGGTATTCTTTGAGTATTCTTCCAGATAAAGTTGATGCTGATAAAGCAATCAAATACAGCTATGATTCTGTAAAGGATACAAGTAAGAATGATTATGTAAGTTTTACTACACCAGAAACAAAGGAATATAAAATTGGTATTTCCAATAAATCCAGTTCTAATGTAGAGCCTGAGCTGTATTTGTATAAAGTCAAGAATAATGTATTGGTGGATGAAGGTGATTTTGATCTGTCAAAACCATATAAATTTGAAAAAGATGCAACATATGTGCTTGAATGGTCTGCTGAGGGAGATGGATCCATTGGTTTTGACTATGTCATTCATTCTGTTGATAAAAATGTTTCTTTGAATATTTTCATTGATAAAATTAAGTTAAAGGAAGGCGGAGAATATCAGTTGACATCAATTGTTACTCCAGATCAAGATGTAAAATACACAACTTCAGATAAGAGTGTTGCTGAAGTAACAAAGGATGGAAGAATTGATGCGGTGAAAGCTGGTAAATGTACCGTTACAGCGAAGGCTGGAAATGCAGAGAAGACAGTGAAAGTAACCATCGTAAAATGATTGGCTGTCATTAATTACCTTGAGAGAATAGAATGTTAGACAGACTATATTGTTCCATGATATTATAAATGTATAGTTTTGTTTGTGATGAACGTTGGCAAATCAGTGCAATAAGAAGAATGTGATATTACGGGGAAGCAGAAAGGAGTTCACATATGGAAATCAGGGTTCTTCGCTATTTTTTGGCTGTGGTCAGGGAAGAAAGCATTACAAAGGCCTCAGAGGTTTTACATATCACGCAGCCGACGCTTTCTCGTCAGCTTGCACAGATGGAGGAAGAAATAGGGGTAAAATTATTTGATAGAGGTACTCGTAAAATTAAATTAACTAACGAAGGTATTCTGCTTCGCCGGCGTGCAGAAGAAATTTTGCAGCTTGTTGATAAGACGGAAAAAGAATTGATTGAGCAAGAGGAACAAGTGGAAGGTAAGATTTCCATTGGCTGCGGAGAAATATCCTCGGTACAGCTGCTTCCTGAGTTATTCAAGAATTTTCATCAGAAATATCCCCGTGTTACGTTTGATATTTATACTGCAACTGCGGATTTGGTGAAAGAGCAGATGGATAGAGGAATTCTTGATTTGGGTCTGCTTTTGGAACCGGTAGACATGGAGAAATATGATTTTGTCCGGGTGGACATGAAAGAAAAGTGGGTAGTTTTAATGCCGCCGAATGCTATGCTTGCAGAAAAAGAATTTATTACAGCAAGGGATTTGTCAGAAGTGCCATTAATCCTTCCAAGACGTTTGCAGGTGCAGAGCGAACTGGCAAGTTGGTTTGGTGACTATTACAAAGACTTGAATGTTTTATTTACTAGTAATCTAAGTACCAATGGTGCAATAATGGTAAATGCAGGTCTGGCATATTCGCTGGTTATTGAAGGTGCAGTACCTTTTTGGGATTCATCAAAGGTAACTTATCGGCCATTGCATCCGGAACTTTGGGCAACGAGCGTTTTGGCGTGGAAACGTGGACAGCCATTTAGTCTGGCAGCAACAAAATTTATTGAATTTTCAAAATGCTTTTTAAGCATGAGTAAGATATAAAATCTAAGTATTTGATAGGAATAAAATATGTAAGTATAATGTAAGTGCAGAAGAGGAGTAGTTTGCTCCGCAATTGCACTTACATTTTTTTGAGGAGGGAGTGCTGCCATTTGGTGAAACCAGATATATATTCTCTTGCAAAAGCAGGATTTAGTAAAGAAGAAATCCACAAAATTGCAGAATGTAAAGATATAGGAAGACAAATACAAATGTTACGAAAATGTCGATATAAATTATTAGATGAAATACATGGAAAGCAACAATCTTTAGATCAAATTGATTACATGATTAGCAAAATGAAGGAATGCAGATAACATGTGAGATAAAATATATCGGTTCAGTTGACTGTGTCCCGCACAGGAATAATACAGATTTGCTGCTGTAATAAAGAATTTTGGAGGTATTTACTGTGAAAAAAACAATCTCTATATTACTCGCTTTGTTTATAATTATGAGTCTTTCTGCTTGTGGAAATTCGGCAAGTCAGACAGAGCAGTCTTCTGTGGAAGGTTCCACAAACGATGCTGCATCAACAGAAAACAAAGGTGCTTCTAAAGGAAAAAAAATAAAAGTATTGGTAGCCTATTTCTCTGCTACAAATACAACAAAGGGTATAGCAAGGCATATTGCAAATGGTCTAAAGGCTGATCTTTACGAAATTATTCCTGAAGATTCCTATACAGATGCGGACCTTGATTACAATGATGATAATAGCCGTACGACTCTTGAAATGAAAGATTCTGATGCTCGTCCAGCGATTTCTGGTTCTGTGAAAAATATGGAGCAGTATGACATTGTGTTTATCGGTTATCCGATTTGGTGGGGAGATGCACCGAGAATTGTCAGTACTTTCATGGAAAGCTATGATTTCTCAGGAAAAACCATAGTACCTTTCTGTACATCTGGAAGTAGTGGTATAGGTTCCAGTGTAGCAAACTTGGAACAGCTTACCAATAATGCCACATGGCTTGATGGCCGGCGTTTGAATGGTACTGATTCCCAAGATACCATTATGGAGTGGATAGACAGCCTTGGATTGAATTTAAAGAAGTAACTGTTTGGATTTACTAGAATTTTGAATGTTGCTATACCAAATGGTGTAGCGCAAAGCATATAGTCATTGGCCGCTTTGGCGGGTGTTGCCATGGGACCGGTTTTTATTACAGTGATTGGATAATCCGGGCGATTCTTTTTATCTGGAGAGAAAAAACAGGAAGGTGGAAAACCTTTCAGATAATTAAATCATAGAAATTTATGGAGGTATTTTTGATGAGCAAGAAAATGTTAGTAGCGTATTTTTCGGCAAGTGGAGTAACTGCAAAAGCAGCTTGGAAGCTGGCAGAGACAGCAGGTGCGGATCTTTATGAAATCAAACCTGAGGTTCCTTACAGCAAAGCAGATCTTGATTGGACAAATAAGAAAAGCCGAAGCAGTGTAGAAATGAACAATCCTGTTTCCCGGCCTGCTATTTCTGGGAAAATGATGGATATGGAGCAGTATGATGTGGTGTTTGTGGGTTTCCCTATTTGGTGGTATGTTGCTCCAACGATTATCAACTCCTTCCTGGAAAGCTATGATTTTTCAGGAAAAACGATTGTTCCTTTCGCTACCTCTGGAGGCAGCGGTATGGGCAAAACAAATGAAAAACTTGCACCGAGCTGTCCTGGTGCTGTGCTGCTTCCAGGGAAAATGCTGAATGGTTCTTTGTCTCAGACAGAGCTGAAAGTATGGCTGCGAGAAAATAAATTGCCCGTAAAGTGAGAACACAGTGTTACAAAAGAAGAAATGGCACAAGAAATTTATCAGGATGAAGGAGGAATAAAATTATGTTAGGAAATTTTGTATATTCAAACCCGACAAAACTTTATTTTGGAGAGGATTCGCTCAAGTATCTTAGCGAGGAGCTCCCCAAATATGGAAAGACGGTCCAACTGATTTATGGCGGTGGTTCCATTAAGAAAAATGGAATCTATGATCAGGTAATAAAACTTTTAAAAACCAATGGCAAGATTGTCATTGAGGATGGGGGAGTTATGCCGAATCCGACAGTAGAAAAGCTAATGGAGGGTGTTCAGATCGCAAGAGAAAATCAGGTGGATTTTCTCTTGGCAGTGGGCGGCGGTTCCTGCTGTGATTATGCAAAGGCAGTTTCTGTCTCTGTTCATTGTAACGAAGACCCGTGGGAGAAGTATTATATTCGCTTTGAGGAACCCGACTGTGAAATTGTTCCTGTGGGCTGCGTACTGACGATGGTAGGAACTGGAAGCGAGATGAACGGTGGTGCAGTCATCACTAACCATGAACAGAAACTAAAGATCGGGCATGTATTTGGTGATAATGTAATGCCGAAGTTTGCGGTTCTGAATCCTAAATTTACCTTTACCGTGCCAAAATATCAGATGGCATCTGGTATTTATGATATTTTTAACCATATCTGCGAGCAATATTTTTCTGGCAAGGATGACAATACAAGCGATTATATCAGCGAAGCGCTGATGAAATCAGTCATCCACAGTTCTAGAATTGCCCTTCAGAATTCGGAGGATTATGAGGCAAGGTCTAATATCATGTGGACGGCGACATGGGCACTCAATACACTGATTGCACAAGGAAAAGCTACTGACTGGATGGTGCATATGCTAGGGCAGTCTGTGGGGGCTTACACCGATGCTGCCCACGGTATGACACTGGCTGCGGTTTCACTGGCCTATTATCGGTACATTTGTCCTTATGGTCTTTCCAAGTTCCGCCGTTTTGCAGTGAATGTATGGGACGTTGAAGAAAATGGTAAAACAGATGAACAAATTGCTGCAGAAGGACTTTCATGTATGGAAAACTGGATGAAAGAACTGGGACTTGTTATGAATCTGCGTGAGTTGGGCGTAATGGAGGAAATGCTGAATGGTATTGCAGATGGAACCTTCATTATGGAAGGTGGATATAAAATACTGAACCATGATGAAGTACTGGATATTTTGAAGGATAGTATGTAAGATGAAAAATCACATGATTAGTGTTTTTTAATAGAATAGAGTATATAATCATCCTTTCATTCAATGTCTTTACAGGTTATAGAAAATTTTACAAAATCCAGTCGTAATATATCTAGCTGTCTGCAAATGTCTACTTTCTTTTGTTCGGATTGCTTGTTATAATGTCTTTGATAGTATTATGTAAATACGGGTTTCATGCTGCCGTGTATTTTTTTATTGAGATTTAGAGGGAAGAGCAATGTACTCCATGTTATATCAGAGCCCGAGAAAGTCCTTATGGAGATAGATCGGGTATTAAAAATTACAAAGAAATGCAGACACGTATTTCGATAACTTATGTTGAAAACATAGGAAACAGAGTTATTAGAAGAAAATAGATTGGAGAAAGATTAAAAATGAAGAAAATTATTTTAACAGGTGACCGTCCGACAGGGCGGCTTCATGTAGGACATTATGCAGGATCACTCAAGGAGCGTGTTTTATTACAAAATACAGGAAATTATGATGAAATTTATATTATGATTGCTGATGCACAAGCACTGACAGATAATGCGGAGCATCCGGAGCGTGTCAGACAGAATATTAAAGAAGTGGCGTTGGATTATCTGGCTTGTGGGATTGATCCTGAAAAAGCTACGATTTTTATTCAGTCTATGGTGCCGGAGCTGACCGAGCTGACATTTTATTATATGAATCTGGTTACGGTTTCTCGTGTGCAGCGTAATCCAACAGTAAAATCAGAAATTAAACAGCGTAATTTTGAAGCAAGTATTCCAGTAGGCTTTTTCTGCTATCCGATTAGCCAGGCTGCGGATATTACAGCTTTTCGTGCAACAGCGGTGCCGGTAGGTGAGGATCAGCTTCCTATGTTGGAACAGTGTAAGGAGATTGTCCATAAATTTAATTCTGTGTATGGTGAAACATTGACGGAGCCGGAAATTGTTCTGCCGTCTAACAGCGCTTGTCTGCGTCTGCCTGGTATTGATGGAAAAGCGAAAATGAGCAAATCGCTGGGTAACTGTATTTATCTCTCCGATGAACCAGAAGTAATACAGGAAAAGATTATGTCCATGTTTACAGATCCAACGCACTTAAAAGTTAGTGATCCTGGTCATGTGGAGGGTAACCCGGTGTTTACCTATTTGGATGCTTTTTGCAAGCCGGAATACTTTGCGGAGTTTTTGCCGGAATATCAGAATCTGGACGAATTGAAAGAGCATTATCAGCGTGGTGGATTGGGCGATATGAAAGTAAAAAGATTCCTAAATCATGTAATGCAGACAGAGCTTGCCCCTATTCGGGAGCGCCGTCAAATGTGGGAACAACGTTTGCCTGAAGTGTATGATATTTTGAAAGCAGGAAGTATGTCAGCCAGAGAAACCGCTGCGAAAACCCTTGCGGATGTACGCCATGCTATGCAGATTGATTATTTTGAGAGCAAGAATTTAGAGATGTAAGGTGATAGAATAGAACAGATTGTTGGAGGTGTTCTGGCAAAACCAAGAAAGAAATGATTTCCGGAAGAAACTATTTCTGCATTATTGAAAATTCAGTGGTGGAACTGACCTGAGGAAAGAAAGAGGTCGTAATTTTTGTTCTTGCCTTCCAAGAACGGCAAAAATATGTGTGAGCAACAAAAATGCCGTTGGATTAATTGCCGATAGTGTGATACAATATACGTAGAATAGTGTGAAAATCATTTTGAAATTAATGGAGGAAATCATATGCGATATCTTTCAGTTACTGAAATGGCGAAAAAATGGAATGTGTCGGAACGTAGCGTAAGGAACTACTGTGCCCAGGGGCGTGTAAATGGAGCTTTTCTTACCGGAAAGACTTGGAATATTCCGGAGAATGCAGAAAAACCGGAACGTATCAATAAACGGAAAGAGCAGCCCAAAACACTGTTAGATATTCTGCAGGATGAGAAAGCAAATAAATATTCCGGCGGCATTTACCATAAGACACAGATTGATTTGACATACAACTCAAATCATATCGAAGGCAGTCGCCTGACACATGATCAGACCAGATATATTTTTGAAACGAATACCATTGGTATGGAAAATGAAGTTCTTAACGTGGATGATGTGGTTGAAACAGCAAACCACTTCTGCTGTATCGACATGATCATCGGCAATGCCAAAGCGACATTGTCAGAAAAGTTCATCAAGAAACTGCATTTGATTTTGAAGAATGGAACCAGTGATTCCAGAAAAGATTGGTTCTCTGTAGGTGATTATAAGAAGCTGCCCAATGAAGTTGGTGAAATGGATACTGCACTTCCGGAAGAAGTTGCTGATAAGATGAAAGCATTGTTGTTTGAATACAATTCAAAAGAAGAAAAGACTTTGGAAGATATTTTGGAATTCCATGTTAAGTTTGAAAGAATCCATCCATTTCAGGATGGCAATGGCCGTGTTGGCAGATTGATTATGTTTAAGGAGTGCCTGAAATATAATATTGTTCCGTTTATCATTGAGGATAATTTGAAAATGTTTTATTACCGTGGATTGAAAGAATGGAACAATGAAAAAGGATATTTGACAGATACTTGTCTAATGGCACAGGATCGATATAAGGCATATTTGGATTACTTTCGGATTGCGTATTAAAACTATATTTAAGAATGCCACTGTGTCATTCCCAAAGTCTCAAAAAATCATCAGATTTGGATGTTAATAATTGAGAATTTAAACGATAATAGGGAACATTCTTTTATGGGAAATGGAGATGATGAGTTGATAAAAAATTGTATCTCCCGGACTTTTGTATTGTTCCGATAAATAAAAAATATTATTCCGATAGCGTTGATATTGTTCCGATAATGGGGCATACTACTGTTCGAAGTGAGGTGTAGATTTATGTACATGACAGTGAAGCAGGCAGCGGAAAAATGGGGCATTTCAGATAGAAGAGTTCGTATATTATGTTCACAAGGGAAGATTTCGGGCGTTACCCGCGAAGGGCGTAGTTGGAAGATTCCTGCAGATGCGAAGAAACCGGAGGACGGCAGATATAAAACCGCAGAAAGTCTGCTTGCGGTAATTGACAGGAAAAAAAATGAACTGGATTCCAGACGTCCTTTGACAGAGGGAGAGGTGGAGCGGCTGACAGAGGAATTTGTAGTTGAATATACCTATAATTCTAATGCGATTGAGGGAAACACGCTGACCCTGCGTGAGACAGATATGGTGTTACGTGGTTTGACGATTGATCAGAAGCCGCTGAAAGACCACATGGAAGCGGTCGGACATAAGGAGGCCTTTGATTTTGTGCGGGATTTGGTAAAGGATCAGGTACCGTTATCGGAGAGTATTATTAAACAGATTCATTATCTGGTATTGGTTGATAAGAAGGATGACCGCGGCGTTTACAGAAGAGTTCCGGTAAGAATTATGGGTGCAAAGAATGAGCCTGTGCAGCCATATCTGATTCAACCTAAGATGGAACAGCTGCTGGAGTCTTATAGGAACAGCAAAGAGCACATCATTCCTCGGCTTGCACGGTTTCATATCAAATTTGAGAGAATCCATCCTTTTATTGATGGGAATGGCCGGACAGGACGGCTGCTTGTAAATTTAGAATTGATGAAAGCCGGGTATCCGCCGATTGACATTAAATTTGCAGATCGGATTGCTTATTATAATGCTTTTGATGAATATCACGGAAAACATAATCTGGATGCAATGGAAAAGCTATTTGCTGGGTATGTGAATGTAAGGTTGGATAGTTATTTGGCGATGTTAGAACAATAAAAATACAACAGAGGCGGAGAATGTTTGTTTCAGAATATAATTGTTAACGGCAGTATTAAGAGAGATAATAATGGATAATACCAATAAAGTAAAAAAATTAAAAAGTATATTAGTAACAATATATGGAATATTTTGGGGCTAGGCATTGGTGTTAGGAATTTTTCTGTTCGATACTAGTATTGGAGTTTCACTAGATTTAAATAGCCAGATAAGTGATAAAAGGTTCTATGAGGTCATTGATAATAATAAAGTGGTGATTACGACTTATAAGGGGAGATTTCTGGTTATACAAGGCTTTGAGCAATTTAATGAGGGATGTGATATTTTGAAGAAATGTCACATGGTTATTATCTTCCAATTGAACAACATATATAATTGTCTTTAATTTAAAAGAGAGGTGGTTTCGGTGAAACTCTGCGTTGCTTTATCTGGAATAGTTAAATAAACATTATTCAAATTGACAGGAGGATTTCAAATGACTATTCCAGTAAAACAGATTTATCCCCGTACAGGAGATAAAGAAACAATTTATTTAAAACATGTAATCACAAATCCCAATATAACAGTTGGAGACTTTACAATGTACAATGATTTTGTAAATGATCCAACGTTATTTGAGAAAAACAACGTATTATATCACTATCCGATCAACCATGACAAATTGCAGATTGGAAAATTTTGTTCCATTGCCTGTGGTGCAAAATTTCTTTTTAACAGTGCCAATCATACGCTGTCTTCATTGTCTGCTTATCCATTCCCATTATTTTTTGAGGAATGGGAATTAGAAAAGAAAGACGTAACGAAAGCGTGGGATAATAAGGGTGATATTATTATCGGAAATGATGTTTGGATTGGTTATGAAGCTGTTATTTTAGCTGGTGTCACCATCGGAGACGGAGCAATCATTGGGACTCGTGCAGTTGTCACAAAAGATGTTCCGCCATATACGATTGTTGGCGGTGTTCCAGCAAAACCAATAAAGAAACGATTTCCAGAAGAAACCATTTCTGAATTATTGGAAATTCAGTGGTGGAACTGGTCTGAGGAAAGAATCGCAAGAAATATTAGTGCGATACAGAGCGGAAACATTGAACGGTTAAAACAATCCATATAATTAGGACGGTGATATAAGGAGTGAGCCTGCATGAAATATATCAAAGCGGATTCGGTGCTCCCCATTGCTTTAGTTGAAGAATTGCAAAGTTATATACAAGGCGGATATATTTATGTTCCCTCAAGAAAAGACAACAAAAAGAAATGGGGCGAATTAAGCGGTTGTAAATATGAGATTGAACAGAGGAACAGGAAAATAAGAAAAGATTATCAGCAGGGAAAAAGTGTTGATGAATTAGCTGATATTTATTATCTTTCTGTTCATTCAATCAGAAAAATCATATATGAGAAATAATTTCCGAGAGGTCGTAGTTTTGCGACCTCTCTTTTGGGTAAAAAACACTTCTGTAAGTGACAGTATATTGAGAACGCCATTTTCTAGTGATACGATGTAATCGGTGATGAAAGATGAAAACAACAAAATTTTATATCGGGGACATCCCTGTCATTATTTGGGGAGCAAAATCTGACAAAGCATATATTTATGTTCATGGGAAAATGTCTGACAAAGGATCTGCTGAAAGTTTCGCTCGGATAGCAGAAAGTAAAGGGTATCAGACAATCAGTTTTGACTTGCCGGAACATGGAGAACGAATAAGTGAGAGCTACAGGTGTGATATTTGGAATGGTATTTCTGACCTTCATCAAATAAGCTTCTATACGTTTGCTAATTGGAAATCGGTATCTGGAGATGATGAGGTGATAAAAAACTGGTTATTGGGAATCTGTTGATTGAATATCATGTGTTATTAATTTTAGCATATATTTATTTTCCTCCCCAAATTCCATGATTTATGATAGAATAATCGCAGTAGTAAAACTAGGTATCATAAGGCAGTTTAGGAGGATTTTCGTTTATGATAAAAGTATTATTCGTCTGCCACGGCAATATTTGCCGTTCAACGATGGCACAGTTTGTTTTCCAGGATATGGTGAACAGACAGGGATTACAGGACCAGTTTTATATTGATTCTGCTGCCACCAGCAGGGAAGAATTAGGAAACCGTCCGCATTATGGAACAGTTCAGAAAATGAGAGAAGAAGGAATTCCCGTATTAAAGCATTATGCAGTTCAGATGACCAGACAAGATTATGAAGAATACGATTATCTGATTGGTATGGAGCATTTTAATCTGCGGAATATGAAAAGGATTGTAGGCAGTGATCCACAACAGAAAATTCATTTATTGCTGGATTATACCAAGCATCCAAGAGATATTTCAGATCCTTGGTATACAGGGAATTTTGATGAGACTTACCGGGATGTAAAAGAGGGATGCGAAGCATTTTTAGAATATTTAATAAAAAATGAAAATATAAAATAATTTTTCTTGACTTTGACGCAGCGTCAACTGGTACAGTCTGATTACAGTATAAGAAATCAGGAGGGTGAATTATGGAATACAGCATTCGTCAATTATCAGAATTAACAGGAGTAAGTGCACGGACTCTCAGGTATTATGATCAGATTGGATTGCTGCATCCCAAGCGGACCAGTGAAGCAGGATATCGTTATTACGGTTCTAAAGAGGTTGATTTGTTACAGCAGATTTTGTTTTATAAAGAAAGAGGTTTTGAACTTTCCAAAATTTCAGAAATTATTTATAATGAAGATTTTGACAAATTTCTGGCAATGAAAGAACATCTGCTTCAGTTGGAAGAACAACAGAAAAAAGTTGCCCAAATGATTGATACTGTAAAACAGACCATTGCGTCAATAAAAGGGGAAATTTGCATGAATGATTATGAAAAGTTCAAAGTGTTTAAGAACAACATAGTAGAAAAGAATGAACAGAATTATGGAGCAGAAATTCGTAAAAAATATGGAGATGATACAGTCGATGCATCGAATCAGAAGATGCTCCATATGACAAAAGAAGACTATCAAAAGTTTCAGATGCTGCAAAATGAAATTCGGCATCGTCTGGAGAAAGCAGTAAAAAATAAGAAGCTGCCAAATAGTGAAACAGCCAAATGTATTGTAGAACTTCATAAACAATGGATTCAAATGACTTGGAACGTTTATTCTTCAAAAGCACATAGAGAAATGGCACAATTGTATGTCATGGATGAGCGTTTTACGAAGTATTATGATGAAAATGTGGAAGGCTGTGCGTGGCTTCTAAAAGAAGCTATTGAGTTTTGGATACAAGAAGTTTCATAAAATCAATGAAATTCAGGCATATGTTTGCGGTACCAGAGAGGAAGCATATTCCGCTGGCAGCGGGGATTCTTTCGTTCTTTGATACCAATATTTTCAAAGAATCCTTTCCATAAGTCTACAAATGGATCATCTGTTTCTTGAGACAGCTGGTCCATTTCTTTTTCAGAGAGAGAAGTGAGATAGTAATTCTGATTCATTGGATGTACAACAGCGGTGGAGCGGGTGTCGTCAATAATCATCCAATTTTCTGAAGGCAGACGGTCAGAAAAATGCGGGGCAATTAAGGTAATGACATCACTTTTTGGCTCAATGTGGCTGACTAACACGTTGTTTTGCATATTAGAAAAGCGGATAAATTCTTTGAAAAAGTGAGCTTCATTGGCAGCTTTTCGATTTAGTTCAAAAATTCTCATAACAATAGGTTCCTGTAGATAATCAGTGACAGAAGCACCATAATGGAAACCGGCAACCAAAAAGCGGTAAATAGTATCCAACTTGTCTGGTTGGTCAGACATGGCTGCACGATAAACCATGGAATATGCGTAGGGAGATATTTTCTTTTGGATAGAACGAATGACACTGGCTGTTTTTTGGGGATCGGCATCTACATGTTGATATTCACAGAACAATTCCAGATTGCCAATAGGTTCTGTCATCAGACGAACGTTAGAATGACCTAGGCGGGAAGCCCATGCATCATAAACGCAGGTCATCATATCGTCAAATCGATTTTGACAAGTAAAAATCGTAGTCATATCTAAATATCCTTTCTATTACATCTGTCCCAAAAGAGATTTTTGGGAATCTTCTACAGTCACCTCAGACTGAAAATTGTAATCATCGAAGAGTGATAACTGGCGGTAAGACTGGGGATGATCAATTTCCCAGTTTTGTTTTGCATCTTCGCCAATGAGCTGTCTCGTGATAAAGTCTTCTTCAACTCGAATTCGATACATCATTTTCCCGCCGCATGTAATAAAATATTTGGCTCGTTTTAAAACAACTCCTATTTTCTTTAGATGATCAAAATTTAACATTCCTTGTCTGCGGGCTTTAACAATTCGGTAAGCAGATTTTGTGCCGATACCTGGAACTCGCAGCAGTGTTTCGTAACTGGCACGATTGACTTCTACAGGAAACATCTCTAAATGACGGAGTGCCCAGTCACATTTAGGATCCAGCATAATATTAAAATTGGGGCGGTCAACGCTTAACAGTTCTTCTGCGTGAAAACCATAAAAACGAAGCAGCCAGTCTGCTTGATATAATCGGTGTTCGCGGAGTAGAGGCGGTGCGGTGCCTAAAGCTGGAAGGGCAGAATCTTCATTTAGTGGTACATAGGCAGAGAAAAAAACTCTTTTTAAGTCATATTGCTGATACAATTTTTGAGTTGTGGACAGAAGCTGTAAATCATTTTCTCCAGTGGCACCAACAATCATCTGGGTACTTTGTCCGGCAGGAACAAAAGGAGCAGATTTTCCGGCAGAAGGAAGTTTTTGCTGCATGGAAGAACCAAGAGATTTGTAAGATTCCAGACGACGGAAAGGGTTTTTTTCAAAAATTGTGCTGCGAAGATAGCGGTTGTGGCTGGAACGTTCCATCTGAGGATCTTTTCCAATGGCAAGGCGGTGTTCGACAATACCGTTTTGGATTTGCCGGATTGGCTTTACTAAGGTTTTTGGATTTTTGTGAGGCGCAAGTTCTTTTAACCCGTCAATTGTAGGAAGTTCCAGATTTACACTCATGCGGTCAGCCAAGTATCCCATATTGGTAATTAATTCTTCCGGTGCACCGGGGATTGCTTTTACATGAATGTATCCATTAAAGTGGTGTTTGGTGCGAAGTAAATAAATTGTCTGGTACATAAGCTCCATGGTGTATGTAGGGCTTTTTACAATTCCAGAACTTAAAAATAATCCTTCAATATAATTCCTTCGATAAAATTCGATAACCAGAGTGCATATCTCTTCTGGAGTGAAGGTTGTGCGGACACGGTCATTGCTGGAACGGTTTAAGCAGTATTTACAATCAAAGATACACTCATTGCTTAAAAGGATTTTGAGTAAGGAAACACATCTTCCGTCGGAAGAAAAACTATGACAGATTCCATCTGCAACGGCGTTTCCCAGATGGCCTTTTTTTCCTTTTCTGCTGGAACCGCTGGATGTACATGCCACATCGTATTTTGCAGCATCTGCAAGAATATTCAGTTTTTCCTGAAGAGATAATTCTCTGGGTGCTATTTCCACAATGACAACCTCCGAATATATGTTTGGTATTATAATACCATAGCGGAAGAGTTACAGCAAGAGGAAATCAAACAAAGGTTCGATGAAAGGATATAAAAATAGTGGATAATGTCAAAATTGATACGATTCACGGTTTTTTAGATTATTTTTCTTGGAACTGCACAGGTCTGCCGGATGGAAAGACTGCATGGCAGTGTAAGGCGAACCGGCGTCTGAAATTTGATGGAAATATCAGTTGGTACTTTATAACCGTTTTCATATAAAGCACGCATTGTTCCAATGGCAATGGGATCGCTGGCAGCAAAGACAGCAGTTGGAAGACGATGGTTTTTGATAAGTTCCATCATCATCTGATAACCGGATTCCGCTGAAAATTCTTGTTCCAAAAGATATGGTTCATAAATAATATTGTGAAGTTTACAATAGTTTACGAAAGTTTCTTTTCGTTCTTCAAAATAGACATTACCGTCTTCTAAGTATTCTTTTCCTCCCAGATAAGCGATATGTTTGTGCCCTAAATTTGTCAAATAATCCATTGCATCAATGACTGTCTGGCGGAAATCCAGAGCAATCGTATTACAGTGAATTTTCGAGGTTTTCATATCAACAAAAATAATATTCTTTGTAATGGATTCGAAAGAGCTGATTTGCTGTTCATTGAATTTACCGATACAAATTAAAGCATTGACGCCCTTTAAAGCTTCCATATAATTTGAGTCGCTTTGAAAAGCACGGATGACTTCAATTTGACGAGCTGCACAGTAATCCTCGATTCCGATACGGATTGCCTGGTAATACGGATCCTCTAGTTCCTGAAAAAGAGAATACCATTGAAAAATACCAAGTGTGAGCTGCTGGCCGGAAGTTCTTTTTTTTGTATAGTTTAATTCCTGAGCAATTTTTAAAACTTTTTCTCTAGTTTGAGCGGTAACACTCAGTGTATCGTCCTGATTTAAAATTCTAGAGACAGTTGCTGCAGAAACATTTGCTTTTTGTGCAATATCTTTGATAGTTGCCATAATAAAGATCCTCCTGTTGATTTTTGCGCTTATTATAGCGGATAAAGAAAAAAAAGGAAGAAAAACGGAAAATTTTAGTAAATGATTAACTGAAAATAAAAGTAAAATATTTAGTAAATAAGTATTGAAATATTTACTAAACGGTGTTGCTATGAATTTAACAGGAAAACAGAAGATGATGGAAAGGAGACATTCATTTAATGCCAAGTAACACAAAATTATTAAAAGAAGAATTTAAAAAGGGAAACTATCAGGAACTTTTAAGAGACATCTATGTGGACGAGAATGTATTGGAATATCAGAGAGAACGTTATATCAAAGCATTGGAAAGATTTGAAACTTTATATGGCGAAAAAGAAGTTGAAATTTACAGTGCGCCGGGACGAAGCGAAGTTGGAGGAAACCATACAGATCATCAATATGGAAATGTTTTTTCAGGATTATATAACGACATGAAAATTGACGAAGTTCTGATTGCACAGGTTGGACAGTATGCAGAGAATGTATTTTTCGGAAAACCATGTGGATTGATGGATCAGATGGCATCTGCTGTGGGAGGGTTGATTAATATTGATTTTAAAGATCCAAAAAAACCAATGGTAAAACAGGTAAATGTAGATTTTGAAGCTTATGGACACAGTTTATGTATCGTTGATACCAAAGGTTCTCATGCGGATTTGACGGATGATTATGCTGCAATCCCAGAGGAAATGAAGCAGGTGGCAAATTTCTTTGAGGAAGATGTATTAAGGAAAGTTGACAAGAATGATTTTTATTTAAATCTTCCAAAAGTGCGGGAAATTCTTGGAGACCGTGCAGTGCTGCGTGCAATGCATTTGTTTGAAGAAAATAAACGTGTGGACGAACAGGTAGAAGCATTAGAAAAGGGTGATTTTGAGACATTTAAGAAGTTAGTGAAAGCATCTGGTGATTCTTCTTTTAAATATCTGCAGAATGTATATTCCAATCATGAAATTAACAATCAGAGTATGTCTATCGGACTGGCAATCAGTGATGTGGTTTTAGGAAATAAGGGTGTCAGCCGTGTACACGGAGGCGGTTTTGCAGGAACAATTCAGGCGTTTATACCAAATGACATTGTAGGTATGTACAAAGAAACGGTAGAAAATGTCTTTGGGGAAGGAACATGTCATATTTTAAAAGTGCGTAAATACGGGGGAATGAAGGTTTTATAGAATGACAAAGATTAAAATTACAGAGCAAAGAGACAATGGGATTACTTTTTTTGAAATGAAAAACGAGAGCCTTCGAGTAAAGGTTACGAATCTTGGATGTCATATTCTATCGATTTTTACAAAAGACAGAGAAGGAAATGAAGAGGATGT
Organism: Lachnospiraceae bacterium; assembly: GCA_021771695.1. Classification (GTDB taxonomy): domain Bacteria; phylum Bacillota; class Clostridia; order Lachnospirales; family Lachnospiraceae; genus Anaerostipes. The sequence goes on along the minus strand of JAETON010000002.1, from coordinate 103,563 downwards.
GGTGTTAAGTTTCAATGACATTGAGGACTGTCATCATGACGGAAGTTATATAGGTGCGGTAGTTGGACGTGTGGCAAATCGTATTGGAGAGGCAAAATTCCAATTAAACGGTACAACTTATCCACTGATTGCAAATAATGGACCGAATCATCTTCATGGAGGAAAAGAAGGATTTAATCAAATGTTATTTTATTTTGAAATTCTAAAAGATGGAATTCGATTTTTTTATCTTTCTCCAGATATGGAAGAGGGATATCCAGGCAGTTTATATTTAAAAGTAACTTACCGTTTAGAAAGCTGCACATTAAAGGCAGAGTACGAGGCAGTTTCCGATCAGGATACATTGGTTAACATTACCAATCATTCCTATTTCAATTTGACTGGCTGCAAAGAGAAAATATATCATCATCAGTTGAAAATGCGGCAAATCAAATTGCATGTGTGGATGAAAATTGTCTGGCAAATGGTGAAATTATGGAAGTTGACGGGACTCCATTTGATTTTAGAGAATTCCATGAAATTGGAGAAAGAATTTATGAGGAACATGAGCAGTTGAAACTCGCCAACGGATACGACCATTCTTTTCTGGTGAGCGAAGATGAAAATCAAGCGGTGTTGTATGAGCCGGTTTCTGGAAGAAAACTGACCGTATCTACTACTTTGCCGGCAATTCAGGTGTATACTGGAAACTTTTTGGAAGGCGGATGCTGTGGAAAACATGGAAAACTTTATGAAAATAGAGATGGAGTAGCTTTGGAAACACAGTTTCTTCCAAATTCTATTCATATCGAAAAGGAACCGAAAGTGATTTTAAGGAAAGGGCAGATATATGAATCTGTAACTTCCTACAAGTTTGAGGTGGAATAAGATGGATTTGTAAAAAGAAATTACAAAATTAGTGGAATATGGCTTGCAGAAAAAGTTGATTGATCCGGCAGACCGGATATACATTATCAATCAGTATTTGGATATTTTTCATTTGGATGAGTATCAAGAACAGGATGTTTCCACAGAAAAAATTGTCCTAGAACATATTTTGAAAAATTTGACAGATGCAGCATATGAAAGGAAAATCATTGAAAGTGATGATATTGTAACCAGAGATTTATTTGACACAAAATTGATGGGTGTCATGACAGCAAGACCGAGTCAGATTATAGATAAGTTTCAAAAATATTATAAAGAAAATCCAGAAGCAGCAACAGAATTTTTCTATGAGTTTAGTCAAGATACGAATTATATCCGAAGATATCGTGTAAAGAAAGATATGAAGTGGAAAGCAGATAGTCCATATGGAAAAATTGATATTACCATCAATCTTTCAAAACCAGAGAAAGATCCGAAGGCGATTGCTGCAGCAAAAAATGCGAAACAAAGTGCCTATCTCAAATGCCAGCTCTGCATGGAAAATGAAGGATATGCAGGAAGAATGAATCATCCGGCACGCCAGAATCATCGAATTATTCCAATTACGATGAATGACAGCAGATGGGGATTTCAATATTCTCCATATGTATATTACAATGAGCATTGTATTGTATTTAACGGAGAACATACGCCAATGAAAATTGACAGAAATGCATTTATAAAGCTGTTTGATTTTGTAAAACAGTTTCCACATTATTTCCTTGGATCTAATGCGGATATACCGATGAGGAAGCATATATTTTTGCAAAAACCGATGGAGAACCTCATAATACCATTACACCAATTGCAAGAAAAAAGGGGGATGTGTATGAGCTGGATTTAACACTCCGCAATAATATTACGACAAAGGAATGTCCACTTGGACTTTATCATCCCCACAGTCAATATCATCATATTAAAAAAGAAAATATCGGTTTAATTGAAGTTATGGGACTTGCGGTACTTCCTTCCAGGCTAAAAAGGGAAATGGAATTGCTGGCAGATTGTCTCACAGAGAAAAAACCTTTGGAAGAGCATGAAGAATTACAGAAACATATTGACTGGGTTCGTGGATTTGTGCCAAAATATAATGAGATAAACAAAAACAATGTGATGGATATTCTGAAAGAAGAAATCGGACAGGTATTTGTCAAAGTTCTAGAAGACGCAGGTGTTTATAAATGCAATGAAGAGGGAAGAAAAGCCTTTGAACGTTTCATTGCAGCTTTATAGGAAAGGCGGAGAAAAATGAAAATTTTAGTATTAGGCGGTGCAGGATATATTGGTTCTCATACCGTTTATGAATTGATTGATGCAGGGGAAGATGTTGTGATTATTGACAATCTGGAAACAGGCCATATAGAGGCGGTACATCCAAAAGCTAAGTTTTATCAAGGGGATTTAAGAGATAGAGCATTTGTAGACAGTGTTTTGGATAAAGAAACAGATATTGATGCAGTTATTCACTTTGCAGCGAATTCTTTAGTTGGAGAAAGTATGGTAAAACCGTTGAAATATTATGATAATAATATGTGTGGAACAAAAACCATGCTGGAATCTTTGGTCGCTCATGGAATTGATAAGATTGTATTTTCTTCTACAGCAGCAACTTATGGAGAACCGGAGAAAGTACCGATTTTGGAGACAGATAAAACAGAACCAACGAACACATATGGAGAAACGAAACTTTCCATGGAAAAGATGTTTAAATGGGTTGGAAAGGCTCACGGATTACGTTATGTATCTCTTCGTTACTTTAATGCGTGCGGCGCACATGTCAGCGGACAGATTGGAGAAGCTCATAATCCGGAAACACATTTGATTCCGTTGATTTTACAAGTGCCAAATGGTAAACGTGAAGCAATCAGCATTTTTGGAACAGATTATGATACAAAAGACGGTACATGTGTGAGAGATTATATTCATGTAACGGATTTAGCACAGGCACATATCCTTGCAGTGAAATATTTGATGGAAGGAAATGAAAGCAATATTTTCAATCTTGGAAATGGTGTTGGATTTACAGTAAAAGAAGTCATTGAAACTGCAAGAAAAGTAACTGGAAAACCAATCAAAGCAGTAGAAGAAGACCGCCGTGCAGGAGATCCTGCAACACTGATTGCATCTAGTGATAAAGCAAAAGAAGTTCTTGGATGGAAGCCGGAACATGCAGATTTGGAAGAAATCATTGCAACAGCATGGAAATGGCACAGCACTCATCCGAATGGATATGAGAAATAAAATATAAAGCTTGTATAAAGTATGAGGGAGACTTTGAAAAATTCAATGTCTCTTTTTTGTATACAAATTGCTGTTATGTTCCCAAATAAATTTTTCCGCATATATTATTTGGGAGAATGTTTGAAAGCAGGATATGGATGTGCAGTATGATTTTGCAGTCATCGGCGGAGACCGCCGTCAGGTATATTTGGCAAATTATTTGAAAAACCGGAGATTTAAAGTAATTGTATATGGAACAGAAGAGAAGGATCTGGATAGGGAATGTAAACTAGCCGGGTCTTTTTTTGAAGCGGTTACAGAGGCCGAATGTGTGATTGGACCGGTTTTGTTTTCAAAGGACGGGGAAAAGCTGGTTTCTAAAAAGAAACATATCAATTTGGGATTAAAAGAATTAATGGCAAATTTACAGAGCGGACAGAGTTTGTTCGGCGGATGTATTTCTTCGGAAATTTTGGAGCAATGCAGACAGAAAAATGTGAGTGTTTACGATTTTATGAAGATGGATGATGTGGCGATTTATAATGCCATTGCAACGGCAGAAGGAGCCATTGTAAAAGCAATGGAGTTAAAACCAGTCAATCTTCATGGAAGTCATTGTCTGGTATTAGGATATGGACGCTGTGGAAAAGTGCTTGCAAATAAATTAAAGGGATTAAATGCCCGCGTTACTATTTGTGCCAGAGGGGAAACAGCAAGAAGCCAAGGAGAGGCAGAGGGATTTGACTGTATGGATTTTGTGGAACTTACCAGACATATTTTAAGATTTGATTATATTTTCAATACCGTACCGGCAATTATTTTAAGAAGTGATGTGTTGAAAAGAATTTCTAAGGAAGCTTGTATTGTGGATATTGCTTCTTTTCCGGGAGGTGTGGATAAAAAGGCAGCCAAAGAATTGGGAATCCGCTCGTATCTCTGCCCAAGCCTGCCGGGAATTTATGCACCGAAGTCGTCAGGAATTCGTTTGGCGCAGAAAGTATTGGAGTTGAGAGGGGAGAGGATTGGATGATATTAAGAGATATGCGGATTGGAGTCGCTGTAACCGGTTCTTTTTGCACTTATGCAAAGGCGTTTAAAGAAATTGAGCGGCTGGCAGCAGAAGGTGCAAAGGTGCAGACAATTTTTTCTAATGCATCGCAAACCATTGACAGCCGGTTTGGAAAGGCAGAAGATTTTATGAAAAGGGCACAGGAAATCACCGGACATGAACCGATGAAAACCATTGAAGCAGCAGAAGTCATAGGTCCTACAGGATGTTTGGATATTTTAATCATTCTGCCTTGTACGGGGAATACCATGGCAAAGCTGGCAAATGGAATTACGGATACTCCGGTTTTGATGGCTGCCAAGGCTCACTTGAGGAATGAAAAACCTGTGGTGATTGCCCTTTCTACCAACGATGCTTTAGGTATGAATTTGAAAAATATCGGGTATCTTTTAAATAACAAAAATATTTATTTTGTTCCTTTTGGGCAGGATGATCCGGTAAAAAAGCCCAATTCTATGATAGCGGATACGAAACTTTTAGTTCCGACAATTTTAAAAGCTATGGAAGGAAAACAGTATCAGCCGATCATAGGGAACAGAGAGTTTGTATAAAATAAAAGAGGTGACAGCATATGTGTGGGATTGCAGGATTTACAAATCCGGAAAAAAATTATTTAACTGCCAAAGAAAAATGGGAGAATGTTTTAACTGATATGAATCAGATACAAAAACACAGAGGCCCCGATGATGAAGGAATTTATCTGGATGAAACATGTGGGCTGGCGCATGTACGTCTTTCGATTATTGATTTAAAAAATGGGCATCAGCCAATGATTCGGAAAAAGGATCACAAAGAATGTGCCGTGATTTTTAATGGTGAAATTTATAATATGACGGTTTTAAAGCAAGAATTGGAGAAAAAAGGTGCTAAATTTCAAACGACCAGTGATACAGAAGTTATTTTAGTTGGTTATATGCGTTATGGCGTATCCTTTGTAGAAAAGTTGAATGGAATTTTTTCTATTGCCATTTGGGATGGAGTTTTAGAGAAAATATTTTTGTTTCGAGACCATCTAGGAGTAAAGCCGCTATTTTATGCAAGACTTGGAAAAACATTAGTATTTTCTTCAGAAATTAAGGGATTATTTCAGTATCCAGGCATAAGACCTGTGATTGACAGGGAAGGCATAGGGGAGATATTCGGCCTTGGACCTGCAAAATCTTATGGAAAAGGTGTTTTTAAAAATGTATTGGAAGTGCTGCCGGGGCATTTTTTAGAGTATGGAGAAGATGGATTAAAAGACCATATTTATTGGGAGTTGAAAGCAAAACCCCATGAAGACTCTATAAAGGAAACCATAGAAAAAACATCGTGGCTGATTCATGATGCGGTGAAAATGCAGATGCTTTCTGATATTCCAATCAGCACTTTTTTGTCCGGCGGTGTGGACAGCAGCCTTGTCACCTCTATTTGTGCCAAGGAACTTCATAAGCAGGGGAAGCAGTTAAATACATTTTCCTTTGATTTTCGGAATAACCATGAATATTTTCAGGCAAATGCATTTCAGCCGTCAGAGGACCGTCCTTGGGTAGATAAAATGGTGGAATATGCCGGAACAAGACATCGGTATTTAGAATGTAATAATATGCAGTTGATTTCATATTTATACAAGGCGGTAGATGCCAGAGATCTGCCGTGTATGGCAGATGTAGAATCATCTATGCTCTACTTTTGTTCTAAAGTTATTGATTATAACAAAGTAACATTGACTGGAGAGTGTGCGGATGAAATTTTTGGCGGTTATCCTTGGTTTCATAAACAAGAGTGTTTTGAAGCAGATAATTTCCCGTGGTCTATGGACATGGAACCTAGAAAAAGTTTGTTGAAAGATCACATTTTAGAGAAGATAGATTTGGAAGCTTATTCTAAAGCTGCCTATGAAAAGACAATTAAGGAGACCCCCGCTTTGTATGGAGAAAATAAAACAGAAGCCAGACGGAGAGAGATTTCTTATTTGAATCTACGCTGGTTTATGGTGACGCTTTTGGACCGGATGGATCGAACCAGTATGTATTCTGGTTTGGAAGCCAGAGTTCCATTTGCAGACCACCGGATTGTGGAATATTTATATAATGTGCCGTGGGAAATAAAATGTCTGAATGGAACGGTCAAAGGACTGCTTCGAGAAGCTGGAAAAGAAGATTTGCCGAAAGAAGTTTTATATCGTAGAAAAAGCCCATATCCAAAAACTTATGATCCAACTTATGAAAGGCTGCTGACAGACGAACTTCGCAAGATAATGGCAGAGAAAACATCGCCAATTCGGGAATTAATTGATTCTGAAAAATTAGAAAAGTTTTTAACCAGTCCAAAAGATTATGGAAGACCATGGTATGGACAGTTAATGGCGGGGCCGCAGATGATTGCTTTTTTGCTGCAGGTAAATTATTGGATGGGAAAATATCAGGTTGTTTTGGAAATATAATGTAGATATGATATAATAATCACGGATAAGAATATTGAAATACACAGAAAAGGAGTTGATCATCATGGATTACAGACAGACAATAGCGAATAAATATTCCGTTCGTGATTATAAAGATAAAAAGGTAGATGCAAAGATTGCAAAAGAAATCAGGGACTATGCGAGAGAATGCCCCAAACTGGCAGAAGACATTGCAGTAGACATTCGTTTTATGGATAATGATGACGTATATCGTCAGTTAGATGGTTTTGCAGGATATAAGGGAATCTTAATTAACGCACCGCATTATGCAATTCTTCTTTCTGAAAAGAAAGATCATTATATTGAAAATGCAGGATATGTGGGAGAGGGAATCTGCCTGAAAGCCCATGAATTAGGAGTAAATTCCTGCTGGATTACTTTTGAAGACAGCAAAACAGTGATTCATAAGCTGAATATCGTAACAGATAAAGAAGTTGTTGGTATTATTGCTTTGGGATATGGAAAGAAAGTTAGAAAACTAACAACTGGAGGTGTGCAGACTGGTGGAAATTATACACAGGCTGACATGAAAAAGAAGGCTCAGACCGGAGCGGAAAGAATGCCCCTTCAGAAGATGGTATACATTGATAAATGGGGTGAGGAAGCAGATATTGATACATTGGCAGAACGTGCATTATATGATCCAATGGATTATGCAAGAAGAGCACCATCTACACTGAACCGCCAGCCATGGAGATTTATCATTGATGGAGCAAAAATTATTTTAGCCGTACGTGACGACGAAGAAACCAACGAATATGAAGAACAGATTGATGCAGGAATCGCAATGTTATATTTTGAAGGAGTCATTGAGCAGAGTCTTTGCCAGATCCAATGGAAACTGGGATCTGTAGAAAATACTTATGGAATTCCAAAAGAATATAAGATTGTAGCAAGCTGTGAAGTGTAAAAGAAGAAAGTAAGAAATCAAATTTGCAGGAGTCGTGGATGGCTCCTGTAAATTTTTTTGAATATTATTGTGAATAAATTACAAATATGTTATAATCAGTATCATCTATAGAAATCTAAAATTCTAATTCATTTCAATTGTACCGAAATTCATCGGAAAAGTTCAAAGACTATATTCGAGAAAATAAGTTAGACATTTATGGAAGTGCACAGATAAATTTACCGAAACCTATCTATTTGGTGTTTTATAATGGAACAGAAGAACAACCGGATTATGAAGAAATCTGTTTGAAGGATGCATTTAAAGAGATGGAAAGGAGAGATCGAGAATATGATTACCATATGTTATGATGAAGAACTTTACAAGAAGAAAGAAGCAGAATATCATGAAGAAATTGGAGAAAAACGAGGTGCGAAACAGGCAAATTTGAAAATAGCTTTGTGGATGAAGCAGAAAGGGATGACAAAAGAAGAAATCATGGAAGCTGCAGAATTGGATTTGGAAGAAGTGGATGATATCAAAAAAGATTAAATATTTTTTTAAAATAGATTGACAAATAAAAAAAGTGTGCATATAATAATAAAAAACGTTTTAACGAAGTAAAGTGATAAATCCTGTGAACAAAAGTAAGTAGCTTATAACACAGTCTTACAGAGAGTAGTTGGTTGGTGCGAAACTATAGATATGATGTAAGTGAATGGATTTGTGAGGAGCACAGAGAACTGTTTTTTGGAACTTAGTAACTGTCGCCGTTATCCCACGTTACGGGAACGAGGTATGAACGCTTTTCATAGCGGAGTACTTTAAGGAGAAGAACTTTATCTGTGTAAAAATATAGGATAATTTTCTTGAATATGGGTGGCACCACGGTCTATCGTCCCTAGGAAGAGGGATGATAGGCTTTTTTTGTTCTATAGAACAAAAATGCCCGGCGATTGACTTATGATTAGGAGGCAGAATTATGTTATATCCATCATTGGAAGAAGTAACAAAATTATTGGAAAAGTATCAGACAGTACCTGTTTTTTATGAGGTTCTGGCAGATCACTTGACACCGATTCGCATGTTTCGAGCTTTGAAACGAGAGGGAATCCCGTGTTTTATTTTGGAAAGTGTAGAAAACACCAGTCAGTGGGGACGCTATTCATTTATTGGTGTGAATCCAAAATCAGAAATTAAAATTCGGGGAAATGAAGTTACGCTGGATGGAAAGAAAGAGATAGTAGATGACCACATTTCTTATTTAATGAATTTGGTAAAGCAGTATCAGTCGCCAATTATAGAAGATCAGCCCTATTTGACAGGAGGTCTGATTGGTTATTTTGGATATGATACCATCCGATATGTGGAAAAAACATTGACCAACGTACCAGAAGATGATCTGCATATGCCGGAATGTCATTTGTGTATGTATGATGAAATTATTGCTTATGACCATCTGAGTAGTAAAGTAATTGTCATTCAGAATATTCATCGTGGTGAAAATGAAAAAAGAGTCTATTATGATTTGGAAGATAAGGCAGAATTAATTCTGAAAAAGATGGAACGTCCGGTGTCGCTGCAGAAAGATCGTTTTGAGCCGGCAGAGATTGAGGTGACATCGAATTTAACCCAAGAGGAATATGAAGCCAATGTAAGAAAAGCAAAAGAATATATTAAAGACGGAGATATTTTTCAGGTGGTTCTTTCACAGAGAATGGAAGTAGAAAGTGACGTAGACCCATTCGATGTTTATCGTTGTTTAAGAACCTCGAATCCATCTCCATATCTTTATTATTTTGATTTTGTAGATTATCAGGTGGTCGGTTCATCACCAGAGAAACTAGTGAGTGTGGATCATGGATTGGTAACGACCAAACCAATTGCGGGGACTGTCCCAAGAGGAAAAACAAAAGAACAAGATCAGAAATTAGTGGAACAGTTGATGAATGATCCAAAAGAACGGGCGGAACATACCATGCTGGTGGATTTGGGAAGAAATGATATCGGAAGAGTCAGCAAATTTGGAACAGTAAAAGTAAAAAATTTCATGACCGTTGAACAGTATTCCAAAGTGACACATTTAGTTAGTGATGTTCAAGGAAAATTACGAGAAGATAAAACAGCGTTAGATGCATTGATGAGCGTTTTACCGGCAGGAACTTTATCAGGAGCACCGAAGGTAAGGGCAATGGAAATTATTGATGAATTGGAAAATAAAAAACGCGGCGTTTATGGTGGAACGGTTGGTTATCTGGCATTTGATGGAAATATTGATACTTGTATTGCAATTCGAACAGTTGTGTTTAAGGATGGGAAGGGGTATGTACAGGCAGGAGCTGGTATTGTTGCAGATTCCGTTCCTGCAAAAGAATATATGGAAACAAAAAATAAGGCACTTGCAGTAATCAATGCAATTAAGGAGGCAGCGAAATTATGATTTTATTGATAGACAACTATGACTCCTTTACATACAATGTGTATCAGTATATTGGAGAAATATATCCGAACATTGAAGTTGTAAGAAACGATCAGATTACGATTGAAGAAATTGCAAAAATGGATTTGGAAGCGTTGGTGATTTCACCAGGACCTGGATTTCCAAATTCCGCAGGAATTTCTATGAAAGCAATTGAGTATTTTGCCGGAAAAGTACCGATTCTCGGGATTTGTTTAGGACATCAGGCAATAGGAGAAGTATTTGGAGGAAACATTATTCATGCAAAAGAACTGATGCACGGAAAAAAGAGTGTGATAGATATTGACACGACAGACCCATTGTTCCAAGGATTAAATCCCAAAATAGAAGCTGCAAGATACCATTCGTTGATTATTGACGGAGACAGTGTTCCGGATTGTTTGAAAGTCATTGGTTCTGATGAATCCGGGCAGATTATGGCAATCCGCCATAAACAATATGATGTATATGGAATTCAATTTCATCCAGAATCCGTTTTAACAGATACGGGGATGAAGATAATGAAAAATTTTATAGTAAATATTGCAAAAATTAATTTAAATGGAGAGAAGGAAGATTCAATGAAAGACATTTTAGCAAAAATCGTAGAAGGAAATCATTTAACAGAAGAAGAATCTTATAAAGCAATGAACACAATCTTTAATGGTGAAGCTACAGAAGCACAGATTGCAAGTTTTATTACCTCACTTCGTATCAATGGAGAAACTCCGGATGAGATTTCTGGATGTGCAAAAGCTATGAGAGATAATGCTGTCCTTGTAGAAGGAGAAACAGATGCTATTGATATTGTAGGAACCGGCGGAGACTTGGCAGCCAGTTTTAATATTTCCACAACTGCTTCTTTTGTCATTGCAGCAGCAGGGGCAAAGGTTGCAAAACATGGAAACCGCAGTGTTTCTTCAAAAAGTGGAGCAGCAGATGTATTGGAAGCTTTAGGAGCTAAAATCGGTCTGTCTGCGGAAGACGGGAAACGCTGTGTTGATGAAGTTGGAGTTGCATTTTTATTTGCTCAGACACATCATGGGGCAATGAAGTACGCTGGTCCGGTCCGCGGGCAGCTTGGAATCCGTACTGTATTTAATATTTTAGGACCTCTTGGAAATCCGGCAAAAACAGACTATATTGTATTGGGCGTATATGAAAAAGAGCTGGTACATACCATTGCAAATGTCTTGAATAATTTAGGAATCAAACGTGCTTTCGTTGTTTATGGAGACGATAAATTAGATGAATTATCTATTTCTTCGACTACGAGTGTTGCAGAAGTGAATCACGGTGAAATTAAAGAATATACATTAAATCCAGAAGAACTGGGATTGAAACTTTATAAAAAAGAAGACATTGTTGGTGGAACTGCAGAAGAAAACGCAGTAATTACGAAAAATATTTTATCTGGAAAGGAACAAGGAGCCAAACGGGACATTGTGTTATTAAATGCAGGAGCTGCTTTATATACAATTGGAAAAGTGGAATCTATTCAGGAGGGAATTGATCTAGCAAGAGAAATGATTGATTCAGGAAAAGCATTAAAGAAACTGGAAGAATTTATTAAATTTACCAATGCATGTTAGGAGTTAGAAATGATTTTAGATGAGATTGTAGAAGAAAGAGAAAAACAGCTTCAAAGAGAAATGGACAACATTCCTCTGGAAGATATGAAAGAAATGGCGTTAAATTCCAAACGGAAGAATCATGGATTTAAAGAGGCATTACAAAAGGAAGGGCTGTCCGTGATTGCAGAAGTAAAAAAAGCGTCTCCTTCCAAGGGGATTATCGCAGAGGATTTTCGCCCGGTAGAGACAGCGATTGCTTATGAAACAGCTGGTGCAGCTGCTATTTCCTGCCTGACGGAAGAACATTATTTTAAAGGCGGCAGTAAATATTTTGCAGATATTCGTGCGAAAGTAGAGATTCCAATGCTTCGGAAAGATTTTATTATTGATGAATATCAGATATATGAAGCAAAAGTTCTTGGGGCAGATGCAGTTTTGCTGATTGCGGCAATTCTGGAAGAAGATAAGTTAAAGAGATTCTATCAATTGGGAAAAGAACTTGGAATAGACTGTCTGGTGGAAGTTCATAATGAAGAAGAATTAAAGAAAGTTGTTGCCTGTGGCTGCGATATGATTGGAATTAATAATCGAAATTTAAAAACTTTTGATGTGGATTTAAATACAACCTCGAAATTGGCAGATAAAATTCCTTATGAAGCAGTATTAGTATCTGAAAGCGGTATGCAGAATAAAGAAGATTTGTTAAATGTGAAAAATCAAGGTGCAGATGGAGTTTTAATTGGGGAAACATTTATGCGGTCTGGAAATATTGAGGCAACTATGAAAGAATTACGGAGCAGCCTATGAAAATAAAAATGTGTGGCCTTCAAAGAGTTGAGGATATTGAGTATGCCAATGAAGTAAAGCCGGATTATATTGGATTTATTTTTGCAGATACACGGCGGAAAGTTAGTATGGAAACGGCAGCAAAATTAAGAAAGTATTTAAGTCCCAAAATTAAGACAGTTGGGGTTTTTGTGAATGAATCTTTGGAAATTATGATTCAGACTGCACAAAAAGTTCCGCTGGATGTGATACAGCTCCATGGCGATGAGTCAGAACAAGTGATTCAAGAACTTCGTGAAAATTTGAAGATAGAAATTTGGAAAGCAGCAAGAGTTCAAACTGCCAAAGATATTGAAAAGGTTCAAAAGCTTTCGGCAGATAAGATTCTGCTGGATAGTTTCTCAAAGGAAGCTTACGGTGGAACTGGAAAAATGATGGATATCTCGTTGGTGGAGCAGGCAGAGATTGATAAACCATTTTTTATTGCAGGTGGATTAACGGTAGAAAATACTGAAAATATCATCCATAGGCTGCAGCCTTTTGGCATTGATATTTCCAGCGGGATTGAAACCAATAAGAAAAAGGATTTAAAGAAAATGAGAAAGATTATGGAGATAACAGGAGGAAGAAATGAATAAGATAGGTAGATTTGGAGAGTACGGTGGACAATATGTGCCGGAAATCGTTATGAATGCAGTCAATGAGCTAAATGAAGCTTATGAGAAATATAAAAATGATCCAGAGTTTTTGGAAGAACTTCATAAATATTATAAAGAATATGCAAATCGTCCATCCCTTTTATATTATGCAGAAAAAATGACAAAAGAATTAGGCGGAGCAAAAGTTTACTTAAAACGAGAAGATTTAAATCATACAGGAGCACATAAAATTAACAATGTTTTAGGACAGATTCTTTTGGCAAAACGTATGGGGAAAAAACGTATTATTGCAGAAACCGGAGCAGGCCAGCATGGTGTGGCAACAGCGACGGTTGCAGCATTATTTGATATGGAATGTGTTGTTTATATGGGAGCAGAAGATGTAGAACGCCAAAGTTTAAATGCTTATCGTATGGAACTTTTGGGAGCAAAGGTTGTAGCGGTACAAAGCGGCACGCGAACTTTAAAAGATGCCATTAATGAGGCTATGAGAGATTGGGCAACGAACATCGAAACAACATTTTACTGTATTGGATCTGTCATGGGACCCCATCCATATCCAATGATGGTCCGTGATTTTCAAAAAGTCATCAGTGAAGAAACGAAACAGCAGATGAAAGAACAAGAAGGAAAACTGCCGGATTGCGTTGTAGCTTGTGTTGGAGGCGGTTCCAATGCTATGGGAGCTTTTTATGATTTTATTCAAGATAAAAGTGTCCGTTTGATTGGAGCAGAGGCTGCAGGAAGAGGCGTAGATACTTTAGATCATGCAGCAACCATTGCAAAAGGAACCAAAGGAATTTTCCACGGAATGAAGAGTTTGTTTTTACAAAATGAAGAGGGTCAGATTGATCCGGTATATTCTATTTCAGCGGGACTGGATTATCCGGGAATTGGACCGGAGCATGCATATCTGCATGAAATTGGACGTGCGGAATATGTAAGCATTACAGATGAACAGGCAGTAACTGCTTTTGAGTATTTATCAAGGACAGAAGGAATTATTCCAGCCATTGAATCATCTCACGCGGTTGCAGCTGCTATGGAAATTATTCCAAAGATGAGCAAAGATCAGAGTGTTGTGATCTGCTTGTCTGGACGTGGAGATAAAGACGTATATCAGGTAGCAAGATACAGAGGAGTGGAGTTAGATGAAAATTAGAGAAACGTTTGAAAAAAGAATGAAAAAAGGGCAGAAAACTTTGATTACTTATATTGTTTCCGGTGATTATGGATATGAGACTACAAAAGAAAATATCAGAGCAATGGTTCGTGCCGGGGCAGATATTATTGAAATTGGAGTACCGTTTTCTGATCCGATTGCAGAGGGAGTTGTAATTCAGGAAGCCAGTCAGCATTCTCTGGCAGGGGGAACGACTTTGGCAGGGATTTTTAATATGGTCAAGGAACTTCGTCAGGAAATAAAAGAAACTAGTTTTGTTATGATGCTGTATTTAAATACCATTTATCGATTTGGGACAGAACGTTTCTTTGATTTGTGTAATGAATGCGGGATAAATGGAGTCATTGTGCCAGATATGCCATTTGAGGAAAAAGATGAAATTCAAGGTGCAGCCACTGCCCATGGAGTGGATAATGTAAGTTTGGTAACACCAACTTCTCATGATCGTATTGCCGCCATTGCGAAAGAAGCAGAAGGATTTTTGTATTGTGTTTCTTCTATCGGGGTTACTGGAACCAGAAGTAAGTTTACTACAGATTTTGATGCATTTTTTGATATTATAAAGAAAAGTGCCCAAATTCCATGTGCTGTCGGATTTGGAATTTCCGGACCTGAACAGGCAAAAATGATGAGTCAGTATTGTGATGGTGTCATTGTAGGAAGTGCTATTGTAAAATTAATTAGTCAATATGGGGAAGAAAGTCCAGAGAAAGTTTACGAATTTACAAAGAGTTTAAGAGATGCCATTGATAAGTAAAATCTTGTAATTTTATATTTTTTTCTGTAGAATAGATAGCAGAAAAGGAGAGAAGTTATGTTATCAAAAGAAGTTCTAGAATTATCAAAACAACCATCAGTGATTCGAGATATATTTGAATTTGGAATGAAAAGAGCAAAAGAAGTTGGTGCAGAAAATGTATTTGATTTCAGTATTGGAAATCCAAGCGTACCGGCACCGAAAGAAGTAGATGAAACAGCTCTTCAGATGCTGAAAGAAATTGATTCAGTAAATATTCATGGTTATACCAGTAATGCGGGCGATCAGACAGTGCGGGAACAGGTGGCAGCATCCTTAAACCGCCGTTTTGGAACAGATTATACAGGTGCCAATATTTTTATGACCATTGGTGCAGCAGCAGCTTTAGGAATTTGTTTTCGGACATTAACAGAAGGACCGGAAGATGAAGTGATTACCTTTGCACCATTTTTTCCGGAATATAAAGCTTATGCTCAAGGAGCCGGCTGCAAATTAACGGTGATTCCAGCACAGGAAGGAACGTTCCAAATTAATTTAGAAGCATTGGATCATGCAGTCAACGAACATACCAAAGCTGTCTTAATTAATTCTCCAAATAATCCAACAGGAGTTGTATATACAGAAGAAAATATTCAAAAACTTGCCGAATTATTAGAAAGAAAACAAAAAGAAATCGGACACAGTATTTATATTATTACAGATGAACCTTATCGAGAGATTGTATATGATGGTTTTGAAGTGCCGTTTGTGCCGAACTATTATAAAAATACACTGGTAGGATATTCTTTCAGTAAATCTTTATCTTTGCCGGGAGAGCGTGTCGGCTATATTGTCGCACCAACACAAGCAGAAGATTTTGAGCAGCTGATTCCTGCATTTATTGCAGCAGCAAGACTACTGTCTTATGTGAGTGTACCAAGTTTGTATCAGAAAGTTATTGGAAAATGTGTAGATTTAACTTCAGACATATCAATTTATCAGGAAAATAAAGATTTATTCTATCGTTCTCTATCTGAAATGGGGTATGAATGTGTAGAACCGGGAGGAGCGTTTTACTTGTTTGTGAAGGCATTGGAGGAAGATGCCAAAGCTTTTTGTGAACGTGCGAAAAAATATGATTTGTTATTGGTTCCAAGTGACAGCTTTGGCTGTGAAGGATATGTGCGTATTTCCTATTGTGTTCCAACAAAGCGGATTGAAAAGGCATTGCCGTTATTCCAAAAACTAATTGACGAATATAAATAGACAGGAGAAGCTTATGAGCAGTTGGAGAGATAATGTAAGAAATGTAGAACCTTATACACCAGGTGAGCAGCCAAAAGAAGAGGATGTCATTAAATTGAATACCAACGAAAACCCTTATCCGCCGTCCCCCAAAGTGATGGAGGCTATGGAAAATATTCGGCATTTGCGAAAATATCCAGATCCTGCTGCCACAGAGCTGGTGGAAGCAATTGCACAATATTATGGGTTTACGAAAGAAGAAGTATTTGTGGGTGTTGGATCAGATGATGTTCTGGCTGTAGCATTTATGACATTTTTTAATGGAAAAAAACCAGTGTTTTTTCCGGATATTACATATTCTTTTTATCCGGTTTGGGCAGAGTTATTCCAAATTCCATATGAGATGAAAGCGTTGGATGCAGATTTTCAAATCGTGCCGAAAGATTATTATGGAGCAAATGGCGGAGTTATATTTCCAAATCCAAATGCACCGACAGGAGCAATTTTGTCCTTAGAGGTTATTGAAGACATTATTTTGCATAATCAGGATGTTGTGGTGATTGTGGATGAAGCGTATATTGATTTTGGCGGGATGAGTGCAAAAGAGTTAACTAGAAAATATGATAATGTACTGGTTGTCCAGACATATTCCAAATCCCGTTCTTTGGCTGGACTGCGTATTGGATATGCAATTGGAAATCAAGAATTAATCAAAGCAATGAATGATGTAAAATATTCGTACAACTCGTATACAATGAATGAGCCGTCCATAGTCATGGGAAAAGCAGTATTGGAAGATGAAGATTATTTTCAGGAAACAAGAAAGAAAATCATCGAAACCAGAGAATGGTTTAAAGAAGAAATGCGGGAATTGGGATTTTCTTTTGCTGATTCTAAGGCAAATTTTATATTTGCAAGCCATAAAACGGTTCCGGCAAAAGAGTTGTTTGAAGAAGCAAAAAAGGAAAAAATTTATGTGCGTTATTTCAACAAACCAAGAATTGATAATTATCTGAGAATTACTATTGGAACGCGGAAAGAAATGGAAACATTACTTGCGTTTTTTAAGAGATATATTGGATAATTTTTTGAAATGGAGTTTCTAAGAAGGAATTCCATTTTTTTGCAAAAAAATATTGATTGCAAAAGAAATTTCATGTAGAATATAAATGTAAAATATTTACATAATATGAAAAATAAGTGAAGGAAATGGCGCAAGTCAGGGTATGCATGAGTTTTTCGGCCAAACAGGAAGGAGAGCATCATGTTAAGTGAAAAGGAATTTTATAGTTATGTAGAACATCGTATTTTAGAGTACGTAAGCCATCCGGAAGAAAAGGAAGCCAGAGTACATCGGGTGTCAAAGAATAATCAAGTATTTATGACTGGATTATCAATTGGAAAACAGAAAGAACACTTACAGCCGATATTGTATTTGGAGCCTTATTATCACAGCTATTTTAAAGGAAAAGATTTAGAGCAGATTTTGTGTGAAATCGGGGCAGCTTATGAGGAATATGAGACAGGATTCCATTTAGAATCGGAAAAGATTCAAAACTATGAGTATATAAAAAAGCATCTGTTTTTCCGCTTGGTCAGTTATGAAAAAAATAAAGAGCAGCTGGAGGATTGTCCGTATGAACGTATGGAAGATTTGGCGGTCACTTACCGCTGGATTGCATATCGAAACCATGACGGCATGGCAAGTGCGGTAATTCGACAGAGAGATCTCCGGCTGTGGGGGATTTCAGAGAAGCAGATGAAGAATGATGCAATGAAAAATACCTATAAGATTTTTCCACCAACCATTCGGAAAATCCAGTCTGTAATTCCAGTACATGTAGAAGAGGGAGATATTCCGATTTTTGTTTTATCAAATGGTGATTATATGAATGGAGCTTCGGCAATGATATATGAAGGAATTCTAAAAGATTTTGCAGATCGGATGGAAAGTAATTTATATATCCTGCCAAGCAGTATTCATGAAGTGATTCTTCTTTTAGAAAGTGATGCAGGAGATGTGAAAGAACTGTTCCAAATGGTAAAAGAAACAAACCGCACGGTTGTGGATCGAGAAGAAGTACTTTCGGATTCTGTATATTACTATGACAGGGAGACAGATAAGATAACAATTGCCAAGTAAGTTTTTGTAACGTATAATATTACTTTAAGGGACGAAAAGTTAATTCTTAAATCAATACATCAAAATAATAAGGGGTGACACATACGCATGAAACGTTGGGAAATATATTTAGATATTATCATGGAGCTGCTGGTTATATCAGCAGGAGCGGTACTGATGGTCTTTGTTGTTCCGAAATGTTTGGGATTTTTATGGCCGTTTGTAGCCGGCTGGATTATTTCTTTGATTGCCCATCCGCTGATTGAATATCTGGAGAAAAAGTTAAAACTTCCAAAGAAATTTGGTTCCATGATTTTGATTATTGTAGTTTTAGCAGCAATTTTTGCTGTGTTATATTTAGTAATCCGGGCATTGGGAACGCAAGTTGTTTTATTTGTGCAGGGTTTTCCTGATTTAAAAGAGGAAATTATTCGTCAGTTTGGATATTTTCATGAAAAAACAAAATCTTTTTCCGGAGTTTTACCAGAAACGCTGCAGGGCGGACTGGGGCGTTTGGTTGGATCTTTGGATAAGATTACGGAAAAGCTGATTTCAGGAATTGGTGATTATGGTGTTTCTCATGCAGGGAGCATGGCGAAAGGAATTACCAATGGATTGATTGGCGTTGTGGTTATGTTTTTTTCCGCTTATATGTTTTTATTGGACAAGGAGAAATTTTTAAAACAATATGAAAAGTTTGTGCCAGCCGTTGTAAAGCATAAAATTGACATTTTTCTGCATAATACGCTTGGTGTTTTAGGAAGTTATTGTTTAGCACAGATAAAGATTATGTTTATTATGATGGGAATTCTCTGGGCAGGATTTGTAATTGCGGGCATTCATTATGCATTTATCTTTGCTGTTCTAATTGGAATTGTAGATATATTTCCGATTTTGGGAACAGGAACCGTCATTATTCCATGGGCTGTTTTTAAAATTATAACCGGTGATATCAAAACAGCAGTTATATTGTTGATTGTTTACGCAATATGTCTGATTCTAAAGCAGGTTCTGCAGCCTAAAATGATGGGAGCAAGCATGGGAATTTCTGCTTTGACGACAATATTTTTGATTTATATTGGATTAAAGTTTGGAGGCTTGGGAGGTATGCTTCTAGCTCTGATTTTGGGAATGTTTCTCATTAATTTATATCGACTGGGTGTATTTGACCGGAAAATTGCTTTTTTTAGGAGACGGATTGAAATGCTGACAATAAATAGCGAAGAAGAAGAAATGGAGGATCACGAAGCATGAGTTATGCAGACCAGTTATTTATTCATATGTGCAAAGATATATTAGAAAATGGGACCAGTACGGAAGGAGAGAAAGTCCGCCCTCATTGGCCGGATGGAACATTGGCATATACAGTAAAGCAGTTTGGAGTTGTAAATCGATATGACTTATCCAAAGAATTTCCTGCGTTGACTTTACGAAAGACATATGTAAAATCTGCCATTGATGAACTTTTGTGGATTTGGCAGAGAAAATCAAATAATGTAAATGATTTAAAAAGCAATATTTGGGATGAATGGGCAGATGAAGATGGTTCTATTGGAAAAGCCTATGGATATCAAATGCGGGTAAAACATTCCTACAAAGAGGGAATGATGGAT
This sequence comes from Lachnospiraceae bacterium, assembly GCA_021771695.1. GTDB lineage: Bacteria > Bacillota > Clostridia > Lachnospirales > Lachnospiraceae > Anaerostipes. Next base: position 83,657 of record JAETON010000002.1, on the reverse strand, counting down.
CAAGTAGACCGGGTGATTTATGATTTAAAGAATAATCCATACAGCCGGCGGATTATGACGAATATTTATGTTCATCAAGATTTGCATGAAATGAATTTATATCCATGTGCTTACAGTATGACGTTTAATGTGACAAAGAAGCCCGGACATGATAAATTGACGCTGAATGCTGTTTTAAACCAGCGTTCTCAAGATATTTTAGCAGCAAATAACTGGAATGTAGTACAATATTCTGTGTTGGTTTACATGCTGGCACAGGTATGTGATATGGAGCCGGGAGAACTGGTTCACGTGATTGCAGATGCACATATTTATGACAGACATGTGCCGATTATCAAAGAACTGATTCAAAGAGAAACATATCCGGCACCTAAATTTTGGATGAATCCGGAAGTGAAAGATTTTTATAAATTTACTCTTGATGATTTTAAAATTGAAAATTATCAAGCAGGAGAACAAGTTAAAAATATACCAATTGCAATTTAGGAGGAGATTTATGAACCTAATCGTAAATGCAGATCAAAACTGGGGAATTGGCAAAAATAATGAACTTTTGGTACACATTCCAAATGATATGAAAATGTTTCGTCAGACAACGATTGGAAAAGTGGTTGTCATGGGACGAAAGACATTGGAAAGTTTTCCAAATGGAATGCCGCTGCCAAAACGAACAAATATTGTTTTAACAAAAGATGAAAATTATAAAGCAAAGGAAGCTGTAATTGTCCACAGCAAGGAAGACTTATTGGAAGAGTTAAAAAAATATCCGGATGAGGATATTTTTGTTATCGGCGGGGAAAGCATTTACCGTATGATGCTTCCATATTGTAATACAGCACATGTAACTAGAACAGATTATGTATATGATGCAGATACTTATTTTCCAAATTTAGATGAAATGGAAGAATGGCATATCACAGAAGAAAGTGAAGAAGAAACCTATTTTGATATTGAATATCGGTTTGTAAAATATGAAAAAGTATAAAGAACGCATTGACATTAAAAAAGAAAAGTTTCATAATAAATGTAACATTTATTAGATACAGGAAGGAAGAGATGAGGATGTTAGATATCAAAGTTACCAAAACAGAAACCCCGAAAGCAAAACCTGCAAAAGATGATCCATTATTGTTTGGTACCATTTTTACAGATCACATGTTCATTATGGACTATACAGAAGGAACAGGATGGCATGATGCAAGAATTGTTCCTTATGGAGATATTACACTGCCGCCGGCTGCTACAATTTTCCATTATGGACAGGGCGTTTTTGAAGGATTAAAAGCATACAACGGAGAAGGAGGAAAAGTACAGTTATTCCGTCCGGATATGAATGCAAAACGTTCTAACCGTTCTTCAGACAGATTATGTATCCCGGAAATTCCAGAGGAAGATTATGTACAGGCAATTAAGGAATTAGTAAATTTAGATAAAGACTGGATTCCTAGTGAGCCAAATCATTCTTTATATATTCGGCCATTTATTATTGGAACAGATCCATTTTTAGGACTGCGTACATCTGCATATTATCAGTTTATTATTATTCTTTCACCAGTAGGACCTTATTATCCGGAAGGATTAGATCCGGTAGGTATCTGGATTGAAGATGATTATGTACGAGCTGTCCGTGGAGGAATTGGTGAAGCAAAAACTGGCGGTAATTATGCAGCAAGTATACTATCACAAGTAAAGGCACATGATGAAGGATATTCACAGGTACTTTGGTTAGATGGAGTACATAGAAAATATATCGAAGAAGTAGGAGCTATGAATATCTTCTTCAAGATTAATGGAAAAGTTGTAACACCAATGCTGAATGGAAGTATTCTTCCAGGTATTACGAGAGATTCTGTAATTCATCTGTGTAAAGAATGGGGATACGAAGTAGAAGAAAGACGTATTGCCATTGATGAGATCAAAGAAGCATGGGAAAACGGAACTTTGGAAGAAGTTTGGGGAACAGGTACAGCAGCAGTTATTTCTCCAGTTGGGAAATTCCGCATGGGTGATGATGTAATGCAGGTACAGGATGGCGGAATCGGTGAATTAAGCCAGAAATTGTATGATACAGTTACAGGCATCCAGTTAGGTAAAATTGAAGACAAACATGGATGGGTTGTAGAAGTAAAATAGAAATTATAAGTTTGGATGTCCTAAGAGTCAGAAAAAGGCTTACAGGGCATCCTTTTTTTCTTGTATTTTCTGTGGTATAATTCTTTTCATAAGGTATTTAGAAGAAAAGGAGAGAAAGTATGAAGAAGAAATTATTAGCCATGTTATTAGTCATGTCATTACTATTTCCAGTAATGCCAGTTCAAGCTGATACAGTATGCAGCCATGATTGGAGCAGCTGGTATACTGTAGAGGAGCCTACCTGCGGTGAAACAGGAACAGAAAGCCGTGAATGTTATTGGTGTGAAACTGTTCAAACGAGAACTATCCCTGCAACAGGTGCTCATGAATGGGACGATTGGTATGTTGTTAAGAAAGCAACCATTTCCAAAACAGGTTTAAAGGAAAGAGAATGCTGGTATTGTGGAAAAACACAAAAGAAAATAATTTCTAAATTAAGACCTTTTGTTAAATTTTCCAAAAAGACAGTAAAAATAAAGCAATCAAAAACTTATAAATTAAAAATAAGTTATGCAAAAGGTGATTCTGTTAAAAAATGGAAGACAAGTAATAAAAGGATTGTTTCCGTATCGAAAAAAGGGAAGATTACAGCGAAGAGAAAGGGAACTGCTAAAATTACAGTTGTAATGAAGTCAGGGAAAAAAGCAAGTTGTAAGATTAAAGTATCCGCTAAAAAGAAAACATCAACCAGTAAAAAAACTGGAGGAGGAACTGTTTATTGGGTTTCCGGCGGTTCTGTGTATCATAGTACCAAAAACTGTCCGACATTGAGTCGTTCTCATACAATTTACAGCGGTTCAAAATCAAAGTGTCCTAAAAAACGAGCATGTAAAGTATGTTATTAATCATCAAGATATATAGGAGACGAGGACTATGGATGATTTATAAAGGAGAGAGAAAATGCAGCAGAGAGTGAAAAAAAGGATTTGCGGTATGATTCTTGTTTTTTGTGTTTGTATGTTTAGTATTTTTGAAAGCAAAGCTTTTTTGTTGAAGGCAGGCACAAAGTATACATATAAAAAGGGATTTTCCTGCCAGACAATCCCTTCATCAGTGAAAAAGCGTATGATGGGAAAATCTTATAAAAAGAATAAGAATATCAGCTTATCTGATTTGAGATATGTAAAAGTGATGCACTATGGGTATGATGGGAAAATCAAACAGGGAGAAATGGTAGTCAATAAAAAGATTGCCAAAAAGACAGTCAAGATTTTTTATGAATTGTATCAAAGAAAATATCCAATCCAAAAAATGAAATTAATTGATAATTATGGAGCAAATGATAATAAATCAATGCGTGCAAATAATACTTCTGCATTTAATTATAGAAAAATCAGTGGTTCTTCCAATTTATCCAGACATGCGAGAGGAATGGCTATTGACATAAACCCAAGAATAAATCCATGGGTGAAGGGAAAGGAAGTATCTCCATCGAATGGAAAAGTTTATAGACAGAGAAATGTAAAGAAATGCAAGGGAAAATACCGGAAAAATATGATTCATAAAAACGATGCCGTTTATAAAGTTTTTAAAAAGTATGGGTTCACTTGGGGTGGAGAGTGGAAATCTTATAAGGATTATCAGCATTTTGAACATAAATAAATTTAAATTCATATACTAAAGTAAAAGTTTTTGGAAGGTTAACATGCCGGAAACACCAAGAAATGAGTTAATTGATAAAGGGGAATTAAAGGTGCAGGTAAATTCCAGTCTTGCCGCTGGCCCAGTGGAAAATGCCAAGGTTGAGATTTCTTATACCGGTGATCCTGAATCTGTGATTGAGTCTTTTACTACAAATGAAGATGGGCAGACAGAAAATATAGAATTGGATGCACCGCCGATAGAATATAGTATGGCACCAGGAGACAATCAGCCGTATGCAGAGTATACAGTGCGGGTAACAGCACCAGATTATGAACCGGTAACAGTAGCTGGTGCGCAGATTCTTGCAAATACACAGGGTTTGCAGAATATTCAGATGATACCTTTAGAAACGGCTGCGGATAATATAGACACATTTGTCATTGGACCGCACACATTATGGGGTGACTATCCGCCGAAGATTGCGGAGGCAGAGATTAAGCCTGTAAATGAAACCGGAGAAATTGTATTAAGCCGTGTAGTGATTCCTGAGTATATCATTGTTCATGATGGTTCTATTGGAGATAAGACAGCCAGAGATTATTATGTTCGTTATAAAGATTATATAAAAAATGTTGCATCATGTGAAATATATTCCACATGGCCAAGAGCATCTTTAGAAGCTAATATTTTGGCAATTATGTCATTTACATTAAATAGAGTATATACAGAATGGTATCGAAACAAAGGACACGATTTTACGATTACATCATCGACAGCGTATGACCACAAATGGATTTCAGGAAAAACCACATATGATTCAATTAACAGTATTGTAGATGAAATTTTTGCCAGTTATCTGTCTAGACCGAATGTAAAACAGCCGATTTTGACACAATATTGTGATGGAAAACGGGTAACTTGTCCGGAATGGATGACTCAATGGGGATCTAAATATCTTGGCGATCAGGGTTATTCTCCAATAGAGATTCTCCGTTATTACTATGGAGAAAGTATTTACATCAATATAGCAGAACAAATTGCAGGAATTCCATCTTCGTGGCCGGGATATAATTTGACGATTGGATCGAGTGGAGATAAAGTCCGCCAGATGCAGGAACAATTAAACCGTATTGCAAAGGACTATCCATCCATTCCGACAGTATCTGTGGATGGTCAATATGGAGAGCAGACAGCAGCATCTGTGCGTAAATTTCAGAGTGTTTTTGGATTGCCGTCGACAGGTATTGTAGACTATCCTACTTGGTACAAAATCAGTGAAATCTATGTTGGGGTCAGCAGAATTGCAGAATTAAATTAAGAAAAATTAAGATATGGTCCTTCTTTTGCCTGAAAAATGTTATAATAACAATACTATTGAAAATTATGAAAGGCAGGAGGAGGACTTTATGTTTAAAGAATTTGTATATAAGAATTATTTAGAAGCACCGAATTTTATTTCTTTTGAGGAAGCAATGTGCATTTATGAAAAAATTATTGCAGCGGCGCCGGAAAATGATGAAGGGTTTGAGATGGCTTGGGAACATGCCATTGAGCGTATGACGGCATATAGCGATTTACGTGCACATTGGAAATTGACACCAAAGGATGATAGAGAAAATGACCAGCGTACAATCATGCATGATAGTGTAATACATGCATTGGATTTACTGGCAATTTATATGGAAACAGGGAAAATGGATGCCTCTTGGAGAAAAGAATTGGGAAATCAGAGAAAACGAATTGGTGATTTTGCGTGCTATGTTTCTCTGATTTACGGATTGTTTGCGAGATAATTCCTAATTTAGGGTGAAGATATGGAAGTTAAAATTTCTTTGGGTGATATTACAAAGATTCCAACAGATGCTATGGTAAATGCAGCAAATACATCATTGCTTGGAGGAGGCGGAGTAGATGGTGCAATTCATCGTGGCGCAGGTCCCCAGCTCCTGGAAGAATGCCAAACATTAAATGGATGCAGGACAGGCAGTGCCAAAATAACAGGAGCATACTGTCTTCCTGCTAAGTATGTAATTCATACACCTGGTCCAATATGGAGAGGCGGAGATTATGGCGAAGAAGAGCTGCTGTCCTCTTGTTATCGAAAATGTATGGAATTGGCAGAACAATATCAGTGTGCCCATGTGACATTTCCTTCAATTAGTACAGGGGTGTATCGTTTTCCGTTGGAAAAGGCAGCATCTATTGCTGTAAAAACAGTTTTGGAGACAGGAAAATCCATGAAATATGTAAAAAGAGTTGAATTTGTTTGTTTTGATGGGAAAACAAAGAGAGCATATGAGAATGCTGTAAATGTGAAATAAATTACAACAGGAGGACATTAAAATTGGCAAAAAAGGCACCAAAAACCAATGCAATGCGGATTCTGGAAAAAAGGAAGATTCCCTATAAGATTCATAGATATGAATGTAAGGAATTTATTGATGGAATTGCCATTGCGGATATGTTAAATGAACCATATGAAAGAGTATTTAAAACGCTGGTTACTGTAGGAAAAAGTGGAGATTATTTTGTTTTTGTGATACCGATTCATAAAGAATTGGATTTAAAAAAGGCAGCAAAATCTGTGGGAGAGAAGTCTGTAGAGATGATTCATGTAAAGGATATTCATAAAATTACAGGATATATTCGAGGCGGATGTACTGCAATCGGCATGAAGAAAGATTATCCAACAGTGCTGGATGCCAGTGCAGAAGAACAGAAAACGATTATGGTCAGTGGAGGAAAGAATGGGATTCAAATTGAACTTACTCCCGAAGATTATTTGAAAGCATGTCATGGAATGACGGAATATATAACACATTTAGGAGGAATGACAGAATGATTGATGAAATTTTAAAATACAACAAAGAATTTGTGGAAAATAAGAAGTATGAACAATACAGAACCAGTAAATATCCAGATAAAAAAATTGCAATTATTACTTGTATGGATACGAGATTAACTGAATTACTGCCTGCAGCATTGGGAATTAAAAATGGCGATGTAAAGATGATTAAGAATGCCGGCGGAGTTATCAGCCACATGTTTGGAAGTGTTGTACGAAGTATTTTAGTAGGTATTTTTGAATTGGGCATTGAAGAAGTCATGGTAATTGGACATACGGACTGTGGGGTTCAGCATATTAACAGTGATATGATGATTGAGCAGATGAAACAGCGGGGAATTGATGAAGATAAAATTGAGTTAATTCGCCACTGTGGTGTTGATTTTGATACTTGGCTGGAAGGTTTTGATTGTGTAGAAACATCTGTGCAGGATTCAGTGGAGCTGCTTAGAAAGCATCCATTGATTCCGAAAGATGTAAAGATTTCAGGATATGTGATGGATTCTTTGACTGGAGAATTATCAATCGTAGTACCGTAAAAGGAAAAGGATTGTGGACGAATCTTATTTTTTGTAAAATTTGTGGAAATAGGATTCGTTTTTTTATATAGAAGGATATAATTTTTCTTGTGGAGCCATAAGCTGCTATGATACAATAAAGTCATAAAGTAAAAATGGAGTGAAAAATGAAGAAATTTGTTTTATTATTAGGAATAATACTTGCTGCGAGCAGTGTGTTTTTTCTAAATAAAAAAGATCATAAACAAATTCAAGTAAAAAAGCGTGTAGAAAAGAAAGAAACTGCTTCTACTGTGGCAGCAACTGAGGTAGAACCGAAAGAAGAAAAAATTAAAATAGCAATTGATCCGGGACATCAAAAGGAACAAATGTCAGAGCAGGAACCGATTGGACCGGGAGCATCAGAGACAAAACCGAAAGTATCTTCAGGAACTGAGGGATGTACTACCGGGATACCGGAATATCAGGTGAATTTAGAGATATCCATGAGGCTTAAAAAAGTTTTAGTTTCCAGAGGGTATGAAGTATATATGATTCGGGAATCTAATGACGTTCGTTTGAGTAATCGAGAACGTGCAGAAATGGCCAATAAAAGCGGGTCTGAAATTTTTTTAAGAATCCATTGTAATAGTGATGAAAATTCTTCTGTGCATGGAGCGCTGACGATGTGTCCGACGGATGCTAATTCTTACTGCACGGAAATCATAGATGACAGCCAGAATTTGGCAAAGACAATAGAGACTTCATTGTGCCGGGAAACGGGAGCCCAAAATCGTGGGATTATTCAGACAGATCAGATGTCTGGAATTAACTGGTGCAAAATTCCAGTAACGATTATAGAAACAGGATTTATGTCTAATCCGGAAGAAGACAGAAAATTGTCTGATGAAGCATATCAAGATCAATTGGCAGAAGGCATTGCCGATGGAGTTGATATATATATGAAAAACAAGTGATACATAAGGAGGAAAAGTATGACAAAAAGTGAAAAGAAGGTAATTATGGCTTTGTGCATTGCCATTTTTCTGGTTGCCGCCATGCTTGTGTTTTCTTTGGTTAAGGACCGTGGTTCTTCATCGGGGAATGACGATCAGGCAATGGATACAGTAAAAGAAGAAATGCAGGAAAAATCATCGAGTGAAGATGCTTCAGAGGAAAATACGGAGGAGTTTTCCAGTGAAGATTCAATGGATACTTCTCAGGCAGATGTGAGCAGTGCATCGGATACTTCATCTAGTACAACAGATACGGCTGCAAAACCGGGAGAAGTTATGAATGCAGATGACGGATATATGTTTCCAGATGCAGATAGTTCTTACGTTAAGGAATCTGAAGTGAAAAAGCTGACTACAGAGCAGATACAGTATGCAATCAATGAAGTTTATGCCAGACATGGATTGAAGTTTACCAAAAAGGAAAACAAAGAGCGATTTGAAAAGAAAAAGTGGTATACAGGAACCGTGGATGAGCAGGATGATATTATATTGAATAAATATGAAAAGAAAAATGTGGATATCATGGCTGGCGAATTGAAAAAAAGAGGTGTCAGGTAGAAAGGAGGATGAGAAATGTTTTGCCCAAATTGTGGAAGTGAGATGAAGGAAGGTGATGTGTTTTGCGGAGAATGCGGAGCCAGAATAGAAGAAGAAAAAAAGGCGAAAAAGGTTGTCCGAAAGAAGAAAAAACAGCCTTCTGAGCCAAAGAAAGAAAAAACAGAGCGTAAAAAAGTTTCCAAAGAAAAAAACACGAAAAATTTTAGCCCAAAAGGAAAGAAAATAATCATTACGCTGGCAGCAGTGTTAGTTGTATTATTGGCAGTTTTTTGGTTTATAGGCAGCCGCAGCAGCAAACCTGAAACAGCAGTAAATCAATTTATAAAAGATTATAATGATCATAATTGGTCTGAGGTATATCAGGCATATCATATGGAAGAAGATACATTTGTTAATGAAGAATGCTTTGTAAAAACTATGGAGCAGAGTAATCCGGAAACTTTACCTGACGCAACCGGCGGATATATCAGCAATAATCGGTATGTATATCGAATTAACAAGGGTTCTGATGATATGACGATTTATGTTGCAAAATCAGCTAAAAAGACATTCTTATTTTTTGATAAATATGAAATTGTAGATATAGCGGATGCAAGTGTCCGGACAGTTTCTGTAAAAATTCCGGAAATCCAGGGTGTTACAGTAATGATTGATGGTGTAAAAGCTAAAAAGCCGGACGACAGTACAACATCCAGCTATTATGCCAGAGTGTTTGCAGGAACACATAAAATGACATTTTCCGGAGCAGATGATTTATTTGAAAAAGATAGTTATACTTTCTCTACAAATTCCAGTACAAGTGTAGTAAATCAGATACAGTATTCTGCAAAAGCGAAGAAAGAAGCGGCAGAAGCGTTGAGAGGTTATCTGCCAGCAATTACAGAAGCACGAATTAAAGGGAAAGATACTTCCAGTTTAGCTTCTTATTTTACTTCAGCAGAAAATGCAAATCGTTATGTATTTAGCTTTTGCGGATATACTTATTATACAGGAACAGATACGAAAGGAATCGGGAAACTAAACTTAACACAGTGTGAGGGAAGGTCAACGGCTTCCTATCAAACAGTAGAAAACGGTGTTCCAGTGGTTGTTTCCGGTACTAGAGAATATCAGGCGAAAACTTGGGACGGCAGTTATCAAAAACAGACAATGACGGTTCGTGGAACTGCTTATATGGTGAAACAAAATGGAAAATGGGTAATTCAGACAGTTTCTTACTATTACTATTAAAAAGGAGAGGATATTATGGCTAATTTTTGTACAAAATGTGGAGCACCACTGGTGGATGGGCAGCCATGCCAGTGCTGTCAGGAAGAGGAAGAAAGAAACGAGTATGTTGAATACGGAAAGAATGTTTTTCAAACGATTTTAGAATTAATCAAACGTCCTGTGGATGGGTTTTTAGAATCAGCAGAAAATGAAGATAGTAAAGTGGGATTAATTCTCATGGGAATTGAAGCAATTTTGAATGGACTTTTTTTATATGTTCTTGTTTCCAAAATTTATTCCGCTATTTATTCTGCAAGTTCATCTATGATGGGAACATCATTTACCAATACAGTCAGCAATCAGATGCAGGTACCTTCTGCTGGAGGATTTTTCATAAAAGGATTGATTGTTTCAGCAATTATTTCTTTGATTATATCTGTTTTGGTACTTGGATTGATGAAAGCACTTGGAAAAGCTGAAATCAATTGGTTTCAGAGTTGTCAAATCACCGGAATGAAAAGTCTTGGAGTGTCTTTGGGCTTGATCCTTGCAATTCTTGGATTATTTGTAGGATTATATGCGTTTGCATTTATTACATTTTTAATTGGAACTGTTTTAGGATATATTTATTTTGCCTCTGTTATGATAAGTTATCCGGATACTTCTAAAAATGCAGTAGTTTATAGTATGCTGATTCTTGTAATTGTTATGGCGATTATTGGAAGTTTTATTACAGCAGAGATGATTTCTTCTGCAGGAATGTCTTCCTTACAGTCCTTACAGAATATTTTATAAGTTAACAATGGGATATTAGTAAAAATAAATTGTAATATAGGAGAAAAAATATGCTGCCAGAAGATCCGATAATTTTATTAAGTTATATAAATACACAGCTTCGTGATTTTTATGAGAGTTATGAAGAACTATGTAAAAGTCTTGATGTTGATAAGGAGGCAGTTACAGAAAAACTGAGATCCATAGGATATGAGTATCAGGAGGAAATAAATCAGTTTCGTTAATTTGCCTGAGATGAAATTCTATGTTAAAATTCCATTATAAGGAGATATAATAATGGAATTTATTCGGTTAGAAAATGTAAGAAAAATATATCAGTCAGGGGAAGTTATTACCAAAGCCGTAGATGGTATTGATTTTACGGTAGAAAAAGGTGAATTTGCCTTGATTATCGGCGCCAGCGGTGCAGGGAAAACAACTGTATTGAACATTTTGGGAGGTATGGATACTGCAACCAGCGGCGCTGTTTTTGTAGATGGAGAAGATATCGCAGGATGGAATAAAAGACAGTTAACGAAATACCGCAGAAATGACATTGGATTTGTATTTCAGTTTTATAATCTGGTGCCGAATTTAACAGCACAGGAGAATGTAGAACTGGCATTACAAATTAGTCAAAATCCTTTGGACGCAAAAGAGGTTTTGTGTGATGTAGGATTGGGAGATCGTTTAAGTAATTTTCCGGCTCAGCTTTCCGGTGGAGAGCAGCAAAGAGTTTCCATCGCCAGAGCTTTGGCGAAAAATCCAAAAATTTTATTATGTGATGAACCAACTGGAGCGTTAGACTATCAGACAGGAAAAGCAATTTTAAAACTTTTACAGGATACTTGTAAAGAAAAAGAGAAAACGGTTGTAGTGATTACACACAATCTTGCCATTGCTCCCATGGCAGACAGAGTGATTGAAATTAAAAATGGAAAAGTTAGTAAAATAACAAAAAACGCACATCCACAGCCTGTGGAGACAATAGAATGGTAGGCGGTGAATATGAAGAAAAAGGCTCTGCACAAAGATATATATATGACCATCTGCAGAACTTTACCTAGATTTTTATCGATCTTTTTTATTGTTGTGTTAGGTGTTGCATTTTATGCGGGAATTCGTGTCACAGAAAAAGATATGAAGGTTACGGCAGATGCACAGTTTGACAAAACGCATTTGATGGATATAAAACTTCTTGGAACGATGGGATTGTCAGAAGATGACCTGCAGGCAGTGAAAAATCTTTCTTGGACAACGGATGCAGAAGGAAGCTATTCGATGGATGTCATCTGTCAGATGGAGGACAGTGACGATGAATATGTAACAAAAGTTTTGGCAAAAACGCAGCGTATGAATCAAATTCAAGTGACAAAAGGAACAATGCCGTCTAAGAATGAGGAATGTCTGGTGGATGCGTATTTTGCCAAACAACATCATTTAAAAATAGGTGATGTTTTGATTTTAAATTCTGGCACGGAAAATAAGATAGAAGATTCTTTGAAAGAATCAAAACTAAAAATTACCGGTATTGGGAGATCTTCTGCATATTTATCCAGAGAAAGAGGGACAACAGAAGTAGGCAGCGGAACGGTCAGTGGATTTTTGGTTGTTCCCAAGGAAAATTTTAAGCAGGATGTTTATACAGAAATTTATATTTCTGTAAAAAATGCAAAGAAAGAGCTTGCGTATACCAATGATTATGACCGGATTGTTTCTAAAGCAAAAAAACAGATAGAAAGTATTTCAAAACGGCAGAATCAAAATCGGTTAAAACAGATACAAGAAGATGCCTTGAAAGAAATCAGAGAGCAGGAGAGGAAATATCAAAAAGAACGAAAAAAGGCGTTGAACAAGCTGCAAAAGGCTGAGAACGAGCTGAAAGAAGCTGAGAAAAAAATAAAAAATGCCAAAAAAGAGCTTACAACTAATGAAAAGAAATTAAAGCAGGGACAACAGGAAATAAAAGACGGATGGACGGCTTATAAAAAGGGTATGGAACAGCTGAATCATGGGAAGAAACAGTTTGCCGCTGCACAGGCAGGGATTTCTAAAAAAGAGACAGAACTTAAGAACAGTGAAAAGCAGTTGAAACAGCAGGAAGAGTCTTTAAATCAGTTGGAAAAACAGATTGCAGCTTCTGAACAGTCCTTAGGTCCGCAGCATCCACAGGTGTTGGCAATGAAACAAAAACTTGTGGAAGGACGGAAGGCAGTTTCTCAAGCGAAAGTAGAAATAGAAACTGGAAGAAAGCAGATAATTGCAGTAAAAACAAAGTTGAATGCATCCAAAAGAGAATTACAAAGAAATGAAAAAAAATTGACTGGGGCAAAAAACAACCTTCAAAAAAATGAAAGATTATTAAAACAATTCTCGAACCAATTGAAACAAGGAAAGCAGCAGATACAAAATTCTGAAAAGAAATGGAGAGAAGGAAAAAAAGAATTTGCAGATTCCAAAACATCAGCAATGAAAAAATTAAATGATGGAAAGGAAAAGATTGAAGATGCAAAACAGGAAGTTGGGGAGTTGGAAGAAGGAGAATGGTATGTTCTAAACCGTAAAATGACGCAATCCTATGTAGAGTATGGAGAAGATACTGCCCGAATTGGAGCAATTGGGGAAGTTGTTCCCACGATTTTCTTTCTTGTAGCTGCACTGGTTAGTTTGACAACGATGACTCGTATGGTAGAAGAGCAAAGGACTCAGATTGGTGTGCTGAAAGCACTGGGGTATACCGGATGGGATATTGCTTTAAAATATGTGAGTTACGCATTGGCAGCAACTGTATCAGGAAGTGTGATTGGAGCAGTGATTGGTGAGAAGATACTGCCTCAAATTATTATTGAAGCTTATAAAATGATGTATGTAGGTCTTGGAGATATTAAAACTCCGTTGGAAGCAGAGTATACACTGATGGCTTCAATAATGGCAGTGGGTGTAGTTATTTTGGCAGTTTTATCTGCCTGCTATAAAGAACTGCGGGAAAAACCGGCACAGCTTATGCGTCCTGCCGCACCAAAAGACGGAAAGCGTATTTTTTTAGAATATATTGGTTTCTTATGGAAACGGTTAAGTTTTATATGGAAAGCAACGATGCGGAATTTGTTTCGTTATAAAAAAAGATTCTTTATGACAGTTTTTGGGATTGGAGGCTGTATGGCATTGCTCTTAGTTGGATTCGGATTAATGGATTCCATCTTTGCTGTTTCAGACAATCAATACCGAAAGATTACTACATATGATATTGCAGTAACATTAAAAGATGATGCCCCAAATGAGGAAAAGGATCAATTTGCAGCATGGCTTTCAAATCAGAAAGAGATAAAAAAACAACTTCCAGTACATGAAACATCCGTGAGTTTAGAATCTGGTGGAAAAAGTAAAACAGCATCTTTCATTGTGCCGTTATCAATGGATGATTTTTCAGAATTTTTTACATTGAGAGATCGTAAAAGCGGTGAAAAGTACCGTTTAAGTGATGAAGGAGTCATCGTTACGGAAAAAGCAGCATCCTTGATGGGAATAAAAGCCGGGGATTTTGTATATTTGAAAACGGATGAAACAAGCCGGGTTCGGGTGAAAGTTTTTGCAGTCACAGAAAATTATATGTACCATAAAATATATATGACGCCGGGATTGTATGAAAAGCTTTACAAAGAAACGCCGGAAAAGACAAAAATATATTGTGATTCTAAAAAATTATCAACAAAGGAGCAGAATCAGGCAGGAAAGAAGATTTTATCAAAAGAGGCAGCTGGTTCCATTGTATTCGCATCAAATGAAGTCAAAACAATGGAGGATATGATTGGAAATTTGAATGTAGTTATGATTGTATTGATTATTTCTGCAGGGCTGCTGGCATTTGTGGTATTATATAATTTGAACAACATCAATATATCAGAACGAAGAGCGGAGCTTGCTACAATCAAAGTGCTTGGATTTTATGACATGGAAGTGAATGCTTACGTATACCGGGAAAATATTTTGTTGATGATGATAGGAATTTTGGCAGGAATTGGCTTGGGAACTCTTCTTCATAGATATGTAATTCTTACGACAGAAATTGACTTGATGATGTTTGGCAGAGAAATTTTTAGAAGCAGTTATATTTACAGCATTTTGTTGACGATTGGATTTAGCATTATAATTAATCTTTTAATGTTCTTCCAGTTAAAGAAAATTGATATGGTAGAATCTCTAAAGAGTGCAGAATAGAAAGGAAAAAATTATGAAAATGAATGAGTTAATGATTTATCAAATCTTCCCTTTAAGGGCATTTGTAGATGAGGACACAACACATGGAGTCTTAGAGGTAAAAGACTGGATAAAGCATATTCAGAAAATAGGTATGAATGCGGTTTATTTTTCACCGGTTTTTTCATCTTCCAACCATGGATATGATACAAAGGATTTTCGATGCATTGATGAGCGCCTTGGGACCAATGAAGATTTCAAAGAAGCATGTGCTGCATTAAAAGAAGCAGGAATCAAGGTCATCTTAGATGGCGTATTTAATCATGTAGGGAGAGAATTCTGGGCTTTTAAAGATGTGCAGGAAAAGAAATGGGATTCGCCATATAAAGATTGGTTTTATATTAATTTTGACGGAAACAGCGGTTATGATGATGGTTTTT
Organism: Lachnospiraceae bacterium; assembly: GCA_021771695.1. Classification (GTDB taxonomy): domain Bacteria; phylum Bacillota; class Clostridia; order Lachnospirales; family Lachnospiraceae; genus Anaerostipes. Next base: position 68,404 of record JAETON010000002.1, on the reverse strand, counting down.
GGTATGAGGGATGGGAAGGCCACTATGAATTAGTAAAGTTAAATCTGGATAATGAAGGAGTTCGCCAGCATTTGCTGGACGCTGTCGGCATGTGGATAGATGAATTTGGTATTGACGGTCTGCGTTTGGATGTTGCTTATATGTTAAATCGTAATTTTATGAAATGTCTGGTAGATTTTGTTCATTCAAAAGATCCGGAATTTTTGATGATTGGAGAAATGCTGCATGGAGATTATAATCAGCTGGTGAATCAAGAATTATTGGACTCTGTAACCAATTATGAATGTTATAAAGGCTTATATTCCAGCTTTAATACACATAACATGCATGAAATCGGATATTCCTTAAACCGTCAGTTTGGACCAGAGGAATGGACCTTATATAAAGGACTTCCATTGTATAATTTTGTAGATAATCATGATGTAGAGCGGATTGCAACTCAGTTAAATGAAAAGGAACTGCTTCCGCTGATTTATGCTATGATGTTTGGAATGCCGGGGATTCCGGGAGTTTATTATGGAAGTGAATGGGGAATTGAAGGAAAGAAAGAACAGGGCAGCGATGACAGTTTACGTCCAAGGATCAAGGAATTGGTTGAAAATGAGTTAACAGAATATATTGGACATTTAGCTGAAATCAGAAAGAACAGCCCTGCACTGAAATATGGAGATTATCATCAATTGGCAATTGCACCGGATGTGCTGGTATTTCAGAGAAAATCTCAAGAGGACCGTATTATCACAGCAATTAATATAGGTAACGAAGAATTTACAGCACATTTTGATGCTCAGGCAGGGCAGGGAACAGATTTAATTTCCAGAGAAAAGGTTGACTTTGGAGGGGGATTGAAAGTACCTGCCAAGAAGGCAATGATGATTCGTACAGAAGAGGTATCCATTTCTTGACTTTTATATGAAAAACATATAAAATTAAATGAGTGTGAAAACACAAAAAATTGAATAAGGAGGAGACCTGTGGTTGAAATTATGATAGCCATTATCGCAACTTTGGTAATTGCAGTTCCAGTATCTGTATCTGTAGCCAATAAAAGAAGTAAAAAAGCTATGGAAATTACGATTGGAAATGCAGAAGACAAAGCCAGAGAGATTATAGATGAAGCAATCAAAGCAGCGGATGCAAAAAAGCGTGAAGCTTCTTTGGAAGTAAAAGAAGAGACTATAAAGGCGAGAAATGACTTTGAAAAAGAGACAAAGGAACGCAGGGCGGAGCTGCAAAAGTATGAGCAGAGAGTTCTTTCCAAGGAAGAAGCCGTGGATAAGAAGTCCGATCTTTTAGAACGTAAAGAGCAGTCTTTGACAGCAAAAGAAAAGAATATTGAATCTGAAAAAGCTCATTTGCAGGAACTGCAGTCAAAACATCTACAGGAACTGGAAAGAATTTCCGGATTAACCTCTGAACAGGCAAAAGAACAATTATTATCAGCAGTAAAAGAAGACGTGAAACACGAGACAGCAATGTTTGTCAAAGAAATGGAAACGAGAGCCAAAGAGGAAGCACGTAAGAGAGCGAAAGAATATGTAGTAACAGCGATTCAGAAATGTGCAGTGGATCATGTTGCAGAGACAACGATTTCTCTTGTACAGCTTCCAAATGATGAGATGAAAGGCCGTATTATCGGACGAGAAGGAAGAAATATTCGGTCCATTGAAAATATCACTGGTGTTGAGTTAATTATTGACGATACTCCAGAGGCAGTTGTGTTATCCAGCTTTAATCCTGTGCGTAGAGAGATTGCAAGAATCGCATTGGAAAAATTAATCGTAGATGGACGAATTCATCCGGCACGTATTGAAGAGATGGTTGAGAAAGCAACAAAAGAAGTTGAAACCATGATGCGTGAAGAAGGTGAAGCAGCGACACTGGAACTGGGAGTTCATGGAATTCATCCGGAATTAGTGAGACTGCTAGGAAGAATGAAGTTTAGAACGAGTTATGGACAGAATGCGTTGAAGCATTCTATGGAAGTTGCACAGCTTGCAGGACTTCTGGCAGCAGAAGTCGGTGTGGATGTGAGAATGGCAAAACGAGCAGGACTGCTTCATGATATTGGAAAGGCGATCGACCATGAAGTAGAAGGTTCTCATGTGGAACTGGGTGTAAACTTGTGCAAGAAGTATAAAGAAAATCCAATTGTCATCAATGCAGTGGAATCTCATCATGGAGATGCAGAACCAGAGACATTGATTGCATGTATTGTACAGGCTGCAGATGCAATTTCAGCTGCACGTCCGGGTGCAAGAAGTGAAACATTGGAAAGCTATACAACAAGATTAAAACAGTTGGAAGAGATCGCAGATTCATTTCAAGGTGTTGATAAAACTTTTGCAATTCAGGCAGGTCGGGAAATTCGTGTAATGGTAGTTCCTGAGCAGATTAGTGATGATGATATGATTCTTATGGCAAGGGATATTTCTAATCAGATAGAAGAGAATATGGATTATCCTGGACAGATTAAGGTAAATGTCATTCGAGAATCACGAGTTGTAGATTATGCGAAATAACAAAAGCAAAAGCGGTAGAGAAATCTATCGCTTTTTCCTATCCGATGGAAGATAAGGAGAATGATAATGAAGGGATATGAAAAAATTGAACAACGGCTGGTTCATCAAGGAAAGGTCGTAGGATTTTATGAGGATATTGTGAAACTGCCAAGCGGCAAAACCGTTACATGGGATTTGGTAAAGCATAAAGGGGCTGCAGCAGTTGTGCCGGTCACAGAAAAAGGTAATATTTTATTGGTAAAACAGTACCGAAATGCTTTAGATCAAGAAACATTGGAAATTCCGGCAGGAGGAATTGAACCGAACGAGACAGCGCTGGAATGCGTGATGAGAGAAATCGAAGAAGAGACAGGATTTAAAGCCGGACGGATGGAACATCTGATGACAATTATTACAGCCATTGGTTTTTGTGATGAAAAAATTCCAATTTATATAGCATTTGATTTAGAAGCCTCCAAACAAAATCTGGATGAAGATGAATTTATTGATGTGAAAGAATTTACACCAGAAGAAATAAAAGAAATGATTTTTGACGGACATATCATTGATGCAAAAACAATTTCCGGAGTTTTAGGTTATCTTCAAAAATATCATAAGTCATAAAAGGAAAAGAGCCGCATAGGATATACTATGTGGTTCTTTTCCTTTTATTTGGACAACAGCAAGAAGAATATGGGAGGATAAGGTGGAAAAAAGAAGATTTTTAATTGGACTTTTTATTATGACTGGATTAATCTTAGGAAGTTTATTTACAAATTTTATATATAAAGATTATTTGGCATATGGCGGGCAGATGGATTCTCTTGTGTTAACCAATAAAGACTTGTATGTTTCCAGCTCTAGTCTTCTGCCATATATTTTATTTAAGCGTGGGAAGCAGTATGGAATTTTCTTTTTGGCAGGATATCTTTTGCAGCCACTGGTATTTTTGTATGGAGGAGCTTTCTGTATCGCATTTTTTCTTGGCTCAATTTTGTCGCTGCAGGTGATCCAATTGGGAATGAAAGGATTGTTTCTTGCAGCATTTAGTTTTTTTCCGCATTTTATATGTTATGCAATGGCTGGACTGCTGCTGATACGAAGAAATATTGTAGAAAGTAAAAAAGAAGAAATGTTCTCTTATGAGGAACATTCCTTCTTGAATCGTTTTTCCATTCAAATGGAAATTATATTTGTAATTGTTGGATGTATTTTAGAAAGCTATGTAAATCCAGCAATGATGGCAGGTGTTTTGAAAATATTGGGTTAAACAGTTTCTGCCATGCGGTAAAGTAAAGCAGCAGATTTATCCCATCCAAGACAAGGATCAGTAATAGATTGTCCATAAACACCATTTCCAATAGATTGATTTCCATCTTCAATATAACTTTCAATCATAATGCCTTTGACGAGAGATTTAATTTCCGGCAGGAAACTTCTGCTGTGGAGAACTTCTTGTACAATACGCGGCTGTTGATTCCATTGTTTCCCAGAATTTGAATGGTTTGCATCAACTATAACTGCCGGATTTTTCAGCTGGAATTTTTCGTACATATAAGCTACACGTGTTAAATCCTCATAATGATAATTTGGAATGTTGTTTCCATGACGGTTTACGGAACCACGCAGGATGGCATGAGTCAGAGGATTTCCATCGGTTTTAACTTCATAGCCGTTGGCAATGAAATCATGGCGGTGCTGGCCTGCTGTGATGGAATTCATCATAACGGTTAAGTCTCCGCTGGTTGGATTCTTCATGCCGGCAGGAATATCAAATCCACTAACCGTCAGGCGATGCTGCTGATTTTCAACAGAGCGGGCACCAACAGCCACATAAGATAAAATATCTTCCATGTACTGCCAATTTCCCGGATACAGCATTTCATCTGCTGCAGGCATATGAAATGCCTTCAAAGCATCTACATGTAATTTTCGTACAGAGCGGAGTCCGCTTGCCATATCTGGAGCTTTTTCAGGGTCCGGCTGATGAATCATTCCTTTATATCCATCTCCGGTTGTACGAGGTTTGTTTGTATAAATACGAGGAATAATTAAAAGCCTTTCCTCTAAATCTTTCTGAACTCTTGCAAGTCGTTCCAAATAGTCCATAACAGCATCTTCATTATCAGCAGAACATGGTCCGATAATTACAATAAATTTATCAGATTCGCCGGTAAATACCTTTCGGATTTCGGTGTCTCTGTCTGCTTTTATTTGTTTTAACTCTTCACTCAGAGGAAATTCTTCTCTTAACTCCTCTGGAGAAGGCATCTTTGCGATTTTGTGCATTCCCATAATGTCAATTCTCCTTTGCTTCAAACAATTCAACTTGTTATAGTTTATCAAATTATAATGTAGGTGTAAAGAAAGGAAATGATAAAAATCTCTTTACAAATGAGAGATCATTGACTATAATAGGGTGCAGATACGAAGAACACTTTCATTTTTCGTAAATTGAATATCGAAGTAGAGAAGAAAATATTTCTCCAACTTCAGGGCAGAGTGAGACATGGAAAGATTGTCAATTCTCGACTGGTGGTGATGCTTTTTTAGAGATAAGTCCACGAGCGAAAGCCGATTGGGTGAGAATCCCGAACCAACAGTATAGTCTGGATGAAAGAAGTAGCAGAGTGGTATCAGTTTACCATTCCATTTGTCAGCCCTGTCGTTTTGTGCAAAACGAGCGGGCTTATTTTTTTATAAAGGAGAAGATATGATGACAGGAGAAACAATGACAATGAAAAGCAGCAAAGTAAATGTAAGAACGATTGCAATGACAGGAATGTTGGGAGCTTTGGCAACCATCTTGATGTTTTTGGAATTTCCTATTCCGATGCTGATTCCACCGTTTATTAAATTTGATTTTTCAGAATTGCCAGCATTATTAGCAGCTTTTTCTATGGGGCCGGTTTCCGGAATAGCAGTATGTTTTATTAAAAATGTAATTAATCTGCTTCATACACAGACTGGAGGCGTTGGAGAGCTTTCCAATTTTATTCTTGGAGTATGTTTTGTTTTGCCGGCAGGGTTGATTTATAAGAAACATAAGACACAGAAGAATGCGATAATTGGAGCAGTGGCAGGTGCTGTTTTGATGGCAGTTGTCAGCGTATTTTCTAATTATTTTGTAGTGTATCCGGTATATACGAATTTTATGCCGATGAAAGCTATTTTAAGAGCATATCAAGCAATTAATCCAAATGTTTCCAGCCTTTGGGATGCACTGGTTTGGTTTAATATGCCGTTTACTTTTGTAAAAGGATTATGCAGTGTATTGATTACATTTTTAATATATAAAAGAGTGTCTCCAATTTTAAAAGGAACCAATCGATAAATAAGAAAAGAAACATGACGATGAATTTTGTCATGTTTCTTTTTTGTGTTTTATGAATTTGTATAAAATATTTAATCAAGTTTATGGTTTGTTTTTTCCATAAATGGTTCTGTTTGTACAATAAAACGTTCATGTGCTCCGATACCGACACGGCCTTTTTCATCTGTAATTTCGACATGGAATTCCAGGCGTTTACGGTCAATCTCCGTTAAAGTGCAGCGGCAGGTAATCGTTCCGCCGATTGGTGTTGCAGATACATGAGAAATATTTAATTTTGTTCCTACAGTCGTTAGACCTTCTTCTAATTTGTCCGAAAGGAGTGCTACGGCTGCTTTTTCAACCAACAGCATCATAGCAGGGGTTGCATAGACAGGAAGGCTTCCGCTGCCCCATGTCTCAGCAGTATTTTCATGAATAACTTTTTCTGATAATACGATGGAATCGCCAACTTTCATTTTCATACATTTTCTCTCCTATAGTGTTCGTTTTGTCTATCAATCATAGTATAGCAAAATTCAATAAAAAATCTATAGTTTTTCAACAAAAATCAAGAATTTTTGTAAAAATAAAAAAATATGCTATACTTAGTCTGAAAAGAACTCATAAAATCCGGAGGTAAAAGCTTTTGAAATTATATTTAATTCGACATGGTGAAACAAATTGGAATAAAGAAAGAAGGATGCAGGGAAGTGCAGATATAGAATTAAATGATTATGGAAGAAAATTAGCATATCTTACGAAACAGGGGCTTTCAAAAATTCCATTTGATATTGCCTATACAAGTCCCCTTTGGAGAGCCAGAGAAACCGGGGAAATTATATTAGAAGAAAAACAAGTACCTCTATATGAGGATAAACGGCTGACAGAAATTGATTTTGGAAGTTATGAGGGAATTCGAGAAAAAGATTTATATGAAGCACATGATGATTTTATGAATTTTTTTGACTGTCCGGAAAAATTCCGTACAAAAGGCGGTTCTGAAACTCATGAAGATGTGATTGGGCGGGCAGAAGATTTTATGCAGCATGTCATTTTGCCAAATGAAAATAAATATAAGCATATGGCAGTTTTTACACATGGCGGATGGATTCATGCTATGCTGACTTCTATTTATCAAAGAGGAATTAAAGATTTTTGGCATGGTCCAAGACAGGAAAATTGCGGAGTTACAACCATTGAGATAGAAAATGGCAGATGCAGAGTAATTCGTGAATCCGAAATTTTTTACGAAAAAGGAGATTGTAATGACAAAAAATGAATTTATCAGTCAATTAAAAGAGGCTCTGCAGGGAATGGTTCCAGCATCGCAGGCGGAGGAAAATATACGGTATTATGAGAATTATTTTCAAGAACAAAAGAAAAACGGAAAGACAGAAAGTGAGATTTCAGAAGAACTTGGAAATCCTAGACTGATTGCCAAATCAATTATTGAGGCAGCGGGAGAGGGGCAGGTTTATTATGACGAAGAACCAAAGCAGCAAGAAGATTCTTATACAAGGACCAGAGTATATACCGCAGATTCCAGAAAAGTAAAATGGGGATGTGCTATTGCAGCAGTCATTTTCATTGCAGTTTTGGTTGCAGTTTTTCATATGATTGCGGCATTGTTTGCTTTTATAGGTCCGGTGTTGGCAGTTGTTTTGATTATTTATATTATAAAAGAAATTATGTGTCGTTAAAGGGGAGAATATGAATATTATAGAAGAAGCATCGAAGATAAAAGAAGAAGTTATTGAATTTCGGAGAAATCTCCACCAGTGTCCGGAAACGGCATTTCATGAGATGATGACGATGGAATATATTAGAGAACACTTGGAAGAATGGAATATTTCCTATCGTTTGATGGAACCGTCAGGAATTCTGGCTGTTGTGGGGAGTGGAGAAAAGACCATCGCACTGAGGGCAGATATGGATGCATTGGAAGTGGGAGAGGAGACAGGACTTCCTTTTTCTTCTAGAAATAACGGTTGTATGCATGCATGCGGGCATGATGGACATACAGCAATTCTGATGGCAGTATCCAAAATCTTAAAAGAACATGAAAATGAGCTGGATCGAAAGATTTTTTTGATTTTTCAGCCGGCAGAAGAAACCGCACAGGGTGCAGAAAGTATTTTGGAAACGGGAATTTTAAAAGGGGTAGATGGAATATTTGGGGTGCATATTTTTTCAGGTATTGAAGCTGGAAAGATCTCTTTAGAGCCTGGAGAGAGAATGGCATCTACTAATTGGTTTTCAATCCTAATTCAAGGAAAGTCCGGGCATGCGGGGAAACCTCATGAATGTGTGGATGCAGTGACAGCAGCAGCGTCACTGGTTATGAATCTGCAGACGATTGTCAGCCGGAATGTAAATCCTCTGGAGAGTGCAGTGATTACAGTTGGAAAAGTAACCGCTGGAACCGCTCGAAATGTAGTTGCAGGAGAAGCCCTGCTGGAGGGGACTGTCCGAACGTTTTCCAAAGAAACAGAAGAAATCATCGAAGAGAAAGTCAAAAGAATGGCAGAAGCAGCAGCCAAGATGTATGAAGCAGAAATTTTTGTAGATTATCAGCCTTCCAGCCACCCGGCATTGGTAAATGATAAAGGATTGACTGTGGCGGCAAGGAAAAAGGCAGAAGATGTCTTTGGGGAAGAAGAATTTGTGCACGTACCGGCAATGATGCTGGGGGAAGATTTTGCAAATTATACGAAAGAGATGAAGGGATGTTTTGCTTTTATTGGCGGTGGAGGTTCATACCCAAATCATCACAGCAAGTTTGATTTTGATGAAGAAGCCTTAGTACAGGGGGTTAAATTAATGCTGGTATTTGCCTTTGTATAGGATATTGAGCAAGAAAAATTGTTGTAGCGGGGAAAAACATATGATATAATCAAAAACCAAAAGAAACACATAGCAGAAAGAAAAGGTAGGGAAATATGAGTTTAATATATCGCAGTACAAGAAATGGTGAAGAAACAGCATCTGCATCTGAAGCTATTTTAAAAGGCTTAACCAGCGATGGAGGATTATTCGTTCCTGATTGCATTCCAAAGCTGGCAGTTTCACTGGAAGATTTAACGAAAATGTCTTATCAGGAAATTGCTTATACAGTAATGAAAGAATTTCTGACAGATTTTACAGAAGAAGAATTAAAGAACTGTATTCAGAATGCGTATGACAGTAAATTTGACACAGAAGAAATTGCACCTTTAGTAAAAGTTGGAAATGCGTATTATTTGGAATTATTCCATGGTTCAACGATTGCATTTAAGGATATGGCACTTTCTATTTTGCCGCATTTACTGGTAACATCTGCGCGTAAAAACCATGTGGAAAATGAAATTGTAATTTTAACAGCAACTTCTGGGGATACAGGGAAGGCTGCATTGGCAGGATTTGCAGATGTACCGGGAACAAAGATTATTGTATTTTATCCAAAATCAGGTGTCAGCCCGATTCAGGAAAAGCAAATGATAACGCAAAAGGGTGAAAATACATATGTAATCGGAATCAAAGGTAATTTTGATGATGCCCAGACGGGTGTGAAAAAAATGTTCTCTAATAAAGAGCTGAAAGAAATTATGAACAGCAAAGGATACCAGTTCTCATCTGCCAATTCCATTAATATTGGAAGATTAGTTCCGCAGGTTGTTTATTATGTAAAAGCCTATGCAGAAATGATGAAAAACGGAGCATTAAAGGCAGGAGAACCAATGAATGTGGTTGTTCCAACTGGAAACTTTGGAAATATTCTGGCAGCATTTTATGCGAAACAGATGGGAATTCCAATAGGAAAGTTTATTTGTGCATCTAATGAAAATAAAGTGTTATTTGATTTCTTCCAGACAGGAGAGTATAACCGTAAGAGAGAATTCTTCGTTACGTCATCTCCATCTATGGATATTTTGATTTCCAGCAACTTGGAACGCCTGATTTACAGAATTGCAGGAAATGATCCGGTACAGTGTGCAGCGTTTATGAATGCATTAACGCAAGAAGGTACTTACACGATTACAGAAGAAATGAAAGCACAGCTTTCTGAGTTTTTTGGAGCATATGCTACGGAAGAAGAAACAGCAGCAAAAATTAAAGCTGTTTATGAAGCTGAAAAATATGTGATGGATACACATACAGCAGTTGCAGCAGCAGCATATGATAAATATATGGCAGAATCTAATGATAAAACACCAGCTGTAATTGCTTCTACGGCAAGTCCATACAAATTCACAAGAAGTGTTATGGATGCGATTGATCCGGCATATGATGCAAAAACGGATTTTGAATTGGTTGATGAACTTTGCAAGATTTCAAAAGTTTGTGTGCCAAATGCCATTGAAGAAATTCGTACAGCTCCAGTGCTTCATGATACAGTATGTGAGACAGAAGCAATGGAAACAGAAGTAAGGAAAATTTTAGGATTATAAAAATCTGAATATTACGAAAAAAAGCAATTCATGAAAATGAGTTGCTTTTTTTGTCATATTATGGTAAATTACTATACATAGATAGGGGAAAACTGGAAATTATTACATTTATATCAATATTTCTTATTGATAATGTCACATCTAAACGTGGAAGCGTTCTGAAATTCTATGAATGATTGATATCCAGGAGATTTGTACAACTGAATAAGACCATTTTCTGATACGGTCCGAAAGGGCATATTCCGCCATGATCTGTATTTTGACAGGGAGCGATTCAGAATATGATAATGATACTTCTGCATGGTCATGAAGGTGAGTGCAGCCTGTCATAAGAATGAGGGGAGCCGAAAAAGGTTATGAGACATCTTTGTCTGTCGGAAAATGAGGGAGAAACTAATAAATCGACAGAATAAAGGAGAACTTATATTATGAAAGTGAAAATATTCAGAAAAAGGTGGAAAATTCTCTGGATAGCTGCGGCGATTTTACTCTCAATGATATGTCAGAAAGCGAGAGTATGGGCACAATTAGATGCAGAAGGGGCAGAACGAATTCATTCGGACTGGGAAGATGATTCTCATCATTTTTCATCGTTTGATGATGAAAAAGCGTTAGAGGTAGAGGCGGCTTATGGATTTAAATTAAAAACTACCAGTGAGACAAAGACCGTGGTGGTAAAGGGGAAAACAACAACAAATCTTCCAGATATAGGAATTCCGGTCTCTTTGAGAAATTATACATGGTTTCAAACCAATGAAAATACTGCAGGCGGTATTCAAGTGAAAAAAACGAATATGGAAATCTATCAATGTGAAGCAGATGGAAGCAATGGACATTGGGAAAAGATTGATTTGGTCTTAACGGTAAGCCATATAGAAAAGTATCAGAATCAAGATGGATATGTTGCTGTTGGAAATGGAATCAGCGGCTGTGCTTATATTGGGATCCAAGAGATGACAATGAAAAGCCGGTTTTATAAAGCAGGAACTCAGACTCCTGTTATGTTGAAAAGTAACGTAACATTAAAGGATATAGATACCAGACAGTATATTGGGGTGAAAGCAGACAAAATTCATGGACAGTATGTATCAAAAAATACAAAACTGAGTTACAAAAAATCCAATGGCATGAATATTTATTATGCAGACTATGATGAAGATTATGACAGTGAGGATTTCACATGTGCAGGATTTACATTTGTATCAGACAGTTTTGAGTATACATTTGGAAGAATTCTCGACAGGGAACCGACAAGACAGGAACAATACGTGGGATTTGGACAGAACATGGTGAAATTTAAACCCGTAGATCCTAAAAAATATATTACTCAGAGTGACCATACAAAAACAGAACATTATCAGGCAAAGAGTCTTGCTGAGTCTTGGACTTATGAAGTAGAACAAGCAATTGCAGGAGAGATTCCAGAAGCTCATTATTATAAAAAGTTTGCTTTTAAAGATCATATAGAGCAGTGTTTGAAAATTATGGATGTAAAAATTTTGGGAGATGGCAGTGATGTTACCGAGGAATTCCGCATTGAGAAAAATGGAAATCAAATCGAAGCAGTGTTGAAAAATCCAAAAAGTACAGAGTTTTATAAAAGAAGTGTTTATACTTTGAGAATTCAAGTGAAAATGGATATTCCTGAGAATCCAAACTGGCAGCAGTTAGATGAACTGCGGAAGGTTTGGACAGAGCATGGCCATTATAATGCCATAAAAACGACAATTACAGAAAAGAATCGAGCGGAAACTATCGTGGACGAAAGAACTGCCCCGACGAATCAGGTAACGACAGAAATTGAGCTGCCAGAGGAGGAAAAAGATGCTCCGGGACTAAAAATTACAAAAACTGTGGAAAAATATGAATATCAAGTGAAAGATACTGTCAATTATAAGGTAACAGTAAAAAATACCAATGAAAAGGCAGAAACAGCGTATTTTACCATTCAAGATATTTCGCTTCCTAGGAGAATAAATTTGGATTTTGATTCTATCAAAGTATCTGGAATTGAGAAAGAAAATTATATCTTGATAAAAGAAGGAAATGGATGGATTTTAAAATCAAAAGGCGATTATGCATTGCCTTGGGATCAAACCATTGTAATTACTTATGCTGCTAAAGCAGAAATTACTTCCAATGGTACGTTGACAGATAATAAAGCTTCTGTATGGGCGGCAGGAGTTCCGAAAAAAGAAGCAGATCAACAAATATATGTCAATTCTCCAAAAACTAATGTTGTAAAATCTGCACCGCAAAAAGTTTATAAACAAGGGGATCATATCTCGTATAAAGCTGTATTCAACAATCCAAATCCAGGAACATTTATGCGGGATATAGAATTTCATGATCAGATCCGCACGGATGGTGTTCGTTTGGTACCGGGAAGTCTGGCGGTACTGGCAGAGGGAAAAGATATTACAAAAGACTGTCAGATTCGTTATGAAAAAGATGGAAGAAGTTATATGGTCAAGACTCCGACAGCGTTGAAAAACGGAAAAATTCCAGTGCTGGAATCTGAAAAGGGAAAGCGTACTGGAAAATATGAAAATCTTTCATTTGCAGATGAAATTCAAGTAACCTATCAGGCAGTGATTGAAAAAGATGGTTTGGAAGGCAGTACGATTTTGAATGTTCTGCAGGCACCAGCAACAAAAAATACCAATGGAAAAATAATTAAAGATGACGACGAAATTCCTTCTGGAGGCGGACAGGCACAGGAAAGTGTAAAGGTAAAAGCTCCGCAGCTTCAAATTGTTAAACAATCAGATAAGAGAATCTATAGTGTTGGTGAAAAAGGAACATATTCATTAAAGGTTACACAGGAGAAGGAAGGATTGACTGCAAAAAATGTGGTTATTTTAGATGAATTTGAGAAAAGCGGAATGGAAATTTCGGAAATAAAAGTATCTTTGAATGGAGAAGACATTACAAAAGCATGTAAAATAGAAGCATCGAAAAAAGGATTCCAAGTGAAAACGGGAAAAAATCTTGGAGAAGATGATGTGTTGGAAATTATATATCAGGTATTGTTTCAAGAGAAAATTGATGGCGGAATTAAGAATACAGCTATAGCGGGAAGTGATAATACACCAGAAGATCAAGATGAAAATATTGTAGTGATAGAACCGCCAATGTTAAATATTCAAAAGACTTCAGATAATTCTGTATATAAAGAAGGAGAAACCGGTGTATATGAGTTGAAGATTACACAGAAAAATGAAGGGATGACAGCACATCAGATTATAGTCAAAGATGCATTTGCCAGAGAGGGAATGAAAATATCCGGAATCCGTGTGAAATATAATGGTAAAGATATTACAGAGGAATGTGAGATTATTACAGAGAAGAAAGAAAATCAATTTCAGATTCGTACAGGAAAAGATATAAGTGATGAAGATGTATTGCTTGTAACATATCATGTTTTATTTGAAACAATGCTGTCTGGAAATATATCAAATACGGCAGAGGCATCTGGAATAGATACAGATAAATGTCAGGATGAACACATTGTAACTATGGATACTGTAATTCCTAAGTTATCTATCTTAAAGGCAGCATCTAAAAATACATTTTCAAATGGAGACTTTTGTGATTACGAAGTAACCGTTTTACAGACGGTGAAAGGAGCAATTGCAAAAAATATAGTTATTGAAGATAAATTATCTAAAAAAGGCGCTGTGATTCAAAAAGATTCGATTAGAGTTCAAGATGCGGATGGTAAAGATATTACAGAACAATGTAAAATTACCGCAAAAGAGAGAAATCTTGTAATCGAAACCGGGAAGAATCTGCTCTACGACCAGAAGATGAAAGTGAATTATCAGGTCAAAATAAAAAAAATAAAAGGGAAAAAATTAAAAAATACAGCTTTTGCAAAAGCGGATAATGCCAAAAAAGTGTCTGTAAGCCATACCATTCAATCAAAAAATAAGCAGCTGGTAATTCCACAAACAGAGCAAAAAAGCAACGTGCCGAAAACAGGTGAGAAATCATGGATGCCATGGCTGATTTTTATGGCAGGAATGGGTGCTTGTCTTGTTTTTTTTCTTGAAAAAAGGTATAATGGAAAAAAATAATAGGAGTGAGCGCGTATGGCAAAAGATTTTTTTGGGCGGCTGGAAGACACCATTTCTTCAAAAGGGAAAGTTGCAGCTCAGAAAGCAAAAGAAGTAGCAGATTCGGCAAAAAGACACAATGATATCCGTGTAGTAAAAAAGCAGCTCAATGATTTATACCAGCAGGTAGGGAAGATGTATTTTGAAGAAAATATGGATTACCCACAGGCAGAATACATTGATTTGTTTAATTTAATTGAAAAGCTTCGCGGTGATGTTGAAATTCTTCAGCAGGAAATTGATGGAGAAGAAGATACGGAGGAAGTGTAGGAAAAACCTTGCAAGGATAATTCTTTGCAAGGTTTTTTTATTCATTAGGAGGAATAGAAAATGGTTCAGTCAATAGAAATGACAGATATAGGAAATGGACGTCCATCCAATCAGGACGCTTATTTAATGAAACAAAGAGAATATAAAGGAAAATTATATTTATTAGCTGCAGTATGTGACGGCATGGGAGGGCTGCAAAGAGGAGAGATTGCCAGCAGATATGTTATTGAAATATTAAAACAGTGGTTTGAAGAAGCACTTCCAAGATTTTTTGGGAAAGGTGATATTTCTAAAATACAAGAAGATTTAGTTCGATTGATTAAAAAAATAAATAGTAATCTTCTTTTGATGAGCCAAGGAGCAGAGGATGCCATGGGCAGTACATTAACATTGCTTTTTGTGAAAGAACATCATTTTTTTGTTTTAAATGTTGGAGATTCCAGAACTTATTGGTTTGATAGAAAAAGAAAGTATGTAACGACAGATCATACGCTGGTGCAGTTGGAAGTGAAAGCAGGACATATTAGCAAAGAACAGGCAAGAAAAGATCCGAGACGGCATATTCTTGTACAGTGTGTTGGTGTCACAAAGGATATTAAAGTGGATTGTTATCGCGGAAGAATACATCCAGGAATGGAATTTTTATTATGTACCGATGGTTTTTATGGTTTATTGGAAGAAAGAGAAATTTATCAAGTAGAAGCTTCCAAAGAACAAATGAAAGCATGGGTGCAGAAATGTTTTCAGAAAGTAAAAGAAAGGGGTGAACTGGATAATCTTTCATGTATTTTAATCAAAGTACCAGAAAAGTAGAAAACAAGGTACTATTTGGAAAGTATCGGAAGCTGTCTGTATTGGGAAGCGGCGGAATGGGACAAGTGTATTTGATCAAGAATCAGGAAAATGGAAAAAAATATGCAATGAAAGTAATGGAAGATAATGCAAGAAGCCGTAGAGAAACGGAAATTTTAAAGGAAATTAGCGGGATTTTCGGAATTCCTGAATTTTATGAATATAAGATTCAAAATAGGGAATTGTATTTGATTATGGAATATATTTCTGGTGTATCAATGAAAGAATATATAGAAAAGCGGGGGAAACTTAAAGAAAAAGAACTGATTTCATGGGGAAAAGCATTATGTGAAATTCTGGAAACATTGCATAAAGTGTTTGAACTTGCTTATATGGATTTAAAACCAGCCAATATTATGGTACATCCATCCGGAAAGTTATACTTGTTGGATTTTGGAATTTCCGTTCATTTCGGTGAGAAAATGGATTGTTGCGGGACAAAAGCATTTGCGGCACCGGAACAATTTCATCCATCCGGAAAGGCAGATAGAACATCTGATATTTATAGTTTGGGAAAAATTTTAAAATTCTGCAGTTTGAAAGAACAAAGGGAAGATATGCAAAAACTAATTAGAAAATGCACAGAAAAAAATCCCAGGAATCGTTATGATACGATGGAGGAGGTGCATCGGGAACTTTGCATAATATCTCGAAAAAGGAATCGGAGAAGCATAGCAGCAGGAAGTTGTACTGCTGTCTTTTTTTTATTATTTACAGGGGGAGTGATTGGAAAAACTTGGTATCCTTCACAAAATAAATCTGAAAAAATCTTGAAGAATGAGGAAAAAGAAAAGATTTCCTGGACAAAAAAGGATAGAGAAAATTGGAAAAAAGCTGTGCAGGAGGGAAAATTGGAATTATTTGAGCATCTTGCCAAGATGGGAGAAGAGAGATTTTTTTTATTTGAAACAAAACGGGGTTTTCGCGAAAAATTGGATGAAAAACAGGCATGGAAACTTTTCTGCCGGTATTTAGTTTATCAAGAAGAGAAAGGAGAAGACATTTGTAAAGATTATGAGAAATTTATAGAGCGGTACCCCAAATTTGGGGATGCATACATGGAATATGCAATTTATTTATGCCGTCAGAAGCGGTGGGAGAAGGCAAGAGAGATATATATACGGGGAACCAAACAGTGTAAAGTGACTGGAGATAAAGCAAAACAATTAAAGGAGAAACTGGGCTTATGAAAAAAATACGAAAAAGGATGTGGATAGTATTTTGTATTTGTACTTTTCTTTTGCTGACAGGTTCTACGGGAATGAAAGTAAAAGGAAATCAAAAACTTTGGGAACTTTCGTGGATTGGCAGTGGAAATATGCCCTATTTTCAAAGCAGTGCTGTTTTAAAAATTCATTTGAAAAAAGGCAATCTGCCTAATCAAGTGAAAGTATTTGTGAATCATCAGCAGCAGAAATTGGAATGGAGTTATGAAAAAAATGCTGAAATTTATTTTTCAAAAGAAGGTGTTTATGATTTTTGTATAGAGCATAAAAATGGTGTAAGAGAAAATCAGAAAATTTATGTAGAGCTAAGTCCGCCGGATATGCCGAAAGCGGATACGAATTCATATAAAGAAGGAACATGGACAGCAAAAACAGTAAAACTTACAGTCTATGGGGCAAAATCAATTACTGGAATTGAAAAATATGAGTATAAAATTGGCAATCACTCGTGGGAAACCATGAAAGACGGAGAAGTTTTGATTAACCAAAATATGGAAGAAATTATATGGATTCGTGCAGTTTCAAAAGCAGGAAGAACCGGGAATATAAAAGGTATATCTGTCAAAGTTTGGAAAAGTCCGCCAGATCTTTCAGAAGTTGTGTATTCAAAGGCTGAAAGCGGCGGCTGGTATCAAAGGGCACCGCAGATTTTTCGTAGGATATTATATCAAGAAGGACCAGAAGTAATAGAGTATTTTCGATTGATGAATATCCGGACCAAAGAATCTTGTACGATGAAAAATGCTGTTCCGCAAATTAAAAAGGATGGGATTTACCGGCTTTCTCAGTGGAGTGTGGATGAGGCAGGAAACCATTCGTCTAAAATACAAGTATATAATTTTAAAGTAGACAGCCAAAAACCCAAAATACGAATAACGTATAAAAAGAAATTTTCAAAAAAACGAGTTTGCAGACAGCAAACGGCAGAGGTTCGGATTTTGGATGAAAACTTGAGGAAGAACCAAGTAGAAATTAAAACCTCTGGAACTGTTAAGGTCCAATGGCTGAAGGAACAGAAGATTTATAAAATTTTTGTAGATTTCCAAAAGGAGGGAAATCAAAGTTTGGAAATTTCAGCGAGAGATTATGCGGGAAACCGCATGATATTAAGAGAAGAACCTTTTCAGGTTGATCGAACACCGCCTCAAATAAAAATTCAAGGGATTCAAAATTATGAATCTTATGATAGGAAAGTAAATCCAATGATCATAATAAAAGATCATAATAGAAGTACGGCGAAAGAAAAAATTTATTTAAATGGAAAGCTGTGGAAAAGGTCAGAAATTTTAAAAGACGGACGGTATTGTTTGGAAGTAATTGCGGCAGATGGAGCTGGGAATCAATCAAAAAAGAAAAGATATTTTACTGTGAATCAACGGGGGATTCAGATACAATTTCTCCAAAAAGAAATCGTGGGGAAAGTGACAAGAGAAAAAAACTTTATTCCAAAATTCCAAGTCAAAAGTGTGGAGCCTGTGCAAGTACAGAAATTTCTTGTCAATGGGAGAAATATAGAACATGTATGGGAGAATGATACATTGAAATCCAAATATCCTTTTAAAGAAAATGGGAAATATACGGTGCAAGTATATTTAATTGATGCATCAGGGGAAAAAGCAAAATCTCAGCCGATTCATTTTACATATGATACAAAAGCACCAGAACTTTTAATCAAAGGATTAGGAACTGATGCCAGTTGTTTTTATGGGGAAAAAATTTGGATAAGGACTAGAAAAAAAGAAGACTTTTTCCGTTTGGCTATATTGGATGGAAAAAAGATAGCTGGAAAGAAAAATCAGATAGAAATAAAATGCAAAGAACTAGGACATCATGTTGTTGTTTTGGAAGCTTTAGATCTGGCAGGAAATGTGACAAAAAAATGTGTAGAATTTACGGTAGTCAAAGTTTGGCCGAAAATAGAAAAGAAAGAAGGAAAAAAAGAAAAATTAGAATACGAAAATCGCACAGGGATGTATGTGATGGTTCTTTTCGTTTTTTCCATAGTAGTTTTATTGTTTAGAATGAAAAAAAGGAAATAACAAGGTTATAATCTTGGAAATTCTATGCTATAATACAATCTATGTATGTATTTGAATAGATGGAGGAAAAGAATTATGTCAGAAGAGTTAAAAGAAACAAGAGAAGAGTTTGAAAAAGAGTTGGAAGCATCTTTAGAAAAAGCAGAAACTAGTGAAGGAATGGCATGGGCACATTTGGAACAGATGAAAGAAGAAGGAACAGTTCTTTCTTTAACTGTTGGGGGAGTTGTAAATGGCGGTGTTATTGTATATGTAGAAGGGATTCGTGGATTTATCCCGGCATCTTTATTATCTACCGGTTATGTAGAAGATTTAAATACATGGCTTCAAAAGGATGTAGAAGCTAAGATTATTACAGTAGAAGAAGAAAACCAAAGACTAGTATTATCTGCAAAAGCAGTTGCCAAAGAAAAAGAAAGAAAAGCATTACAGGAAAGAATTGGCCAGCTGAAAGTTGGAACTGTTGTGGAAGGAACTGTAGAAAATTTAATGCCGTATGGAGCTTTTGTGGATATTGGAGAAGGTATCAGCGGATTGATTCATATTTCACAGTTTAGTAAAAAGAGAATTAAAACACCAGAAGAAATGGTGAAAGAAGGACAGAAGGTAACTGTAAAAATCATTAAAGTAGCAAATGGAAAAGTCAGCCTGAGTATGAAAGCTTTAGAAGAAGATAAAGAAGCGGAGAAAAAGGCGAGAGAAACAGGTGTCGAATATACAGAAAAAGAAGATGCAGGAACAAGTCTTGGAGATTTGCTGGCAAATATTAAATTATAGAGAGGAATACATATGGCAGGATCAAGTTTTGGAACAATTTTTCGGATAACTACATGGGGGGAAACTCATGGAGCAGGAGTTGGAGTTGTTGTTGACGGTTGTCCAGCAGGGCTGGCTCTTTGTGAAGAAGATATTCAAGAATATTTAGACCGCAGAAAACCGGGACAGTCCAGATACACAACACAGAGAAAAGAAGGAGATAAAGTATCCATCCTGTCAGGTGTATTTGAAGGAAAGACAACTGGAACACCGATTTCCATGGTTGTATATAATGAGAATCAAAGATCCAAAGATTACAGTAATATTATGGATATTTACCGCCCTGGACATGCGGATTATACTTATGATATGAAATATGGATTTCGTGATTACAGGGGTGGAGGACGTTCTTCCGGAAGAGAAACTATCGGACGTGTGGCAGCAGGTGCCGTCGCGGCAAAATTATTAAAGGAATTAGGAATTCATATTTCTTCTTATGCAAAAGTAATTGCAGGAATTGGAATCTGTCAGCAGAATTTTGATGAAAAAGAGATATGGAAGAATCCTTTTTATATGCCGGATGCTGATGCGGCTGCGAAAGTACAAGAGAGAGCAGAACAGGCAATGAAAGAGCTGGATTCTGTTGGCGGTATTATTGAATGTGTGATTACAGGAGTAAAACCCGGAATAGGAGATCCGGCATTTGATAAATTAAGTGCTCAGCTAGGAAAGGCTGTTTTATCGATTGGTGCCGTCAAAGGCTTTGAAATCGGTGATGGCTTCGGGACAGCATTTGCAAGAGGTTCTCAAAATAATGATGAGTTTGCTATGAAAGATGGGGAAATTACAAAGATAACGAATCATTCCGGAGGAGTTTTAGGCGGAATTAGTGATGGAAGTCCAATTATTTTCAGGGCAGCAGTAAAACCGACTCCGTCGATTGCCAGAACGCAAAATACGGTAAATAAAGATGGACAGGATGTAGAAATAAAAATTCGGGGACGTCATGATCCAATGATTGTGCCAAGAGCTGTAGTAGTAGTAGAGTCCATGGCAGCCATTACGATTTTGGATGGAATTTTAAAAAATATGAGTGCAACTCTGGAAAATGTAAAGAAAATTTATGAATAATGGTGAAATTATGTATGAATTAATAGCAAAGGATGGAAAAGCGAAGAGAGGACGGTTAAAAACAGTTCATGGAACTATTGAAACACCAGTATTTATGAATGTGGGAACAGTAGGTGCTATTAAAGGTGCTGTTAGTACCGATGATTTAAGAAATATTGGTACTCAGGTAGAATTATCGAATACTTATCATCTGCATGTGCGGACAGGGGATCGTTTGATTAAGAAATACGGCGGTCTTCATAAATTTATGAATTGGGATCGTCCAATTCTTACGGACTCTGGAGGGTTTCAGGTATTTTCTCTTGCCAAATTACGAAAAATAAAAGAAGAAGGAGTCTCTTTTTCTTCTCATATTGATGGAAGAAAGATTTTCATGGGTCCGGAGGAAAGTATGCAGATACAATCCAATCTTGGCTCGACAATTGCAATGGCTTTTGATGAATGTCCTCCGCATCCGGCAACAAGGGAATACATGCAGAATTCTGTAGACCGCACGACAAGATGGCTGGAACGGTGCAAAAGAGAAATGAAGCGGTTAAATTTTTTGGAAGATACCATCAATCCGCATCAGCTTCTATTTGGTATCAATCAAGGCGGGACATTTGAAGATATCCGAATTGCTCACGCAAAAACGATAGCGGCAATGGATTTAGATGGATATGCATTGGGAGGTCTTGCAGTAGGGGAAAGTCATGAGGAGATGTATCGGATTTTGGATGAAACAGTACCATTTCTTCCAGAAGATAAGCCGACTTATTTGATGGGAGTGGGAACTCCTGCGAATATTTTGGAGGCGGTAGATCGAGGTGTTGATTTCTTTGATTGTGTATATCCTTCTAGAAATGGAAGGCATGGGCATGTATATACAAATCATGGCAAGCTGAACTTATTTAATAAAAAGTATGAATTAGATGACCGCCCAATAGAAGAAGGATGTCAGTGCCCGGCATGTAGAAGTTATAGCAGAGCATATATCCGGCATTTATTAAAGGCAAAAGAAATGCTTGGAATGAGATTATGCGTCTTGCATAATTTATATTTTTATAATACAATGATGGATGAGATTCGTGATGCCATAGAAGAAGGAAGATATAAAGAATATAAAAATCAGAAGCTTGACGGTATGATGAATTAATTTATAGTAAAAATATGGAGGAAACAAATGGGTCAAGGAACAACATCAACAATTCTAATGGTAGTAGTTCTGTTAGCTGTAATGTACTTTATGGTGATTCGACCACAGAAGAAACAGGAGCAGGAAAAGAAAGAGTTAATGGGCTCTTTGGAAGTGGGAGACAGCGTATTAACAGTCAGCGGTTTTTATGGAGTGATTGTAGATACAGTAGATGACAGTACAATTATCGTAGAGTTCGGAAATGACAAACATTGCCGAATTCCAATGGAGAAAGCAGCGATTTCAGCAGTAGAAAAAGCGAATGCACCTTCAGAAGAAGCATAAGAGTAAGTAAGAAAGGAATCTGAGTGTTACAGATTCCTTTTATTTTAGATAATTTATGATTGTTTCTTTTGTATATAGTTTGTTAGCAGATCAAATAGATGATCAGGTATATGCATAGAACCACGTCCGGTTCCAATGGAAATGTCGGGTTTATTCACACCGTGAAAATCAGAGCCGCCGGAACCAAGGAGATGATATTCTTTCTGCCATTCCAAAAGTTTTGTAATTTGTCCAATGTGGTGGGTGGAATGATAGATTTCCAATCCCTTTAAACCGTCATTCATTAATTCTTCAATTAGATGCCGTAATTCCTGATTGGAAAATTTGTACTGGAAAGGGTGGGCAAGAATTGGAACACCGCCGGCATCTAAAATTAGTTTTAAAGCGTCTTTGGGATGGAAAAATGGTTTGGGAAGATAATATTTACAATGATCACCTAAATATTTCTTGAAAGCTTGTTCTCTGGTTTTGCAAATGCCTTCTTCTATTAATACCCGCGAAAAATGGGCACGGGTAATGACTGTATTTGGGTTGCCATGCTGTAATTTTTCTAAAGTAACAGGATATCCATCTTTTTGAAATAATGAAATCATATCCAGATTCCGCTGAAAACGTCCTTCGCGTAAAGAAAGCAGTTTTTGATTTAAATTATTATTTTTGTAATCAATGCCGTAGCCAAGAATATGAATTTCATGTTTAGGGGTATCACAGGAAATTTCAATACCAGAAAGGAAATGGATATTATCCGGTATTTCTTCAGAAAGAATTTCTGGGATTCCCTGGGTTGTATCATGATCAGTCAGTGAAAAACCGTAGAGACCTGCAGTACAAACTTTTGAGACAATTTCTTTGGGAGACAATGTCCCATCGGAACGATTGGAATGAATGTGTAAATCTATCATAAAGAAACCTCCTTGTTAAATTTCATGACTTGAGTTTACCACAAAAAGGTATAGAAGCCAAAATAAAGTCATAGATTGGTAATAAGAGGAGGATAGTTATGGAAGCAGGAAAAAAGGGACTTTATGTAGTGCAGAGCCTTGTGGCATCTTATATTATTACCGGGATTATTTTGTGTATTCTCGCATTTTTTATGTATCAGACAAAAGCAGGAATCAAACTTGCCAATATCGGGGTGACGCTGACTTACATTATTTCATCTGTTTTGGCAGGAATTATCGTAGGGAAGAAGATGGGAAAAAGAAAATTTTTGTGGGGAATGATGTCAGGCTTTCTTTACTTTCTGATTCTTATTGGAATTTCCATGCTGATTCACGAAAATGTAGTGATTATGTCGGGAGAAAAAATAACAGCATTATTGTTATGTACAGCTGGGGGAACTCTTGGAGGGATGCTGGCATAATAAAGTATCTTTAAAGAGTCTAGAAGGTAGTACGAATTAGCCATTGTCAATTGAAAATGAATATGATATAATATTTCAAGTTATTATGGACAATAGGAGGAAGATAAGATGAAACATATTAAAACTCTGACAAATAAAACTTTACAAAACACTGTAAAAAAAGGTGGATGCGGAGAATGCCAGACATCCTGTCAGTCAGCATGTAAAACATCTTGTACCGTAGGAAATCAGACCTGCGAACACAGCAAATAATCGAATAAAGATTCTACAAGGTGAGGCGTTCCCTGTGGACCGCCTCATTTCCTTATGTGATAAATATGTAAAAAAATATAAAGGGAGAAAGAGACGTGGTTCACCAGTATAAGAATAATGGATATAATATGGTTCTTGACGTAGCCAGTGGTTCTGTACATGTAGTCGATGATTTAAGCTATGACGTAATAGGATTGTATGAAAGTCATTCTATAGAGGAAATCAAGCAGGAACTTACGGCTTATGATAAAACGGATATTGAAGAAGCATATAAAGAAGTAACTGAATTAAAAGATGCAGGGGTTTTATTTACAGAGGATTGTTATGAAAAATATATCTGTGAATTTAAAGAACGCCCGACAGTTGTTAAAGCATTATGCCTGCATATTGCACATGACTGTAATTTGGCATGTAAATATTGTTTTGCTGAGGAAGGTGAATATAAAGGCCGCCGAGCATTAATGAGTGCAGAAGTTGGGAAGAAAGCATTAGATTTTCTTGTAAAAAGTTCTGGAAACCGCAGAAATCTAGAAGTGGATTTCTTTGGCGGTGAACCTTTGATGAACTTTGATGTAGTAAAAGAAATTGTTACATATGGACGTTCTTTGGAAGAGGAGAATCATAAGAAATTTCGATTTACATTAACAACCAATGGTGTTTTGTTAAATGATGATATTATGGAATTTGCCAATCGGGAAATGGACAATGTGGTATTAAGTGTAGATGGAAGAAAAGAAGTTCATGATTATATGCGTCCATTCCGAAATGGAAAAGGAAGTTATGATTTTATCATTGATAAATTTAAAAAGTTTGCAGACAGCAGAAATCAGCAGAAATATTATGTAAGAGGAACATTTACGCATCATAATCTGGATTTTTCCAAAGATGTTTTTCATTTGGCGGATGAAGGATTTGAACAGATTTCTGTAGAACCGGTTGTGGCACCGGAGACAGAAGATTATGCTATCACAGAAGAAGATCTTCCAAAAATTATGGAAGAATATGATATATTGGCAAAAGAAATGGTAAAAAGAGAAAAGAATGGAGAGGGATTTACATTTTTCCATTTTATGATTGATTTAACCGGAGGTCCGTGTGTAGCAAAACGTTTATCCGGCTGCGGTTCTGGTACAGAGTATCTCGCAGTGACTCCTTGGGGAGATTTGTACCCATGCCATCAGTTTGTAGGACAAGAAGAGTTTTGTATGGGAAATGTATTTGAGGGAATTGTAAGAGAAGATATTGTAAAAGATTTTAAGGCAACCTGCGTTTATACAAAGGATGAGTGCAGAAAATGTTTTGCAAGATTTTACTGCAGCGGTGGATGCAGTGCTAATTCATACAATTTTAATGGAACCATTGATGGTACGTATGAGATTGGATGCCAGCTGGAACGAAAACGCGTGGAATGTGCTTTAATGGTAAAAGCTGCATTGGCGCTGGAAAAGGAGACAGAGAATGAAGAAGCAGAATAAAAAGGGAAAATATATTACAGGATTGATTCTTCTTGCAGCTCTTTGTGCCTTTGGAATTTTTATTACAACCAAAGGAATTACGAAAAACAAAATTGGAAGAGCCAGCAATATTGAATTAGGACTTGATTTAGCAGGCGGAGTTAGTATTACTTATGAAGTTGATGGGAAAAATGTTTCAGACAGTGATATGAAAGATACCGTCTATAAACTGCAAAAACGTGTGGAAGGTTATAGCACCGAAGCTGAAGTGTACCGGGAAGGTTCAGACAGAATTAACATTGAGATTCCAGGTGTTACAGATGCAAATAAGATTTTAGACGAGCTTGGAAAGCCGGGAAGTCTTACATTTGTTGCACCGAAAGAAGTAAAAGTAAAGAAAAATGGTAAAACCACAACACAGACACAGATGGAAGTTATTCTCAGCGGTTCTAATGTAAAACGTGCGAAAGCAGTAACCAATGAGGATCAGACAACTGGTCAGAAAGAATATCTTGTAGCTTTAGAATTTGATGCGAAGGGAACGAAAGCTTTTGCAAAGGCGACGAAAGCAAATATTGGAAAACCAATTTATATTATTTATGACAATGAGATTATTAGTGCTCCCAATGTAAAAGAAGCGATTACAAAGGGAGAGTGTACCATTGATGGAATGGAAAGTTTTGAAGCTGCGGAAAATCTTGCATCCTCCATTCGTATTGGTTCTTTGCCGGTAGAGTTAAAAGAACTTCGTTCCAATGTTGTATCTGCAAAACTTGGAGTAAATGCCATTGAGACGACGATTAAAGCAGGAGCTATTGGGTTTGCCATTGTATGCTTAATTATGATTGCTTTTTATGCATTACCTGGCGTTATTTCATGTATTGCCCTAGCAATTTATTTGTTGATGACCTTATTGGCATTAAATGGATTTAATGTGACATTGACACTGCCTGGACTGGCGGGTATTATCTTAGGTATTGGTATGGCAGTAGATGCTAATGTTATTATTTATGCACGAATTCAAGAAGAATTAGCGGCTGGGAAAAGTGTCGGTGGAGCTGTGAAAGCCGGATTTGGAAAGGCGGCTTCTGCTATTATTGACGGAAATGTTACAACTTTAATTGCAGTTGTTGTTTTATGGTTGAAGGGTTCTGGAACTGTAAAAGGTTTTGCACAAACCTTGGGAATGAGTGTTGCCATTTCTATGTTTACAGCGTTGGTTATCAGCCGTTTCCTTGTTTATGCAGCTTATACATTTGGACTTCGGAATCCAAAATTATATGGAAAAGCAAGAGCTATTAAAAAACGAGATTTTGTGGCAGCAGGAAAGAAATATGTTGTGGCAGCATTCATTATCATTATTGCCGGACTTGCTTTCCTTCCAATTAATAAATCCCGTATTGGAAATATATTAAATTATGACTTGGAATTTTCAGGCGGAACTGCTTCTACAATTACTTTTGATAAAAAGCAGAAAGTAAATGATGAATTAGAGAAAAAAGTGACGGCAGCTTATGAGAAAGTGAGCAAATCATCTTCCGTGCAAAGCCAGAAAGTCAAAGCAAATAATCAAATGGTAATCAAAAGTGTAGAATTAACTTTAAATCAGAGGAAACAGATTGAAAAAACATTAAAGAAAGATTTTCAGGCAACATCTGTGGCAACGGAAAATATCAGTTCTACAATTAGTAATGAAATGCAGAGAGATGCATTTATTTCTGTGTTGATTTCAACAATATGTATGCTGATTTATATTGCAATTCGGTTTAAAGATGTGAAATTTGGTTCCAGTGCTATTATTGCTTTAGTGAACGATGTCTTGGTAGTCTTTGCGGCATATTCTATTGGAAAGCTGGCGGTGGGAGGAACCTTTATTGCGTGTATGCTGACGATTATTGGTTATTCTATTAACTCAACGATTGTCATTTTTGACCGAATTCGAGAGAATCTAAAAGGCGCCAAATCTTATCAGATAAAAGAAATTGTAAATGATAGTATTTGCCAGACACTGACACGTACCATTAATACATCTTTAACAACCTTTGTTATGGTATTTGTATTGTTTATTTTGGGAGTGTCTTCTTTGAAAGAGTTTTCATTAACTTTAATTGTAGGAGTTGTAGGAGGAGCTTTTTCTTCTGTATTCCTAACGGGTCCATTGTGGTATTTTATGAAAACAAGAATTGGAAAAGATAAGGACAAATATAAAAATCAGAGCGGTTTGGACCAAACGCAGGCAATGGAACAGCCGAAGAAAATTACAGCGAATCCAAATCGTAAAAAGAAGAAAAAGAAACGAAGAAGATAATAAAAAAGAGAAAGAGTATTTAGAAGATTCTAAGTGCTCTTTTTCTAAAATACGGAGATGAGAGATGGAACAATGGTTTGTGTATAAGAAAAAAGCAGATTTTCAAAAAATTGCTAATCAATTTCAGATTGATCCGGTGATTGCTAGATTGATCCGAAATCGGGAGATTCTTCAAGAAGATGAAATCCGAAAATATTTATATGGAGATTTATCTGAAATAGCGGATCCATTTTTAATGGATGGGGTACGGAGTGCAGTAAAAATTTTAAAAGATAAAATCAGGCAGAAAAAGAAGATTAGAATCATTTCGGACTATGATGTAGATGGGATTGTATCGAATTATATTTTATGGAAAGCAATTAGTGATTTAGATGGAAATATAGATTTTCGGATTCCCAATCGAATGACAGATGGTTATGGGCTGAATAAACATTTAATTGAAGAAGCATTGGAGGAACAAACAGATACGATTTTAACCTGTGATAATGGGATTGCTGCAACGCAGGAAGTGCAATTTGGAAGAGAACAGGGACTTACTATAATTGTAACGGATCATCATGAAGTACCTTTTGAAACAATGGAGGACGGAACGAAGAGAGAGCTGCTTCCGAATGCTCATGTGGTAATTGATCCAAAACAAAAGTCTTGTCATTATCCATATCCGCTTCTTTGTGGTGCAGGAGTGGCATTTCAGCTGATGCGGGCTTTATATCAGCAGATGAATGCAGATGAGACAAAACTTGAATATCTTCTGCCCTTTTTGGCAATTGCCACAGTATGTGATGTGGTAGATTTAACTGGAGAAAATCGTATTTTTGTAAAAGAAGGTTTAAGCCGAATGAATAAAACAGAAAATGTAGGATTAAGAGCTTTATTACAAGTACATGAAATGGAACATAAACAAATAAAAGCATATGATTTGGGCTTTATTATCGGTCCATGTATGAATGCCAGTGGACGTTTGGATACAGCAGAAAAAGTTGTATATCTGTTTTTAGAAAATCGAATGGAATGTGCAGTTGGAACAGCACAGAGGTTGAAAGAATTAAATGAGCAGAGAAAACGTATGACAGAAGAAGGTGTCTTGGCAGCTATGGAGCAGGCACAAAAATATATTCAAAATGGAGATAAAGTAATTGTATTATATCTGCCGGAATGTCATGAGAGTATTGCCGGGATTATTGCAGGCAGAGTAAAAGACCGTCTGCATCATCCAGTGTTTGTTTTGACAAATGGAAAAGGCGGATTGAAAGGGTCTGGACGTTCCATTGAACAATATTCTATGTTTGAAGAAATGATGAAAATAGGAGATGTTTTTACAAAATTCGGTGGACATTCTATGGCAGCCGGATGTTCTTTGGAGATGGAGAGACTGGATGAATTTCGAAAAAGAATCAATGAAGAATGTAAATTAAAGGAAGATGCTTTCATACAAAAAGTACATATTGATATTGATATGCCAATAGATTATTTGAATTTAGAATTTATTGCACAGCTTTCTGTATTAGAACCATTTGGAAAAGGAAATAAAAAACCATTGTTTGCACATCGAAAATTAAAAATAGAGCAAGTCCGGGTATTTGGAAAAGGTAAAAATGTTATTAAATTAGCATTAAAGAGTAGCCAAGGGACCCGGATTGATGGTATGATTTTTGAGGAAGAAGACAGTTTCCGGGGGAAAATGGGGGACATGAAGTATATTACATGTACATATTATCCCGTGATTAATGAATATCAAGGATATAAAAGCCTTCAAATTAATATTCAGAATTACTTTTTTACGGAGGAATGATTATGAGTGAGATAAAATTAGTAGCAATGGATTTGGATAATACGCTGTTGGACAGCAATAAACAAATCTCTAAGCATACGGAAGAAGTTTTAAAGGCAGCCATTGCAAAAGGTGTACATATTGTACCGGCTACAGGAAGAATTTTTAAGGCGATTCCAGAATTTTTGAGAGATTTGGAAGGGGTTCGCTACGCACTCTGCTGCAATGGAGCAACGGTGTATGATAAATATAAAGATAAAATTATTTATACCAATCATCTGCCAAAAGAAATAGCATTTCAGTTATTTGATGTAATGGATAAATACCATTGTACACAGGATATTTATCATAATGGCCAGGGATATATGGAAGGAAGATTTCTGCATCATTTGGAAGATTATAATTTGGAAGAACATTCCTATACATTAGTTCGTGCCACTCGTTTAGAAGTAGAAAATCTTAGGGAATTCATTGAAGAACATCCTAATGGAATTGAGAAAATTCAATGCTTCTTCGATGATATGGAAGAAAGAAAAGAGTGTATGCAGGAATTGGCGGGCTTAAATATTGCAAGTGTTGCCAGTGCGTTGACAAATAATGTGGAAGTGAATCAATTTGGATGCGATAAAGGAGATGGATTGATACATCTTGCAAAGCATTTAAATATTCCAATCAGTCAGGTAATGGCATGTGGAGATGCCAGCAATGATACGAAAATGATTGAGGCCGCAGGTATGGGTGTAGTTATGGAAAACGGTAAAGAAGATTTGAAAAAAATTGCGGATTTTGTAACAAAGACAAATAATGAAGACGGCGTGGCATATGCCATTGAAAAGTATGTATTATAAAGGAGTATTATGAAATTTATACATATTGCAGATTTACATCTTGGAAAAACGGTGAATGAAATAAATTTGCTGAAAGATCAGAAATATGTACTGCAGCAGATTTTGGAGATTGCGAAACAGGAGCAGGCGGACGGAATTTTAATTGCAGGGGATATTTATGACCGCAGTATTCCTTCGGCAGAGGCAGTGGGAATATTTGATTGGTTTTTGACAGATGTTTCTAAAAATGGGATGTTTGTCTGCTGTATTGGCGGGAATCATGACTCTGGGGAACGGTTAGATTTTGGAAAACAAATTTTTGAAAACCAAAATATATTTATAGAAGGAAAGTTTTCAGAAAAAATCAGAGTAATTGAGCGAAGGGACGCATATGGAAGCATTTTTATCCATCTGCTTCCCTTTTTTAAGCCGGTACAAGTGAGAGGGTTGTATCCAGAGGAAAAGATTGAAAGTTTCCATGATGCGATGCAGATTGTATTAAGAAATCATCCCATAGATACAAAGGCAAGAAATATACTGATTACACATCAATTTGTTACCGGACTGGAACCTCCGGAATGTTCTGATTCTGAACAAGAAATAAGTGTAGGAGGTTCTGAACAAATTTCTTATCAATTATTTGATGCATTTGATTATACGGCTTTGGGACATCTTCACGGACCGCAAAAAGCAGGAAAAGATGAGATACGTTACAGCGGATCACCTTTAAAATATTCCTTTTCGGAAGAATTTCAGAAAAAATCAGTAGTATTGATCGAAATGAAAGAAAAGGGGAGAGTGGAGATTTATACAAAAACGTTAAAGGCATTACATGATATGAGGACAATCCAAGGACCAATGAGGGAACTTCTTTGTCCGGAAATTATTCAGGAAGCAGATACAGAAGATTATTTAAGGATTTATTTAACAAATCAAGAAGAATTACTGGATCCGGCAGCGAAACTTAGGAATATCTATCCGAATCTTATGGAATTGAGGATAACAAAATATCATGAAGCCGGCGGCGGGGAAGAGGCACTTCTGAAAATAAAGGAAAAGTCTCCAACGGAGATGGCAGAAAATTTTTTGCAGCTTACAACAGGAGAAAAAGAAGAAAAACGAATGGAATGTTTAAAAGAACTTTTTTATGAAGGGAGGCAGGAATCATGAAACCATTGTATTTGGAATTATCCGGATGGGGACCTTATGCATCAGTAAATAAAGTTGATTTTACAAAATTTCAAACGGGAGAGTTATTTTTGATTACCGGGCCTACTGGTGCGGGGAAGACAACGATTTTTGATGGAATTACTTATGCCCTTTATGGAGAAGTCAGTGGAAAAGTTCGTTCAAAAAATAGCCTGCGGAGTGATTTTGCTTTACCTGAGACAGAAACCTATGTTATTTTGGAGTTTTCACACAATAAAGAATTTTTCCGAATTGAACGGCATCCCAAATACTTTAGACCGAAAAAGCGGGGAGAAGGATTTACTGTGAAAAGAGAAGAAGCAGTACTGATAATGGAAGATAGGACTGTTGTATCTGGTATTGCGAATGTCAATCAGAAAGTTTGTGAAATATTATCTGTGGATTATGATCAGTTTAAACAATTATCAATGCTTGCACAGGGAGAATTCATGGATTTATTGACAACAAAATCCAATCAGAGAGCAGATATTTTCCGCTCAATTTTTCATACACAGATTTATCAAAAAGTGCAGGTTTTAGCAGGGGAAAAAGCGAAAAATTTGAAAAATAAAATAACAGCTTTGGAATATAAAATGGAAGAAGCAGCAGATTGGCTGAACCACGAGGAAGAATTAGCATGGATACTGGAACAAAAAAATATTTCAGAAATTATGAAATCCTTGGAAATAGAAAAGAAAGATATAAGCCGGCAGATACAAAAGATAGAACAAAAATTGGAAAAAGCAGAACGGGATATAAAAGATGCAGAAATGTTTTGCAATGATATTAGAGGCCGTATTGTAAGAGTTCAAAAGATGGAACAAGAGCTGGAACAGCTGTCTTTAAAAGAACAACATGCAGGAGAAGAAATTCAGCGGATGCAGCAAAAAAAGACACAGTTGGAAAATGAGTTTGATAAAATTCAGAATATGAGAGAACGGCGGTTGTTTTTGGAAGATGCCAGACAAAAAGCAATGGAAGGCAGGAAGCTGGCAAAAGAAAAGACACAAGCAGAAAAACAGCTGCAAAAGCAGAAACAAAGATGCGCAGCTGCGAAGTATCAACAATGGGAAAGATATGCCAAACGGCAGAAAGAAGCCGAACATCAATTGAATGATGCGAAAAAACAGTTAGAAAAATGGAAATCAAATTATCAAGAAGCAGATCAGCAGCTGATTTTGGAAAAGGAAAAACTGATTCGGATGCAGTCAGAGTTTTTTGCGGCCAATGTAGGAGTATTGGCTGCGAGATTAGATGAGGGGATGCCATGTCCTGTCTGTGGTTCTTTCAGTCATCCGAAAAAAGCAAAAATAATAAAAGAGGCTCCAAGGCAGCAGGATGTAGACCAGCAGCAGGATGTTGTTGCAGAGACAGAAAAAATATTTCAAACATATTACCAAAAAACTATGGAATTTCAAGAGAAAACTTCTGCCAGTGAGAAACTATTAGAAGAGAGAACGAAAGAAATGTTTCCAGAGCCGGAACAGGGGAAAAACTGGGGAGGAAAGGAAAAACTAGATATAGAGGAGGAAGAAGAAAAATATCTGGAAATTCAAGGGAAATATGCATTACTTTGTGGACGTTTTGACGGATTGTCAAAAGAGGTCAAAGCATTTATTGAACGAGAAGATGAAATGCAGGCAGAGTATGAAAAATTGTCTTGTTGGATTGAACAGTATGAAAAAGAAACTCAAGAGTTAAATTGCCAATTGGAACAAAAAATGATCGTTTTTACTCAAACTAAGGCGTTGATAGAAGAAAAAAAGATACAGGATCATTTGGAAAAAGAACAGCTTCCGTCAGAGTCAGTAATTTCAGAAAGAGAAAATCAAAAAACGGAATTACTAAGGGAGCAGAAGCAGTTAAAATATAAAAAAGAACAGCTTATTATTTTAAACGGCCATTTGCAAATGACCATGAAATCTTTAGAAGAAAAGTCGAAGAAAAAAGAAGGTTTGGAACAGGAATATGGGATTATTGGAGATGTAGACCAGCTTTTAAATGGAAATAACCATTTGAAACTAACTTTGGAACAGTATGTTTTGATTTCATATTTTCAAGATATTTTAAGGGCAGCGAATCTGCGGCTGCGGAAAATGACCAATGGAAGATATGAGATGTTTCGGCAGGAATATGTCAGTGACGGCAGGAAAAAAGATCACTTAGAAATTGAAGTTTTAGATTATTATACCGGGAAAAAACGATCCATTAGAACTTTATCCGGAGGGGAATCTTTTAAAGCGGCTTTATGCCTTTCCTTAGGTCTTTCCGATGTTATTCAAAGTTATGCAGGAGGTGTCCGGATAGATATTTTATTTGTAGATGAGGGATTTGGTGCATTGGATGAGGAAAGTTTAAATCAGGCGGTTGATACCTTAATTCAACTGGCCGGAGAGCATAGAATGATTGGGATTATTTCTCATGTAGAAGAATTAAAAGAACGGATAGAAAATCAAATTGTAATAACAAAAATGAAGGAAGGAAGTCATATTCAGATTTAAATCTTTAGAAATAAAAACTTGACAGAGTTAAATGGAGTGATAAGATATTTTGTAGAGTCATTAGGGGGAAGCATATGAGAAGATATATAAAAATGGGAGTTTCTTTTTTGTTATGTGCGGTGTTGACAGCTGGTTCTATATCTGGTGTGCGTGCTGATGAATCTCAGTCAGATACGACAGCAGAATCTCAGACGGTGACAGAACAGACAGAGGATGTGACAGAAGAAGAACAGCAGGCTTCAACACAAAATCATCCGGAAACTTCGCAGAAAAAGAGAAATTCAGAAAGTAAAAAAGCGAAGAATAAAAAAGCGGAAAAGAAGAACACAAAGGGAAAAAAGAAAAAAAAGGAATCTGAAAAGATTATTCCAAAAGTTTATAATGATCAAAGTCTGGAGATGAAAAATCAAAAAGAATATATCAACGGTTTTGTGTACTTTAATCAAGCAGATCAGGCATGGAATGAAAATGGATATAAAATTCATAGTGCCGGTTGTGGTCCGACAGCTATGGCAGTATGTATTTCATCTTTGACAGGGAAATGGGTGACGCCGCTGGATACTGCAATCTGGGCATATAAACATGGATATTATAGTGAAGCAGGAGCATCTCATGAGATAGTTCCGGCTCTGGCAAAAGAATATAAATTAAATTGTGCAGGACTTGGCACAGATATATCCAAAATAAGAAAGGCATTGCAGGCAAAACATCCGGTAGCTGCATTAATGGGACCGGGATATTTTACAAAAAAAGGTCATTTTATCGTTTTGGTTGGAATTGATGAAAAGGATCAAGTGATTGCAGCTGATGTAGGAAGCAGACAGCGGTGTCGTTATAAATATCCGCTGAAAGAAGTTGTCAAACAGGCAAAACAGGCATCAGCAGGAGGACCATTTTGGGAAATATCAAAACCTGTAAAGAAAAAAAAGAAAGCAATTAAAAAGAAACGAAGTAAAGAATTTAAGGCCATGTATTGTGATATGAAGTCCATTCTTCAGAAAAATTATCAATTAATTGTTCCATTAAAAAAAGGGACTTTAGTAAAAGAGGAACAGTTCGTGACTGTAGATTCTTTGGATATTAATGATAAAGTGATGGTTTTGGACAGTCATAATAGGCTGACAGCAGATGTAAAATTAGAAACAATAGTGGAAGAAGTAAAGAAAGAAGCGGTGAAAGGTTCCTTTTGGAAAACTGTTACCATTGATCCCAATAAAACAAATTTGAGCAAATAATCGTAAAAAATGGTTGAAAAAATTTTAAAAAAAAATGAAAAAAGTTGTTGACATTTAAGAGAAAAAAATGTATATTATTATTTGTCGCGAGACAAAAGAGACTTGGAGTCGATGGGATCATAGCTCAGCTGGGAGAGCATCTGCCTTACAAGCAGAGGGTCACAGGTTCGAGCCCTGTTGGTCCCATTTCCATGAAAATATGGATGGATAATTACATATGGCGATGTAGCTCAGTTGGCTAGAGCATACGGTTCATACCCGTAGTGTCAGCAGTTCGAATCTGCTCATCGCTACTAATCAGATGTATTCTTAGGAATGCATCTTTTTTTGTTGGTATGGAATGATATATGATATAATATACACATAAACGATAGGCTAATTATTGAAAATGAATGGATAAAAGGAGAATTCTAGATGCGGATTGGAATGGGATATGATGTGCACAAATTGGTAGAGGGGAGAAATTTGATTCTTGGAGGTGTACCTGTGCCTTATGAG
Source organism: Lachnospiraceae bacterium (assembly GCA_021771695.1). Lineage (GTDB taxonomy): Bacteria > Bacillota > Clostridia > Lachnospirales > Lachnospiraceae > Anaerostipes. The sequence goes on along the minus strand of JAETON010000002.1, from coordinate 32,915 downwards.
AAAGGATTATTGGGACACTCAGATGCAGACGTGCTGCTCCATGCCATTTGCGATGCATTGTTAGGTGCAGCAGCTCTCGGTGATATTGGAAAACATTTTCCGGATACTGATCCTGCATTTCACAATGCGGATAGTATGAAGCTGTTAGAAGAAGTGGTGCATTTGATTACAGAAAAGGGATATGAGGTAGGAAATGTAGATGCAACAGTGATCGCACAAAGACCGAAACTGGCATCTTATATTCCTCAAATGAAAGAAAATATCAGCAAAGTGCTGAATGTGAATCCGGATCAAGTGAATGTAAAGGCGACAACAGAGGAAAAACTGGGATTTACAGGAGAAGGTCTTGGGATTAGTGCCAATGCGGTCTGCCTTTTAGTGGAAAGGGAATAATATGCGTTTTTATTATGATAAAAAAGAGCGTAAAGCAGAAATATATCAGATGTATCAAGAGATTTTTCAAGATCCAGAATCTTTTGCACGATATTATTTTGAAGAAATATATCCTGAAAATCAAGTTTTCATTGGAGAGGAATCAGAGAATATAAAGGGGATGATTCATTTAAATCCGTATCGATTAAAAGTAAACAAAAAGGAATTTGATTTAAATTATATTGTTGCTGTTGCAGTGAGAAAAGATTGCAGGAGACAGGGGATTATGGCTGCAATGTTAAAACGATGCCTGAATGATATGGCAGAGGCAGGACAGCCTTTTACCTATTTAATGCCAGCCAATCGTGCTTATTATGAACCGTTTGATTTTGTTTTTATAATGGATTGGAACGAAAGTAAGCGGAAAGGAGAGCAGGGAGAACAAATAGGAGAAATTATTTCTGCAAAGAAAGAAGAGTATCAGGAAATAAGCAAATATTTGAAAAGATTTTTATCAGATTATGGAGTTTATACGATACCGGATGAAAAATATTTGATGAAAACAGATAAAGAAAGCAAAAGCAGCGGCGGGAGGCTTATGACATGGAAACAAAATGGAAAGTTAAAAGGAGTTTTTGCAGAAGGATATGAAGACAACGAAATTTATGTAAGGCTGGCTTTTTCAGAGCAGCCAAGGGAAATGCTTTGCCAGCTTCAAAGGCGGTATGAAAATAAATGGATAGAGATTTCTGGTGGAAATCTTTGCAAAGGTGAAATGACTCCGAAGATTATGGCAAGAATTACTTCTTTAAAAAAATGGGAAACTATTTTGCATGGCAAGAATGAATTTTGTTTTGAAATCTATGTGGAAGATCCATTGATCTTAGAAAATCAAGGAGCATTTCGATTTGAATATAAAGAACATAAAATGAACATTATGAAAGTGCCGGAGAGAAAAGAAATTCCAAGAATATCAATTGGTGATTTGACACAGGTATTCTTTGGATATAAAGCAGAATATATTTTAAAGGAGCATAATTATTTGCAAAATATAATACCAGTTGGTCCAGTTTATATTTCTGAGGAGGTATGACCTATGAAATTAATGTTTATTGGAGCAGATCATGAAGTTACCGGAAGCTGTCACTATGTAGAAGCCTGCGGGAAGCGTTTTGTGGTGGATTTTGGAATGGAACAGGGAGTCAATGTATATGAAAATGAAGAACTTCCAGTCAGCGCAGCAAGACTTGATTTTGTACTGCTGACACATGCACATATTGATCATTCGGGAATGCTGCCGATGCTGTATGCCAAAGGTTTCCGAGGGAACGTTTATGCCACGAAAGCTACAACCGATTTATGTCAAATTATGCTGCGTGATAGTGCACATATTCAGGAATTTGAGGCAGAGTGGCGGAATCGGAAAGCAAGACGTTCAGGAAAGCCGGAAGTTGTACCACTGTATACAGTAGAAGATGCGGTTCATGTAATGGAACATTTTGTGCCATGTTCTTATGGAAAAAAAATTTTGCTTCATGATGGCATTGATGTTCGATTTACAGATATCGGACATCTGTTGGGCTCATCTAGTATTGAAGTATGGCTTCGTGAAGAAGATACAGAAAGGAAACTGGTATTTTCAGGAGATATTGGGAATTTCAATCAGCCGTTAATTAAAGACCCATGTTATACTGATACGGCAGATTATGTTATTATGGAATCAACTTATGGGGATCGTTTTCATGGAAAGCATCCCAATTATGTGGATGAACTGGCAGAAGTAATTCAAGAAACATTTGACCGTGGCGGGAATGTGGTAATTCCATCTTTTGCTGTAGGACGTACACAGGAGCTTTTATATTATATACGTCAAATGAAAGAAGAAAATCTGGTAAAAAATCATGGAGATTTCAAAGTGATTGTGGATAGTCCTCTGGCGGTGGAGGCCACGCAAATTTTTCATAAAGATGTGGAAGAAACTTATGATGAAGAAGCAATGGAATTAGTGAAAAAGGGAGTAAATCCGATTACTTTTTCTAATCTGCATTTGTCTGTTACAACAGAAGAATCCCGAGCGATTAACTTTGATACGGAATCTAAAATCATCATTTCTGCATCTGGTATGTGTGATGCCGGGCGGATTCGGCACCATTTAAAACATAATCTTTGGAAATCAGAAAATACGATTGTGTTTGTAGGGTATCAAGCTTATGGAACTCTTGGAAGAACTCTCGTGGAAGGGGCAAAAGAGGTAAAATTGTTTGGTGAAAATATTCAAGTAAAAGCCAAAGTGCTTCGACTGGAAGGAATCAGCGGACATGCGGACAAAAATGGACTTTTGCGGTGGATTCATGAATTTCAGGAAAAACCGGAAAAAGTATTTGTTGTGCATGGGGAAGATCAAGTATGTGAGAGCTTTGCTGAATGTTTGCGGAATGAACATGGTTATGATGCAAAAGCTCCATACAGCGGCGATGTTTTTGATTTGATCAGTGAAAGATGGATTGCATGGGGCTCTAAAGAGCTGGTAAAAAAGAAAAAACGTCCTGTGAGCAATGCATTTGTTCGGTTGAAATCTGCTGGAGAACGGCTGCAGGCAGTTATTGATCATAATGAAGGAGGAGCGAATAAAGATCTTGCAAAATTTACAGATCAAATCTTGGCTTTGTGTGATAAATGGGACAGATAAAGACTGTTCAACTGGTATGAAATCTGTTATGATGATAAATATTGAAATTGAAACATTGAGCAGTAGGAGGAAGAATTAGTAACATGGCAGTATTAAGAGTAGACGACATGATGTGTGACCACTGTGTAGAAAGAATTAAAAACGGTCTGGAGGATGCGGATATTCAAGCAAAAGTAGATTTAAGTGAAAAAACTGTTTCGATTGAAGGAGATGAGACGGTTATAGAAAAAGCAAAAGATATTTTAGGTGATTTAGGATTTTTTGCAGAAGAATGCTGAATGGAATAAAAAATGAGAAAAGGGTATTGCTTAGGCAATATCCTTTTTGCATTTTTAGAAAGAGTATGTTACCATTTTATATGGCATTCTGGGATGAGTTTGGAAACATAAATTCTCGGAAATTAAAAAGGAGCGGAAAATGGAAGAAACAAAGAGAAAAAAAGAAGAATCCATTCGTATTAATAAATATTTAAGTCAGGCGGGAGTTTGTTCCAGAAGGCAGGCAGATGTTTATGTGGAAGCGGGGAAAGTTCTTGTGGATGGAGTACCTGCGGTCAGTGGAACAAAGGTAATGCCAGGGCAGGAAGTTACATTTGATGGAAAATCTGTTTATATTCAAGAAGAATTAGTCTTTTTAGCATTTCATAAACCAAAAGGGATTGTATGTACATCCAGTAAGGCAGAGAAAAATAATATTATTGATTATATAAATTATCCGGAGAGAATCTATCCTGTAGGAAGACTGGATAAAGATTCACAGGGCTTGATTTTGCTGACCAATGATGGAGAAGCGGCAAATCAGATTATGAAAGCAAGAAATTATCATGAGAAGGAATATGAAGTGACCGTAGATCGAAGGATTACGAAAGAATTTATGGAAGGGATGCGAAACCCTGTGCCGCTTCAAGAAATTGGTGCAGTTACCCGGCGGTGTAAGGTAAAGAAAGAAGGATCGAATCAGTTTCGGATTATTTTGACACAAGGATTAAATCGTCAGATCCGCCGAATGTGTGAATATTTTGGATACCGGGTTACCAGACTAAAAAGGGTTCGTGTTATGAATATAGATTTAGGAGATTTAAAAGAAGGAGCCTATCGAAAATTAACTCCGAAAGAATTAAAGCAATTGAAAGAGGAATTGAATCGTGAATAAGCTAGATCGAATGAAAGAATTGATTGAAATTCTAAATAAAGCAGGAAAGGCATATTATCAAGAAAATAGGGAAATTATTAGTAATTTTGAGTATGATGCTATGTATGATGAATTGCTGAAATTGGAAGCTGAAACAGAGACTGTATTGTCCAATAGTCCTACCATTCGCGTAGGCTATGAGTTATTGACTGCGTTGGAAAAAGAAGCGCATCCATCTCCAATGTTGTCTTTAGATAAGACAAAAGAGCCAAAAGCATTGGAAGAGTGGCTTGGCGGACAAATAGGTTTGCTTTCATGGAAATTGGATGGATTGACAATTGTACTGACTTATGAAAATGGAGAGCTGGTAAAGGCTGTTACCAGAGGAAATGGAGAAGTTGGAGAAGTTGTTACAAATAATGCAAGGGTTTTTGTCAATATTCCAAGGAAAATTTCTTATCAAGGAAGTTTGGTAATCCGGGGGGAAGCCGTCATTCCGTATTCTATATTTCATAAAATGAATGAAGAGATTGAAGATGTCGATAGCCAATATAAAAATCCAAGAAATTTATGCAGCGGATCGGTGCGTCAGCTGAATAATGAAATTACAGCAAAAAGGAATGTCCATTTTTATGGGTTTAGTGTTGGAGATGTAGAAGATATAGATTTTCATAATTCGTTGGAAGAGAAAATACTTTGGGCAAAAAGTTTAGGCTTTGATATGGTGGAATATGTGAAAGTGAACCGGGAAAACATAGTAGAAGCTATACACGAATTTTCTGAGAAGATTCAAAATTATGATCTTCCATCAGATGGTTTGGTATTAGTATATGATGATATTGCTTATGGGAAAAGTCTTGGGCGGACAGCAAAATTCCCGAAAGATTCGATTGCTTTTAAATGGGCGGATGAAACTGCAGATACGAAACTTTTGCAAATTGAATGGAGTCCGTCAAGAACCGGATTGATTAATCCGGTTGCTGTTTTTGAACCTGTGGAATTGGAGGGTACAACAGTCAGCCGTGCAAGTCTTCATAATATTAGTGTCATGGAGGAACTGGAATTAGGAATTGGAGATGAAATTACAGTATATAAGGCGAATATGATAATTCCGCAGCTAGCTGAGAATAAAACAAGAAGCGGGCATATGGAAATCCCTGACTGCTGTCCTGCATGTGGCGGCGAAACAAAAATTGAAAGCGATCATGGGATTAAAACTTTAGTTTGTACCAATGAATTCTGCAGTGCCAAAAAAATTAAATCTTTTTCACATTTTGTATCACGTGATGCAATGAACGTAGATGGGTTATCGGAAGCTACTTTGGAAAAAATGATTGATAGGGGATTTCTAAAGGAATTAGATGATCTTTTTATGTTAAGCAGATACAAAGAAGATATTCTTGAAATGGATGGTTTTGGAGAAAAATCATATGAAAATATGATTCGTGCAATTGAAGAATCCAGAGAAGTTCCTTTAGCCAATTTTATTTATAGTCTTGGAATTGCGAATGTAGGTCTATCTAATGCGAAACTAATCTGCCGGCATTTTCATGATGATTTTACTGCAATACGAAAAGCAAAGGTTGATGATTTTACTGCAATCGATCAAATTGGTCCAATGATTGGGGAGGCAATGGAATCTTACTTTGCAACGAGCCATAATCAGAAAGTTCTAGATGATTTGCTGCAATGGATTCATTTTGAAGAGAAAGAGGAAGTTATTCAAGAACAGATTTTGGATGGAAAAACATTTGTTATTACAGGTTCTTTGAACCATTTTGATAATCGAAAGCAATTAAAAGAAACGATTGAAGGATTGGGAGGAAAAGCTGCTGGATCGGTTTCCAAAAAAACGGATTATTTAATTAATAATGATAAAGAATCGACTTCGTCAAAAAATAAAAAAGCAAAAGAGCTTGGAATACCGATTTTGAGCGAGAAAGATTTTTTGGAAATGATACAATAGTGTTATTGTAAAAACAAAGGGATTTACCGTAAAGGGAAAAAATAGAAGGAGATGAAATGCTATGCCAATACGAATTGACAGTGATTTGCCGGCAAAGGCGATTTTAGAGGAAGAGAATGTTTTTGTTATGGATAATGAGAGGGCCTGTACGCAGGATATTCGTCCGCTTCGCATTGCAATTTTAAATTTAATGCCAAACAAATTAGATACAGAATTGCATTTGCTGCGAAGTCTTTCTAATACACCGCTGCAGCTTGATATTATATTTTTGCAGACAGAATCTTATGTTCCGACACATGTGCCGGAATCACATCTGGAAAAGTTTTATAATTATTTTTCAGAAATTAAAGATAAAAAGTTTGATGGATTGTTGATTACGGGGGCACCGGTAGAGTTAAAAGAATTTGAGGAAGTAGCTTACTGGGATGAAGTAGCAGAAATTATGGAATGGTCAAAAACACATGTGACGTCAACACTTCATATTTGCTGGGCGGCACAGGCAGGTTTATATTATCATTATGGTATTAAAAAGAACATTTTGGATAAAAAAATTTCAGGAGTTTATGCTCATCATCCGGTGCATAATAAAATTCCATTGGTTCGCGGGTTTGATGATAAATTTTATGTTCCTCATTCAAGAAACACCGGAGTGGATGGTGATGCAATTCGTAAAAATAAAGAATTAATTATAGCCGCAGAATCAGACGAAACAGGACCATATTTGATTTTAAATCATGATGGAAGCCAGATTTTTGTAACAGGGCATCCGGAATATGATGTGATGTCATTGCATTTGGAATATGTTCGTGATATGAAAAGAGGTTTAAACCCAGAAATTCCGAAGAATTATTATAAAGATAATGATCCGGAAAAAGGACCGGTAAAATCATGGAGATGCCATGCCAATGCCATGTACTATAATTGGCTGAATTATTATGTATATCAGGTAACACCTTACGAGTTATAAAAGAAAGGATTACATATGATTAAATTAATTGCTACAGATATTGATGGGACATTGTTGAAAGATGGAACATTGGATTTAAACCCAGAGTATTATGATGTAATTCGGGAATTGAGAAGCCGGGGAGTTATATTTCTTGTGGCCAGTGGAAGGCAGAGGGAGAGTATTTTAAAAGTATTTACTCCGGTAAAAGATGAAATTGTATTTGTTTCCGAAAACGGCACATGTATTCATTCAAAAGATTATCGGTATGTAGATATTATCCAGCCGGAAGTTGTACAAGCATATATTAATGAGGCCAGAAGATTTCCAGGATGTGAAGTAGGTATTAATAAAGACAATATGGGATATTTTGAAAATTACGGTGTATATAATCACTTGGTAAATGATTATGGATACCGCGGACAATTGGTGGATAATATATCCGATTATGCTCAGGATGTGTGCAAAATTTCTATGTTTCATCATAGTGATATAGAGAAAGTTGTAAAGCAAGATTTTCTGGATCGATGGAATCGCATTATGCATGTAACATGTTCAGGAAAATTTTGGATTGACTGTTCCAATAAAGATGTAACAAAGGGATCTGCATTAAAGCATTTTCAAGATGATTATGGAATCACTCCAGATGAGACATTGGCTTTTGGGGATAATTTAAATGATATTGAAATGTTGAAAAGAGCAAGCCATAGTTTTGCCGTAGAAAATGCAAGAAAAGAAGTAAAAGCAGCAGCCAATTTCACGGCACCTTCTTATAAGGAAGATGGGGTATTACAAGTATTAAAAGCGGTGTTAAGAGGTGAATTATGTTAGAAGCAGTTATTTTTGATATGGATGGAGTTATTGTTGATACAGAGCCGGTATATTTCCGTGCAATTAATGAATTTCTGGGACAATTTGGACATTCGATTGACAAAAGATATAATGAGAAATTTTTTGGGATTTCTTCTTATGATGCATGGACAACGATGAAACAAGATTTTAAATTGGACGATGTATCTGTAGAAGAATGTGTATATGGAATGGAAAAAATCCGAAATCGAATCATTCAGGAAGAAGGATATCAGCCAATTTCAGGGACGGTTTCATTGATTCGGGAGTTACATAAGGCAGGAATCCCTTTGGCAGTTGGTTCTTCTTCCGCAATCAATGATATTAAACATGTAACAGAATCTTTAGAAATTGAAGAGTGTTTTCAAGATTTTGTTTCTGGAAGAGATGAATGTAAAAATGCAAAACCAGATCCAGAAGTATTTTTAAAAGCAGCACAGAAACTGGGAGTATCTCCAGAAAAATGTTTAGTAATCGAAGACTCTGACAATGGTTCGCTGGCAGCAAAACGTGCAGGAATGAAAATTATAGGATTTCAAAATCAGGATTTTGGAAATCAGTCTTTGAAAGAGGCAGATTATATTGTTACATCTATGGAAGATGTCAATTTGGCATTATGTAAAAAAGTTGGAGAAGCATAGTGATGACATATGGAGAAGCTGTAAAATATTTAAATGAAACAGCAGGATTCGCCAAAAAAACTTCTTTGGATAATGTAAAATATTTGTTGGGGTGTTTGGGAAATCCTCAAGACGATCTTTGTTTTATCCACGTTGCAGGAACAAATGGAAAAGGTTCCACCTGTATGTTTTTGGAAACTTTATTAAAGGAGAGAGGAATACGTGTGGGAGTATTTTCATCTCCTCATATTCTTTGTATCAATGAACGGATTCGTATTGGTGGACAAGATATAAGTAATGAATTATTTGCACAGACATGTGATACCGTTTATCATGCTGTAAAAAAGGCAATGAAAGAAGGAGCATTGCATCCCTCTTTCTTTGAGTTATTGTTTTTGATGGCGATGGCTGCTTTTCAAAAAGAACAGCCGGATTACTGTATTATAGAAACAGGAATGGGTGGAAGATATGATGCGACCAATTTGATTTTACCTCAATTATGTATCTTAACAACGATTAGTATGGACCACATGGAGTTTCTTGGAACGTCACTTTCTGAGATTGCATTTCATAAAGCAGGAATTATAAAGAAAGGTATTCCAGTGATTTCTGCCGGACAGAAAGAGGAAGTCAAAAGCGTTATATATAAGGAAGCACAGGAAAAGCAGGCACCTTTAGAAATACTTTCTGAAGATAATCTTAATTTTCAAGAAAAACATGGAAAATATATTGATTTTTTAAATTCCAATGCGTATGATAGGAAGAGAGCTGATGGAAAAAATGTACTTGGAGATTTTCAGAAAGAGAATCTGGCATTGGCATTGAAAGCTGCTCAAGAGATTGCCGGGAAGTTAGAAGATTCGGTGATTTATCAAGCATTAGAAAATATAAGGATGCCGGGGCGTATGGAAGAAGTAATACCGGGTGTGTTTGTAGATGTAGCACATAATATACAAGGGATTGAGGTCTTTTGCCATACGGTAGAAAAATATTTTTTAGGGAAAAAGAGAATTTTGTTTGGGGCATCTCATAAAAATGAAGAAGATTACATGCGGGAAATTTTGAAGGGAATTTCAGAAATTGAATTCTTTCATACAGTTCCAATATGCGGCAGAACTGTGAATGTGGAAGAGTTTCAGAACGCATTTGAACAGATGATGAAGAATTCAGATAAAGATACGGCCTGTTTTGTGGTCGGATCATTTTATCTGGCAGGAGTCGTGAAACAGTATATAACCAGGAGGAAGGAAAATGTTAAACTTTAACGAAGAATTAGAAAAGTTTCAGCCTTGTGCAGATTTAGAAGATGCTGAGGAAAATATCTATGGGGAAGAACTGAAAGAAATTAAAAAGAATAAGACAGAATTATATAAAGCGAATCAGATTATTAAAAAATATAACCAAGCATTAAATTATGCAAAACAGGGAAATGATGATTTGGCAATGCTGCAATTAAAAAATGTAGTATCAGCAATTCCAAATTTTGAAGATGCATATTTGTTAATGGCTTTGTTATCTATTAAGGCAGAAGATTATGAATCTGCAAAAGAATCATTGGACAGTATTTTAGCGATTAACCCGGAAAATGAATCTGCAAAAGAATATATAAAGGAATTTCAAATAGAAGCAGATACAGCAGAGGCAGCAGAGGAAAATACAGAATCTATGGAAAAGATGAAAAAGGCTTCAAAACCTCAGAAAATCAAGAATCCATTTAAGTCTGAGTCTATTCAGTCAGCAGCTTCAGAAAAAAGCCCTATGTTTTATATGGTAACAGGATTAATTATCGGAATTATTGTTTCCACGGCGTTAATATATCCAACAGTGAAAGCAAGCTTTACGCATAAGAATTCTTCTCAGGTAGAGGATTATAAAGAACAGATTCTTGCAAAAGATACACAGTTAAAAGCAAATGAAAAGAAAATTAAAGATGCAGAAGAAGCACAGGAAAAAGCAGAAAAGGAATTGGAAGAATATATTGGAACAAGCAAGAAAGATGGAATTTATGATCTTTTATTAACTGCTTTACAGCAATATGCAGACAAGAATTATACAGAATCTGCAGATGCTCTGTTAGATATTGACAGTAAGAAACTTACTACAAAAAATATGAAAAATATTTATAAAAATTTAACTCAGAAAGTATATCCGAATGCAAAGAAAGGTCTTTATAATAAAGGACTGAACATGTATTATACAAAAGATTATAAGTCCGCAATCAGTTATTTCCAGAAAGTAATTGAAATTGATGAATCTGATGTAAGTGCATATTATTATCTGGCAAGAACTTATGAGGATAATGGTGATAAGGAAAAAGCAGTGAAGGCTTATAATAATGTAATTAAGAAATTCCCTAGAACAAGAAGTGCAAGAAATTCAGAAAGCCGCATGAATGCATTACAGCAAAAGAAAAGCAAGAATTTGTAAACAGGATTTATAGATTTAGGTGATTTATACGAAAGATAAGAGAAAGAAGAATGGAACAATCCTTTCTTCTTTTCTTTTATCTTTTTCTTTTTACAAGATAGATAGGATAGAAAAAGGAGAAAAATTATGGCAACAGAATATCAAGTGGAAAATCGAAAATTATATGTGAGGCTGGATGGAGAACTAGATCATCATTTGGCAGAAAAAGTGAAACATCAGTGTGAGATTATTTTGAAATCTTATCCAATTCGGGATATTGAGTTTGATTTTTCCAATTCGGGATTTATGGATAGTTCCGGAGTAGGTATGATTCTTGGACGGTACCGGCAGATTCAGCCTATGGGTGGAAATGTATCGATCAGTCATATGAATGATACTATTCGGCGGGTGGTTCATATGGCAGGGCTGCATCAAATAGTGAAAGAAAAATAATGGGAGGAAGAAATATGATACATTTAGAATTTAATAGTGAATCTGAAAATGAAGGGATTGCAAGAGTGGTAGCGGCGGCTTATATGATGCGGTTTGATCCGACAGTAGAGGAAATGGCAGATGTAAAAACAGCAGTTTCTGAGGCAGTAACCAACAGTATTGTACATGCCTATACAGATAAAGAAGGGAAAATTATTTTTGATATTTCTAGTGTTGAAAACATTATAAAAATTACAGTGGAGGATTTTGGAATTGGAATTTCGGACATAAAGAAGGCAATGGAACCAATGTATACAACGAAGGCAGAAGAAGAAAGAACAGGCATGGGATTTTCGTTTATGGAAGCGTTTATGGATGAAGTACAAGTAATTTCCAAGCCAGCGAAAGGTACAAAAGTGATTATGACGAAGATGATTGGAGGAAATGAAAACCTTCATGGATGAGACAAGAGAACTTTTAAGGCTCACCAAAGAAGGAGATGAACATGCAAGAGAAACGTTAGTGCTTGAAAATATGGGATTGATTTGGAGTGTGGTAAAGCGGTTTACAAACAGAGGATATGATCCAGAAGATTTGTTTCAGATTGGAAGTATTGGCCTGCTGAAAGCGGTAGACAAATTTGATTTATCATATGATGTAAAATTTTCGACTTATGCGGTTCCGATGATTACAGGAGAAATCAAGCGGTTTTTAAGGGATGATGGTATGATAAAAGTCAGTCGTTCTTTAAAAGAAAATGCATATAAAATCAAGCAGGCAAGTGAAGAAATTTCCATGAGACATCAAAGAGAAGCAACCATTGATGAAATTGCCAAAGAAACAAGTCTTGCAAGAGAAGAAATTGTTGTGGCATTGGAGGCAAATAAAGAAGTAGAATCTCTGCATCAGCCGACTTATCAAGGCGATGGAAGTGAGATTCTATTGATGGACAGGCTTCCGAAAGATGAAAATGAGGAAGAAAAGATTTTGAATCATGTTTTGTTGGAGGAATCCCTAAAGCAATTAAAAGAAGAAGAACAAATGTTGATTGAATATCGATATTTTCATGGAAAAACACAGCAGGAAATTGCCGGAATTCTGCATATTTCTCAAGTACAGGTATCACGAATGGAAAAGAAAGTGTTAAGAAGATTACGTCAACAAATCATTGGACATTCCGGGAAAATATGTTAAAATTATATTATATATACAATTAGAAGAAGCAAGTCTGTGGACATATCGTCCATTTTCCCAAAACAAAGGAGAACAATATATGATGTATCAAGAAAAATCAGTTATGGAATTACGTGAAATTGCAAAAGAAAGGAAAATTACGGGAATTTCTGCACTGAAAAAGAGTGAATTAATAGAGATTTTAGAGGAATATGATAAAAAGAATCATTCTAAAAAGACAACAGGGAAGGAATTTCCTAAAAATATAAAGAGTTTGGACAGCGGTGAAAAGGCAAATGGAATTTTGGAAGTTATGCCGGATGGGTATGGATTTATTCGTTGTGAAAATTATCTGCCGGGAGAGAATGATATTTATGTTTCTCCTGCACAAATCCGTAAATTTAATTTGAAAACAGGAGATATTTTATCAGGTGCCATTCGTGTAAAAACACAAAGTGAAAAATTTAGTGCGTTATTATTTGTTGAATCAGTCAATGGATATAAGCCGGAGATTGCTGCAAGAAGACAGCACTTTGAAGATTTGACACCGATTTTCCCAGACAACAGACTGGGTATGGAGACAAATGCTTCTTCACTGCCGATGCGAATGGTGGATTTGTTATCTCCGATTGGTAAGGGACAGAGGGGAATGATTGTCTCTCCTCCGAAAACAGGAAAAACAACACTGTTAAAGCAGATTGCTCAGAGTATCAGTGCCAATTACAAGGATATTAAGCTGATTGTGCTGTTAATTGATGAACGTCCGGAAGAAGTGACAGATTTCAAAGAATCCATTGAGGGAGAAAATGTAGAGGTAATTTATTCTACCTTCGATGAATTGCCGGAGCATCATAAGAGAGTATCAGAAATGGTTTTAGAACGTGCCAAACGATTGGTGGAGCATAAAGAAGATGTAGTGATTCTTTTGGACAGTATTACCCGTCTTGCAAGAGCTTACAATCTGACAGTGCCGCCAAGCGGAAGAACATTAACTGGAGGACTTGATCCTGCGGCTCTTCATATGCCGAAAAAGTTTTTTGGTGCAGCAAGAAATATGAGAGAAGGCGGAAGCCTTACAATTCTTGCCACAGCGCTTGTAGAGACTGGAAGCCGAATGGACGATGTTATTTTTGAAGAATTTAAGGGAACAGGAAACATGGAGGTCGTTTTAAGCAGAAAATTGGCAGAAAAGAGGATTTTTCCAGCCGTGGACATTGCGAAATCCGGGACAAGGCGGGAAGAGCTGCTGCTTAGTAAAGATGAACTGGCTGTGGTTACAGCATTGCATAAAGAATTATCCGGTAATAAATCTGAGGAATTCTTAGAGCAAATGATGGATTTGTTTAAACGAACAAAGGATAATAAAGAATTTATCAAATATACAAAGAAATCCCTGTTAAGATATTAATGAAAAAGCCGCATTTGGAAAAGTACAAAAAAATCGTTGCATTCTGTCTTATACTATGATAGAATAAAAAAGCTGTTTGTTGAAAACAAAAAGCGACGAAAGTCGAAGTATGTATACGTTGGCAAAATCCAACGAGAATTAATTTAGAAGAGGTGAAAAACATGCGTGAAGGAATCCATCCAAATTATTATCAGGCAAAAGTAGTTTGTAACTGTGGAAATGAATTTGTAACAGGATCTACAAAGGAAGACATCCACGTAGAAATTTGTTCAAAATGTCATTCATTCTACACAGGCCAGCAGAAAGCTACTCAGGCTCGTGGACGTATTGATAAGTTCAATCGTAAATATGGTGTTAAGTAGAAAAGTTAGAAATCAGGTTGAGGTTATCATTAATCTCAACCTTTTCTTTATTTAGAGGGAGATTATAATGTCAGCAGTACGGATTGGCGGACAGGCGGTTATGGAAGGTGTCATGATGAAAAATATGAATCGTTATGCAGTTTCTGTAAGAAAGCCCAATGGGGAAATAGAGACAAAAGTAGAAGATTGTATAAGTTTTTCAGAGAAGCATCCGATGTTTCAGCTTCCAATTCTGCGTGGAATGGTAAATTTTGCAGAATCTATGGTAATCGGAATGAAAACACTTAATTATTCTGCATCTTTTTTTGAAGAAGATGAGGAAGAAGAACTTGGAAAGTTAGATGAGATTGTGGAAAAATTATTTTCTGGAAAAGGCGAAAAAATCATGATGGGAATTGTTATGATCATTTCATTTGCAGTTTCTATCGGATTATTTATGGTACTGCCGTATTTGGTTTCAGAAGTATTACGAAACTGGGTAGAAAATCAATATGTCATTCTTTTAGCAGAAGGATTGGTCAGAGTAGGAATTTTTCTCGGCTATATTGTTTTAATTTCAAAGATGGAAGATATTAAGCGTGTTTTTATGTATCATGGAGCAGAGCATAAAACGATTAATTGTTTGGAAGCAGGGGAAGATTTGATTCCGGAAAATGTAATGAAATATACTAGACTTCATAAAAGATGCGGAACAAGTTTTCTTTTTATTGTAATGATCATCAGTATGGTTTTCTTTTTCTTTATCCGGGTTGACACAATTTGGCTCCGTGTTGTGTCAAGACTGCTTTTACTGCCAGTTGTTGCAGGGGTATCTTATGAATTTATCCGTGCAGCAGGGAATAGTGACAACAAAATCATTTATATGTTAAGTAAACCGGGCCTGTATCTTCAGAAATTGACAACAAAGGAACCGGATATTTCGATGATTGAAGTTGCCATAGCTTCTGTAGAAGGAGTGTTTGACTGGAGGGAATATCTCAAAAAGGAACGGAACAATCATGAATAGACGAGAATGGATTCAATATGGACAGAATCTTTTAGAAGAACAAAATATCGAAAATGCATCGGGAGAAGCTTGGTATTTATTTTCCCATTGTATGAAAATAAGCAGGGAAGATTATCTGTTTGGGATGATGGAAGAAGTTATAGATAATAAAGGCTTGCAGGAATATAAAGATATGCTGAAAAAACGTGTAGATGAGCGGATCCCTCTGCAGTATCTTTTAGGAACGCAGGAGTTTATGGGGTATACATTTCAAGTAACCCCCG
This sequence comes from Lachnospiraceae bacterium, assembly GCA_021771695.1. Taxonomy (GTDB): domain Bacteria; phylum Bacillota; class Clostridia; order Lachnospirales; family Lachnospiraceae; genus Anaerostipes. Next base: position 17,292 of record JAETON010000002.1, on the reverse strand, counting down.
ATGTTTTAATACCGAGGCAGGATACTGAAACAGTTTTAGAGGAAATCATTGCAACCGGAATAAAACCTAAGAAAATTTTGGATTTATGTACCGGGTCAGGATGCATTGCCATTAGTTTAGCATTAATTTTAAAGCCGGAAATATGTATTGGAACAGATGTTAGTAAAAAAGCATTGGAGATTGCAAAAGCCAATGGCGAAAATTTGTCTCCTATGGTAAAATTTATAGAAAGTGATCTTTTTGAAAATGTAAAAGGCAGTTATGATTTGATTATTTCCAATCCGCCGTATATTACAACCAGTGAATGTCAGAAACTAATGCCGGAAGTGAGGAATCATGAACCGATGCTTGCATTGGACGGAAAAGAGGACGGCTTGTATTTTTATAGAAAAATAATAAAAGAAGCGAAAAAGTTTCTAGAATTTAAGGGAATGCTTGCATTTGAGATTGGGTACGATCAGGGAAAAGCAGTAAAGGGATTAATGGAAGCAGAAGGATTTGCTTCTGTTACAATAAAGAAAGACTTGGCAGGGCGAAACCGCTTGGTTTTTGGGAATGCATAGAGAAGGAGAGAAAGAGATGTTTGACAAGTTAGAAAGTTTGGTGGACCGCTTGGATACGGTTCTGCTGGAATTAAATGATCCGGATGTTGCATCCGATCAAAATCGTTTTCGTGAATTAATGAAAGAACAGAATGATTTAACTCCGATTGTGGAAAAATTTAAAGAGTACCAGGCAGAAAAGCAGAATGTGGAAGACAGCTTGGAACTCTTAGAGGAAGAAACAGACGAAGAAATGAAAGAACTTGCCAAAGAAGAATTGGCAGAGTCTAAAGCTAATGTAGAACGTTTGGAAGAAGAATTAAAGATTCTTTTGATTCCAAAAGATCCAAATGATGATAAAAACATTATCGTTGAAATGCGGGCAGGTGCAGGTGGTGACGAAGCAGGTCTGTTTGTTGCAGATATTGCAAGAATGTACCGCAGTTATGCAGAAGGACGCAGATGGAAGGTAAATACATTAAGTTTTAACGAAAGCGGTATTGGCGGATTTAAAGAGCTGGTATTTATGGTGTCTGGTCAAGGAGCTTATTCTAGATTTAAATATGAAAGCGGAGTCCACCGTGTACAAAGAATTCCTGCAACAGAGTCTGGCGGAAGAATCCATACTTCTACAATTACTGTAGCAATTATGCCGGAAGTAGAAGATGTGGAAGTAGAAGTTGATTTAAATGACTGCCGTTTTGATGTGTTCCGTGCATCAGGAAATGGAGGACAGTGTGTCAATACAACGGATTCTGCGGTACGACTGACACATATTCCGACTGGAATTGTCGTATCCTGTCAGGATGAAAAATCTCAGTTAAAGAATAAAGATAAAGCGTTGAAAGTGCTTCGTTCCCGGTTGTATGAATTGGAACAGCAGAAGGCACATGATGAAGAAGCAGCAAAACGTAAAAGTCAGATTGGTACTGGAGATCGTTCTGAGAAAATCCGTACTTATAACTATCCACAGGGGCGTGTGACGGATCATAGAATTAAGCTGACACTTCACAAGCTGGATTCTATTATGAATGGGGATTTGGATGAGTTAATTGACAGCTTGACTGCAGCAGATCAAGCAGCCAAATTAAGTAACATGGAAGAAGAATAAAAAAATATCTGAGGTGTATGATGAAAGATGGATTTATAAAAGTTGCATGTGCAACACCAAAAGTAAAAGTTGCTGATCCTGTATATAATGCCGAAGAAATTATAAAAATCATCAAAGAGACTGGAGCAAATGGAGCCAGTCTTTTGGTGTTTTCTGAGCTTACGATCAGCGGGTATACCTGCGGTGATTTGTTTTTGCAAAAACCATTATTGGATGAATGTAAAAATCAGTTACTAAAAGTGGCTGATGCAACAAAAGATATGAATATGGCAGTTGTAGTCGGCTGCCCATTGGTTGTAAAAAATAAATTATATAATTGTGCTGTTGTATTATGTAATGGAAAGATTCTTGGAATTGTTCCCAAAACACATTTACCAAATTACAGTGAATTTTATGAGATGCGGCATTTTGCATCAGGAAGAAATGTTGATGAGTTAATTTCTCTGAGAGAAGGAGAACTTGTTTGGTTTTGTACGAATCAGTTATTTGTCTGTGAAGAAATTCCAGAACTGGTAATTGCTTGTGAAGTTTGTGAGGACTTGTGGGTTCCATTACCGCCAAGTACTTATCATGCTATGGCAGGAGCTACTGTTATTTGTAATACGTCTGCCAGTGTTGAAACTACAACGAAAGAAGTTTATAGACGAAGTTTGATTTCCAATCAGTCTGCAAGACTTTTGGCAGCGTATGTATATGCAAACGCTGGAGAGGGAGAGTCTACGCAGGATGTGGTATACAGCGGCCATCATTTGATTTGTGAAAATGGTTCTGTACTGGCAGAGGCAGAAAGATTTACCAATGAAATAATTTATGCAGATATTGATGTACAGAAATTGGCAGCAGAGCGGCGGAAAATGACTTCTTTTCCTGGCGGGGATGTAGAAGAATATCAGGAAATTCCATTTTCATTGAAAATAACGGATAATAAAATTTCCAGAACATTTCCAAGGAATCCATTTGTACCGGATAATAAAGAAGAAAGAGAAAGACGATGCAACGAGATCCTCTCTCTGCAATCTATGGGATTAAAAAAACGTTTGGAGCATACACATTGCCAGCATGCAGTGGTCGGGATTTCTGGCGGATTGGATTCAACCTTGGCGGTACTTGTAACTGCAAGAGCATTTGATATGCTGAATATTCCAAGGGAAAACTTGATTTGCGTGACAATGCCTTGTTTTGGAACAACAGACCGCACTTATCAAAATGCAGTATCTTTAATTCATGAATTAGGTGCAACACTAAAAGAAGTCAATATTGAAAAGGCAGTACGACAGCATTTTCAAGATATCGAACATGATGAGAATATCCATGATGTGACATACGAAAATTCTCAAGCAAGGGAACGTACACAGATTTTAATGGATATTGCAAATAAATATAATGGAATGGTGATTGGAACCGGAGATATGTCAGAGCTGGCATTGGGATGGGCAACCTACAATGGAGATCATATGTCCATGTATGCGGTGAACTGTTCCGTGCCAAAAACATTGGTCCGTTATTTGGTACTTTATTATGCAGATACGGTAGAAAATAAAAAACTGTCTGAAGTTTTGATGGATGTTTTAGATACACCGGTAAGTCCGGAATTATTACCGCCGGTGGATGGAGTAATTTCACAGAAAACAGAAGATTTGGTAGGTCCATATGAACTTCATGATTTCTTCTTATATTATATGCTTCGTTTTGGATTCCCGAAAACAAAGCTATACCGCATGGCAAAACAGACTTTTGAAGGTGCATATGATGATGAAATAATTAAGAAATGGCTGGATAAATTCTATTGGAGATTTTTCAGCCAGCAGTTTAAACGCTCCTGCCTGCCGGATGGACCAAAAGTTGGAAGTGTAGCAGTATCACCAAGAGGCGATTTAAGAATGCCAAGTGATGCAAGTCCGTCTGCGTGGTTGTAAGCGGTGGATGGCTGTTTGAAAAAGACAGCATAGAAAAATAGAAGTGATTTTATATATTTTATAGATAAAGAAAAATCGGCAGGTAACAATCGTTATCTGCCGATTTTGCAAAATCAAATGAATCTTATCGGAAAGAAAAAGATTATGCGAGTTTTGCTACATTTTCTGCCTGTTTTCCACGTGGGCCTTCTGCAATATCAAAGCTGACTTTTTGTCCTTCTTCCAGAGTTTTGAATCCTTCTCCCTGAATTGCTGAGAAATGTACGAATACATCGTCTCCTTCAGCCTGTGAAATAAATCCATAACCTTTTTCTGAGTTAAACCATTTTACTGTACCAGTATTCATTTGGGTACCTCCACTTTCTGCTATAAAAATTAATAAGTAATTGAAGATGTGAATTTTTCCATAAAAAAACACGACACAATACTTCCAGCATGCATTTATAGAATTGAATGCAGCCTTTGTCGGTCGTGAACATTACATCTATCAATAACAGTATTCATCATAGCACAACCTGAATCATATTACAAATATTTTTTTAAACTATTGATACTTTTTTGATGCTGGTCTGAAAGCTGTTCGGCAAGAAGCAGAGTTTCTTTCGAAGCATCACAGTATTGATGCCATTTCTGAATTGCCTGGATCATGCCCATGGTATAACCTTGAATACATATTTCAGCCAGATGACTGGCAGAATTGTCTGCCATAGCTTTTAACTTTGTCATCCATTCAGAATAATTCTTCAGTAAATCATTTAATTCTTGAATTTGATAACCGGCAGTTTCTATTCTTTGACGGGTGATGGAAATCTGATTTTGGTAGGATTGTTCTTGTGAGACTAAAACAGCCTTTAAGTCACAATCCGTGGTTTTGCTGCGAATTTCCGGAATGGTTTCTAAAACCATTTGGATATTCTGGTAAATACTGTTTAATAATTGTTCGTTATCCATTTTTTTAACTCCTTTTTTTTATAGAATTCCACAATGGACTAATTCTATACATGAAAATCAAAGTGTGTTAAAATATTTTCAGAAATTATGGGAGGTCAATATGAATAGAGAAACATTTGAAGCAAATATAAAAAAGCGGATGGATGCTATAAAATGTATGAAAGAGCATAGTGTTTTTCATACATTGAAAGGGGAAATTACCGCATATGATTATGATAAAAAAAGTTTAACTATGGAATTTCTGGTGACAGATTTTCATGAAAATGAATTTGGAATTATGTTTGGAGGTTCTCTGGTGGGAATGTTTGATATAACTTTTGGAATATTGACAGCCGGTCTGGGAGATTATGATATTGCACCTACGGTACAGCTGTCTACGAATTTTTTAAAAGGAATTCCAACCGGTGCAGTTGTCCGCATTGAGGCAGAAGCAGTTTCCACTGGAAAAACGCTGATGAATTTTGTAGGAAAGGCATATGTTGGGGAAGAATTAGCAGGAAGTGCTTCCGGTACTTTTATGACGCCTCGTCCATTTAAAAAATATGTAGAGGATTAGAAGATAAAAATTATCAGATTTTATGAGGATACACCTCTTGCAATACAGGAAATAGAAGTAGTACAATAAAAATTACGATAAATAACAGTAGTAGAAAGAAGGAAAAAGTAATGGCAAAAATAGATATTATTTCAGGATTTTTAGGAGCAGGGAAAACCACTTTAATCCAAAAGCTGCTAAAAGAAGCTTTAACAGGAGAAAAGGTTGTTCTTATTGAAAATGAATTTGGAGAAATCGGAATTGACGGTGGATTTTTAAAAGATGCAGGAATTCAGGTAACGGAGATGAATTCTGGATGTATTTGCTGTTCATTGGTTGGAGATTTCGGTACTGCATTAAAAGAGGTCATTACCCAATATGCACCGGATCGAATTGTAATTGAACCTTCAGGTGTAGGAAAGTTATCTGATGTAATCAAAGCGGTGCAGGGAGTTGCCCAAGATACGGATATTATTTTAAACAGCTTTGTCACAGTAGCAGATGCAAAAAAATGCAAAATGTATATGAAAAACTTTGGAGAGTTTTATAACAATCAGATAGAACATGCCGGTTCCATTATTTTAAGCAGGACAGACAGTATGTCAGAAGAAAAACTGGATGCTTGTACTGCATTATTAAGAGAACATAATGAAAAAGCGGCGATTATTACAACACCTTGGGACGAGCTTTCCGGAGAACAAATTTTAAAAGTTATGGAAGAGGGAAACAGTTTAGTAAAAGAATTAATGGAAGAGGAAGATGTCTGTCCGGTATGCGGCGGTTATCATGAACATCACCATCATGAGCATCATCACCATCATGAACATCATCATGATGACTGTGGGTGTGGACATGAACATCACCACCATCATCATGCAGATGAGGTATTTACCAGCTGGGGAAAAGAAACTCCGAAAAAATACGATAAACAGAAATTGACGAATATTTTAGAGCAGCTTTCCAATGGAAAGGAATATGGAATTATTTTAAGATCCAAAGGAATTCTTCAATTAACAGATGGAAGCTGGGTGCAGTTTGATCTGGTACCGGGAGAATATGAAATTCGAGAAGGAAGTGCAGATTATACAGGCAGAATCTGTGTAATTGGTTCTAAATTAAAAGAAGAAGCACTAAAGGATTTATTTTTCTAGGCATAAGGGGGCTGTAAAATGTACGAATTACCAACATATTTGGTCTGGGGATTTTTAGAGAGCGGGAAAACAACGTTAATCAAAGAAACACTCAGTCAGGATTATTTTAATGATGGGGAACGTACCATGATTTTGTCTTTTGAAGAAGGAGAAGTGGAATATGATGCAGATATGCTGGAAAAGACGAACTCCTTTGTAATTCAGCTGGACAGTATAGAAGATTTAACAAAAGATTTCGTAATTTCCTGTCAGAAAAATTATTATCCGGATCGTGTAATGATTGAGTATAACGGAATGTATTCCATTGATGATTTAATGGACATTGCAGATGAAACAGATATTGAAATTTATCAAGTTATCGTAACTGTGGATGCATCTACAGCAGATATGTATTTAAAAAACATGAGATCTATTTTTGTAGAAATGTTTAAAATGGGAGATTTGGTGATTTTCAACCGCTGTGATGATGATACCAATGTGGGAAGTTATCGAAGAAGTATTAAGGCAGTGAATCCTAGGGCACAGGTTGGTTTTGAGCGGGCAGACGGCAGAGAGATGTCAATGGAAGAGATTTTACCATATGACATTAATGCAGATGTGATTAAAATTGCAGATGAGGATTATGGTGTCTGGTATATTGATGCTATGGAACGTCCGGAGGCTTATGAAGGTAAAATCGTAGAATTTAAGGGGGAAGTTCGAAGAAGTCCAAAGATGCCTGGTGGAATCATCATTCCGGGAAGAAAGGCAATGACATGCTGTGAGGATGATATTACATTTATTGGATATTTGTGTAAATTAAATAAAACAAAATCGAAAACTTTAAAAAGGATTTTAAATAAGCAGTGGGTGACATTAACAGCAGAAGTCCGGGCAGAATACAACGATGCTTATCAAAAAACGGCTCCGGTGCTTTATGCACAGCGGATTGAGAAGGCGGAACCCCCGGAAAAAACCTTGATTTATTTTTAAAATTTAAAAGAATGTACCAAGTCAAAGCTTTGTACATTCTTTTTTCTTATAATTGAAAAGCGATTCCGCAGACTGCAGCAATACCGATATAAATGACGGGGTGTTTCTTAAATTTTACAAGGCCAATCCAAAGCAGTACACCGAGAAGTAAATGCTGCCAGTTTAACAAATCCAGCCATTGTCCGGTTTTATGGAATAAATCCAGTCTGAGAAATGCAGTTTTTGCGACTAGACACATAGCACATGTAATTAAAGCGGTAGATGCCGGGCGAAGACCGTAAAAAATATTTTGAACGATTTTGGCATCTTTAAATTTCTGAAGAAAATTTGCAACGAGAATAATGATAATGACAGATGGAGTTACAAGACCAATGGTTGCAATGATTCCTCCTGCCGGCCCTTTGGTTAAATTACCTACATAAGTTGCCATGTTTACACCAAGAGGTCCGGGGGTGCATTCAGATACGGCAATTAAGTTGGTTAAGTCACGGACAGTAAACCAATGGGTTTCATTCATAATATCGTATAAAAATGGAAGTGTTGCAAGACCGCCTCCCACAGCAAAGAGTCCGGCTTTGAAAAACTCGATAAATAATTGAATAAAAATCATGATGCACGTTCTCCTTTCAGTTTACGGGTTTTGAGCCAGCAAAAGAAAACACCAAGAAATCCTGCAATAACCACAAGGAAGACAGGTGATAAATCAAAAACCATGGATAAAATAAATACCAGAAGAAAAATAAAAAGTCCGGCGGCATCGGTAATTGATTTTTTTCCAAGACGGATGACTGCACTTAGAATCAGAACACATACACAAACAGTAATTCCACTGAATGCGTGCTGCACCACAGGAAGATGGGCAAAATTCTGAAGAAAAAGTGCAATGATCGTAATTATAATCAGTGATGGAAAGATAACGCCGAATGTAGCAAATACAGCGCCTAAAATTCCTGAAATTTTATACCCGATAAAGGTTGCAGTATTCACTGCAATAACACCGGGAGTGCATTGTCCAATGGCATAATAATCCATTAATTCTTCTTCGGAAGCCCACTTCTTTTTGTCTACCACTTCTTTTTGAAGCATTGGAAGCATGGCATATCCGCCGCCGAAAGTAAGCCCTCCAATTCGTATAAAAGTAAAAAATAAATCCAATAATTGTTTCATAAAATATCTTCCTTTCTTTGCACGTCAAAGTATAGCATAATAAAATAAAGAAGAAAAATATATAATTCCTATGGAAACCATATAAAAAAAGTATAATGTGTAGTGGGATAATATGTTATAAATATACATAGAGAGTTTTCTTTAAATGAAGCAGATCATAATTATCTGCAGCCGGGGAAACGGCCATATCATAATTTTAAAACAGGAAAATGGAACATTCATTGGTGGAACAGAGCCGAAAGCAGACGGAGCCGTGTTCGGATTTTAATTAGAAAAAGTATGCTGTTTCATATACTCATAAAAATATTCCATAGCTGCACAACGGTGCTGTTTAGATGCAAAAATGCAGACAATATCTGAGGAGAGTTCCTTGCAGTCGATGGGACGGATTTCGAAATTTGTACAATGTACAGCATGAACAGCTGACTTTGGAACAATGCCGACGCCTAAACCATGAACTGCCCATTCGATTGTAGTGCGTGCATCATCGTTGACACATAAAATATCCGGTTTGATACCATATTTTTTAAATTCATGTAAAAGCAGAGACTGCCAGCGCCGGTAAATAATAAAAGGTGCATCTGTTAATGCGGAAAGTTTTAAAGAGCCGGATGGCAGATTATTGAAAAATTCAGGATGTCCGACAGCAGTCATTGGTTCAGAAGAAAGATGTATACGTTCAAATCCAGCGGTAGGAAACGGTGTACGGACAATGGCAGCTTCAATTGTATGTGATTCCAGCATTTCTAAAAGATGATAGGTATCAGATTCTGTTAGTTCAAACTTCATATCGGGATAGAGGAAATGAAATTTCTTCATATAAATTTCCAAAAACATATTTTGCAGGGAAGAAGCAATACCGAGTTTTAATGTACCGCCAATGCCTTTGGAGATATCTTGAATACTTTGTGTTGTCTGATTACAAAGGTCCAAAATCATACTGGCTTTCTGATAAAGAATTTTACCGGATTCTGTTAAAATGATATGCCGGCTGCCTCTATGAAAAAGAGTGGTTTGAAGTTCTTCTTCTAACTGTTTGATTGCAATGCTTAATGGAGGCTGAGAAATATGCAGTTTTCGTGCAGCGGCAGAAATCGTTCCTTCTTGAACGACGGTTATAAAATAATGAAGATGTTTAAAATCCATAAATTTCTCCTTCCCAAGACAAACCTTTTGTATATCAATTTTAGCATTATAGAATGGGGAAGGAAAGAGTGAAAAAAATAATTTTACAAGATTCATAGTTTGTTTCACAGATGCATACAATGTAAAAAACATAAAGGAATACGGATGTGAAGTCTTATATTGAAGAACGTGCCGTGGAGGTAGGAAATTACATTGTAGAGAAAAAGGCAACTGTACGACAGACAGCAAAAGTATTTGGAATCAGCAAAAGCACTGTGCATAAGGATGTGACGGAACGTCTGGAACGAATCAATCCATCTTTGGCGGGAGAGGCAAGAAAGGTTTTGGATATTAATAAATCAGAACGGCATATCCGGGGCGGGTATGCTACCAGAGAGAAATATCTGCATTTAGAGCAAATGTAGAGATATAAAGAAATGCCGGACAATCATTGTCCGGCACAGCATTTCTTATTGTGTCATTAATGAACTCTGGAAATTAAGAAGACTCTCCATTGGTTTCGACAAATTCAAATATTGTCTCGTATTACGGCGGAGACTGTTTGAATTCACAGCTTTTAATTTAGCTGGCTGATCTGTAAAAAAACCTTCTTCTGAATAAGGGGTTCGTACAATGGAAATGTCAACAATCTCGTCAAGAAAACGATTCTGGTGGAAGATCTTACGAATACACTCTTTTTTGTATGTTGGACGAAGCTGATTCACAGTAAACTGAAAATATAAAGAATTAAAAGATGGATTGTCACTTTCTAAAAGAAATTGATAATCACCGTCAAGAATTTTCTGTCCCTGTTCTTTGGTGATGGAAAATTTGGTTTTATCAACAACACCGTATTTTCTTTGACGCTGAATCAAATATAATTCATCTCTATTTTCTTCATAAAAATAATATGTAAACTGGGGATTCTCTTCAACACTTTGAAACATTAATACGCGAATTGGGAGACTAATCATATATTTTTCAGGAGATTTTGATAAAATATATTCTTCTTGGGTTTTATTGTATTCTGCCTGAGTGATATTCTTCGTAACTTCCGTATAAGAAATCTTTTCAACTAATATTTTTCCCATGATAACTCCAATATGTTGCTTTGTTTTTAACTGTTTTTATTATAGCAGAGGAATATGATAAAATCATGTCTTATTTATAAAAAAAGTCTTAAGAATTCATGGACTTTTTTAAATATGCTGTGCTAAGATAATTTTTGGAGGAATACTATGGATTTATTTGATTATGCAAGAGAAATGAATAAAGAAAAAGAAGCGCCCTTGGCAGGGCGTATGCGGCCAGCAGCTTTAGATGAGGTTGTGGGCCAAGAACATATTATTGGAAGAGATAAACTTTTGTATCGAGCAATTCAAGCGGATAAATTAAGTTCCATCATATTTTATGGACCGCCGGGAACAGGAAAGACCACTTTGGCAAAAGTAATTGCTAATACGACCAAGGCAAATTTTGTACAGATGAATGCAACTACATCTGGGAAAAAAGATATGCAGGAAGCAGTAAAAAATGCAAAAGAAGCATTGGGGATGTTTCAGAAGAAAACCATTTTGTTTATTGATGAGATTCATCGTTTCAATAAAGCACAACAGGATTATCTTCTGCCGTTTGTGGAAGATGGAACGGTTATTTTAATTGGAGCTACGACAGAAAATCCTTATTTTGAAGTAAATCAGGCTTTGATTTCCAGATCAAATGTATTTCAGTTATACTCGTTGGAAAAGGATGATATAAAGGAGTTGATCCGCAGAGCAGTTTATGATGATGAAAAAGGAATGGGTGTTTATCATGCATCCATAGAAGAGGATGCATTGGATTTTTTGGCAGATATGGCTGAAGGGGATGCAAGAAGTGCATTAAATGCTATAGAATTAGGTATTTTAACAACGCAGCCGAATGAGGCAGGAAAAATTGTTATTGATTTAAATGTTGCACAGGAGTGTATTCAACGGAGAGCAGCCAGATATGATAAAGATGGAGATAATCATTATGATGTCATTTCAGCTTTTATTAAGAGTATGCGCGGTTCTGACCCGGATGCAGCAGTGTATTATCTTGCCAGAATGATTGATGCAGGAGAAAGCGTTACGTTTATTGCCAGAAGGGTTATGATTTGTGCTTCAGAAGATGTAGGGAATGCAGATCCGCAGGCGATTCAGGTAGCTGTGGCAGCGGCACAGGCGGTAGAAAGAGTTGGTCTTCCGGAAGCAAGAATTCTGCTGGCACAGGCAGTAACCTATGTTGCCAGTGCTCCAAAAAGTAATGCAGCATATTTGGCAGTGGATAAGGCATTGGAAACTGTGCGCAATCATAAAATTGGAGAAGTTCCGAATCATTTGAAAGATTCCCATTATAAGGGGGCGGCAAAACTCGGACATGGAATTGGATATCAATATGCACATGATTACCCGGATCATTATGTAAAACAGCAGTATCTGCCGGATGAATTGCAGGGAATGAGATTTTATGAACCAACGGCAAACGGCTATGAAAAGCGAATAAAAGATTATCTTATGTATGTGAGAAATCGTGAAAATAAATAAAAGAAATATAGGAGGCTGGGCACATATCAATATTCTTATCTGCTCAGCTCTTTTTGTGGTTGTTTTTACTCCATTTATAAAGAAAAGACATAGTCCATAGGAAAATTGGATAAAAAAACATCAGTACCATCATTCCCCAGAAATAGTCACTTCCGGTTACAGCAAAATATAAAGTAAGGCCGACAACTGCAATGAGTGATAAAATTAATAAAAGTGCTAAGACTTGTTTTGTCATAGGTTTCATAAAAACATCCTTTCTATGTTTTATTTTTTCATCCTAGCATATTTTTTGAAGAATATCCATGTTTGAAGAAAAGAAATATGTGAAAATAAGGATAATTGAATAATTGTTAAAGATAAAGCAGAAAATAATTAAAAAAATCAATTGTTTTAGGAGAAAAATTATGGAATCAATTTGGAGCCGGACATGCGGGATAAGAAGGAGAAAGAAATTAGAAGGGAAACAAAAAACAGAAATTGTTGTGATCGGTGCTGGAATTACAGGTATTTTGATTGCTTATAAATTACAAAAGGCGGGGAAAAAAGTAATTGTGCTGGAGGCAGATCGTATTGCTTTTGGGCAGACAAAAAATACAACGGCTAAGATTACATCGCAGCATGGATTTCTATACCATCATTTTATAAAAACGTTAGGCAGAAAGAAGGCGTTTTTCTATGCACAGGCAAATGAAAGAGCAGTGAGAGAATATGTAAGTTTCATTCAAAATGAAAAAATAAATTGTGATTTCGAGGAAACCTGTGCATGGATTTATTCGGAAGATGAAGAGCAATTAAAGGAAGAAGCAAAAGCCGCAGCAAGTCTTGGACTTCCTGCAGTTTTTGAAAAAAATATTGATATACCCATACAAAATGCAGGCGGAGTCTGTTTTGCACATCAAGCACAATTTCATCCATTAAAATTTATAAAGGAATTGGCAGAAAAGCTGACAATTTATGAGGATTCACCAGTGGAAAAAGTAGAGAGGGAATGTGTTTACACTCCGGAGGGTGCAGTGTATGCAGAGCATATTGTTTTTGCCTGTCATTATCCTTTTTTAAAATTTCCAGGGTTGTATTTTGCACGAATGCATCAAGAACGATCCTATGTGCTTGCCTTGGAAAATGCGAAACAGCCAAATGGCATGTTTATAGGAGTGAATGAAGAAGAAACAGAAAATTATACATTTCGTAATTATAAGAATTTCCTGCTGTTTGGAGGGAAAGGCCATCGTACTGGAGAAAATATAGAAGGTATGTGTTATGAATCACTTCGGAAAAAGGCGAAGGAATTGTTTCCGGAAAGCAAAGAAGTTACCTGCTGGTCAGCGCAGGATTGTGTGACTTTTGACAGCATTCCCTTTATAGGAAAATATTCACAAAAGCATCCCAATTGGTATATTGCAACGGGATTTAAAAAATGGGGAATGACTTCATCCATGGTATCCGCCATGATATTATCTGATGTATTACTTGGTAAGGAAAATCAATATCAAGAAATATTTCAGCCCAACCGTTTCTCTATGGAAGGGGTTTTGGGAATCTCTTGTGAAGTGGGGCATGCAGTAAAAAGTTTGACCCGGCGTATATTTATGAATCCAGAGGAAACACAACAGGAACTTTCCTGCGGACACGGAGGAATTGTTCTTATAAATGGAGAAAAAATGGGTGTCTATAAAGATGAAAATTATCATCTGCATATCGTAGACATTCGCTGTCCTCATATGGGATGTCAATTGGAGTGGAATCAAGATGAGAAAAGCTGGGATTGTCCGTGCCATGGTTCTCGTTTTACCTATGATGGAAAACTGATTTCTAATCCTGCTCAAAAAAGTTTAAAATCTTGGATAAAAAAATAAAAAGTTTTGAATAAAAATAAAAAGACAGGACATAATAGTAATATCCAATCAACGATTGGATGAGAAATACTTATCCTCCCCTTAAGTAGAGAATAGCAGAAACTGCATATTATCGTGGTTTCTGCTATTTCTTTTGTACTAGTAGTGTACTAGTACAAAAGATAAAGAGATATTCTTTCCTGTGATTATTTAAATTAATTCGATATTTTTCCGCAATTGTTCAATATCTTTGTGGGTATAAACTCCTTTTGTAATATCCTTTTTTAAGCTATGTCCCATCATTCTTTTAATAGCTACCTCATTTGCTCCTGCTTCGTCAAGAAGTGTAGCAAAAGTGTGCCGTGTGTCTTTCTGTGTATGCGGTGTAGTAATACCACAATTTCGCAGAGTTGTTTTAAATATTTCCCGATATTTTTGATAATTCATAGGTTTTTCATCGAACATTAACAGGTATGGTTGATGGATACGTCTTTCCACGAGTGCTTTTATTTTTGAATGGATTGGTACAATTCGGTTTTTTCCTGAACGAGTTTTTTTTCCGCCTAAAAAAGTCCCTTCTTCTAAATTAATGTCTCTTGTTGGCATCTGTAGTAATTCGGTAACACGCCAGCCAGAATAGATATAAATTATGATTATATCTACGTATTCAATATTTAAGGAGTTCCATAGAATTTTTATTTCATCATTAGAAAATGGAGTTCCATTTGTTTCATTTTCCTCTACAGAAATTTGTACATATTGTGCAATATTTTTTGCTGCAATATTTTTAGAAATAGCGTACTCCCACATTTGAGTATAAAGATTTTTAATATTATCAATTGTAGAACGAGATAAGCCATCATTTTCAGTTGTATCAATTATATTTTGCAAATCCTGTGTAGTAATATTTTTGAAAATCTTATCATGTAATTTTGAACTTCTTTTATATGCTGCCTTTGTACTGTCAATTGAACTTTTTGAAAATTCTCTCTTTCCATTTTTGTATTTTTCTCTAAACCACAATTCATAAACCTGTGAAAAACTAGATATAGCTTTTTTTAAATCATATGGATTTTCATTGTATAGGGCAAGCTCTAAATTTGCCCGGTCACGTTCTTCGTATCTTCCAAGGACATCATAGACTGGATAACCTCTATCATCCAGATGACAATTTACACGTACTTCATATCGTTTTTTCAATCTTTTTCCACGATCAACAATAGAACCTGTTCCATTGCTCCTGCGTTTTCTTTTATAAAATACAGGTGCTGGAGCTTGCTTCAATGGAAATCCACAATGTGGGCATGACAGAGCCTTATCAGATATTTTTCCTTCACATTCAGGGCATTGTATTAACATAGATTATGTACTCCTTTCTATATTACCGAAAATACGTTCGAGCTTAAAATAAAAATATATAAAGCTAAATTTTCAGCTTTATTAATTCTGGTATTACATTTTCAAATGCTGCAATCTGTTCAATAGTGTATCCTTCGTAATTTTTAAATATATCATCCGAGAGAAGTAATTCCGAAGCAAATTTATTCGCTTCAATTTCGTGAGAATCTTTTGAATATAAGGTGTAATTTTTTATAAAGTAACAATTTAACTTAGGATGCAGTATTGCATGTCCTAACTCATGAGCACCCACTATCCGCCTCATATATTGATTTTCTAGGTCAACATTAAGAAATATACACTTAGAACGCTGTAACATGTAATAACACCCAAGACGTGAGCCTAAAGGGGTATTAAAATATTCGATGTCAAGACAATCTATCAACTCAAATGGATCAGAGGTATCATATTTGAGTTTTAAAGCGTTTACAGTGTTGCGTATTCTTTGGTTCAAAACATGGCTAATCCTTAAAGGATTTCCTATTTGCCTTTTATTACTGGCTCACCCGTAAACGGGTCAATATATTCTTTTAGACTTAACTGATCATATGCTTGATCATCCTGCAGTTGATTCTTAATATATTCTTCTATTTTTTTCGCATTCTTTCCAACCGTATCTACATAATACCCTCTGCACCAGAATTTTCGATTTCCATATTTATATTTTAAATTTGCATGTCGATCGAATATCATTAAAGAACTTTTTCCTTTTAAATATCCCATAAAGGATGAAATACTTAAATTTGGTGGTATTCTCACAAACATATGAATATGATCTATACAGCATTCTGCTTCTATGATTTCGACACCTTTTCTTTTACAGAGTATTCCTAGAATTCTTCCTACATCTTCCCTGATATTTCCATATACAATCTGTCTTCTGTATTTTGGTGCAAATACATATACGGCTAAAGCCAGAATCGTGCTCCACCAGCAGAGCTGGTGGTTTATTATTTCGCACCGGAGTATTCTCCTTCTGAAGAACACTCCGGCACTCAACAGACTAAAGTCACCAATCAAGTATGCAGGATGGAATAACACAATCCCATCCTGAACATACATTATCCAGAATATTATACATTGATTTAAGATTTTAACTATTTTACTCGATACAAAATATTTATACTCCTGTTAATTTAAACATTTTCCTGTTCCTTTATAGCATTTCTTCCCTACACTTTTTAAATGTGCCCTCAATGCTTTCGTAGTTTTATAATGCCATCCCTCTTTCTTTCCTTTTGGAGCAGATTTTTGAAAAAGAACTATCTTCCATTTTCCTTTTTGATCAGAATTTGCAATTCTATGATTTGGCTTCACCTTATGGTTTTTTGGAGGTGTTATGTTCATCATTTTCCATGCTGCATATATGGACACCTCTCCCATCCCTCTTTCATTTTTTCCTACTTCAGCAACAACAGCATACAAATAATTCCCATTTTTCTTATTTATAATAACTCCTAAAGAATAAATATACTTTTTTTTCATACTTTTAGGGACTACAATATATGGAATTGCATCCGAAGCTACATCTGTATCAAATCCAGCTGTATGACACACATGACTTTCGTCCTTATAAGGACCTATTTTTCCATGCTTTGCAGCTTCACACTTTCTCTTCTCATATTTATTTGCAATTCGGCCATCTGTACATACTCTTAATGTACTACGAGTTTTAGTTTTATATACATGCCCCTTTTTATTGCTAAACCATTCTTTTGCATGCCCACTTGGATCCACATAGTTCACTGGATTATTCTTACAGTACGCATACAGATGCCAGGTATCCGGTTCGTCTGTTTCTCCACGGTAGGTATCTTCTGTGAGGAATCTTCCATCTTCCGGATTGTAGTATCTGGCATTCAAGTAATAAAGTCCTGCCATACTGTCATAGATTCCCCCGGTATAACACACTTCGTTATCAGCTTTATTATCCCCATTGACTGTGGTTTCCCCAAAGTCTGTATATTGGTAAGTTGCATCGGCAGTTCCATCCTCCTTTACAAGGCTTGTGGTACTTCCCTG
>JAETON010000082.1 GCA_021771695.1 Lachnospiraceae bacterium | reverse complement strand
TAATTTTCTCGTCACATTTCAACTTGGAAAAGGAATTGAATAAATGACGGCAAACGCTCAAACCCCTTGAAAATAAAGGCTTTTTCCGTTTGTCGTTATTATACCGTAACGGCACACTTACACCAGCAACCTACTTTCCAATGGAGCTGCTCCGAAAGATGTACAGGAACTGTTAGGACACTCTGATGTCAGTACCACAATAAATATTTACGCTCACTCAACAAGAAAAGCAAAGCGAGATTCAGCAAGACTTCTTGATAAAGTAGCGAGCAATGCTTAACTAAAAATTTCCCTTATTTCCCTTGCGGATTCCGCATAAGGGCAAAAATAAGGGAAAATACATATCATTTCACTATCTAAGGGGCTGGAAAGCCTGTAAAATAAGGAAAGTTCAAGAAATCTCTCCACAAATTCCGATTTTTCGTTCTCTGCAACTTCCCTACCTATCCTGATTTTTATAAGAATAGAAGATATCTACCTTTCCACATATCTTTCATAGCGGCATTGTTCAACTACTGTATTTCCTAATAGTGTAATTGCCTGTTGGGGACAGGAACTAATGCAACGGTAGCACATAGTACAACGACTTCCGGCAGTCGCCTTGCTGTTTTTTATGACGAGATTTTCCATAGGACATATACGGACGCATAGACCACACCCCGTACATGCGTTGCTGATTTTCAGCTTATCGGAATAGTCTTTTGTTTTTCCATAACACCATAACCGCTGGCAGAGTAGTCCAGCTATCCTATCGTAAAAATACAATCCGTCTTTTGGGTATTTGCCTTGCTTCATTTTGCCCGCACAATTTTCAATTTTTTTGTCCGCTGCTTTAATGATCTCCCGATTTTTTTCAATAGACTTCTTTAGCAACTTCACATCACAAACGGAATCGGGCATATGAATGTGTAAGCCGCCAACGATTTTTGCACCATACTTTTTCAATAATCGTGCGGAACAGCCCGCCCCATCTCCGCTAAATAGTCCCATTGTAGCAACGCAAAGCACCATCTTCCCTTTCCAAAGGTCTGAATGGTCTTTTATAAAATTTCTTACCATGACAGGTGCATTTGAAAATTGCACAGGATATGCCAAAACAATAAAGTCATGTTGTTCCAACAAATTTACTGTTTCTTTTCCCTCAATCGGGATAGCTCGTGCCGATTCATCCAATAACCCCATCAATTTTTCAATACAGTGCTTGGTATTTCCTGTTCCACTTAAATATATGCCTATCATGCTTTTTCCTCGAAAATATCTATTTCTTCTCCGCTAAATTCCACCATTTGAATACCATTATTTCCGTATCAGCTCCATAACTGCTGTATTCAGATACCATCTAAAAGTCATAAATATTTACTTGCTTCTCTAATACTCAATTTATCCATACTATCTTTATGCTCTTCCACAAATTCCCTTACCCAATCAGGATTAATCCTAGAATAATCTCGTAGGCTCCAGCCGATTGCCTTATTTATAAAAAACTCTGAACTGCCAAAATTGTTCACTAATATTTTTTCAAGCAATTCAGTATTGGTCTTTTCATTTTTGTTTTCCTCCGTAAATTCTTTTTACAACTTCCTTATCGGGAAAAACATATATCCTTTCCCGGTATGAGGGCATGTAAAATCATGAACTGCCCCAACTAGGGCAATATTATTATCTTTCAGATATTGTATTACTTCTGGAAAAATAGCATCGTTTTCACGTTCCACATAAATATACTCATAGCCTGGAATCACCCATTTTGTCCAGCCGTCGGGGGCCTCGGCATCATCATTGCATTCTACTCCTGCAAGATATAGTCCTTGATTGAACTCTTCCCAAGGCTGGAAGGAACGGGAGAAATCAGACATCGCGCCCCATATTCCACTAATATTTCCGTTTTCATCTTTCTTTGCCAAATGCTGAACTTCTCCAAAATGGGAATTTGCATCGTCCCATAGCTTTTGGATGAAATCAGCCCCGTCTGTTGTTGCCCCCTCTTTTCCAATTACAATAAAGGAGTCTTTTTTGCATTTTTCGATTTTCATTGATTTGTCCTTCCTTTCGTTTTTTAATTCAGTCTGGCAGCTACATTCCAACGATCTTACGAACAGTATTTGCGGTTCTGATTGTCAGCTTGGTACTTATTTTAGTACTTGCAGTCTTTGACCACCAATTTGTTTTTTGGTAATCCTTCCGGCTAAAAGACCAAAATACTGCCTCTTTGTAGTCTTTTATCTTTTCCAATTCTTCCTTTGGTTCCCCAATTTCGTTGAAAACATCAGCAAATGTGGCGGGAGGGATAATGAAAATCAGATTATCATAGATTTCCTTATCTTCGCTCCCCCACCAATCCGGTGCATGAGTTAAAATATCCTCAAGTGTCTCTTTTGATATGACAAAAACGGGGATCTCAAGGCCAAACTGCCTTTTTATCATCGTTTCAATCCGGTTTGTAATTTCCACCATATCATCTTCGTCACTTGAAAATATCACATTCCCGCTGTTCAGATAAGTTTTTACTTCCGCAAACCCTATTTCTTCAAAGCCTTTCTTTAATTCTGCCATCGGGACTTTATTTTTTCCGCTTATATTAATGCCACGCAAAAATGCAATATATCTTACCATTTCAATTCAACGCCTCACCTCTCCGTCTGCTCCGCCATAATCCCCCAGCGGATGCCGAATCTGTCAACAAAAAACACTCTGCAGGAACTGTATGGAGTAGTCTCCATAGTATAAATGGTCTTGCTCCCTTCTCTCATAATCTCGTATGCCCGCTGAACCTCCTCTTTCACATCATACATCATGGTAAGAAAATTCGAGTAACAGATCTGGAACTCAATGTCCACATGGTCACTCATGATAATTTTCTGTTCACCAATCAGAAGTTCCGCATGATAAATATAAT
>JAETON010000001.1 GCA_021771695.1 Lachnospiraceae bacterium | reverse complement strand
CAATCCAGAAAACGAAGTGCGGTTGGCGGACGAATTCAGAGCATCTTTAGATGCAAGCAGGTAACAGTCCCTTATAGGGACAGGACAAACTACCGGCTAAGCCGGTAGTCCTGATTATAAATTTTGTCAGAGTCTGACAAAGGAGAGTGAGCAGTATGACAAAAGAAGAAGTGGCAAATTGGATTCAGCAGTTGATGAAAGATAACAGACTGTATAGTTTTTATAAATCAAAAGAGTGGAGACATTTAAAAGAAGAAGTATTAAAAGAAAATCATTATGAATGTGTCATGTGCAGAGAAGAAGGAAAAGTATCTAAGGCAGTAACTGTACATCATGTACAGCATGTGAAGAAATATCCTTGGCTTGCACTTAGCAAGACATATGAATATAAAGGTGTTGAGTATAAGAATCTCATTCCATTGTGCCATGACTGTCATGATAAGGTACATGGAAGAATGCGATATAAACCAAAACCGAAACCGTTGACAGAAGAAAGATGGTAAGTGAAAAAGATACCCCCGGCACCCCCTAACCCATAAAATTTTGGGAGAGGGTGTACAACGGGGAGTGGGCAGGCATGTGGAGAAAATTCAAAAATTGAAAAAACAGGGAAGAAAGCGGGTGAAATTGTGGCACGTCCGACAAAGGAAGAAGCGTTAAGAAAAGAGACCAAAGCCACAATTATCAAGGCTTTGGAAGCAAAAGGAACATCGGAAAAATATCTGTTAGATCAAGTCGATGAATATATGGGGTATTTTGACAGTTTAAAAGTAATAAATGCAAAATTAAATAAGGGTTTTAATATTAATTTATCCAAAGAGAAAAGGCAAGTGACAAAGGAAATGAGGAGCATTTTAGATTTCTTAGGCTTGAAGCCTGTGGAAATGAATAAAGACGATGCGTTTGAAGAATTATAGTCAATATTTAAACCCTTATATGAAAATAATTCTTGATAATAAAGTGGAACATTGTAAAGAACAGGAAGACATGATAAATAATCTTTTGATTCCGGTTCTTGAAAGAGAAGATGTTTATATAGATGAGGAAAGAATCGAAAAAGGCTTAGCATTGCAAAAATATTTTCCATACAAACTAATTGAATGGGAAATTTTTTTATTTGCTGTTATTGTTGGTATTCGATATAAGGAAACCGATAATATTTATTTTACGGATATTCGCATTATTATCGGGAGAGGGGCAGGAAAGAATGGATTTGTTTCTTATTTATGTTTTTATTTCTTATCTCCTATTCATGGAATACCGCATTATGATATAGATATTTTGGCAAATTCAGAAAAGCAGGCAAAAAGAAGTTTCAATGATGTTTATGATATCGTAACGGATAATCCGAAGAAAGAATACCGCAGGGCATTGAAATCAAATTACTATGCAACAAAGGAAATGATACAAGGAAGAATTACAAAATCTATTCTGGAATTTAACACATCATCCAAGCGTGGAAAGGATTCTAAACGTTCCGGGTGTATTATCTTCGATGAGAAACATGAATATACAGATACACAAAATATCAATACCTTGCAATCCGGCTTAGGAAAAACGAAAGATGGTCGTGTAATCACGATCACCACAGATGGTCATATACGTGGTGGTGTCCTTGATATGGAAAAAGACCAAAATCGGATGATATTGGAAAAATATAATCCAGAAAATCAGACATTTGTATTCTGGTGCAAGATTGAGAAAGAAGAAGAATGGAACGACATAGACAAGATGATAAAAGCAAATCCAAGCATCAATGATATGCCGGATTTAAAACGCACAATCAAAAAAGAGATTGCAGACATGCCGTTTAAACCAGAATACTTTGCAGAGTATATGGCAAAACGCTGCAATTATCCAATCGGAAATAAAGATATTGAAGTTGCATCATGGGATAACATAAAGGCGACAAATCAAGAAATGCCAGATTTTAAAGGTCTTGAATGTGTTGGTGGTGTAGATTATTCCAGTACAGATGATTTTACGGTCTGCGGTCTGCTGTTTCACGTTGAAGGGAAATATTACTGGATACAGCAAACTTTTGTGTGTACAAGGTCAAGGGATTTGTCAGTGATAAAAAAGAGAACACCAATCGACCAATGGGCAAAAGATGGAGATGTTATTTATGTAGATGATGTAGAAATTCCAGCTTCTTATGTTGCAGATTGGTTTGATATGATGCAGAAAAAATATAAGTACAAAATTAAGAAAATTGCAATTGATAAATACAGGTATTCTTACATGAATCAGGCATTAAGTGAAATTGGATTTGAAGCATTTCAAAGGAAAAATGTTTTCCAGGTTCGTCCGAGTAATGTGCAAGAAGTTTTTCCTCTCATTAATTCTATGTTTGTAAATCATACGCTTGTGTTTGGCGATGTGCCGATTATGCGGTGGTATACAAACAATGCAAAGAAAGTCAGCAAGGGAATTAACTATGAGTATGGAAAACAGGAAGAACACTACAGAAAAACGGACGGATTTATGGCATTTGTGGCAGCAGCAACGATTAAAGATGAAATTAATGAGAGAAAGAAACAGCCGAAAATACCGACAATGGTTTTTAATTTTTGAAAGGAGATAAAGATATGGGATTTAAAAACTTTCTAGAAAAATGGTTTCCGGTAAAACAAAGAATCGGACCAGATACAGTGTGTATAGATATACCTCCAGAATTGTATTATAAAGAGCTGGCTCTTTATACAGGAATCACATTAATTTCAAATGCCGTGGCAAAAAGCGAGATAAAAACATTTAAAAATGGAAAAGAGGTATATGAAGATGATTATTACCTGTTAAATATCTCGCCAAATCCGAATCAGAGTTCCAGTCAGTTCTGGCAGGACGTGATAAATAAAGTCATTCGAGAAGAAGATGGTGCTTATGTTGTGGAATATAAAGGAAATCTTTATTGTGTGGACAGTTGCCCGGTGAAAATGCAGGATACAATCAACGGGGACACATATGAAAATGTCAGTGTCAATGAATATACATTTCCTAAGGAATTTAAAGCAAAAGACGTATATCACTTTAAATTACACGGTCAAGGCATTGGTATACTGATGGCAGGTATTGGAGAAGAATATGGAAAATTGATAAAAAGTGCATCGACTGCGTTTAAAAAGTCAAATGGCGTCAAATATAAATTAAAATTAGATAATGTTCAGGCGGGAGATGATGATTTTAATGAAGAGTTTACGGAGTATTTAAAAACACAATTGGAAACATATATAGCTTCTGAAAATGCAGTATATCCAGAATTTGTAGGCAGAGTGCTTGAAAGAGATGAACAGAAAGTTGGAAGTAATTCTGCAACAGAACTAATCAATATTCGAAAAGACATGTTTGAAATGGTTGCTAATGCGCTTCACATCCCGATGACGTTAATGACAGGAAATATTACAAACATGAACGAAATCGTAAAAGTGTTTTTAACATTTTGTGTTGATCCGGTGGCTGATATGATACAGGAGGTATTGAATAAAAGAGCAGGTGTTAACAACTGGAAAGAGAAAAATTATTACAAGGTCGATACTGGGAAGATCAATCACAGGGATATTTTTGATTTAGCACAGGCAGTAGATAAACTGACTGCAAGCGGAAATATGTGTATTGATGAAATCAGGAAGGAGGTAGGATATGAACCGTTAAATACAGAGTGGTCAAGACAGCATTGGATGACAAAAAACTATGTAAAAATTGAAGAGATGATGCAGGCAATCGAAGAAGGGAGAGAAGTAAAAATTGAGTAAAGCGAATAAATACTATGCTTTGGTTGTGGATGATGAAGCAAGAAGTGCTAACATTAATATTTATGGGGATATTACATCGTGGCCGTGGTTGGAAAGTGATGTATCCGCATACAATCTTTCAAAGGAAATTGAGGGATTGGATGTAGATAATATTGATGTATACATCAACAGCTATGGCGGAGAGGTCGCAGAAGGACTGGCAATCTATAATTCTTTAAAACGTCATAAAGCAAGTGTAAAAACGGTATGTGACGGTATGGCATGTTCCATTGCTTCTGTCATTTTTATGGCAGGAGATGAAAGAGTCATGAATAATGCGTCTTTGCTTATGGTACACAACGCATGGACCTATGCAAGCGGGAATGCGACACAACTAAGGAAAGAAGCGGATGATTTAGATATAATTTCAAATGCATCGGTCAAAGCATATATGGAACATGTAAGTATCAGTGAGGAAGAATTGCGTACATTGCTGGATAAAGAATCATGGATTTCTTCTGAAAATGCATTGGAATATGGGTTTGCTACTACGATTGTAGGAGAACAGAAGTCGGGGAAAGCAAGCCAAAGTGTAAAAATGACGTTAAAGAAGATGATTCTTTCCGCAGCAGAAGACGAAGAGGATGAAAATGAGAAGGAGGACGAAGATGAAGAAAATGTAACAGATACAGAAGAAGATCAGGAAGAAGAAACAGAAGAAACCTCGGAAGAGACCGGGGACGAAGATGAAGAAGATTCAGAAGAAGATGGAGAAGACCAAAATATGCAAATGTTTCGGTCTTTTTTTCATGCATTAACAAAATAGGAGGGAAGCATATGTTATCAATTACACAAAGAAACAAAAAAGAAGCATTATTATCATTATCAAGCGCAATGAAAAGCGGTGACGAAAAAGCAATTCAGAAAGCGTGGGGCGATTTTCATGAATCTGTAGTGGACTGCGTGAGACAGGACTATGTAGAAGCAAATGGGAATCAGGCAATACTTGCACAGAGAGGATACAGACAGCTCACAAGCGAGGAATTAAAATATTATGAAAAACTGATTCAGGCAGGAAAAACTTCACATCCTATGCAGGAGTTAACAGGGCTGCTTGATGGAGATGTGATGCCAGTAACAATTATTGAGGATGTATATAAAGATTTAGTTGATGAGCACCCATTATTAAATCGTATCAATTTCCAAAATGTTGCATATTTAACAAGATGGATTCTAAACGATCACTCTAAGCAGAATGCTGTATGGGGAGAAATCAATAGTGAAATCACAGAGGAAATCACTTCTGGATTTAAAGTTATTGAAGTAAATCAGTGCAAGTTAACCGCATATACGTTAATCGAGAAAGACATGTTGGACCTGGGACCTGTATTCTTAGACAATTACTTGCGGACATTTTTAAAAGATTCACTATTGTGTGCACTGGAAAAAGCTGTAGTAAGTGGAAATGGCAAAAACTGCCCGATTGGATTGGATAGAGATGTCCATGAGGGAGTATCTGTTTCTTCTACAGATGGATACCCGCAAAAAACAGCAGTGGCAGTAAAATCATTTCTACCAGAGGAATATGGAAAGCTGGTTGCAAAACTGGTAAAAAGCGAGAAAGGAAATTCAAGGAAATTTAATAAGGTGCTGATGATCTGCAACATGGCGGATTATCTAACAAAAGTTATGCCTGCAACTACAGTGTTAACAGGAACTGGAACATATGCAACAAATCTATTCCCATTTCCAACGGATGTAGAAGTATCAAATGAATTAGAGGAAGGAAAAGCTATTCTTTGTTTACCGGAGGAATACTTTATGGGAATCGGCGGAGCAAAAGAAGGTGTGATTGAATACTCTGACGAGTTTAAATTCCTAGAAGATAAGAGAGTATTTAAAATTAAAATGTACGGAATGGGAAGAGCATATGACAATACAGTATCTATTCTGCTTGACATCAGCAAGTTAGATCCTGCTTATATCACGGTACTTTCTAAACAGCTGATAGAAGCGGAAGCATAATTGACAGAAAGGGGACGGCATGGAGGAGTTAATAAGAATTGTAAAGCGTGAATTAAAAATCACGTGGAATGACGAGGATACTGACGCAGAAATTGAAGCGTTAGTATCCGATGCTGTTCCTACTATGAATTTTAAACTGGGAATCAAAGAGGAAGATTCTGATTACTTAAGTCCGGGACAGGAACGAAGATTATTTTTAAATTACTGTAGATATGTAAGAAATAATTGCGTAGAAGAATTTGATTCCAGATATTTAAACGATATTTTGCAGTTGCGTTCAAAATATGAGGTGAAATATGCAAAAGACAGTGAAAAAATACAATGACGGATATCTGCATGTTTATGAATCAAAACAGGCATCTAACGATTTTGGTGCTGTTATAAATCCTAAAACAAAAAATGATATGAAATTTATTGCCAAACTTGCATATGAAGAACGTTCAAAGCGTGCAGAAGATATGGAATGGGCAGAATCTTGTGATAGAACACTCTCTCTAAAGGTGTGCTGCCCGTTGTTTTCAGGTGTAGAGACAAAGCATCAGGTTATTTGTACAGGGAAACTTTACAGCATTATCAATATTGATTATGACCGTGCGAATCAGGAGATGTATTTATATCTGGAGGAGGTATGTGATATTGCTGAATGAAATAAAACTAAAACTTGATGAGATAGCATCGAGAAAAAATGTACCCATGGCAGCAGTTTCTTATGGATTGTTACCACAAGGAACGGTAAAAAACTGGAATTATTTTGTTTTTAACCGTACATCAATTAAAAAGGCAGGGTCTACCAAAGGTGATTTTAATGAATATTATGCAGTTAACATCATTCATGAAGATTTTATTCCGGACGGATATGTTTATGATGTAATAAAAAAGATGTTAGAAATCAAAGGCTTAAAATTATCGGTCAATGATCCTGTCACATTTAATTATACAAAAAAGGGGAATACCGATGTCATAGTAGAGATTGCAACTATAGTATTTACAAAGGCAAAGTATCGGGGTGATGTAATTGGCAAGGGCAGAACTGGATTATAAAGAATTTGATAATCTTATAGAGTTGATGATACGTGCTGCACAACCGGAGCCAGTTATAAATGATGTTCTACACGGTTTTGGAGCAGAAGAAATTGAACAGGGAATCCAGAAACTTTTACCACAATCCGGCAGGACATGGAAAGGAAAGAAAGCCCCGGCAAGTACAGCGCAGCCATTTACACGAGAAAATGGAAATTTGAGTATAACAGTGAAAACAAAATCGGATTATCACTATTTGTATTTCCCGGACGACGGTACTAATACGAAACATCACGCAGGAAATCAACAGTTTATGCTTAGAGGGGCAGAAAGTAAGAGTGAAGGAATTGCAAATGAAATAGCACAGAAATTAATCGAACAGATTGAAGGAGGAATATAAATGTCAGTGAAATACAGTGAGATATTTTCGGAATATGATATCACAAAGTGGGGAATCCAGTTCCCGGACGATGCAGAAGCAACAATCATGGACACACTAGGGACAGCAGAGGAATCCATGGAAGTCCGTACTGTGACAAAGAATAAAAGGAATATGCCGTGGAAAACAAGAACAAAAGCGACCGGGGCAGGCGAAGTCAAAGTATCTGCCCATATCCGGGAGGATGTATATGGACAGATGTTTGGGATGTATGTGGACGGTTACAAAGATGGAGTTATGGCATACGGAACTTTGTCTGTACATGAACAGTTTTGCATGACGGAAATGGTAGAAGATGAAGACGGAAATGTTAAATTGAAGGCTTATCCATGCTGTACCGTAAAGGAAGGAATCAGCCGGAAAGTAGAAACAAACGCAGAAGAGATTGCAGAAGTGGAATTGACTATATCCGTTGACCCGGACGTTGACGGCAATGGAATGTATCAGGTCATCGTGCAAAGTGATACAGATACTGCGATGGTTGAAAACTGGATGAGTAATTTTGACAGCAGCTTAGTGAAACCCGCAGACAGCGCAGAAGAAGGCAGTGGAACCGAAGGAGAAGATACTGGAGAGAGCGGAACAGTATAGCAGACACAAGGAGGAATTATTTTGGCACAAAACACAATATTTAACATGAAAATGAATGATGGCAGCGTTTTAAAAATGACGCTGAATTTTAAAAGACTTTATTTATTAAGGAACAAAGATAAAAAAGCATACGATGTATACATACAGACTACAAATAAACAGAACATAAATGAAATGGAAATAGCGGAAATTCTTTATGTGGCATATTTATGTGCAAACATTAAAGAATATGATTCTTGCATGTCGTTTGAAGATTTTCTTGAAAAACTGCCGGAAGACCGTGAAGTTATTATGGAAATGTGGCTAAGGATGTATTCTAAAAAAAAGCTGGATTCGCTGCGGCGTTTAGAAAAAGAACAAAGAAAACAAACAGCAAAATAAAACTGCCGGAGTTTACGTTGTATGAAGTAGAAGATTATTATGTATATTATGTGCGGATATTGGGAATAGCAGAAGAAACATTTTGGGAATCTGATATTCCCTTTTTGCAATTTTTGGCGGAGGATATAGCAGCTTATGAAAACTGGAAGTCCTATGCAAGAGAGAAGGTGATGGAGAATGGCAAAAAGTGAAGCGAAGATTAAGTTTACAGCAGATGCATCGGATTTTAACGATACCATACGAGAATCAGAGAGAAATTTAAAAGTATTGCGCAATCAGTTGAAAGAGAATAATTCTGAAATGAGAGCGAATGGAGAAAGTCAAGATGGAATGAAGCAGAGACTTTCATTGCTTAATAGAGAAATGGAACTGGCTAAACAAAAAACAGAAGCAACCAGTCAAAAATTAGATCTAGCCAAAAATATCTTTGGAGAAAATTCGGACGAAGTAAAAAGTTTGGAATCAGCATTAAGCAAATGCAAGAATGTAGAAAATGGTATACAGGCAGATATTAATAAAACAAACGCATCACTGGAGAAGCAGGAAGCATCTTCAAGACAGGCTTCTACAGCATTAGGACAGCTGGAAAGTACAATAAGCAGTCAAAAATCAAAGGTTTCTGCGCTGGAAGTCGCTTACAAAAATGCAGTTATTCAATACGGCAGAACATCTAGTGAGGCAGAAGAATTAAAAGCAGGTTTGTCAAAAGCAAATCAGGAACTTCAAAAAAGTAAGAGCAGAATGGCAGAAGCAGACAAAGCGGCCGCAGAACTTACGGAAGGACTTGAAGATGCCGGAGACAGTGCAGAGGACATGGGTACCAGCGTGGGGGATATTGCTGCAGGAAACATAATTGCCGATTTTGCCACAGGTGCGATAGATTCTATTGCCGGGTTGGAAGAGGAAACAAGGCAATATCGCAATGAGCAGGCAAAACTTGCAGCAATAGCACAAACATCTGGAAAGAGTTTGGATTCTTTAAAGAGTAATTATAAAGATTTTTATGCAATCACAGGAGATGAGACTTTATCTTCAACTGCCGTGGCAAATATGTCGGCAATGGGATTGTCTACTCAAAATACGAATAAATTAATCAATGCAGCTACAGGAATATGGGCAAAATATGGTGATTCTATACCGCTTGATGGTTTGATGGAATCCGTAAACGAAACTGCGAATGTTGGACAGGTTACAGGTAACTTGGCGGACGCGTTAAATTGGGCTGGAATCAGTGAAGATGATTTCAACGAAAAACTTAAAAAATGTAAAAACACACAAGAGCGGCAGCAGTTGATTGTGGATACATTAAATGGAAAATACGGTGGACTTGCGGACGCTTATCGCCATACAAACAGCGCAACGATAGAGGCAAACAATGCAAGCAGTAAAATGATGGATGCACAATCAAAACTTGCAGAGTCAGTTGCACCAGCGCAGTCGGCATTAACGTCACTTGCGGCTAATGGAATCGGATTTCTGGCGGAACACATGAATGTAATTGCTCCTGTGGCAGCTGGATTCGGTGTTGCGATTGGAGGGTTATGGCTTGTGCTAGGAGGGGGTACTGCTATCATAAGTGGCATATCTTCGGCAATGGCGATTTTAAATGCAGTAATGGGATTAAATCCTGCTGTGCTGATAGCAGTTGCGATAGCAGGATTGGTAACAGCCTTCGTATTGTTGTGGAATAATTGCGAGTCGTTCCGAAACTTCTGGAAAGGTTTATGGAGTTCGGTAAAAGCAGTAGTATCTTCGGCATGGAACGCAATAAAAACGGTCTTTAGTACCGTTGTCGGCGGCATCGTAAATCGTGTAAAAACAAAATTTAATGTAATGAAAAATACAGTGAAAGCAATATTTACTGCGATCAAAACAGTTGCATCGACAGTATGGGGAGCAATTAAAAGTAAAATCATAACTCCTGTAACAAGCGTAGTGAGTAATGTGAAAAATAAGTTCAGCAGTCTGAAATCGGGAGTTGCTACGATTTTTAATAGTATAAAATCAAAAGCAGTATCTATTTTCAACGGAGTCAAAAACGCTATTACGCATCCGGTAGAAACAGCAAAAAATGTAGTGAGTAGAATTATTAATAAAATTAAAGGATTTTTTACAAGATTGAAATTGAAAATTCCGACTCCATCCTTGCCAAAACTTCCGCATTTTAGTTTAAAAATGGGCTCAAAGAAGATTTTGGGGAAGACGATATCGTATCCAACAGGAATTGGTGTTCAGTGGTATGCAAAAGCCATGAATGATCCAGTGATTTTAAATAGTCCAACAATTTTCGGCTCCTCTAACGGCAATTTTTTAGGTGGCGGCGAAGCAGGAAGTGAGGTTGTTGCAGGTGCAGATACACTTATGACGATGATTTCTAACGCAGTTGAAGGCGCTTCTCAGAGCATCAACGTTGATGAACTTGCAAGAAAGATAGCCGAAAGCTGCGCAAATCAGAATATTATTATGAAAGTTAACAAGAGAGAATTTGGGCGATTGGTTAAGGAGGTATCTTAAAATGGAAGTGTATTATGTAAATTCTACTGGAGATAGACTTAATCTTCTATCAGATAAGATGGCAATTCAGGATATTGATACGCTTTTTAATAACGAATGGTCTTATTCCAGCGCAACAAGCATGATATTCGGCGGTAAAGTAAAAAAGTTTTATAAGGGTGTGCAGGAAAAAGAATTTACAATATCTTTGGTTGCTGATAATGAGCAGGAATTTACAGAGCTGTGTAAAGAAATTGAAGATATTCTGTTTTATGATGTCCATGTAAAGAATCATGGAAGATTATATGTAAATGATACATACCTATCATGCTATATTTATTCCAGCGAATATTCAGAATACGAAGATTTGTTTTATATGACAGACAGAAAATTTAAACTTGTTACAGAATATCCAAACTGGGTAGCGGAAAGAAAATATAAAATCAATCGTAGTGTGTCATTAATTAATGCGGTTACAGGTTTTATGATCGCAGGAAATGCACTTTTAAACTCTGATGCTGACCCGGGAAATGACGAGGACGAAAATACTACAAAAGCATATGTAAAAAATCCGTTGAGAATTCCATGCAATTTCAGGACAAAAATTCAAGGCCCGTCAGAATGGCCGTACTTGAAAATCGGGAATAACATTTACAACATTGATGAGGAAATACCGGAAGGAAGCTATATAGTTATTGATTCGGTAAAAAAGACATGTATCATGTATGATCAATTTGGAAATGAAAGAAATATATTCGGGTACCGAAACCCGGATTATTATATTTTTGAGAAAATACCACCTGGAGTAAATACTGTGGAATGGAATGAACCTACAGAATTGGAATTTACAATTTATGAAGAACGGGGAGAACCATTATGGAGCTGATTTATACGGACAAAGATTTTATAGACGTTGGAATCGTTGATTGCGTGGAACTTGACTATGATTGTGCAGGTGACAAGGATTTTGAATTGACGGTGGAAACCGGGGGAATCGGCATGGAAAAACGTTCTATGTGGTATGCTATTGGTACAGAATATTTAGGGATTGTAGAAAGCGTAGCGAGTGATTCTGAAGAAGACACAGTGACGTATTCAGGAACTAATACAAGAGGGCTGCTTGCAAAGAAGATTTTAGAAAGCGATAGAGAAATTATTGTTTATGCAGGAAATGCGAGTGAAATCATAAATGAGATGCTGGCACAAACAGATTCTACGGAATTGTTTGTCTGTGATGATACGAATTTAGACATTCCGGAGTGTCAAATTGTATCTTATACGAATGTTTACGATGCGATAGTGCAGCTTTTAAAGACAGTGAATGCAGTGCCTGTATTTGAAGTCAGAAATGACAGAAAAGTACATATCAGTGCTGATTTGAGGGATGATTTCAGCGATGAAATTCAGTACCAGGGCAATAATACATACGGTTTCAAAATTACGGACGATGGACTAGGATACAATCATATGATATGTAAAGCATCGGAAGATTCAGGTGAGAAATATATAATTCATTTGTTTACAGACGAGAACGGAGGGGTACAGTCCTATTCTAAAGTTGATTCACCGAAGCAGGACTCTGAATATATCCTAGATAAATCAAAGCAATTGATTCTTGGAGTTGACGAAAGAACGATGGTATCAGAGTCAAGCGTATCCGTAACGGAAAACTACATTTTGACAAAAAACAGACCGTCCGACTGGACAACAAATTATACGGACTATTACACAAATGAGGATAGTTCTTATAAAGAAGTAGAGCCGACACAGCAGGAAGTATATACAAAACTGACGAGTAAACCGAAAGACTGGAATAATGGATATGCAAATTATTACACACTTTCATCAACCGCTGATGGGGGTTCTTATTCGAGCGTATCTGCAGAAACGGTAAACGTATATAAAGTATTGACTTCAAAGCCGTGGGATTGGGAAAAAAATTATGGAATCTATTATGAATCCGTAAAAAATAGCGATGGGACGGGTTATACATACCAGTCTGCCAGCGGAGTTGAAAAACCTTTATACAAATTACAGACAGTGCAGCCCGCAGATTGGAACAGTAATTTCAAAAATTACTATTATATAAGCAATAAAAGATATGTCTCCGTCAAAGGGACAGGAAAGAAGAAGAATAAAGCTCCAAAGTGGAGAAAGAATAAATATTATTCAAACGTAAAGCAGACATGCACTCCGGCATGGAAGAAAAATAAATATTATTATGTTTCTTCACAAAAAACAACAATTCCAGTGTGGAGTAATAATCTGTATTACAGCAAGTTTATTTTAGACACTGCGCCATCATGGGTAGAGGGAAAATATTATAAGAAAGTATTAGATCATTATGCCGCAATGATAGAAAATGCCTTGCAGGAGTTAGAAGAGAAATCTCCAAGTCAAAAGGCAGAAATGACAATTACGGATTATGATTGCAGGGTTGGTGACATCGTTGGCTGCACCGATATTAGAAGCGGGATAGAAATATGTGAGGAGGTTACGAACATTATATTTAAAATAAAAGACGGATTGGAAGAATATGAATATACGATAGGAGGGAATTAATATGGCATTTATACCACACACATATGAAGACGGAAAAACGATTATTACTGCCGAAATCATGAAATCTATTGAAGATGAACTTGTAGCAATCCGAAAAGATATGGGGTTGGCAAGTTATCCGATCGGAAGTGTTCATGTTTCAACAAAAAATATAAACCCCGAAAATACGATTGGCGGTAAATGGGTTGCGTGGGGTTCTGGCCGTATTCCGGTAGGTGTAGATACATCACAAGCAGAGTTTAACGCTGCGGAAAAAACAGGTGGAAGTAAATACATGCAGAAGCATACACATAGCACGCCAAATCATACGCATACATTATCAATTGTGTCAAAATCATTAACAGGAACTATATATAATATTGCATCACAATCAAAAGGTAGTTCATATGGAGCAAGCGGGATATGCAAAGTGAGATCTTCGAAAGAAAAACATGGATATGGAGCAGGAACAGCGAATGGCAGTAGTGATGGGTTTACAATTACGGCAACGCACAATCATTCCGTATCACAAACAGCATCAGGAGGCGGGACAACTGGAAGCGCAGGAGATGGGAATGCGCAGAACTTACCGCCGTATATTACATGCTATATGTTTAAACGTATAGCATAAAGAGGTGGTTCTATGGCAAATCCAAAGTATAATAATATTGATAATAACGGATTGCTTTATATTTTAGAAACTTTAAAAAGTGAAGGTGCGCAAACATTAGCAAATGCGAAAGAGTATACAGAATCCGTTACAGCAGATTGTGTACTTACAGTAAATTTGGATGCTGCTGTTGCAAAACTTGGATATGTAACTATCGGAACAGCAGATTTAAAATATGCGACAATAGAAAAGTCGGATATTATTGAAGCAAATATTCAGAAAGCGGTAGGAGATTTTTCATCTTTTAAAACAGGAGAGTTTGAAACTCTTAAAGCAAAGCAAGCGGACTTTGAAACTGCTACAGCAAATGAACTAGACGCTATTAAGGCAAATATCAAGGAGTTAGATGTAGATAATCTTGATGCAAAGTATGCGAAGGTCGAAGATTTAAATGCAGCAAATGCAAAAATCGGAGCCTTGGAAGCAGGACAGATTAAGACGGAATATCTTGATACTCACTATGCACAGATTGACCTTGCGAATATCAAAGACGGCTCTATCACAACTGCAATGATTGGAACTGGTGTTGTTGGAACAGCACAGATTGCAGACGGTTCCATTACCGATGCAAAGATTGTAGAACTTACTGCAAATAAGATTAATGCCGGTACTTTATCTGTGGAACGCTTAGAAATCCGTGGAAGTACGAGTAGTATTGTTTATGGATTGAATAATATTACCGGGGCTTTACAGGCACAAAATACAAATACGCTAAATGGTGAAATATTGACATCCAGAACCATTACCGCTGATAAGATTGTAGCAAATGCAATCACAGCGAATGAGATCGCATCTAAAACAATCACGGCGAACAATATTGCATCTAATACGATAACGGCAGATTCTGGAATTATTGCGAATGCGGCAATCACAAATGCCATGATAGCGAATTTAGACGCATCAAAGATTAAGACTGGAACCCTTTCAGCCGATAGGATAGATGTCAATGGGATTTTTGCAAAAGATATTACGGCAACCGGAACGATTACCGGAGCAAATTTAGTTGGTGCAACCGGAAGTTTCAGCGGAAGTTTGTCAGTTTCAGGTACATATATACCACAGGATTTGACTTTGGAAGATGCAAGAAAATTTAACACAGTCATCAACAAAGATGGGCTTGTTACATCTGATACGGAATATTACACTGCAAAATTGTATCCTGATTCATTGGAGATCAGCTATCCTGATATCGGCGAATACGGCAGCGGAAAAGATATGCAGACTATCATTACCGCAGATCATGTAGCGGTAACTTCCACAGACGGTTCTCAGCCAAACAGTGAAATGAGTAGGGAAGGCTTCTACGCCTATGGTCCTAATGATGACCTTGTACGAGAGTCTCATATGGATGGATATGGACTTACGATTTCTTCTTATGAATATGCTGCTGGCCATTTAACACCCGTTTCGAATATTTTTATGGAAAATAATTCGATTTCGATAGAAGCTCCTACGACTAGTCAACCAAAGGTCACTGTCAATAATGGAGAATATGGAGTAGGTTTATTAATTGGTGCTGGCGGGGTAAATCATGGCTTATACGATTTTACAAACGGTCGATGGATGATTTATAAAGGGAGTGCTGAAGCGACAACTATGACACAGGATACTTTTACGATAGGAAATAAGACCGGGTACCAAGATGGAAAAACAGGGATTGGTCTTTTTCGAGAAGGATACATGCACTTACAGAGAGCAAGTTCAAGCGGTAATCCATATATAGGTTTTTACCGTGATACTTCAACAAGTGTTGCTTTATTGGAGTTAAAATCTAACAATAAGTTCAGATTCAATAAAGCATTGGAACTGAATGGGACCAACATAGACAGTGTTGGGCAACAGGGTATTTATTCCATGGACATGAGTAATTACGTTGTAAGATATTATGTAGCCGGTTCAACAAAATGTACGGCATTAGGAAATAATAATTATGCAACACGTATCTACGGTTCTGCCGTATGGGCAAATAAGGCAGTATCTACTTCGGATGAAAGACTAAAGACTGATTTTAAATCCTTGGATAGCATGATGAATATTTTCATGGAACTTGAGCCAGTGTCGTTCCGTTGGAAACAAGATTATGAAGATGGTGACAATCTCATACACTTTGGATTGAAGGCACAGCAGGTTCAGCATACATTTGAAAAGTATGGATACAACACAGATGACTATTCGGTTATCGGAGAATTTGGTGGGTATAAGGGAATCTGTTATGATGATTTATTTATGATGACGATGTGTGCGACACAAAAAAATACAAAAGAACTTATGTATCAAGCGGGACAGATAGACTTACACGAAACAATGATTCAGGATTTGCAGAATCAAATCTATAAATTGGAAAAACAACTAAAAGAACTCAGACAGGCATCAGCGTAAAAGCTGTTGTCTGTTTTTTGATTACGCAATTAAGGAAAGGAGCAGAAACATGCTGGAAACAAAAAAATCAACAACTTTAACAGGAAACATTGCAATTGACGGTAAACAGGTGGTTTATTTAAATGCCAGCGTTTCTTCTGACGGCGGTTCTGACAATATCAATCAGACGATTCAGGATAAAGAGTTGTATGCTGCAAACAAAGCAGAGGTCAGAAAAGACATTGCAGCATTTACGAATGAGTTTTATGCACTACAGGACGCAGAGGTAACAGAGTAGGAAAGAGAGGTATCTAACTATGAAAATGAAACTTGGAGAAGTAAAAGGGAGATTAGCGGGATTATTAAAAATCGCAGAAAAAACATTTCCGGCGAAAGTTAGCTATGCAATCGCAAAGAACTTAAAACTGTTAGAGAGCGAATACAAGGATTTGGAAGAACAGCGTATTAAGATTTGTGAATCCTACGCAGACAAGGACGAGAATGGCAAAGCCATGAGGCAGGAGAAAGACGGAAATACTGTGTATGTATTTTCGGAAGATGCACAGGAACAGTGCAATAAGGAATATGCGGAACTTTTAGAAGAAGAAGTCGAAGTGAATATTCACACTATTGACGTTGCAGAACTGGATAAATGCGAAGAAAGTGAACGGTTTGATATTCCGACCGCAGCAGACTATATAACAATGGATTTTATGTTTAAGCAGAAAGGAAAGTGAGGGAAATGAAGAAAATGGCTAATGGTGTAATTGATACATATAACATGGTTACTGGTGCTGTTGTAGCTGTTCTGTCCTACATTTTAGGCGAACATTGGATTTTATTTATAGGATTTCTTATGTTAAATGTGGCGGATTGGCTGTCTGGATGGCTTAAAAGTAAGATTTTAGGCAAAACAAGCTCAAAAACAGGGTTGAAAGGCGTGCTTAAAAAACTGGGATATTGGCTAATGGTTATGGTAGCATTTGGATCTAGCGCAATTTTTATCGAGATTGGAAAAGTAATTGGTGTGAATCTCGGCATTACGACATTACTTGGATGGTTTGTACTCGCGTCTTTGCTTGTAAATGAGATACGAAGTATCGTAGAGAATTTTGTAGAAGCAGGATTTAATGTACCATCAGTGTTGGTAAAAGGCTTGGAAGTGGCAGATAAAGTAGTAAATAAGGATTCAGAGGGCGAATAATCGTCCTCTTTTTTGAAAGGAGAGATAAACATGGCAAAATATAATGTACATGGCGGTCATAATCCATCGGGCAAGGTGGCATGTGGAGCAAAAGGGTTTTTAGATGAATCTAAAGAAGATAGAGCAGTTGCAAAAGCAATTATTAAATATTTAAAAAAAGGTGGCGCTACGGTTTATAATTGCACTGTAGATAACGGCACAAGCAAAAATGATGTATTGAAAAAGATATGTGCAAAATGTAACGCACATAATGTAACGTTAGATATTTCCATACATCTTAATTCTGGAAGGAATGACAAAAAGGGAGATAAGAAAAATGGCGGTTTTGAAGTATGGGCATGCAGTTGGAATGATAGCAAGAGAGCTATTGTGAAACGATGTGGCAAGGCTATGGAAAAGCTCGGATTTACGAATCGAGGAGTAAAGACATCTACCTCGCTGTATTATCTAAAACGTACAAAAGCACCAGCTTTGCTGTTTGAAATCTGTTTTGTAGACGATAAGGACGATTATCTTATGTATAAAGCCGCTGGAGCGGACAAGATCGGTAAGGTATTAGCAGAAGCGATTTTAAATAAATCTATCAGTACAACAAAAGCATCTAAGGTTGTCAGCAAATTAAAGTCCGGGGCAAAGGTAAAAATTAAAATCGGTGCTAAGTACGGAGGTGCAGCAAGTGGAAAGACAATTCCATCTGCGTATACCGGAAAGAAGTACACTGTTACTAAAGTACAAAAGAACAACAATCAGCAGGAAGCGCTAATTAAACAATTAAATAGCTGGGTGCCAACGAAGTATTTAGCGATTGTATAAACCATTGCCGGGAGAAATCCCGGCTTTATTTTTTTTTTTTTTTTTTTTCAAAAAAGTATTGACAAAGTGTTCAATGAACACTATAATATAAATATAAGATAAAGGAAATCAATAAAAAGAAAAGGAGAAACGTTATGAAAAAATCAAATGTTGAAATTGCAAAAATGGTAGAAGATAGAGGTTATGACTTCCAGGAAGCACTTGACAGCATTGATGCTGGGAGAACACCCGAGGATGAAGAAATGGAAATCACAGAGGATGAACTAAAAGATCTTGTAGAAAGTATTTGCTTTTCTTTTGTAGAAGAAGCAGAAATGGATGAAAACAAATAATTTTTAAAATTTTAATAGATACATTTTGGAACGGTGATATTATGATGATTAAAGAAGCAAGAAAAAAAGCGGGGCTTACGCAGTTGGAGTTTTCAAAAGTATTTGAAATACCTGTTGATACAGTAAAAAACTGGGATGCTGGAAGGCGTAATCCGCCCGTTTGGGCGGAGAAGCTCATAATAGAAAAATTAGAGAGAATCTCGGAGGAAAATAAATGTGGCAACACATAAAACAATAAAAAAATGCGTAGTGTGCGGACGAGAGTTTGAAGGTTATAGTAATTCTAAATTCTGCTCAAAAAAGTGTAGAAATACAAAGGTTCCGGTAAAAAAGCATATAGGAGAACAACATTTTGAATTAAAAATTGTTGATGAATATAGAATAGCATCAAATTTGTATGCAATATGTGAATGTTCATGTGGAAAAAAATGTAAAGTAAGATATGATTGCTTGATAAATGGCAATACAAAATCATGTGGTCACATAGCAGATGATAATAAATTCAAGAGAAAAATTTATGCTGGAATGAAAAATAATAACGGAGTGGAAATTATCAAGGAACTAGATAATTATAAAATACAATGCAAATGCCCGCATTGTGGAAAAGAGTTTATAACATCTAGAAAAAAGGTATATGAAGTTATTTCATGCGGATGCAAATCTGTAAATACAGCACTTAAAAATATAAAAGAAGCAACAGAAAAGTATTGTATTGATGGCACGGATGTAAGAGCATTAACAGCAAAGATGCCGGTTACAAACAAATCAGGAATAAAAGGTGTTAGCTGGAATAAGAACCGCAAAAAGTGGGTAGCACAAATTACATTTAAAGGAAAAAACTATAACCTCGGAAGATATGACAAAAAAGAAGAGGCTGCAGAAGCAAGAAAAGAAGCGGAAAATAATTTATTTGGTAATTTTTTGGAATGGTACAATAACGAAAAAGAAGATAAGGAGTAGGAAATGCTATAAGCAGAATATACTGTATAACTGTCTTCCATGTTGTTATTTTCAATGGAATAATTTTAATACGGATTACAAAACATATTGTAAAAAGGAGATTTTACAATATGGATGTAGAGGTAATCTATAATATAAGAAGAATTAGAAAAATAAGGGGAATGACAATAGAAGAACTTGCGAAACGTGCAGAGGTATCCTCTGGACAAATTTCGGACATTGAAAATGGTAAACATCATGCAACTGTTCCGTTTATTTGCAGATTAGCGATTGCATTAAGAGTACAAGCAGAAAAATTGTATATATATAGAAGAAAAAAATAAAACTTCGATATATCGAAGAAATTTCCCTTTTTGCTATATAAAAATGGTTTGTATAGCAAAAGGAGGCGGATAAGATGAAAGAATGTAAGGCACAAAAGACAATTTTAAAAGAATACTTTGATTATCTAGTACATTATTGTACAGATGAACAAATACAAGAATTTGAAGCTATAGTAATTGAACAGATAAGACAAAAAGAAAAAATTAAACAGTATTTTTATGAATTTATTAGTGAAGTGCGAAAGCAAAGGAAAATGGAGAAGTGAAAAACTTCTCTATTTTTTATTAGATGGGATGATGGAACAATGCGAGTGTTCGACTCATGGATGAAGAACGTCCGTATAAGATACAGGATAAGTTATTGTACTAGCAGTACACTAGTAGAGAAAAAATGAAATAAATACAGATAGTGTTATTTCAAATAAACCGCATAAATTCGTACTTTTTACATGTAAATAAATTAAATTGAGTAATTTTGTTTCATCCTCCCCTTAAGTATGCCCCCGTTCTACAAAGGTGTAGAATGGGGGTTTTTGATGTGTTAAGTTGGGTTAGTGTGGCAGAATTGTAGTGATTCCATTTAAAAGGCATTTTGCAGATAGGGAGCAGGATAAGGGACTAAAAAAAGATTGCCTATAGTATGTGAAAAAAATAAGTACCTACAGGCGAAAAGATTAAAATTCTAAAGTGTTGAAATCAATAAATAAATCATTATATATACCGGCTTTTATAGTATCAGAGAAAGTGTATTCTGCAAAATCATTTTCATTTTTTCCATAAACCATGATTCTGTTTTTATCAGGGTCGACAATCCAATATTCTCGAACACCAGAATTAATATACTTCCATAATTTGGTTCTGTAGTCGGTTTGTCTGCTGCTCGATGAAACAATTTCAATAATCCAATCAGGAGCACCATTGCAGCCTTTATCGTCCAACTTATTTTTATCACAGATTACGGATATGTCTGGTTCCACGTAATTTGTATTATCATTATTGAGAAATACAGCGAATGGAGCTATATCAACTTCACAGGAGTCATTATTGGAATCAATATAGGCGGCAATCCTGCGGCTGATAAAAAAAGCTAATCTTTGATGCTTTCTGCTAGGTGGGGTCATGTAATAAATGTATCCGTCAATGAGTTCTGCCCTTGTTCCATCTGGAAGAGCGTAAATATCATCTATGGTATAAATTCTTTCTTTTGGTAATGGCATATAATCACTCCTTTATTTAGATTGTGAGTTTTTGTTGTAACGGTTATTCAATTTTCTGGAAATCAATAATTAAATCATAGCCCATAGCAGATAAAATTTTTTGAGCATCTTCAAATCCAAAATTCTTTTTATTCATAAGCTTTGTAAGCCCTTGTGGTTTTATGCCTAATTTATTTGCTATAGTTCTTTGTGTGATTTTGTTTTCTATCATTAGTTTTTTTATTTCAGTTAATATCTGGTCATTGCTTTTATATATAATATTCATTTCACACCTCTTTCCTTATATTTAGTATAATATGAAAAGGGTTATAATATAAATTCAACGGATATATAGGACGTAAGGTAGAAAATAGTTGTATAGAATGGGGGAATAATTAACGGGTGCGTTAAATTACAGCAAGGAAACCGGATGGCGTAAGGATGAGCCAAAAACAGAAACGTCATACAGAGATATACCAATGCTTGAGAATCTGGTATTTTGCAAGCAACAGGAACGCCGTTACATAGGGGATATGAAAAAATCGGAATTTGAAAAGCAGTAATCACTATATTCCATTAAGAAACAACTCTCTAAGCGGAATCTATTGAAAAATAATGAAAAATTTGTTATAGTAGCAAAAGTGAATAACATTTATAGAGAAAAGGATGGAAAATAAAATGGCATTATTACAGGAATGGCGTGATTACGCATATAAATTTGATGACCGTACAAAAGAAGGACAGCAGTTCTGGCTGAATTATTTTAATATTGAGAAAGGCATCTATGAGAAACTTTTGGCTCAAAAAGATGTTGTTGAAGAAGGAACAGTAAAAGAACTTGCAGATAAATATGAAACAGATTTACAGATGTTTGTTGGCTTCTTAGATGGAATCAATGACAGTTTAAAGATTCCGAATTCAATTGATGATATGGATGAAGATACAAAGGTATCTTTGGATATTGATTATGAAAAACTTTACTATAACATGGTTGGATGCCGTGCAGAATGGTTATATACATTAGATGCATGGGATGATATTTTAACAAAACAGCGCAGAAAAGAGTTATATAAAGAATCAAGAAGTTCAACAACTGTAGTAAAAGGTAAAAAAATTGGAAGAAACGATCCATGTCCTTGCGGCAGCGGAAAGAAATATAAAAAATGCTGTGGAAGAAACGCATAATATAAAAATTGAGGTGTCAGTTTTGGCTGACACTTCTTTTTTTCACAAAAAGTTTAGAATTTATATATTGATTCTTTCAAAAATGTATGTTAACATTTCGATTAGTCGGCTAATTATTAGCTGGCTAATTAATTTTTGGTAATAAAAAATGAGAAAGGAGATACAATGTACAGTAAGGATGGGATCTTCAACTTATTAGGAAAAATTAATCAT
The DNA here is from genome assembly GCA_021771695.1 of Lachnospiraceae bacterium. Classification (GTDB taxonomy): domain Bacteria; phylum Bacillota; class Clostridia; order Lachnospirales; family Lachnospiraceae; genus Anaerostipes. Next base: position 142,372 of record JAETON010000001.1, on the reverse strand, counting down.
AAGATTTTTATGTCAAATTTATGTATGATGAAGGATAAAAAACTTCATCCGGGACAGTTTCCACTGTTGTTTATACTATGCAGTGAGGATGGACAGGTACAAAAACAGCTGGCAGACAAATTAGGAATTAAGCCGTCTACTTTAAATGTAATGGTAAGAAGGCTTGAAAAAAATGGGAGTGTGGTTAAGAAACAGGATCCCAAGGATCAGAGGAAAAGCAGGATTTATATTTCAGAACAGGGAAGATCTTTAGTAGAATCTTTGGAAAAACGTTCAGAAAAAATCAGCAGACAAATATCGGATGCTTTGACAGAAGAAGAAAAACAGGAATTGATACGAATTCTTACAAAGCTGGATCATTGTCTGGAACAGCAAATAGAACTAGAGGTTGGAAAGGAAAAGGATAATGCTTAAATTATTTCGTTATTTGAAAAATGCATTTCTGCCCATTTCGGTAATTGTAATTTTATTGGTATTGCAGGCAGGATGTGAACTTTCACTGCCGACATATACATCCAATATTGTCAATATAGGGATTCAGCAGGGCGGTATTGAAGATGCAGTGCCGGAAGTAATGAGAGAAGAGACTTTTTGGGGTTTAACTGCAGTTATGAAGAAAAAAGACGCAGAGCAGGTGAAAAAGTCTTACAAACTTTACAGTAAAAAACAGGTAAGCCATTCAAAGTACAAAGACTATAAAAAGGGTAAATTATATGTTTGTAAAAAATTATCTTCTGACGAAAGGGAAACTTTGGATCAAACCATGTCCAAGGCGATGCTTACCTTGTCATCTCAGGCAGTAAAACAGCTGTCTGCAAATCCGAAAGCAGCTGCTGGATTGAGCAAAAGCCAGCAGAAAATGATGAAGCAGATGGAAGGCATAAATATCAATGAAATGCCGGATAGTATTATCAGCCAGGCAGCTATTTCTTTTGTAAAATCAGAATATCAAGCTGTTGGGCTGGATTTAGATCAATTGCAGACAAACTATCTTTTGAAAACCGGGGCGTTGATGATCGGCCTTGCTTTGCTTACTATGACAGCAGCTGTTTTGGTTACACTTTTATCTGCAAGATTGGCAGCAAGATTAAGCCGTACATTAAGAGATAAAATTTTTCGGAAAGTTATGGATTTTACCAATTCTGAATTTGATCGGTTTTCTACAGCATCGTTGATTACGAGAAGTACCAATGATATTCAGCAGGTGCAGATGTTTGTAACGATGATGTTCCGTATTGTTGTATTTGCACCGGTTATGGGAATTGGCGGTATTTTTAAAGTGTTAACGACGAATGCAAATATGACATGGACCATTGCTATTGGTGTTGCAGCAATTATGATGGTGATTTTTATTTTGTTTTCTGTGGCAATGCCGAAATTCAAGGTGCTGCAGAAATTAATTGACCGTTTAAATTTAGTGACAAGAGAAATCCTCACCGGACTTTCTGTGATCCGTGCATTCAGCACAGAAAAACATGAAGAAGAACGTTTCGATGAGGCAAATAAAACATTGATGAAAACCAATCTGTTTGTGAATCGTGCAATGACCTTTATGATGCCTGTTATGATGCTGATTATGAATGGACTTACGGTATTGATTGTTTATGTGGGAGCAGGAAATATTGACCTTGGGAAAATGCAGGTTGGTGATTTGATGGCATTTATTCAGTATGCGATGCAGATTATTATGTCATTTTTGTTTATTTCTATGGTTTCTATTATGATGCCTCGTGCACAGGTTGCAGCAGAACGTATTAACGAAGTGCTGGACATGGAAGTCATGGTGAAAGATCCAGAATGTCCAAGGCAGTTTCTGCCGGAGAAAAAAGGGGAAGTGGAGTTTAAAGATGTTTATTTCTGCTATCCGGATGCAGATGAAGCAGTGCTTCATAATATTAGTTTTACTGCACCGGCAGGGAAAACAACTGCATTTATTGGAAGTACCGGAAGTGGTAAATCGACCTTAATTAATTTGATTCCAAGATTTTTTGATGTAACCAGAGGGTATATTTTTATCGATGGGCAGGATATCCGGGATGTCAGCCGTGCTGATTTGTGCGAAAAAATCGGATATGTCCCACAGAAGGGTGTTTTATTTTCCGGAACCATTGAGTCTAATTTAAAATATGGAAAAGAAGATGCAACAGAGGAAGAAGTAAGACGTGCAGCGAGAATTGCTCAGGCGGCGGATTTTATTGAAGAAAAAGAAGAAAAATATCAATCTCCGATTGCACAAGGAGGTTCTAATGTATCCGGCGGACAAAAACAAAGACTGTCTATTGCCAGGGCCGTTGCAAAAGATCCAGAAATTTATATTTTTGATGATAGTTTTTCTGCTTTGGATTATAAGACAGATGTGGCACTTCGGAGTGCTTTGCAGAAAGAAACCAATGGAAGCACAACATTAATTGTTGCACAGAGAATCAGTACGATTCTTCATGCAGATCAGATTATTGTATTGGATGAAGGAAATATTGTGGGCAGAGGAACTCATGAAGAACTTTTAAAATCCTGTCCGGTATATCAGCAGATTGCAAAATCACAGCTGTCAGAAGATGATTTGAAGAAGGCAAAGGAGGTGTCAGCTCATGAGTAATAATACAAGAAAAAGAGGACCAATGGGCGGACATGGACGCGGCATTGCACCAGCAGGAGAAAAAGCAAAAGATTTAAAAGGCACCATGAAAAAATTAATCAAATATATGCGCCGATACTATACAGCGGTTTTATTTGTTATCTTATTTGCAATTGTAAGTACGATTTTTAACATTGTGGGACCGACGATTTTAGGAGATGCAACAACAGAAATATTTAACGGATTGATGAGAAAAATCGGCGGAAACGGCGGAATTGATTTTGAAAAGGTAAGCCATATTTTGTTTATGCTGCTTAGTTTATATGTGGTAAGTGCAGTATTTTCTTTTCTACAGGGATTGATTATGACTCATGTATCAAATAATGTCACCTATCAGATGAGAAATGATATTTCAGAAAAAATCCATCGGATGCCGATGAAATATTTTGAAAGCAGGACATACGGAGAGGTTTTATCCCGTGTTACCAATGATATTGATACTTTGGGACAGAGTTTGAATCAGAGTATGACGCAGATTATTACGTCAGCGACACAGATTATTGGTGTATTGGTGATGATGCTTCGGATCAGCCTGCCGATGACAGGGGTTGTACTTTTGACGCTGCCGTTATCTATGGGGCTGATTGGAGCGATTATGTCAAAATCTCAGCCATATTTTAAAGCACAGCAAAAATATCTGGGAAAGTTAAATGGACAGGTAGAGGAAATTTACAGCGGACATAATATTGTTAAAGCATTTCATAGAGAAGAAAAGGAAATTGAGGCTTTTGAAGAAATCAATGGAAAATTGTATCATTCTGCATGGAAATCACAGTTTTTCTCAGGAGCTATGATGCCGCTGATGCAGTTTGTAGGAAATCTTGGTTATGTATTGGTGGCAATTTTAGGAGGATTCCTTGTTATTAAAAATTCTATTGAAGTAGGACAGATTCAGTCTTTTATTCAGTATGTAAGAAACTTCAGCCAGCCGATTACACAGCTTGCACAGGTAGGAAATATGATGCAGACCACAGCTGCTGCGGCAGAACGTGTTTTTGAGTTTTTAGAAGAAGAGGAAGAGACAGAAATTGAGAGAAATGTGGTACCGATTGAATCTTTAAATGGAAATGTAACTTTTGAACATGTCAGTTTTGGATATCATCCAGAACAGACCATTATCAATGATTTTTCTGTGAACGTAAAAGCGGGGCAAAAAGTTGCGATTGTAGGACCGACAGGAGCAGGAAAAACAACGTTGATTAAACTGTTGATGCGGTTTTATGATGTCAACGGTGGAAGTATTAAAATTGATGGACATGATTTGCGGGAGTTTGTTCGCAGTGATATCCGCCAGATGTTTGGAATGGTTCTTCAGGATACATGGCTTTATAATGGAACGGTAAGAGATAATATCCGATATGGAAAACTGGATGCATCGGAAGAAGAAATTCAGGGAGCAGCCAGAGCAGCCTTTGCGCATCATTTCATCGTGACACAGCCGGGCGGATATGATATGGTAATAAATGAAGAAAGCAATAATGTTTCCCAAGGACAAAAACAGCTGCTGACTATTGCCAGAGCAATTTTGGCAGATCCAAAGATTTTGATATTGGATGAAGCAACCAGCTCTGTAGATACCAGAACAGAAGAGAGAATCCAGAAAGCGATGGATAATCTAATGGAAGGAAGGACCAGTTTTGTTATTGCCCACCGTTTATCAACCATCCGTGATGCAGATGTCATTTTAGTTATGAATCATGGAGATATTGTGGAACAGGGCAGTCATGAAGAATTGCTGGCAAAAGGCGGATTTTATGCAGATTTGTACAACAGTCAATGGGAAGCAGTATAAACGAGGAGGATTGTTATGGTACGTTTAGCAACCATTGGTACAAATTTTATTACAGATTGGCTGATGGAAGGTGTCTTAGAGCTTGAGGATATTCAGTTAACAGCGGTATATTCCAGAAGCATGGAAAAAGGAAAAGAATTTGCTGCAAAATACGGTGTAGAAAAAGTATATGATAATTATGAAGAAATGGCAGAGGATCCGGAAATTGATGCTGTTTATGTGGCAAGTCCAACCTGCTGTCATTATATTCATTCGATTACAATGCTCAACCATGGAAAACATGTATTATGCGAAAAGCCAGTATGTTCCAATCGTACGGAGCTGGATTTACTGATTCAGGCGGCCAAAGAAAATGACGTTATTTTCATGGAAGCTATGAAAAATGTTCATTCACCGGGATTTCATGCAATGATGGAGAATCTTCATAAAATTGGAGATGTACGGCGTGCAACCATTCAGTATTGTCAATATTCATCAAGATATGATAAATTCAAAAACGGTATTATTGAAAATGCATTTAATCCGAAAATGTCCAATGGAGCATTGATGGATATAGGTTCTTACTGCATCCATTTTCTAGCCAGTCTTTTTGGTGCACCGGACAAAATTTTATCTGACAGTATTATTTTAAGTAATGGAGTTGATGGAGCAGGAAGTATCATTGCTTCTTATGGGGATAAACAGGCAGAACTTATGTATTCTAAGATTACAGATTCTAAAATGCCGACGCAGATTCAGGGCGAAAAAGGCTGCATGATTATTGAAGAATGTCCGATTATTCAGAAGATTACCATTATTTACCGGGATGGACGCAAAGAAGAACTGGAATTTGAAGCTAGAGATAATCCAATGATTTATGAAACAAAGGATTTCATAAAATTGATGGAAGAAAAGAAGATTGATCATGAATTTTTAGAGTCATCCCGTATTGAAATGGATATTACGGATGAAGTCAGAAGACAAAATGGAATCGTATTTCCAGCAGATAAAATCAGAGAACAATAAAAGGAGACTTGGATTTATGAGAAGAAAATTTCTTGCAGGCTGTATGATTTTTGCAATGATTGTCTGTGCAGGCTGTGGAAACAGTCAAAAAAAGGAATCTGCAAAGACAACTGCAGAAGAGAAAAAAGAAACAAAAGTATTGGATAAATATAAAGTACCAAAGATTACCGGAGCAAAAAAAACAGATCAGCTGGCAGATGCTTCGGATGGGGAAACCATTGCTGTAATGAAAGTTAAAGGTTATGGAGAAATGAAGTTTAAGTTCTTTTTGAAAAAGGCTCCGCTGGCAGTGAAGAATTTTGTAACATTGGCGGATAATGGGTATTATGATGGACAGATTTTTCACAGAGTAATCAATGATTTTATGATTCAAGGCGGTGATCCGACGGGAACCGGAAGCGGCGGAGAAAGCATTTGGGGAAAAGAATTTGACAATGAAATTTCGAAAGATCTGCTGCCGCTTCGGGGAGCCGTCTGTATGGCAAATTCGGGGCCGGATACCAATGGAAGCCAGTTCTTCATTGTGCAGGCAAAGGCAGATACAGCAAAAGAAGCTTTGGAAACCGGAAACATGGATTTTAATGAAAAACAGACGAAATTGTTTGAAGAACAAGGCGGATACCCATCCTTAACAGGCAGTTATACTGTGTTTGGACAATTGGTTGATGGATATGATGTGTTAGATAAAATTGCCGGGACAGAGGTAGAAGATGCAAATGGAGAAGAAAGCCATCCGGTGAAGGATATAGTGATTGAGAAAATTACCATTGAGAATGCAAAATAAGCAGGTGATCGTATGTTGATTGTCGGATTGGATACCGCAAAAAAAGAACCATTATATGAACAGATTTATTTTTGTATTAAAGAAGAAATAAGAACAGGAGCTTTGCCCTTTGGGTCAAAGCTCCCTTCTGCAAGAAGGCTTGCAAAGCACTTGGATGTCAGCAGAAATACCATAGACTCTGCATATGGACAATTGGCTGCAGAAGGATACATTGAAGCACGTCCCAAAAGGGGTTTTTTTGTCTGTCAAGTGGAAGAATTGGCAGAATTGGATATTTCTCTTGAACTTGAAGAGGAAGAGGCGGAACCGGAAAAAGAGAAATTTCCGTATGATTTTTCACCGGTAGGTGTGGATATGTCCCAATTTCCTTATTATATTTGGAGAAAACTCTTAAAAGAAATCATGATTGATGATAACAGTGAACTTTTCCAGAAAGGAAATTTTCAAGGAGATTTGGAACTTCGGCGTGCAATTATGTATTATCTTCGGCAGTCCAGAGGTGTACATGTACATACCAGTCAGATTGTGATTGGTTCCGGAATGGAAAATCTTTTGTTTTTGCTTCGTCAGACATTGGGAGAAAAACAGGTCGTTGGGATTGAGAATCCGGTATATACCAATGCACACGGCATACTAAAAGAATTGGGATTTGGAATACGCCCCATTGTCATGGATGCAGAGGGATTAAGCGTGGAAGCACTGAATCAGACAGATGCCAATCTTGCTTATGTTACTCCGGCACATCAATATCCTACTGGTGTTGTGATGCCGGTAGGCAGGCGGGGACAGCTGATCCGATGGGCAAAGGAAAAGGAAGGACGTTATATTATTGAAGATGATTATGACAGTGAATTCCGTTATCATGGAAAACCAATTCCCGCATTGCAGGGATTGGATCAAAATGATAAGGTAATCTATATGGGGACTTTTTCCAAAGCGATTGCTCCTGCCATCCGAATCAGTTATATGGTACTTCCCAAAAAGCTGGTTCCGGTTTATCAAAAAACCGGGAAAGCCTTTTCGTGTTCTGTATCACGGATTGACCAGAAAGTACTGACGTTATTCTTATCGGAAGGGCATTTTGAACGGCATTTAAACCGCATGAGAAACATCTATAAAGAAAAACATGATCTTTTGTTAGAATGTCTAAAAGAAATGCCATTGGAAGTCTGTGTTTTCGGACAGGGTGCAGGACTTCATGTCATTGCCGATTTTCAGATACAGAATCAAGAAGCATTTCAAAAGCGGTTAAAAGAGGAAGGTGTGATGATTTATCCACTGTCTCTTTATTATATTGAGGGTGTACCTTTAAAAGAGCAATACATTTTAGGCTTTACTAGAATGACAAAAGAGGATATTATAAAAGGAACGGGAAAAATAAAAGATGTACTCTTTGAGATAAGTTAAAAAAGTGAGGGACCGAACATGTCAGAAGAAAAGAATAGCAATGAAATTGAAGAAATCATCCAGGAGGATGAAAACGATAAGACAGAGCATTACTGTTATCTTTGCAGACGTCCGGAGTCTGTCACAGGAAAAATGCTGACACTTCCGAATAATATATATATTTGTCCGGATTGTATGCAGAGAACACTGGATTCTATGAGTCAGGGGCAGTTTGGATTTATTGATGCCCGCAACATGGATTTGGATAATATGGATATTTCCAAAATCATGGGAGATTTGCAGGGAATGCAGCCACAGCCGGCTCTGAAGAAGAAAAAGAAAGAGAAAAAAGAAAAACAGGAATTAAGTCTTACGGACATTCCGGCACCGCATAAAATCAAAGCTATGCTGGATGAGTATGTCATTGGACAGGATTATGCAAAAAAAGTAATGTCAGTGGCAGTTTATAATCATTACAAACGTGTAGTTACTAATACGATGGATGAGATTGAAATTGACAAGACAAATATGTTAATGATTGGGCCAACAGGCAGCGGAAAAACTTATTTAGTAAAAACACTGGCAAGGCTGCTAAAAGTACCGCTTGCCATTACAGATGCTACATCATTGACAGAAGCGGGATACATTGGAGACGATGTGGAGAGTGTGCTGTCAAAACTTTTGCAGGCAGCAGATAATGATGTGGAAGAAGCAGAACATGGAATTATTTTTATTGACGAAATTGATAAAATTGCGAAAAAACAGAATACCAACAGCAGAGATGTCAGTGGAGAATCTGTGCAGCAAGCTTTATTAAAATTGCTGGAAGGTGCAGAGGTGGAGGTTCCAGTTGGAGCTACCAGTAAAAATGCCATGGTGCCGCTGACAACTATGAATACAAAAAATATCTTGTTTATTTGCGGCGGAGCCTTTCCAAATCTAGAAGGAATCATTAAAAAACGTATGATGAAGAAAACTTCCATCGGATTTGAAGCAGATTTAAAAGATCGATTTGATAAAGAAAAAAATATGATTGCCAATGTTACCAATGATGATTTAAGAGAATATGGTTTAATTCCGGAATTCATCGGAAGACTGCCGATGATATTTACATTGGAGGGATTAACCAAAGAAATGCTGGTAGAGATTTTAAAGAAACCGAAAAATGCGATTTTAAAACAGTACCAGAAATTATTGGAACTTGACGAAGTAAAATTGGAATTTGATGATGGTGCATTGGAAGCTATTGCGGAAAAAGCTTTGGAGAAGAAGACTGGAGCCAGAGCACTTCGTGCAATTATCGAAAAATTTATGCTGGATATTATGTATGAAATTCCAAAAGACGATTCCATTGGAAGAGTCACTATTACCAGAGATTATATTGAAAATCATGGAAGTCCGATGATTCAGTTAAGGGATCAGTAAGAGTAATTTACATTTTTTGCCCTGCTATTTTTTATCATGTCAATTTTAATTTGGGAGGTTCAGTGCATGGATCAAATGAAGTTTTTAAAGGAACTTGCAGTCCGCTATCCGAATGTGGCGTCTGCTTCAACAGAGATTATCAATCTGCAGGCAATTTTGCATCTGCCAAAAGGGACGGAACATTATGTTTCCGATATTCATGGGGAATATGAGAAATTCAGTCATATTATCAGAAATGGTTCCGGTGCAGTCCGCAGTAAGATTGAGGATGTATTTGGAAATACATTGACAGTGGAAGAGAAGAAAAATCTTGCTTCTGTTATTTATTATCCGGAACAGAAGATGGATATTATGGAAGAAGAACTTCCACGGAACGATTTAATGGAATGGTATCATGATACTATGGTGCGTTTGGTTCATGTGGCAAGAGCTGTTGGAAATAAGTATACCCGGTCCAAAGTGCGGAAAGCTATGTCTTCGGAATTTGCCTATGTAATGGAAGAATTGATGGTGGAGCATCGAACCGCTGATAAGAAAAAATATGTAGAACAGATTTTGGAAACAATTATTACGACTAGAAGAGTCCGCCAGTTTATTGCGGCAATGGCACATTTGATTCAAAAACTTTCTGTGGATCATCTGCATGTCATTGGAGATATTTATGACAGAGGACCGGGACCCCATAGAATTATGGACTGTATCATGAAATGTGAAAATGTGGATATCCAATGGGGAAACCATGACATTTTGTGGATGGGTGCAGCGTCCGGGCATCGTGCCTGCATTTGTAATGTTGTAAGAATCTGTGCAAGATATAATAATTTGGATGTTTTAGAGAATGGATATGGAATTAATTTAATTCCTTTGGCAAGATTTGCACTGGATTGTTATAAAGATGATCCATGTGATGTGTTCCACATGTCTGGAGATGTTGACCAAGAAAATGTCCGAGAAGAGGAAATGAATAAAAAAATGCATAAGGCGATTGCGATTATGCAGTTTAAAGTAGAAGGCCAGCTGATCAAACGCCGTCCGGATTTTCAGATGGATCATCGCCTGCTGTTAGATAAAGTAGATTATGAAAAAGGAACGGTGGTAATTAATGATAAAGAATATAAGCTAAATGATACGAACTTCCCAACCATTGATCCAAAGGATCCATATAAGTTAACAAAAGAAGAAGAATATGTGATGGAGCATTTAGTTACAGCATTTAAATACTGTGCATATCTCCATCAGCATGTACGTTTTCTTTTTTCCAAAGGAAGTCTTTATAAAACATATAATAATATGCTGCTGTATCATGGATGTGTACCGTTAAATGAAGATGGAAGTTTTCGTGAGGTGCAGCTTCAGGGATGTACTGTTTCTGGAAAGGATTTGTATGATGTATTGGAGCATTTGGCACGCCAGGGATATTATGAAGAAAAAGATATGAGAGTCCGTCGGTATGGACAGGATATTATGTGGTACATATGGTCCAACGAGAACTCTCCGGTCTACGGAAAGGCAAAGATGGCAACATTTGAGCGGTATTTTCTAGAAGATTCTGATGTGAAAAAAGAGAAGAAGGACTATTATTATCAATGGTATGAAAATGAAGAAGTAATCAATCAGATTTTGGAGGAATTTGGATTAGACTCTTCCAAAGGAAAAATTGTCAATGGACATATGCCGGTAGCTGTAAAAAAAGGCGAAAGTCCAATCAAATGCGATGGAAAATTGTTTATCATTGACGGCGGATTTTCCAAAGCATATCAAAAAACAACAGGTATTGCAGGATATACACTAGTTTCCAATTCCTACGGCTTAAAACTGGTCGCACATGAACCATTTGTATCTCGTGATACGGCTATTCGGGAGGAAACGGATATACATTCTGATACCATTATCATTAATAAAGTAACACGAAGAAAATGTGTAGAAGATACAGATATTGGAAATGAGATAAAAGAAAAAATCAGTGACTTGGAACAGCTTTTGTGGGCGTACCAGAAAGGTATCTTAACAGAGCAGATTTAAGAAGGAGTGCAGCTGCAGGAAATACAAAATAACATAAATGATATTTTTTCGTCATATATTAATAGAAACATTTGAGGTGAAAGAATGGATTGTTACGGCGTTGCAGCCAATGATGATTATTTTGAATTTATTGCAGAATACAGCGGAGTGATTGAAGATGTGAAAAAGAGGTTTCAGGCAGAATGCGTGATACCGCTGAATTACCGTTTTGCAATCGTGTATGTGAAGCGTAATGGGAGAAGCCAGTTCCAAAGTGATGATTATCAGTATAATTCGATTCCAAGATGTTTTGGACTGATGGATTCTGCAGTGATGGAAGACATTGGAGCCGCACAGGTGCGGAGATCCAATTTGGATTTGTATGGGAATGGAGTCTTGGTTGGAATTATAGATACAGGAATTGATTATCAGAACGCTGTATTTCAAAATGCAGACGGCTCTACTAAAATTTTATCTATATGGGATCAGACCATAGAAGATGAAGAACAAAAATCTATCTTAAAATACGGAACAGAGTATTCAAAAGAAGATATTGAAGAAGCACTTCGTATGGAAAATCCATTGGAAAAAGTACCATCGACGGATGAATCCGGACATGGTACTTTTTTGGCTGGATTAATTGCAGGGAATGATATGCCGGAAGAAGGATTTTCAGGGATTGCTCCCAATGCTCAATTGATGATTGTAAAATTAAGGCAGGCAAAAGAATATCTAAAAGAGTATTATTGCATTGATCCAGAAAAAGAAGTGTATTCAGAAATTGATCTTATGCTGGGGGTAAAATACATTTCTCTTATGGCTGAAAAACTCAGGATGCCGCTAGTGTTATATCTTGGAACAGGCACCAGTCTGGCTTCTCATATGGGAACGGGACCTTTGGATCAGTATTTGTCAGTGATCGCACCTCTTAGGGGTGTGGCTGTATCTGTTTGTGCAGGCAATGAGGGGCAGGCAAGACATCATTATGCAGGAACAGTGACAGATAATTCTACCAAAGTAGAAATAAAAGTCGGAAGTTCGGAATACGGATTTACATTGGAATTATGGGGAATGGCACCCAATCGATATTATGTAGATATAGAATCTCCTTCCGGACAGCGGACAGGACGGATTGCCGGTGGATTGCGGGGGCAGAGGGAGGTCGCATTTTTATTGGAAAGAACCGATGTGATTGTGGATTATTTTACAGTGGATACTTCAGCAGGTGCTCCGGTTATTGTAATGAGATTTCGCAGACCGGCAGAGGGTGTCTGGAATATTTATGTCAGTGATGATGAAATGGGCAGCCGCCAGTTTGAAATGTGGCTTCCAATTGTAAATTTTATTTCGGAGGATACATTTTTCTTGGAATCCACACCCTATAATACCCTAGTATCACCGGGAAGTACTGATTTGTTAATGTGTACTGGAAATTATAATCAAAATACCGGAAGTATTTATATTGACAGCAGCCGCGGTTTTCCAAGAAACTTTGTAAAGCCGGATTTTGCAGCTCCCGGAGTAAATGTATTGGGTCCTCTTCCCAAGGGACGGTTTGGAAGGAGGACTGGGACCAGTGTGTCTGGTGCCGTTTCAGCCGGACTTGCGGCATTGATGCTGGAATGGGGGTATGTGAAAGAAAATGACCTTGAAATTAATACAACGAGAATCCGCAACTATTTGATTCGAGGTGCTAAAAGAGATGATAACCGTACCTATCCAAATCGAGAATGGGGATATGGAGCAGTAGATATCTATGAAACATTTTTAAGTATTCGGTAAGAAAAATGAAGCAGACAGAATGTTAAAAATTTCTGCCTGCTTATTTTTTACCATAATATTTGTTTTAAATGTTTTAGATTCATTCCTACCAGTAAAACAGCGCTGGCAAGAAGTCCCCATAAATATCCGTGAATGCCTTGTACGGGGATGACAAAGATGATAAATAAAATTTGAATGGTGAGAGAAATACTGTTGTGAAACAGTGTAGTTTTGGTTTCGCCCAGTCCGTTTAAAATACTGGTTAGCGTTCCAGATAAATACAAAAAAGGACATAGAAAAGAAAGTGACCGCAGGTAGCTGCCGCAAAGACTGCTGTGGAAAACCAACTGTCCGATCCATGGCCCAAAAGTAAAGAAACCGAAAAATCCCGCGAATCCTAAAAGAAGGCAAAAAAGAATCGGATATTTGGATGCACGGTGTAGTGTTTTTTCATTGTTTTCGGCTTTTGCGGCAGAAATTTTTGGCAGCAGCATGACAGATAAAGATCCCGTCATGGTAGATGGAAATTGAATAAATGGTAATGCCATTCCTGTAAATATTCCATAGATTTCAATGGAGTGATGCTGGCTTCCATAAAAACGAGTCAGCATCATGGGAATTAAGATACTTTGAGCACTTTGTAAAAGTGTTACAGATAAGGCATTGCAGGTAAGAGGAATTCCAAGGCTTAAAAGCTCACGAAACAGAGAAAGGAAAGAATTCTGCGAAGAGAGCTGGTTTGTATCATGTTTTGAAACATAGTAAGAGCATAATGTAAAAAGAAAAGAAATTATTTCGCCAATCACCATTCCTAATACGGCAATCATAGCAGCTGTGGGAAGTTTTGCAAAGAAAGTAACAGAAATTGCAAAAATGCTGAGAACCCGGGAAATCTGCTCAATACAAAGAGACAGGGCAGGCAGTTTTGGATTTCCCATTCCTAAAGAATAGCTGTGGATACATGCTTTCATTCCAACAAATGGAAGTGCAAGAACAGCTGTTTTTAGGCAGGGGATGCAGTCATCTTCTTTTAAAAAGACATGACAAATTGTGTCTGAAAAAAAATATATAACAATTGTAAAAATAAGCGAGATAATCAAAGTAAATATGGAAGTAATCCGAAGAATTTTTTTCGCATCATTTTCCTGCCCTTGTGCCTTTTTGGCGGAGGCAATATTGGAAAGGGCGGTCTGCCAGCCTTGAAAACAAAAAGAAAATCCAACAAGATAAATTGGGAAAATCAATTGATAAACTCCCATTTGGTGAGCACCAATCAATCCTGCAAGAAATATTCTATTATAGAATCCAATCAATCTGGAAAAAAGGTTGGAAATGGTTAGAATGATTGTTCCATGGATAAAAGGACCTGCTTTTTTCATAAGACCACCTATATGGCTTTTTTTCATTGTATGAGAAGAAAAGAGAGGATATTCACCTTTTAGTTGACAAGAAACAGGAAGAATGATACTATAACAATGCAAATCCTAGTGAATTAGTCGGGATTGAGGTGGAAAGAATGAAATTATCAACAAAAGGACGCTATGGATTACGTGCATTGGTAGATTTGGCAGTGTACAGCGAAGATCGGCCAGTATCAATTAGTGAGATTGCGAAACGGCAGGATATTTCCATTCGTTATTTAGAACAGCTTTTGGCAAAACTAAAAAAAGCAGGAATCGTAAAAAGTATCCGGGGTGCACAGGGCGGTTATCTTATGGCAAAAAGTACAGAGGAAGTTTCCGTAGGAGATGTGCTGAGGATTTTGGAAGGAGATTTAGTGCTTGTGGAATGTACGGAATTGACAGGTGCATCAAAATCCTGCATTGGTTCTAGATATTGTGTGACCAAAAGCGTTTGGAAGAAAATCAATGACAGCATTGAACAGGCAGTAGATTCTATTTTGCTGAAAGATCTGGTGGATGAATCCAAGGCGATACATAAGAAAGAGATATATTAGAAAGGTAAGGAAAGTGTTATGGACAAAATTATTTATTTAGATCATGCAGCAACAACTGCAGCAAGACCAGAAGTTGTAGAGGCAATGCTTCCATATTTTACAGAAAGTTACTGGAATCCATCCAGTGTATATACACCGGCATCTGCAAATCGAAAGGCAGTGGATCAAAGCCGGGAAATTATCGCAAAAAGTCTTGGGACTCAAAGTCAGAATATTTATTTTACTGCAGGCGGTTCAGAGTCTGATAACTGGGCATTGAAAGCGGCAGCAGAAGCGTATGAAAATAAAGGAAAACATATTATTACCAGTACCATTGAACATCATGCCATTTTGCATACTTGTGATTATTTACAGTCAAAAGGATTTGAGATTACTTATGTAGATGTTGATGAAACTGGAATTTTGAAACTGGATGAATTGGAAGCAGCAATCCGTCCGGATACAATTCTTATTTCTGTGATGTTTGCCAATAATGAAATCGGAACAATCCAGCCAATCAAAGAAATTGGTGAAATTGCTCAAAAACATGGTATAATCTTCCATACAGATGCCGTGCAGGCTTATGGACAGCTGCCAATTGATGTAGATGAGTATCATATTGATATGTTAAGTGCCAGCGGACATAAATTAAATGGTCCAAAGGGTGTTGGATTTTTATATATCCGAAAGGGATTAAAGCTTCGTTCTTTTATTCATGGAGGAGCACAGGAGAGAAAACGCCGTGCAGGAACAGAAAACGTAACCGGAATTGTAGGTCTTGGAAAGGCTGTAGAAATTGCCTTTGATACCATGGAAGAAAGAACGAAAAAAGAAACTGAATTAAGAGATTATGCGATGAATCGAATTCTTGCAGAAGTACCATACTGCCGTATAAACGGAGATAGAAAAAAACGTCTGCCAAATAACATTAATATCAGCGTTCAGTTTATTGAAGGAGAATCTCTGCTGATTATGCTGGATATGGCAGGAATTTGTGCTTCCAGCGGTTCTGCATGTACCTCTGGTTCTTTGGACCCGTCTCATGTGTTATTAGCGATTGGACTGCCGCATGAGATTGCCCATGGTTCTCTGCGTATGACATTAGGGGAAGAGACGACCAAAGAAGACATGGATTATGTGATCGAGAAATTAAAAGAGATTGTAGAAAAATTGAGGACGATGTCTCCTCTTTATGAAGATTTTGTAAAGAAAAACAGTTAGACGAAAAGTATCGAAAATACAGGAGGAATTCATTATGTACAGTGAAAAAGTTATGGATCATTTTCAGAATCCAAGAAACGTAGGGGAAATTGAAAATGCCAGTGGAGTAGGAACCGTTGGAAATGCAAAATGCGGTGATATTATGAGAATTTATCTGGATATTGATGAAAATCAAATTATCAAAGATGTAAAATTTAAGACATTTGGATGCGGTGCGGCAGTAGCAACCAGCAGTATGGCAACGGAACTTGTAAAAGGGAAAACCGTACAGGAAGCATTGGAAGTTACAAATAAAGCTGTTATGGAAGCGTTAGACGGACTGCCGCCAGTGAAAGTGCATTGTTCACTTTTGGCAGAAGAAGCAATTCATGCAGCATTGTGGGATTATGCAGAGAAAAATGGAATCAAGATTGAGGGACTGGATAAACCAAAATCAGATATTAGTGAAGAGGAAGAAGAGGAAGAATATTAGGAGGCTGTTGTGAAGGAAAAGGTAGTGGTTGGAATGTCCGGAGGAGTCGATTCCTCCGTGGCAGCCTATTTACTAAAGGAGCAGGGATATGATGTTATAGGAGTTACCATGCAGATATGGCAGGAAGAGAAGGAAGCCATTCAGGAAGAAAACGGCGGGTGCTGCGGATTGTCTGCAGTAGATGATGCCAGAAGAGTGGCGCAGACTTTGGGAATTCCATATTATGTGATGAATTTCCGAAAGGATTTTAAAGAAAAAGTTATTGATTATTTTTGTGAGGAATATTTAAATGCCAGAACGCCGAATCCCTGCATTGCATGTAATCGTTATGTGAAGTGGGAGTCTTTACTGAAACGCTGCTTAGATATTGGAGCAGATTATATTGCAACCGGCCACTATGCTCAAATTGTAAAATTGGACAATGGAAGATATTCTCTGAAACGGTCCAAAACCTTGGCAAAAGATCAAACATATGCATTATATAATTTGACACAAAACCAGCTGTCGAAAACATTAATGCCGGTAGGACAGTATTCCAAAGAGGAAATACGAAAAATAGCAGAGCAGATAGGTCTTTTGGTTGCAAAGAAGCCTGACAGTCAGGATATTTGTTTTGTAGAAGACGACTATGGAAAATTTATTGAAGAAAATACGGGAATTGCGGTTCCAAAGGGAAATTTTGTAGATACCGAAGGAAATATTTTAGGTCAGCATAAAGGAATTATTTATTATACGGTTGGACAAAGAAGAGGACTTGGGTTATCATTAAAACAGCCGGGATATGTGGTGAGAGTAGATAAAAATACCAATGAAGTTGTCATTGGGACAAAGGATGATCTATTTTCAGATGTTTTATATGGGAATCAGGTGAATCTTATGTCTGTTTCTCAAATTGATGGGGAAATGAATGTGAATGCGAAAATCAGATATAATAGTCCGGAAGTTCCATGCAGGATTACTATGGCAGAAAATGATAAAATTAAAGTGGTTTTTGAACAGCCGCAGCGTGCGGTAACACCCGGACAGGCAGTGGTATTTTATCATGATGACACCGTTGTAGGAGGCGCAACAATTCTTTGATGAACCGAAAGCGGGGGATGATATGTCGTTCTATTTTGTATTATTATCATTTTTTACATATGGATTTCTTGGGTGGTGTACCGAAGTTGCATTTGCAGCAGTGAAAGAACAGCATTTTGTAAACCGAGGATTTTTAAATGGTCCGATTTGTCCAATCTATGGATTAGGTGTTACTTCAGTGGTAGTTCTCTTGTCGGGTTTTAAGGGGAACTTCGTTTTACTTTATGTAACTTCTGTCGTTTTGGTTACTGTGCTGGAGGGTATCACTGGTTATCTTATGGAAAAGATTTTCCATGCCAGATGGTGGGACTATTCGGATATGCCATTGAATATTGGGGGATATGTTTGTGTATTGTTTTCACTGATTTGGGGTGCGGCCTGCGTATTGATTGTAGATTTTATTCATCCTTTGATTTTTAAATTGCTTTCTATGATTCCGTTTTTGATTGGTTCAGTATGTTTAGCTGTGCTTATGATTGGAATGACAGCGGATTTATATGTGACGGCTTCTTCTATTTTGAAGATGAATAAACGTCTGGCTGCAATGCATGAGATTGCAGAGAAGCTGCATGATATTTCCGATGAAATTGGAGAAAATATTTTTGAGAATGTTATGGAAGCTATGGAAAGCCGGGATGAAATGCTGCAGAAATCCAAAGAATTTACGGAGGAAGCAGAACATCGCAAAAGACAGCTTATGGAGGAAATGCAGCAGCGCAGAAATGAATTGCTTGATAAATATCATGAGATTGCAGAGACGATCCAAATGAAAAACCGCCGATTGCTGGAGGCTTTCCCACATTTAGATCCCAAATCCCATCAGGAAGTGTTCCGTTATATGAAAAGTAAATTTGATAAAAGAAAATAAAAGCAATGGAACTTTGATGAAAGTTAATATTGAATAGATATACTATGATATGAAAAAAGAGTCTGTATGGCAGGCTCTTTTTTTATAAAGTTTTTTCATAATTTGCATGGATATGGTTAATGATTTTTATATGGCTTTAGTATAATTTTTTTTGATATTTTTACGCAATGAGGAGGTAATTATATGAAGAAATATGCGTATATCAGAGTGTCCAGTAAAGATCAGAATGTTGCAAGGCAAGTAGAAGCAATGCAGCATATTGGGCTGTGTTCAAGGCAGATGTTTATTGATAAACAATCGGGAAAAGATTTCAACCGTAAAAATTACCAGAAATTAATTAAAATTATCAGGGCTGGAGATGAGCTTTATATCAAGTCCATTGACCGGCTGGGACGTGATTATGAAGAAATTATAGAACAATGGCGTTATCTGACAAGGGTAAAAAATATTGATTTAATTGTACTGGATTTTCCCTTGCTTGATACACGAAAGCAGGTCAATGGTATTACGGGAAAGTTTATTGCGGATTTGGTATTACAGATTCTTTCTTATGTTGCGCAAATCGAAAGAGAGAATATCAAACAAAGACAGGCAGAGGGAATCAAGATTGCAAAAGAAAAAGGGATTCGATTCGGACGACCTAAAAAGAAGAAGCCAAAGGATTTTGATGTCATCTATAATTTATGGAAAGAAGGGAAAATCAGCTTAAGAGAGGCTTCCCGTAGAGCAGGGGTCAGCCATCACACGTTTTCTTCATGGGCAGATGATTTAGGGGTGGAATTTAGTTTTGCAAATAAGTCCAATATATCAAAATGGGAAAAAAGGTAGACTTTTCCTCACAGTCAAAAATGCCTATGATTTTAACGATTTCACTTTGAAAAAGTATAAATACACTACCATATCTAGTATACAACGATACGGAGAAAAAGTCTGCTTTTCCTCACGCCTGTGATGATGCACTATCAAAAAATGATGATAGTAAAGGAGAAAACAAAGATGAGAAAAAGAGTCATGCCGTTTTTTTTTGTGTTACTTTTGGTGTTTTCATTATTACAAATCCCCACAGTGTTTGCGGAGGAAAATGATATATCACAGTTGCAATATGAAATTTGCCAAGACATGAGAAAAGATAGGACACAGAGTAGCATTACTTTAACCTTGAAGAAACAAGAGAATGTATTGCTGGAAAAGGTAAAATTGCCGGATGGAAAAGAAGTCACGGAGAATCTTGAGACTATTACATACAGAGTGTCAAAAAATGGTACATATAATTTCAAGGTGTGTTATTGTGTTAATGGTGAAAGCAAGGAAGAAACCATACAGGCAGAAGTAACGGAAATCGGGGAGAAAGAGGAAAGCAAAACAGAGACGTCTCAAGACGAAAAAGCTGATAAGGGGAACAAGGGATTTTCACTGAACACAGATGATAATTCTGATGATTTAAAGCAAAATATGTATAATCAAGTCATACAGTTTGATACAACTGATGGCAACCAAGGAATCATAGACAAAACATTTAATGATCCTAACGAAGAGTTGGGAAATTGCGGATTGTATGCTACAGGAACATTCCTTTCAAAAAAATATTTTATCGGCTGGTCGACATCAAAGAGTTATCTGACCGATGATAGTGCTCAATTGTATTACTCAACCCAAAAAGTTTCAGATGTTACATATGAAAGTACTTCTGGGCCAATTAAACTATATGCGATATATGTTGGAGTAATTAATATGTCTAGTGCGACTGGAACAATTACAATTAACCCAGATATGTCGGCAGCAGACACAATTGATGGTAATATCAAGGAAAATTCAGGATTTGACATTAATGGCAGTGATAAATCAGCAATTGTCTATTTTGATGAATCAAAGGACAATTATCAGCTGAATTTGTCTACTAATTTTGAATTTAATCAAAAAGCGCTAGGCCAT
The DNA here is from genome assembly GCA_021771695.1 of Lachnospiraceae bacterium. GTDB lineage: Bacteria > Bacillota > Clostridia > Lachnospirales > Lachnospiraceae > Anaerostipes. The sequence goes on along the minus strand of JAETON010000001.1, from coordinate 122,074 downwards.
TTAACTTATTTGAATCCCGGTGGCGTTTTAACAAATAGTGGAATTATGGATGATGGAACAAAAAAAGGGGCATCTTATAGTCATGTTGATTTGCATATAAATATAGATTCACGTGTGAAAGTTGCTGATGAATTAAAGAATTGGAGTTTTACAAGCTATTCATTTGAGCCCCTATACATCTTGGATGAAGATTATAATTTAATAGCAGATGTTTCAAATAGTGTTGAAACCGGAAATCCAACTTCAACATTCTCATTTGCAAGTAAGGGTAAGAATAATTTTATCCTACGTGTAAAACTAAGAACACATGATCGTATTCAAACAACATCTCAAATAGTATTAGAACCTATGTATTTGACTCAGGGCGATTCAAGTAACTTTACCATATCAAAACAAACTGCGCAAGAACTAGCTCGTACAGGAGACAACCTGTTGATGACTGGATATATTGATGGAGTCGCTAAAGCGTCAAGTATAAAGTTTTCGATTCCTAAAATAGAAGGAGAAGATTTAAAAATAGGCTTTAGCAATAATGAAATACCAGTTATCCTTGCAGAGGATAAGACGTTGACTGTGGGAGATACATTTGACCCATTGAAAGATGTAACAGCTTCTGATAAGGAAGATGGTAATCTTACAGATAAGATTGAAGTATTAAATAGCAATGTGAATACTTCAAAAGCTGGTGTTTATGAAGTGACCTATAAAGTAACTGACAGTCAAGGTGCTTGCTGCACAAAGACAATTGCGGTCATTGTCAATCCAAAGATGGAAACACTGAACGAAGTTCCATTAATCAGTGCAACAGATAAGACGTTGACTGTGGGAGATACATTTGACCCATTGAAGGATGTAACAGCTTCTGATAAGGAAGATGGCAACCTTACAGATAAAGTCGAAGTATTACACAGCAATGTAGACACATCAAAAGCTGGTGTTTATGAAGTGACCTATAAGGTAACTGACGGTCAGGGTGCTTCCTGTACAAAGACGATTATGGTTACTGTAAAGGAAAAGAAAATAAATAATCCGGCTACTGATGATAACAAAAAACCAAATACTAATGGAACGGATACCAATAAAAAACCAACGAATACTGTTAAAAGGACGTCAACGGATAATCCAAAAACTGGTGATAATGTAGATATGGTATTGTGGATTGGACTTGTCGTTATTTCTGGATGTATGACGTCTGTTTTGACAGTGTTTAGAAGAAGAAAAAGAGGATAAATAGTGTGAGAAGAGCAAGGTCTGAAAGGAGAAATAATTAAAATGAGGAAAAAAATCATGTCTTTTCTTCTAGTGACGGTACTGGTATTTTCGTTATGCTCATTTCCTACAGTGTTTGCGGAGGAAAATGGTACATCACGGTTGCAATATAAAATCTGCCAAGACATAAGAAAAGATAAGACACAGAGTAGCATTACTTTAACCTTGAAGGAACAAGAGAATGTATTGCCGGAAAAAATAAAATTACCGGATGGCAAAGAAGTCACGGAGAACCTTGAAACCGTCACATACAGTGTGACAGAAAACGGTATATATAATTTTAAAGTGTACTATAGAGCTGGTGATGAGAGTAAAGAAGAAACCATAAAGGAGAAAGTAACAGGAATCGAACAGGAAGCTGCAACCGAGCAGACAGCGGAAACTCATCCTGTCAATGAAAATGCAGATGCTTTGTCCACAGATAAAAACACCTGGGAGGTGTTTTCAGATGCTGACTTAAATAGCACGCTGGATGCGATTAAAGAGGAGAGTGCCACAACAGACGTAACGATTATTTTGGGGAAAGACAACATTAAGTGGAAGAGTCCTATCGGGATTTCAGGAAAACATGTTACCATAAAAAGCACAGAAAACAACGACTTCACTTTGAATGTGGATGGTGAATCTGTGCTTCAGGGTGACGTTACGATGGATAATATAAAGCTGCCCAAGAATGATGAACTCATCTATGCCAATGGTTATAAATTTGAAACGACAGAAAATTTTGGCGGGGGCAAAGTTGGTACGATTTACGGCGGAGGCAACCAAACAGATGTAAAGGGTGATACTAATATCATTTTAAGAGGAAACATTTCAGTAAGCAATGTATATGGCGGCGGTTTTGATGGCAATGTCAACGGAGATACGACTGTTCTGGTCGATGGAACTAATGTTCTTGCCGGCAATGTATATGGCGGCGGTCATGCGAAAAGTACAAGAAATGGCAAGGTCAGTGGCAATACTAATGTATCCCTCAGAAAAGGTGTTAATGCATTTTTGTTTGGTGGTGGAATGAATGAGTATTCTAAAGATAACGCTGAGGGCGCTCGTGAGCCTGCAAGTGTAGCAGGAACGGCAAATGTAATCGTTGGTTATGATGGTGCCCCCGCTCACACTATAGAGTTTGGTACGGCAATGTTCGCATATGGTGGTTCTTGGCATTCTACAGTTGGAAATGTTAATTTCCAGATGCTAGACGGTGCGTGGAGCGATAAAAAGCATACTTCTCGTAGTTATTTTGGCTGCGGTTATCGCGATACGGTCCGTGGAACTGTGCGCATCGTTGTAGATGGTGCTGACTTATCAAATGATCGTGTGTATGGCGGTGGCGATGACAATTATCCTTATATGGGTGATGATTATGGCCCGGTTGAGATTTTGAACGAGAGCAAAGAGCAGTATGCGCTGCACATTTCTTATAAGCCGTCTGACAACTCGGATGGAGTCAATGCAGGGAGTAAGGATGATATTCCAACTATGATTAATGGCAATGTTTTGATTGAAGCTCAACACGGTGATATGGATTTTGTTGTTTTGGATAATGAATCTTTTGGATATTGTACCATTGACGGTATAGCGACTGTTCGTATCAGTGCGAACACCAATATTGCACAAGTGCAGGGTAACAAAAAGCATATTGATGCTAATATGGCAGAAAAAAGTCTGGCGATTTACGATGGATGCGGAACAAAAGATGCGCCGCAAAAGACAGGGTATTTATATCGTTTTGGCAAGATAATATTGCAAAATAATGCACAAGTTTTAGTGGATTCAGAGAATTTTTCTCAGTTTGAAAGTGTGCAAAAACCATTCTATACCGTCAAAGATCTGGAAATTAGCAAGGATTGTGGATTGACTACACGTGATTCTAGTACAAATGTCCAAGATTCAGTAAAGATTGACGACGGTACATGGACTGCACTAGGCTATGTGTATGTCGATGAAAAGATGGAAAGCCAGAATGGCCACATTTTCTTTAACAACTATTTTGCTATTGGTTACAAGCATAGAAACGATAATAATCTAACTGCTCACACTGCCTTTTTAAGTAAGAATGATGAATTCGTTGCTTTGAAATCCGGATATACCGGGAAATTTTATGGAAACGTAGAACTAGATAAGAGTGATTTAGTATTTATGTGTCCTGTTAATGTTTCAGGAAATTGGAAAGGTGGCAATTCATTACTAAGAGTGCCTGCTGTTGCCAAAGGTGAGAACTATGATGGTACAGATAATGGAGGAACCATTGCACTCAATATTGATGGTCTGGCAACAGAAAAAACAACTGTTAACACAGTGAAGGTTGATGATTGGAAACAGTTACAAAATCCGACTTTAGGTGATAATTACATTACTGGTTTTACAGCAGATAAATCAACACCAATACAAGATACCTTCGTATTAGGGAATAAGGATGCTGTGGATAAAGGTTATTATTTAAAACGACTGGCAGACCCAGCTGATAAAGAAAAATACTTTATGTGGCAGGTGGCGAAAAAAGAAAGTTATCATGTCCTCTATGAATTTAAGAGCGAAACTGCGGATAAAGAATTGATTGATAATATTACAGATCTTCTTCCTACTGACAATAAAAAATATTTTGAGGGTTCAACGATTACTGCAATTCAGCCAGATGAAACAACAATAAAAGTATCTGACGGCGTATGGACATTTAAAGGCTATGACGCTGATAAAAAAGAAGCCAAAGCGACAAATGCGGATAGCAAAGGCAATGTTAAATTTATAGGTACTTGGGCATTTAGTTCAAATGCAAGTGTAATTAACGAAGTTCCATCAATCATTGCAACAGATAAGATGTTGATTGTGGGAGATATATTTGACCCATTAAAAGATGTAACAGCTTTTGATAAGGAAGATGGCGACCTTACAGATAAAATCGAAGTATTACACAGCAATGTAGACACATCAAAAGCTGGTGTTTATGAAGTAACTTATAAAGTAACTGACAGTCAAGGTGCTTCCTGTGTAAAGACTATTACAGTTACTGTAAAGGAAAAGAAAATAGAAAATACTGCAACAGATAATAATAAGAAACCAGATAATAATGAATCTGGAACAAATAAGAAGTCAAAAACAAATAAGGAATTAAAAGATACAGATAAGGAAATATCTGTAAATACCCCTAAAACTGGAGATAATGCAGGAATGGGATTGTGGATTTCTTTCTTTGCCTTATCTGGCGGAGTGTTGGCTGTTGTTATTGGAATGAGACGAAAGAGAAAATTTGAAAAATAAATAAAGTGTAATAGGAGGAATGATATGGGGCGTGGAAATCTTACACAGGAGGAGATAAAAATACTGCTGAAAAATTCTTTCGTCCTACAGGTAGATAATAATCGTATTATTTATACTAGTGAATTTAAAGAGTATTTTATGAAAGAGTATCTGTCTGGAAAAGGACCTACGCAGATTTTTGCAGAAGCCGATTTTGATCCTAAAATTCTTGGCTCAAAAAGAATAGAGCGTGCAGCTGCAAGATGGCGGGAATCCTATGCTGCTGGTTCTATTGGAAAATATGATGATGGTTCAGTCAGCCGTTTAAAAGTTATGGAAGGAAAGAAAATTTATAAACATCAGAACCAATATTTGAAGGAAATTGAAAAGCTAAAAACAGAGAATGAGCAATTAAAAAAAGAAATTCAGATGTTCAAATCGAAGGATTTATAGTGAATCGAGAATGCTGAATTATCACAGAAAAAGAAGGCGTGCTGCAGAAGGTGGTTTTAATCAAACTTTGCAGCACGTCTTCTTTACAATGTTTAGCTTATCCTGATTTTCTACTTTTCTATTGAAGAAAGGTGTGATACAATAAAAAAGTTATAAAAATTGACATAGCAGGAGAATGAAAATTATGATATTAAACTTTATTAGAGGTTTTTGCATGGCACTTGCGGATAGTGTGCCCGGGGTATCTGGAGGAACGATTGCGTTTTTGCTTGGGTTTTATGACAAATTTATTACTTCACTGGATGATTTAATGTCTGGGAATAAGAGTGAGCGAATGAAAGCAATTAAATTTTTGATAAAGATCGGCATTGGATGGATTGTCGGGATGGGTGCAGCTGTTTCTGTGCTGGCAAGTATTTTTGATGAGCGGATTTATGAGATCAGCTCCATATTTCTTGGGTTGATTATTTTTGCGATTCCGATTATTTGGAAAGAAGAAAAGGATTGCTTAAAAGGGAAATATCAAAACATTCCATGGACAGCGGTTGGAATTGTGCTGGTGGCAGCGATTACTTATTTTAATCCGGTTTCTGGAAAAGGAATGAGTGTCAGTGTGGAACATTTAAATTTCACGTTGGTACTATATATCTTTTTTGTGGCGATGATTGCTATTTCAGCTATGGTTTTACCGGGAATTTCAGGGTCTACGATGCTGTTGATTTTCGGATTGTATGTACCTGTGATTTCTGCATTGAAAGAATTGATGCATTTCAATCTTTCTTATCTGCCAGTGATTGCTGTCTTTGGACTTGGGGTGCTGACAGGAATTGCTTTGATTATTAAAACAATTAAGAATGCTTTGGATAAACATAGGTCTCAGATGATTTATTTTATTATCGGAATGATGATTGGTTCTTTATATGCAATTATTATGGGACCAACAACTTTGGAACATATGAAACCGGCAATGGATATTCATACATTTAAACCAGTATTCTTTGTAATAGGTGCAGTGATTATTTTTGGATTGGAGAAGATAAAAGCAGTATCAGAGAATCATTAGGGAGGTGTTTGAGACGGATTTTATAGAATTGATTACAAAGGAAGAAGCATACACCATATATGAAGAAGATTTCATGAAATTACTTAAACAGAGTCCACGGTCATTTTCTACAAGGGAATTGTGTTGGGAATATAATCAAGTGGATACTCGGAGTGAAAAAAGAAATGAAATTTTAAAAAAACTTTTGGGAACATGGAACCCTAAGATCCGCATTGAGCCGCAGTTTCATTGTGACTGCGGAATCAATATTCATTTTAAAGGGGCTGCGTTGATAAATTATAATTGCAGTCTGCTGGACACTTCACCGATTCATATAGGTGAGGGTGTTATGATTGCACCGGGAGTCTGTATATCTTGTGCAAGTCATGCCATTGATCCTTGGCAGAGAGTGGAAGGAGTACGAGTTTCTGCTCCTATTACTATTGAAGATAAAGTATGGATTGGGGCAAATGCAACAGTTCTCGGCGGAGTAACCATCGGAGAGGGCAGTGTAATCGGTGCTGGCAGTGTTGTCACGAAAGATATTCCGGCAGGCGCCGTTGCAATGGGAAATCCATGCAGGGTTGTCCGGAAAATTTCTGAAAAAGATAAATTAAATGTACCAAGGTACGAAATATAGCATAGAAATGGAAAATGAATAACATACCGAAGATAAAAGTTGGAATCGTAGCGGTCAGCCGTGACTGTTTTCCGGAAAGTCTGTCTGTGAACCGGCGGAAGGCTTTAGTAGAAGCTTATAAGGCAAAATATGATGAAGCGGACATTTATGAATGCCCTATCTGTATTGTAGAAAGTGAAATTCATATGGTACAGGCACTGGAAGATATTAAAAAGTTTTCTTGCATGTAATGCACCGATAAAATCATTGTACAATTTAGGAATTGAAATTGAAGAAAATTCTGAATTAGATTTATTTGAAGCTTTCAATTATCATGCAGGAGATGAAAGAATCCCAGGACTTGTCAAAGAAATGGAAGCAGAGCTGGGAGAAGGAAATAAGAAACCGGAAATTCTTGCAAAACTTGCTCAATATGAATTAACATTGAAAGACTGGGTACGCGATCATAAAGGATACCGCAAATATGTAACCATTGCGGGAAAATGCTGGCCTGCGTTCCAGACACAATTTGGATTTGTACCATGTTATGTCAATGGACGGCTGGCAGCACAGGGAATACCAGTATCCTGTGAAGTAGATATTTATGGAGCATTAAGTGAATTTATCGGAACAGTTGTCAGTCAGGACACAGTAACGTTGTTGGATATTAATAATACAGTTCCAGCAGATATGTATAAAGAAGATATTAAGGATCAATACAATTATACACATAAAGAAACATTCATGGGATTCCATTGCGGCAATACAGCTGCAGGAAAGCTATCTTCCTGTGAGATGAAATATCAGAGAATTATGGCAAGAACACTGCCAGAGAAATCCACACAAGGAACTTTAGAGGGAGACATTGTACCAGGAGATATCACCTTCTTCCGTCTCCAAAGTACAGCGGATTCAGAACTTCGTGCTTATATAGCACAAGGAGAAGTTCTTCCGGTTGCAGCAAAATCTTTTGGCTCCATTGGAGTTTTTGCAATTCCTGAGATGGGAAGATTCTACCGCCATGTGTTGATTGAGAAAAACTTCCCGCATCACGGAGCAGTCGCATTTGGGCATTTTGGAAAAACATTGTTTGAGGTCTTTAAATATATTGGCGTGGATGTTCATGAAATCGGATTTAACCAGCCAAAAGGTATGCTGTATCCAACAGAAAATCCATTTGTATAAAAATAACCATGTATCAAATAACTGATTGGGAACCGCATGATTGTTATGCGGTTCTCTTTTCTTTTATATAGATAGAACTTTCACAATTTTGACATATTCCTATGCTAAAATAATTGTTATCTCAAGATGAATCAGAATACGGAATGATTCTTGAATGCAGTAAATTAGGAGGAAAAGTCATGAATGATTTGAAAATATTAGTTGTTGATGATGAAAGCAGAATGCGGAAACTGGTAAAAGATTTTTTGACTAGAGCGGGATATCAGGTACTGGAGGCAGCAGATGGTGAAGAAGCTGTGGATGTTTTCTTTAGTACCAAAGGAATTGATCTTTTGGTGCTGGATGTTATGATGCCCAAGATGGATGGATGGGAAGTTGTCAAAGAGATACGTAAAGTTTCCAAAGTTCCGATTATTATGCTGACAGCCAAAGATCAGGAACAAGATGAGCTGCAGGGTTTTGAATTAGGAGTAGATGAATATATTTCCAAACCATTCAGTCCGAAAATATTGGTTGCCAGAATTGGAGCCATTTTAAGAAGAACAAACCAATTAGAAGGAGAAAATATTGAACTGGGCGGCATTCTTATGGATGTGGGGGCTCATCATGTCAGCATTGATGGAAAAGGTATTGATTTAAGTTTTAAAGAATTTGAATTGCTGCAGTTTTTTATGACCAATGAAGGACGTGCACTTACCAGAGAAAATATATTGAACCAAGTATGGAATTATGACTATTTTGGAGATGCCCGTACCATTGATACTCATGTAAAGAAACTTAGAAATAAACTGGGAAACAAAGGCAGCTATATTCATACGATATGGGGAATGGGATACAAGTTTGAGGTTGAGTAGAAATTGAAAAAAATATTTTTAAAAAATCAATCCATACAAGTAAAGATGACATTGATGCTCATCATTATTATGACATCAACGATTCTGTTGTCTGTTTTTATTAATGTAACGATGCTGAAGCCTTATTATGTTATGCAGGAAAAAAAGTATATTAAAGCAGCATATAAAGAAATTCAGCAGGTTTTTCAACAGGATACAGTTCAAAAAGCAGAAATAGATCAAATTGTAAGGAATTATGATTACCGTATTTTAATTACAGATATGACAAATCAAATGGTTTATAGTTCGGAAAGTGAACAAGGAATCATGTATAAGGATATGAAAAATATCCTGCAGAATATTGATAAAATTCAATTCCAGATGAATCAAAAAGGTTATGGAATTATAACTACCAGCAAAAAAAATTCGGGCACAAGTATGAATCTTGTGGGATATTTGGATGAACAATATACGGTAATTATTAGTACGCCGATGGAAAGTATTCAAAGCAGTGCCAGATTATCCGGGAGATTTACAGCATATGTGGGAATTTTTCTGATTTTTGGCGGAGGAATTGCTATGTATGTATACAGCAAACGTTTTACGGGGCCGATTGAAGAAATGGCAGGGGCAGCTAACCGTATGTCCAATCTGGATTTTGATGTTAAAGTAAAAAAATACGGAGAAGATGAGATCGGTAAACTTGGGGAGAGTTTAAATGAATTGTCAGGAAAATTGGAAATGACAATATCAGAATTAAAAACAGCCAATAATCAGCTGCAAAAAGATATAGAACAAAAAGTGCAGATTGATGAGATGCGGAAAGAATTTCTTTCTCATGTTTCCCATGAATTAAAAACGCCGATCGCATTAATTCAAGGATATTCCGAAGGGTTGAAAGATAATATTTTTGATGATGAGGAAAGCAAAGATTTTTACTGCGATGTTATTGCAGATGAAGCGAAAAAGATGAACCGGATGGTTCAGAAACTTATGACACTGAATCAAATTGAATTTGGAAATGACCAAGTGGAAATGGAACGTTTTGACATAACGGAATTGATTCAAAATATGTTGGATGCCAATCGGATTTTACTGGAGAAAGAGCAGATACAAGTAAAATTTGAAGAACCTTCCATGAATGTATGGGCAGACGAATTTATGATCGAGGAAGTTGTCAGCAATTATTTAAGTAATGCAAGGAATCATGTCAGCAGTCAAGGAATCATTTGGATTCGATATGAAAGGCATGGGGATAATCTTCGTGTCAAAGTATACAATAGTGGAAAGCATATTCCAGAAGAAGATTTAGATAAACTTTGGGTGAAATTTTATAAAGTCGATAAAGCACGCACCAGAGAGTATGGCGGCAGCGGAGTTGGACTGTCGATTGTGGAAGCAACAATGAAAGCCCATGGGAAAGATTATGGTGTTGCGAATGTTTTGGGTGGTGTGGAATTCTATTTTGAAGTAGAATTAGATAAGAAAACAAATGAAGGATAGGAAAAGTATGATGTTAAAAGATTATAAGGAAAAAATAAAGGAAGCAGATTTAGTGTTAGTTGGAATTGGAAAAGAACTTCATGCCAATCGGCTGGTGGATTATTCCAAAGAAATAAAAAATGAGCATTATCAGAAGCTTCTTGGACAAGAAGATGAGAAATCTTTGTGGATGCGGACAGTTTATGAAAGGCAATACTTGTTATCGCTGGATACAGTAGATTATTTTAAAGAGTTGGAAGAAGTATTGTCAGATAAAAATTATTTTGTGATTACCAGCAATGATGATGGTCTGATTTATCATTCTGGTTTGAAAAAGGAATGTATTACAGCACCTTGTGGAAACGGTGACTTTTTTCAATGCAGCAAGCCGTGCAGTGAGCAGTTGTATCCGGCAAAATTAGGTCTGGATGATTTGATTGCACATTACGAAACAACGGGCGAAATTGAAACGCTGGAATGTCCCAAATGTGGCGGACAATTCATTTTTAATGTCCGTACAGAGGATACAAAATCTGTTTATATTGAAGGAGCTTATTTATCTTCATGGGCAAATTATACAAAATGGCTGCAAAACACTTTAAATAAAAAGATTTTTATATTAGAATTAGGAGAAGGATTTGAAACACCAAGCCTGTTCCGCTGGCCTTTTGAAAAAATTGCTTTTTATAATGAAAAGGCAGTATTTGTAAGAGTTCATAAATCACTTTATCAGATGGGAAAAGAATTAAAAGGAAAAGGTGCGGCAGTGCAGATGGACAGCAGGGAGTTTATAGGTCTATAGGAATTCTGATGGAAGAACAAAAGTGGAAGAGGAGACAGCGTATGATTGCAATCATTGATTATGATGCCGGGAATATTAAAAGCGTAGAGAAAGCTTTGAATTTTCTGGGCGAAAAAGCAGTAATAACCAGAGATCGTGAGGAAATATTAAAGAGTGATAAAGTGATTCTTCCGGGAGTGGGTGCTTTTGGAGATGCTATGGAAAAGCTGCATCAGTATGGACTGGTGGATACGATTCATGAAGTTGTGGAAAAGAAAATTCCGTTTCTTGGAATATGTCTTGGACTGCAACTAATGTTTGAAAGCAGTGATGAGGCACCGGGAGTGAAAGGGCTTGGACTTCTGCCGGGGAAGATTGTAAGAATTCCCAAACAAGGAGATTTAAAAATTCCGCATATGGGATGGAATAATATCAAAATAAAAGAAGGGGCAAAACTGTTTCAAGGCTTAGAAGCAGATCCTTATGTATATTTTGTTCATTCTTATTTTTTGAAAGCAGATGATGAGAGTATTGTGGCAGCGACAACAGAATATGGAGTAACTATTCACGCATCAGTGGAAAAAGATAATGTATTTGCGTGTCAGTTCCACCCGGAAAAAAGCAGTACAGTAGGACTTCAGATACTCAAGAATTTCGTTGCACTATAGGAGGGACGGTATGCATACAAAGAGAATTATTCCATGTTTGGATGTAAAAGGCGGACGTGTTGTAAAGGGTGTAAATTTTGTGAATTTAATTGATGCCGGAGATCCGGTAGCTATTGGCGCAGCTTATGATAAAGCAGGAGCGGATGAATTGGTATTCTTGGACATTACAGCGTCTTCCGATGCTAGAAATATTATGATTGATATGGTGCGAAAGGTAGCAGAGACTGTATTTATCCCATTTACGGTAGGCGGCGGAATTCGCACGGTTGATGATTTTAAAGCAATTTTAAGAGAAGGGGCAGATAAGATTTCTATTAATTCTTCTGCCATTAATACGCCGGATTTAATCAGTGATGCAGCAGATAAATTTGGAAGCCAGTGCGTAGTGGTAGCTATTGATGCCAAAAGACGGGCAGATGGTTCTGGTTGGAATGTTTATAAAAACGGCGGACGAATTGACGTAGGTTTGGATGCAGTTGAATGGGCTATGGAAGCAAATCGGCGGGGTGCCGGAGAGATTCTTTTAACCAGTATGGACTGTGACGGAACGAAAGCCGGATATGATAATGAATTGACGAGAATCATTGCGGATAATGTAGATATTCCGGTAATCGCATCTGGCGGTGCGGGAACAAAAGAACATTTTTATGATACTTTAACGGAAGGAAAAGCAGATGCCGCATTGGCAGCTTCTTTGTTCCATTTTAATGAATTAAAAATTTCTGATTTAAAAGATTATCTGGCAGAGCGTGGAATCAGTGTCCGCAGATAAGAATTTATTGAAGATGCCGCAACTATTTTGGCAGAAATTTTAGCAAAAAGATAAAATGTATTAAATTATAAAAAGATAGTATACCATGGAGAAATAAATTTAACTATAACGGTCAAAAAGCAGGAATGTGGATATAAAATTCTGCATTTCTTTTTGGCTGTGAACATGGCGGGCATGTTCAATAACGGAGTTTTGTTCAGATTTGGAGAGGGAGGAAAATTGTTCCATAGCTTTCGAGTTTTTTGCTAATTCCATAGCAAGTCCTATGGGCATTTCGTTGTTTTGATTCATTTGTTATCACCTCAAAATCAGTATGGATAATCAATTAAATAAATATACGAGTTTTTTGAGATAAATAAGAGTCTTTCATTGCATTTATATTAGAATATAAAAATTATGCATTAGAAATATTTATACCGCTTCAAATAGAAAAAGTGGAAAACAAAAACACATGGGCCACAAACCATCCAGACCAAGCCGTTAGGCGAAGGAAGTGGTTGTGGAACATGTGTTTTTCTATATTTTTTATGATTCTAAATTCTTTTCTGCTGCAGATAGCATTAATTTGATTCGGTTGATCTGGTTAACTTCGCTGGCCCCCGGGTCATAGTCGATGGCTACGATGTTTGCTTCTGGGAAGGACTGACGGAGTTCTTTGATTACTCCTTTTCCTACCACGTGGTTTGGCAGGCAGGCAAACGGCTGAGTACATACGATGTTTGGAGCACCGCTGTGTATCAACTCAATCATTTCTCCAGTCAGGAACCATCCTTCTCCGGTTTGGTTTCCAATGGAAACAAATGGATTTGCATAAGCAGCCAAATCTTTAATATATGCAGGTGCTTCAAAACGTTTACTCTTTGCCAGTTCTTTTCTTAAAGTCTGGCGGTAACGTTCTACAATCCAAATGGCGGAATTGGAAATAACAGCCGTTTTCTTTGGTTTTCCAAGATAGCGGTATTTAAAGTTGCTGTTGTAAAAGCTGTACATAAAGAAGTCTAACAAATCTGGTACAACAGCTTCCGCACCTTCTCTTTCCAGAAGTTCAACTAAATGGTTGTTTGCATCCGGAAGGAATTTTACGAGAATTTCACCTACAATACCAACACGGGGTTTCTTAATGTCTTTTAACGGAATACGGTCAAAATCTCGAATAATGCCGCGGATGTTTTTCTGGAATGTTAAGAAGTTTCCTTTGGCGACGTCACGTTTACATTTTGCTGCCCATTGTCTGTGTAATTTATTGACGGAGCCTTTTTTCGCTTCATATGGGCGGGTGCGGTATACCACACGCATAAAGACGTCGCCATATACAACTGCCTGCACGGCACGGTTCAAAAGACCAGGTGTGAATTTGAAACCGCTGTTTTTTTCAATTCCCTGTGCACTTAATCCGACCACTGGAATATGTCCGAATCCGGCTTTTTCTAAAGCACGGCGGATAAAGCTGATATAGTTGGTTGCACGGCATCCGCCGCCAGTCTGGGAAATAACTAAAGCAACTTTGTTTGTGTCATATTTTCCAGATAATAATGCATTCATCAGCTGTCCAATGACAATTAAAGAAGGATAGCAGGCATCATTATTTACATATTTTAATCCGGTGTTTACATCATCCATACCGCCTTGTTTTAGTACTTTGACGTTATAACCGCAGGCTTTTAGAGCAGGTTCTAAAAATTCAAAATGAATCGGAGACATCTGCGGAACTAAAAGGGTGTAATCTTTCCGCATTTCTTTGGTAAATTCTACACGCTTAATGGCAGCGGAAACCGGTTTTGGTTCGATTTTATGTTTTTTACGAACACGGACCGCACTAATCAAAGAGCGGATACGAATTCTTGCAGCTCCTAAGTTGTTGACTTCATCAATCTTTAATACAGTATAGATACGGCCTGATTTTGTCAAAATGTCTTTGACGGTATCGGTGGTAACGGCATCTAATCCGCATCCAAAGGAATTTAATTGAATGACTTCTAATTGTTTATTTCCCTTGGCATAATTAGCAGCAGAGTATAATCTGGAATGATACATCCACTGGTCGGAAACATTGATCGGACGTTCCACTTTGGATAAATGTGAAATAGAGTCCTCTGTTAAAACAGCAATTCCGTAAGAATTAATTAATTCTGGAATACCATGGTTGATTTCAGGATCAATATGGTAAGGCCGTCCGCATAAAACGATACCGGTACGTCCGGTTTCTGCTAAATAAGCCAGAACTTCTTCGCCCTTATTTTGAATATCAATTCTTGCTTGATTCAGTTCTTTATAAGCTAAAGTAACAGCATGTTCTACTTCGTCTGAAGTTACTTCAAAATATTTCTGCATTTCTTCCAACAGGCGGGATTTTAATGCGTCTTCATTATCCAGTGCTAAGAATGGATTCATGAAATTAATCTGTTCAGTTTCCAATTCTTCCATGTTGTTTTTGATGTTTTCAGCATAAGAAGTAACAATCGGACAATTATAGTGATTGTTAGCATCAGCTGTTTCATCACGTTCATATGGAATACATGGATAGAAAATATCTTTAATTCCCTGCTTGATCAGCCACATGACATGACCGTGTGCAAGTTTTGCCGGATAACATTCAGATTCGCTTGGAATGGATTCAATTCCCAATTCATAAATCTTACGGGAAGATTCCGGGGAAATGATAACTTGGAATCCAAGTTCTGTGAAGAATGTATACCAGAACGGATAGTTTTCGTAAATGTTTAAAACTCTTGGAATACCAATCATGCCGCGGGATGCCTGCTCTTTGGACAGCGGTTCATAATCAAAGGTACGATGGAGTTTGTAATCATATAAATTTGGTACATGTTCTGCATTTGGTTCTTTTCCAATGCCGCGTTCGCAGCGGTTTCCGGTAATATAACGCCGACCATTGGAGAATTTGTTAATGGTTAAAAGACAATGATTGGTGCATCCTTTACATCTTGTCATGGATGTATCCACGCTCATTGCAAAAATTTCTTCCAATGGAAGCATAGAAGTTTTCATACCTTTTTCGTAACGTTCTCTTGCAATTAATGCAGAACCAAAAGCTCCCATAATTCCGGCAATATCCGGACGTACTGCATGACAGCCGGAAATACGTTCAAAACTACGCAAAACAGCATCATTATAAAAAGTACCGCCTTGTACAACGATATGTTTTCCAAGATCGCTTGGATCTGTCAGCTTAATTACTTTATATAAAGCATTTTTGATAACAGAATAGGCGAGGCCGGCAGAAATATCACCGACGCTGGCACCTTCTTTTTGTGCCTGTTTTACTTTTGAATTCATAAATACGGTGCAGCGGGAACCAAGATCAATTGGATTTGGTGCAGTTAAAGCAACTTTTGCGAATTCTTCTACCGAGTGATTTAAAGATTTTGCAAAAGTTTCGATGAAAGAACCGCATCCGGAAGAACATGCTTCATTCAATAGTACATTATCGACAACGCCGTTTTTAATCTGGATACACTTCATATCCTGTCCGCCGATATCTAAGATACAGTCAACTTCCGGATCAAAAAATGCGGCTGCATAATAATGTGCGATTGTTTCAACTTCGCCATAATCCAAATTTAAGGCGGCTTTGATCAAGTGTTCTCCATATCCGGTAGAGCAGGAACATACAATTTTCGCAGTTTCCGGCATTTGTTCATTAATTTCGTGGAGAGCTTCAATGACAGCATGTAACGGACTTCCGTTATTGTTGTTGTAATAGCTGTATAATAATTCTCCGTCTTCTCCGGCTAAAGCAACTTTTGTTGTAGTTGATCCGGCATCAATTCCAAGATAGCAGTTTCCTTTATATGTAGATAAGCTGCCTCGTTTTACAATGTGGCGGTTATGTTCTTTGGTAAAACTTTGGTATTCCTGCTTGCTGGCAAACAAAGGTTCCAAGCGGTCAACTTCCTGCTGTAATTGAATTTTATTATCAAAGTGTTTTAATAAATCTTCAAAATTGGTTGTGACATCTTCTTTTGCATTTAGTGCGGCGCCGACAGCTGCAAATAAATGAGAATGTGTCGGTGCAATTATTTCTTCGTCTTTTAGCTCCAAAGTACGAATAAATGCCTCTTTTAATTCAGATAGAAAATGCAGCGGCCCTCCAAGGAAAGCGACGTTTCCACGGATTGGTTTCCCACATGCCAGACCGCTGATGGTCTGATTAACAACTGCCTGAAAAATAGAAGCAGCAAGATTTTCTTTGGTTGCCCCTTCATTAATGAGAGGCTGAATATCAGATTTGGCAAATACACCACAGCGGGCTGCAATTGGGTAAATGGTATCATATCCCTTTGCATATTCGTTTAAACCGGAAACATCGGTCTGTAATAAGGAAGCCATCTGGTCAATAAATGATCCGGTTCCTCCGGCACAGACACCATTCATTCTCTGGTCAATTCCATTGGTAAAATAAATAATTTTTGCATCTTCTCCGCCAAGCTCGATTGCCACATCAGTACGAGGTGCATAATCCTGCAGTGCAGTGGATACACAAACAACTTCCTGACAGAAAGGAATTTCTAAATAGGATGAAATAGAAAGACCACCTGAACCGGTAACGGTTGGAGCAAAATCAGTTTCTCCGATTTGGTCTTTTGCTTTTTTTAATAAGGAAGCTAAAGTTTCCTGAATTTTTGCAAAATGTCTTTGGTAATCTGAGAAAAGTATATTATGCTGTTCGTCAATCACAGCGACTTTGACTGTTGTAGAGCCAATATCAATTCCTAATCGTTTCATCTTTTCGTATACCTCTTTCTAATTTGCATGAACATTATTCCTTATTATAATCGAAAATAATATATTTGCAAATAGGAATATAATTATTTTTTTTGGTGAAAATAATGGAAACAAAAAGGAAGAACGGCATAATCTAATAAAAAAGCAGGGGAAGCAGCATGGCAGACCAGAAAAAATGTAATGGAAGTATTTATGTAGTAAAAGAAAAAGATACGCTTTATCAGATTGCAGTTACTTATGGAATCCGAGTGAAAGATATTATGCTTCGGAATCCATATGTCAATGTGTACAATTTACAGCCGGGGGATGAACTTTGTATACCGGGATTTACGCCAGTGGTATCTGGAGCATTTGTGCCTTATGTTGTAAAAAAAGGAGATACGGTACTTGGTATAGCAAAATCTAACAAAACTACAGTGGAAAATTTGGCAAAATCTAACAAAAAAATAAGGGATTTGTCCTTGCCGGTTGGTACAGTAGTGTTAATTGACAAAGCAAAATGAGTTATTTATAATAAAATAAGATATGCAAAAGAGCGGTGCATGATGCCGGCAGGGATTTGGCACCGCTGCAAAAAGGAGGCAGTTATGATTAAGTATTATCGTACAATGGATCATCAAATCAATGAAATCAGTGAGCCTATGGAAGGTACATGGGTATCTTTGATCCATCCTACGGCATCAGAATTGGTTCAAGTAGCCAGAGACCATAAGATTGAGCTTGATCATTTGAAAGCTCCTTTGGATGAAGAAGAACGATCACGTATTGAGGTAGAAGATGATTATACATTGATTATCGTGGATATTCCGGTAACAGAAGAAAGAAAAGAAAAAGAATATTTTCTAACAATTCCGTGCGGCATTATTTTAGGACAAGACGTGATTATTACCGTTTGTCTGATGGATACTCCGGTTTTATCTGATTTTCGTGACGGCAGGGTGCGGAACTTTTGGACATTTAAGCGTACAAGATTTATTTTACAGATTCTTTATCGAAATGCTTCCTTATATCTTCAGTATCTGCGTTCTATTGATAAGAAAAGTGATGAGGTAGAAAAGCAGCTCCATATTTCTACGAAAAATCAAGAACTGATTGAACTTTTAGAGCTGGAAAAGAGTTTGGTGTATTTTTCTACATCATTACGGGGAAATGAATTGGTTTTGGAAAAATTGTTAAAGAATGATAGAATCAAACAGTATCCGGAAGATGAAGAACTGCTGGATGATGTTATTATTGAGAACAAGCAGGCAATTGAAATGGCGGATATTTACAGCAACATTTTAAGCGGGACCATGGATGCATATGCCTCTGTTATTTCCAATAATCTAAATATTGTCATGAAAGTATTGGCGGTTATTACGATTGTCATGTCCATACCAACGATGATTGCCAGCTTTTGGGGAATGAATGTACCGGTTCCTTTGGCAAAATCGCCTTATGGATTTGCTGTTTTGGTGATTTCTTCTTTAATTTTCACTGTTATTGGTGGTATTATTTTAGGAAAGAAAAAAATGTTTTGAGATTAAGAAAGGTTTGTTATGTGGCTGAATAGATTGGAAGAGAAGTTTGGGAAATATGCGATCCCCAATCTTCCGAAAATAATTGTACTTTTATATGCAATTGGTTATGTAATTCAGAGAGTTTCACCGGAATTGTACTTTATGCTGAATTTGAATCCTTATTTGATTCTTCATGGACAGGTATGGCGTTTAGTTACATTTTTGCTGATAGGTCCGAATACCAGTCTGTTTTTTATTATTTTTGTTTTACTGTTTTATTATTCGATTGCATCTTCTTTAGAACAGGTATGGGGAAGCTTTCGGTTTAACATGTATTATTTTATTGGAGTGTTAGGAACTATTTTAGGAGCGTTCCTTACATATGCAGCACTTGCTTTTTCTGGAGGAGAACTGGCAGGAGCCGCAGTATATATGGATACTTTTTATCTGAATATTACGTTGTTTCTGGCATATGCCATGATGTTTCCGGATATGCAGGTGTATCTTTATATGATACTTCCGATTCGTGTAAAGTGGCTGGCATATTTAGACGGTTTGTACCTTACGTGCATTTTTTTGAAATCAGGCTTTACAGTTCCTGGAATTTCAGTTAAAGTATCTATTATAGTGGCTTTGTTGAATTTTTTATTATTTTTCTTTTCTATGAAGAAAATAAAAAGCCGGGGGGCGTCTTTTGCCGGGAAAGTATCAGGAAAGAGACGGCGGAAAGATTTTCAGACCAAAGCTTCCAGAGGGCATAAGAAAAACGGTGCTGTACATGAATGTGCAATATGCCACCGTACGGAACTTGACGATCCAGCACTGGAATTCCGTTATTGTTCCAAATGCGATGGGGATTACGAATACTGTCAAGATCATTTGTTTACCCATAAGCATGTAAAAAGGTGAGTTATTAATATTATATGAATTTTAAAGGAGAACACTATGCTAACGAAAAAGACTAAAATTATTTGTACTATGGGACCAGCAACAGATGACGATGCTGTATTAAAGCAGCTGATGCTGGAAGGAATGGACATTGCCCGCCTGAACTTTTCTCAT
This sequence comes from Lachnospiraceae bacterium, assembly GCA_021771695.1. Classification (GTDB taxonomy): domain Bacteria; phylum Bacillota; class Clostridia; order Lachnospirales; family Lachnospiraceae; genus Anaerostipes. The sequence goes on along the minus strand of JAETON010000001.1, from coordinate 102,432 downwards.
GGAGACCACGAGGAGCAGTTAGGAAGAATTAAAAGAATTAAGAAATTTAGAGAGGAACTTGGCTTACCGATTGCTATTTTACTGGATACAAAGGGTCCGGAAATCCGTACAGGATTACTTGCAGGCGGTGATGATGTTGAACTAAAAGAAAATCAGGAATTTGTATTGACAACCAGAGAAGTGGAAGGCAGTGATGCAATTGTCAGCATTACATATGCTGAACTTCCAGAGGATGTGGAAGCAGGAAATACAATCTTAATTGATGATGGTTTGATTGAATTACGCGTAAAAGAAATTAAAGATGGAACAGATATCGTATGTGAAGTTGTAAACGGCGGACTGCTTGGAAGCCGTAAAGGTGTGAATGTACCAAATGTAAAAGTAAATCTTCCTTCTATTACAGAAAAAGATAAAGCGGATATTGAATTTGGTTTGGAAAACGGAATTGATTTTATTGCGGCTTCTTTTATTCGTAATGCAGATGCTGTAAATGAAATTAATGATATTATTGCTGCACATGATTCTCATGCAGGTGTTATTTCTAAGATTGAAAATATCGAAGGCGTAGAAAATATTGATGCGATTATTGAAGCATCCGAAGGTGTTATGATTGCACGTGGAGACTTAGGCGTTGAAATTCCGGCAGAAGAAGTACCATTCTTACAGAAAGCAATTATCAAGAAATGTAACAAAGCATTTAAGCCGGTTGTAACCGCAACACAGATGCTGGATTCTATGATTCGTAACCCTCGTCCAACGAGAGCGGAAGTTACGGACGTTGCCAATGCCATTTATGATGGAACAGATGCAATTATGTTATCTGGTGAAACTGCAAAAGGAAAACATCCGGTAGAAGCAGTTCGTATGATGCATCAGATTGCGATTTCTACAGAGATTCATTTGGATACAAAAGTAAGAGATTATCGTTTTGCTTATGTAAGCCGCGGAATTTCCGCAGCAGTTGCTTATTCTGCAGTACAGACTGCACATAATTTGAATGCAAAATGTATTTTGGCTTCCAGTATGTCTGGATTTACAGCAAGAATTGTATCCAAATTTAAACCTGATGCACAGATTATCGGATTGTCACCAGATGAGGCAGCAGTTCGTAAAATGCAGTTATATTGGGGAGTTCGTCCGTTTAAATCCCATAAAGCGGAAACCACCAAAGATATTTTGGATGAAGCTACAGACATCGTATTAGATGCAGGTCTTGCAAATCAGGATGATATTTTGGTATTGACTGGAGGAGGACCGGCTGACCACCGTGGAAAAGGTGTGACAAATATGATTAAAGTCGTTAAGATTGGTGAATAATCGACAGAAATATATGATAAAATGGGGATGTAGCGATGCATCCCCGTTCTTATTTGAGAGCGGATTCGTCCGCTTTGTTTCGATTGCAGGAGGGAATCATGAAAATTGCAGAAGGTGTGTACATATCTGAAATATTAAAACCGGAGAGAAATATTCTGAGAAAAAGAATTCAGAAGAGGAAAAGAATACCGGGATTATATTGTATTACATTACCGCAATGGGGATCCGGGATTTTAGAAATTTATTCTTATGAGGATTTACTTTCCGATTTTTATGAATCCTGCAATATCATCATTGTTGGGCTGGCAGCAGGCAGAAAAGATGCTCTTGTAATTTTACAGCGGATGGTGGATGATATGGCAGAATGTCAAATGATAGAGCGTGTAGAAGAATACTTTTGTGGAGAGAAGGCATGAGCATTGTATTTTTGATTTTAAAAACACTTGGAATCCTTTTGCTGATTCCGGTTATAATGTTATTGATTCTGCTCATTTGTCCTATTGCTTATCGGCTGGAAGGGGATTTTGATGGGAAAAGTCCGCATTTTAAGGTGAAAGTCTCATGGGCATTGATATTCTTACGTATGAAAGCTGCCTATGAAGAGGATATCGATTTAACAGTCAAAGTTTTTGGGTTTCCGGTATATCGGACAGACGCCAAGAAATGGTCGCTGCTTGGCGGTAAAGAAGTGAAAGAATCTGTAGTGGAAGAACGATCAGCTTCAAAATCAAAGAATTCAAAAACAGAGATGAAAGATCCGGTTCAAAATCACATAGAAAAGCCGGATAATTTTAAAATAGGACCGGTGCAGGAAAAAAAAGAAGAATCACAGGATGTACTGGATTTTTCTTGGGATGAATCAGAAGAAATATCAGCAGAACATATGGCATTTAAAGAGAAAAAAGAGAAAAAAAGAGAATTTCCGGGAAAAAGAATCGTAGGTTTTTTAAAAAAATGTTATAATAAGTGCAGAGAGATTATTGGAAAGCTTAGGGAAATATCAAAAAAAGCAAAGGACTTTAAGGAACTGCTGGAAGATGATGAATTACGTGCTGCATTGTCTAGATTAAGAAAATACGGGATGGATGGGCTGAAATATTTGTTTCCCCAGAGATTGGAGGGGAATCTGGTATTTGGGCTGGAAGATCCCGCACTTACTGGAAAAGTTCTTGGATGTCTTGCAATGACAATGCCGATTTACGGAAGTCATTTAGATATTACACCGGATTTTCAGCGAAGTGTTTTGAAAGGACATATTCTTGCGGCAGGGAGAATCCGAAGATATCAGCTTTTAAAACTTGCATGGAATGTTTACCGGGATAAAGATTTATTAAAGCAAAAAGACCGTGTGGCAGAAATGATAGGAGGTTAGTCATATGAGCAAAGAAAATTTTAATGAAACCGTCAGCTCTTTATTTAACGGAATGGAAGGATTTTTAACATCCAAAACAGTTGTAGGAGAGCCGATTTATATTAAGGATACGATCATTCTGCCATTGGTAGATGTATCTTTTGGAATGGGAGCCGGAGCTTTTGAAGCAGATAAAAAGAATAAAAGCGGCGGCGGTATCGGCGGAAAATTGATACCAAGTGCAGTTTTGGTCATTCAAAATGGACAAACAAAACTGGTGAATGTAAAGAATCAGGAAACCATTGTAAAACTTTTGGATATGGTGCCGGATGTGATTGATAAATTTACCAAAAAGGAAGAAACACTGGAAGATATTGTAGAAGACTTAGAAAAAGAAGAACCATAAAGAAAAAGTAATTTTGATGAAAGGACCTAAAAGTATTTGGTCCTTTTTTTCTTTTCCGGCATAAACTATATAATAATAGCTGAAAGGAAGAGACGATGAAACGAGTATGCGCAATTGCTTTTTTCTTTTTTGGAATCGGACTTTTGACGGGATTATTTATAGATCATGAATTTACAAAAATAATGATGTGCATGGTAAGCTGGGTATTGGGTTACTGTTTGTTTTTTCAATAAAAAAGAACTGGACATGTCCAGTTCTTAGTGGTTCTATATTAAATAAATCGTAATAGATTAAGCGCGTTCAACCTTACCGGATCTTAAGCAAGAAGTACAAACGTACATTTTCTTTGCTCCGCCGTCTACTTTAACTCTTACGGATTTAATATTTGATTTCCACATTTTGTTTGATCTTCTATGTGAGTGACTGACTGCATTTCCAAAATGAGCGCCTTTTCCACAAATAGCACATTTTGCCATGTTAGCACCTCCTTCTTCAAATCTTTTCCCTTTTTCGTTCCGGGCTCGACAACTATTTCATTCTAACAGATTGATTTATAAAAATCAAGAATAAATTTGCTTTTCTTTTTGAACGATAAATAGTATAATCAGAATATATGAATTCTCGGTTGGAGGTAATAATTTATGAAAGGACATATGAATACGAAGAATGGAGAAATTTCCATTGAAAATCAAGTGATTGCAAAATATGCAGGAATTTGTGCCCTTGGATGTTTTGGCATTATCGGAATGGCAATGGTCAATGTAAAAGACGGAATTGTAAAATTACTTACTAGGGATAATATCAGAAAAGGCGTGTTTGTTTCTGTTAAGAACAACAAGATCACTATTGAGTTTCATATTATTGTTTCTTATGGTGTGTCTATTTCCACAGTTGCGAATAATTTAATGGAATCTGTAAAATACAGAGTGGAAGAATTTACAAGTTTGGAAGTAGAACAGATTAATATATACGTTGAAGGCGTAAAAGATATTGGATAATAATGGAGGCAGAGGAATATGAAACAGATAGACGCGTCTTTATTGCAAAAGATGTTAATAGGCGGTGCGAAACGTTTGGAGGCGCACAAAGAATATATTAATGAACTGAATGTATTTCCGGTTCCTGATGGAGATACAGGAACCAATATGACGATGACAGCGATGGCGGCTGCCAAAGAAGTTGGAAATGCACCGGAACTGACGATTAAGGAAGTAACGAGAGGATTATCAGGCGGTTCACTTCGTGGAGCCAGAGGAAATTCTGGAGTTATTTTATCACAGTTATTCCGTGGATTTTATAAAGGAGTGAAAACTCAGGAAGTATTGGATACAAAGGCAGCGGCAGTTGGATTTAAACATGCGGTAGATACTGCATACAAAGCTGTTATGAAGCCGAAAGAAGGAACGATTCTTACCGTAGCCAAAGGGACTGCAGAGATGGCTGTCAGAACTGCAAGAAAAGAAGAAGAATTTGAAAAATTTGCAGAGATTGTTATGGAGGAAGCAAATGCAGTTTTGAAACGTACGCCGGAGATGCTGCCGGTATTAAAAGAAGCTGGAGTTGTGGATTCCGGAGGACAAGGATTGGTAGAATTCCTGCAGGGAGCTGTGGATGTGCTTCTTGGCAAGGAGATTGATTTATCCGATGTGCCAAAACCTGCAAAGAAAGTGACCGTATCCGATGCAGTAACATCTGAAGAAGATATTAAGTTTGGATATTGTACAGAATTTATTGTTATGACGGAAAAAGAATGGACCGAGGAAAATGAATTAGACTTTAAGAAGTATTTATCCGGCATTGGTGATTGTGTTGTCGTAGTAGGAGATGAAGATATTGTAAAAGTGCATGTGCATACAAATCATCCGGGAAAAGCTATTGAAAAAGGGCTTTCTTATGGTGCCTTGACCAGCATGAAGATTGACAATATGAGAGAAGAACATCAGGAACGTCTTGCATTAACCCAGGAAGAAGCACAAGTTTCTAAGAAGGAAGAACCGAGAAAGCCGTACGGATTTGTTGCTGTTTCCATTGGGGAAGGTTTAAATGACATTTTCCGCGGATTGGGAGTCGATTATCTGATTGAAGGCGGGCAGACGATGAATCCAAGTACAGAAGATATGCTAAATGCCATTGATCAGGTAAATGCAGATACGGTTTTCATTCTGCCGAATAATAAGAATATTATTTTAGCAGCAACACAGGCACAGTCTTTGGTAGAAGATAAAGAGATCGTTATTATTCCAACCACCACTGTTCCACAGGGTATTTCTGCATTTATTGGTTTTGAAGCAGAAGCAGATGTTGAAACCAATGAAGAAAATATGAAAGAAATCATCGAATATGTAAAAACAGGAGAAGTCACTTATGCAGTCAGAGACACATCCATTAATGGAAAAGAAATTAAAATTGACGATATTATGGGAATTGATGATGATGGAATTCAAGAAGTTGGCAGCAGTATTGAAGGTGTCACGATGGATTTGATTGATGATATGGTGGACGAAGACAGTGAATTAATCTGTATTTATTATGGACAGGATATGAAAGAAGAAGATGCACAAGCACTTCTTAGCAGAGTAGAAGAAAAATACGAAGACTGCGACGTACAACTGGAATACGGCGGACAGCCAATTTACTATTTCCTGTTATCTGTAGAATAAAATCTAAGAAAAAGGAGCAGTTATGCTCCTTTTTTGTTGAATTAGAGAAATTTCTGATAGAAAGACAGGAGTATGATATGGATGGATCAACAAGTATTTTAGAATTAAAAGGAATCGGGGAAAAAACAGCGTCAGCTTTTGGAAGACTTGGTATTCGGAGTATAGACAGTTTGATTACAATGTATCCAAGATATTATCTGACTTATGAAGAGCCGATTTCTATTCATGAATTGGAAGCGGGGCAGAGAGCCTCTGCAGCTGTAAGAATCAGCTCGGATATAAATATCCGTTATATTCGGCGGATGAAGATTGTTACGTGTTTGGGGAAAGATTCTACAGGGACTTTAACTTTGACATGGTATAATATGCCGTACTTGAAGAAACAGCTTCACCGGGGACAGGATTATATTTTTACAGGGACTCCGGTATTTAAGAATGGACGAATGACAATGGAACATCCAGAGATATTTACAGAGGAATCTTATGAGGCACAGCAGAAAACTCTGCAGCCAGTGTACCCGCTGACAACAGGATTAACCAATAAAGTGATTTCTAAGGCGGTAAAGCAGACGCAGGATTATATAGAAAATATTCCAGAATATCTTCCAAAACAGATTTTGTTAAAATATCATCCAATGGATTATAGTGAGGCCATTTGGAATATTCATTTTCCAGAATCTAAGGAAAAGTTAATCGAAGCAAAAAAACGGTTGATTTTTGATGAATTTTTTATTTTTATATCTGCAATGCATATGATTTCCAATGAAGAAGAAGGAAAAAAGAGCAGCTATGTGATCAGAGAGTGCAGGGAGGCCGAATGTTTGGTAAAGAACCTTCCGTATGAACTGACTGGGGCACAGAAGCGTGCACTGGAGGAAATGAAGAGGGATTTAGCTTCTGGAAAGGTAATGAACCGGTTGGTACAAGGAGATGTCGGCTCTGGAAAAACAATCCTTGCGGTGATTTTGCTTTTGATGTGTGCAAAGGCGGGGTTTCAAGGAGTTTTGATGGCACCAACCGAGGTTTTGGCAAGCCAGCATTATGAAACTTTTCATGAACTGTTATATCCATTTGGCGTGCATACAGCTTTGCTGACAGGTTCCACAAAAGCAAAAGAAAAACGGGAAATTTATGAGCAAATAAAAAAACATCAAGTGGATATTGTCATTGGAACCCATGCATTGATTCAAGATCAGGTAGAATATGATAAACTGGCATTAGTTATTACAGATGAGCAGCATCGGTTTGGCGTCAGACAACGGGAAAAACTTTCATTAAAAGGTAAAAAGCCGCATGTCCTTGTTATGAGTGCGACACCGATTCCAAGAACATTAGCAATCATTTTGTATGGCGACTTAGATGTATCTTTGATTGATGAGGTGCCTGCAAACCGGCTTCCAATCAAAAACTGTGTGGTAAATACCAGTTACCGTCCGACGGCATATCGTTTTATGGAAAAGCAGGTGAACGAGGGACGGCAGGTGTATGTGATTTGTCCGATGGTAGAAGAAAGTGAAGCAATGGAAGGAGAAAATGTCATCCAGTATGCACAGATGCTTCGGAATAATTTATCGCCGTCTGTACGGATTGGACATCTCCATGGAAGAATGAAATCTGTAGAAAAGCAGAAAATTATGGATGATTTTTCGGCAGGGAATATAGATGTTCTGGTTTCAACTACGGTGATAGAAGTTGGAGTGAATGTTCCCAATGCAACGGTAATGATGGTGGAAAATGCAGAGCGTTTTGGACTTGCACAGCTTCATCAGCTGAGAGGACGTGTAGGACGCGGAGAACATCAGTCTTACTGCATTTTTATGACAGGTTCCAAAAAGAAAGAAACAATGCAGCGTTTGGAAGTGTTAAATAAATCCAATGACGGATTTTATATTGCCAATGAGGATTTAAAATTGCGAGGTCCCGGAGATTTCTTTGGAGTCCGTCAAAGTGGAATGATGGATTTTGTGCTGGCGGATATTTACACCAACGCAGATATTATGAAACAGGCTGCGGATGCAGTGAAATGGCTGGAGGATGAGAATTTTGACTTTTCAACGATAAAAAACAGTCGATTGGAGAAGCAAATCAGTCTTGCGCACAATTTGTAAGGAGGTTTTAATATGGTACGTTATTATTTTCGGTTTACCGGGAGAGTTCAAGGAGTTGGATTTCGCTTTTTTGTAAGTATGAATGCAGAAAGATGCCATGTAACCGGATGGGTGAAAAATATGTATGATGGTTCTGTTACGGCAGAGGTACAGGGTACAAAACTTCAAGTAAAACAATTTTTAGAAATTACGAAAAATGGAAATCGTTTTGTGCATGTCACAGATGTGGAAGCAAAAGAGTGTCCTTTGGAAGAAGATGAAAAAGGATTTAGAGTTCGTTATTAGAGTGAAATTACAAAATTTTTGTTAGAAAATGAAATTTGAAAAAAATGCTAGTTCATGTAAAAACTCCTAGTGTATCTTTTTTTGATTCGCATATACTATGTGCGTAACAAAAAAACACAAAAGAAATGGAGGACTTTCAACATGGAAGAACGAACTTCAGCAAGAAGCAAAGGAACAAACAGAGTCGAGGTACCAGAAGCAAGAGGTGCATTAGACAGATTTAAGTTTGAGGTTGCAAATGAAATCGGAGTAGACTTAAAAGAAGGATACAACGGACATCTGACAACTGCACAGGCAGGTTCTGTCGGAGGAGAAATGGTTCGTAAAATGATCCGCAGACAGGAAGAGGAAATGTCTCGATAGTTCACAAAAGAAAGTACAAAAGATAAAATAACAATCATACCGGAAGGAGCAGCGAAAAGAAAGTTTCGCTGCTTTTTCCTTATTTGGTTGACAAAATTTCTATATATAATAAAATAAAGAAAAGTAAAAAATAAGGAATGTTTGTGTATGAGAGTCATAGCTGGAAGTGCAAAAAGTTTAAAATTAAAGACGATTGAAGGTATGGAAACCAGACCGACGCAGGATCGGATCAAAGAAACATTGTTTAATATGATCCAATATGATATTCCCGGCTGCTTGTTTTTGGATATATTTGCAGGAAGCGGAGGAATAGGAATCGAAGCACTGAGCAGAGGTGCCGCACAGGCATATTTTGTAGAAAGTGCAGGAAAGCCGCTAAGATGTATTCGAGAGAATCTTGGACATACCCATTTGGGCGGACGAGCCAGAGTTCTGGCAATGGATGCTGTCTCTGCCATACAGAAACTAAATGGAAATGTATTTGATTTTATTTTTATGGACCCTCCCTACAGGAAAGGATTTGAAGAAAAGATTTTGACTTTGCTGGATCAGTCTTCCATCTGCGGTCCGGACACGACAGTGATTGTAGAATCAGCTTTGGATACAGAGATTGAAGAAGCATGGTTTAAACACCTTCAGATTGTACGTGTCAAAAAATATAAGACCAATAAACATACATTTTTGAGGAAAGCTTAGGAGGATAGTAAGATGAGTATTGCCGTGTATCCGGGAAGTTTTGATCCGGTCACTGCCGGACATTTAGATATTATTGAAAGATCTGCAAAAGTATTTAATAAATTGGTGATTGCGGTTCTTGTGAATAGTGCGAAAACCCCGTTGTTTACGACAGAAGAGAAAGTAGACATGATCCGGGAGACAACGAAACATTTAAATAATGTGGAGGTGACTTCTTTTTCGGGACTTTTAGTGGATTTTGCCAGAGAGCAGAATGCCAATGTGTCTGTGCGGGGACTTCGAGCAGTGACAGATTTTGAATATGAACTTCAAATCGCACAAATCAATAGTAAGCTGAACAAACAACTGGATACGATGTTTTTTACGACAAGCATTGAATATGCATATGTAAGTTCAACGATTGTAAAAGAGATTGCTTCCTATGGGGGAGATGTATCAGATATGGTGCCTCCATATGTGGAAGAATGCCTTAAGAAAAAATTTGGGAAATAGGAGGCCCGGAGCATGAGTGAAAAGTATTTACACGAAATGATAGATGATATTGAGGTTTTGATTGATGAGGCGAAGCCGGCAAGGTTCAGTCCAGGGAAGATTGTGATTGATAAAGATGTATTGTTGACAGTGATTGAGGAATTGAGAAAACAGATTCCGGGGGAAGTAGAACGAAGCCATAAGATTATTATGAGTAAGGAATCTATTTTGGAAGAAGCCAGAATCAAAGCACAGGAAATGGTGAACCAGGCAGCTGCAGAAGCGGGAACATTGATTGATCAGAATGAAATTGTTGAAATGGCAAAGATGCGTGCGGAAGATATTGAAAATACAGCACAAAATCATGCACAGGGCTTAATACATAACGCCAATGAAGAGGCAGATCAGATCCGCGTGGGAGCATTGCAGTATGCCAGAGAAATTATGGAAGATGTGCAGGGATATGTAGAAAGCGTAAAAGAAGCACAGCAAAGTGTTTTCGGTCAATTGATTCATATGCTGGATTCTGATTTGGAATCTATTGGTGTCAATGCAAAAGAAATTGATGACCAGCTTTCCGGTGTTTCTATGACACGGGCCAAAACAAGAACTGTGGAAGATTTTATTTCAGGAGAATAAAAAGAAAGCCAAAAATCCACTGATGCAGGCAAAAAAAGCTTTGGTGATTGTGTAAGAAACCATGGACAGGCCGCTTTTTTGACAGACACTTCCGGTCTGTGCGATACTGCACAGACCTCCAAAGGAGCTGATGGCACAAAGTGCAGAGATTTTTTGGGGAAAAGAAAGTGCTAAGGTTCCAAAGTGAGTGATTCCAGTGGTGATTTCTAAACAACCAATGGAAAGATTCGTAATCAAAGGGAATGAATGAACTGCAGTGAGCAGGTTTGCACCAATGGAAAAAATCATAATATAGATTCCGATGGTAAAAATGGAGCGGAGGCTGTCAAAAATAATTTCATCGATTGTCTTTTGTAGAGAAATCAGCTGCTTTTTTTGATGGGTGTGGAAAAACCCTTGATTGCGGTGAAGTCGGAGTATCAAAAAAAAGTAACAAATATTTGGCGCATAAAGGCAGAAAAGGAATCGTGGAACAGAAATTTTTGAATGAAGGATCAAAGTAATCGTATATCCAATGGTGAACATAGGACTTACGTTATTGCATACTGCAAGAAGGCTTTGCCCTTCTTTTTTTGTGTAAGAACCAGACAAAACCAAGTCATTGATAATTTTTCCTCCAAGAGGATATCCGCAAAAGAAACCTAAAACCAGTGTGTAAGCAAGATTTTTGTTGAGAGCGGGGAATTTCCGGTATATTGGAAAAAACAGCCAAGACACGTAGTGGAGTGTTTGGTATTTATTCATGAAACCGGTCAGAAGTAAAAAGGGAAGAAGTGTCGGGACAATTGTCCCAGACCAAAGAAAAAGCCCATTTCTGGCTCCTTCTACAGAATATTGTGGAAACGCAAGAAGAATTCCGGTGAAAAACAGAAGAAAAAGCTGATATTGTATTTTTTTCATAAAAACCTCCCGGCATCAAAATAACTGCTATTATTTTATGTGCCGGGAGAGAAATCTAGACGATAATTTGTTCATCTTTCCAAATACAACCGAATTTTTCGCCAAGAATCATACGATACAATTGATTTGCTTTTTGCTCTGTATCTAAAAGATATAACTGCTGCGCAGAAAGAGAATCTTTCCACGGGCGCAGATGACGGACCATAGGAAGCGGACAATTTTCTTTGATTTTGGAGATTAAAAAGGAGGCATCTTCTTGGAACCCCAAAATCTGGTAATAAGGCAGGAAATCAAGATTTTTAATAATATTCCGGTGTTTTTCAGTAATTCCAAGCATAATATGCAGCAGATTCCGGCTGATGCGTGTCCAAGTTAAATTCCGGCTTTTGCAGGAAGTGATGTATTCTGTAAAAGATAGGTCCGGACGGTAATGTTTTTGAATACTGTTTTGAAAATCCAGGGAAATTTCCCAAAAATCAGTAAAGGTATTATTTTGAATCAGGGCTGTTTTCAAAACTGTAGAAAAATCATCAAGTAAAATCGGAAAATCTTTTTGAAAGTGTTCTGATAATAGACTGTGGCAGTTATCTGGAATTTGTGGAAATACAGAAGTTAAATCTGGCTGTTTTTCCAATTCATTTCGTATAGAGCTGGCAGAACTGATGGATGTGCGTAAATAGTTTTCGTGATGGCTGCTTTCTTTTCTGGAAATGCAAAAAGGCTGTATGGAACTATTTAAGCGGATCAGTGCTTTGATATATTCTAATCCCAGAATATTATTTGGCTCTTTTAAAACAGCAGTCCATCTGTTATTGGAACAAAGGTCTCGGAGGGCTGTTTCCCGTGCTTTAGGATAAGGATGTCCCAAACTTGTATAATATGCAGTTTTTGCAGCAATATCTTCTTCGTGGTAATAGAGGAAGGAAGCGATTTCATATAAGAGATCTGTGCTGCCGCATTCACTGCCAAAAGAAAGTATGTCCACAATACCCAGTTGATTTAAAAGTGCTGCACTGCCAAGAGCAAAGTAAGGTGCCGATGCACAGGCAAAATATAGAGGGAGTTCGATCACTAAATCAGCGCCGTTTTCTAAAGCCATTTTAGCACGCAGGTGTTTTTCCATAACAGCCGGTGTACCTCTTTGCACATAATTTCCACTCATCAGTGCGATGATATAATCTGCACCGGTTTCTTCTTTTGTCTTTTTGATATGATATGCATGTCCGTTATGAAACGGGTTATACTCGCAAATAATTGCAGCAATTTTCATAAAATGAAAGCATCCTTTCTGTGATTTGAGAAGAGAATTCCATAGAATGAAATTCTTTTCTGATTTTTTTCGGTAAAAATATTATAAACGAGAATGAAAAAAAAGTAAAACTGCACAAAAAATGAAAAATAGGGAAAGAGCATCTTGTCATATACGACAAAAGAATGTAGAATATATATAGTTTTGTGATAGTTTCAAATCATTATTTTTAGGGTGATTTGGGCGAAATGTATAACGAAAAATACAAATGCAATATTGTATACAAGGCGAGGATGTTGTATAATTCAAGTGGATTAAATTCATCTTTTGAGAAAGTTGAAAGGAGCAACGTAAATGAGTTTTATTGATGAGATTAAAGAGAAAGCAAAGGCAAATAAGAAAACGGTTGTTTTGCCTGAGACAAGCGACATCAGAACATTGACAGCAGCAGCAGACATATTGAAAGAAGAACTTGCAGATATTATTTTGGTTGGAAAAGAGGATGAAATTAAAGCAAAAGCGGAAGGACTGGATATTTCTGGTGCATCTTTTGTGAATCCTGCAGAGTGTGGAAATCTGAATACATATATTGCATCTTTATGTGAGGCAAGAAAGAGTAAAGGACTTTTGCCGGAAGATGCAAAAGAGATTCTTTTGTCCAATCCATTATTCTTTGGAGCAACGATGGTACGTGTCGGAGATGCAGATGGAATGGTAGCAGGTGCTATTAATTCATCAGCAAATGTACTTCGTGCAGCATTGCAGGTTGTAAAGACTGCTCCAAATACAGAAATTGTTTCTGCATTTATGCTGATGGATACACAGGTGAAAGAGATGGGAGCCAATGGATGTTTTGTATTTGCAGACTGCGGATTGAATCAGAATCCAAATCCAGAGCAGCTGGCAGCCATTGCTTCAAGTTCTGCAAAAACATTTGAACAGTTAATTGGGGAAACTGCAAGAGTTGCAATGTTATCTCATTCAACCTGCGGAAGTGCAAAACATGATGATGTAACAAAGGTTGTAGAAGCTACAGAGATTGCAAAAGAAAAATATCCGCAGTATTTGATTTGCGGTGAATTGCAGTTAGATGCAGCTATCGTTCCGGAAGTAGCAGCTTCCAAAGCGCCTAGAGACAGTCAGGTAGCGGGGAAAGCAAATGTATTAGTGTTCCCGGATTTGGATGCCGGTAATATTGGATACAAACTGGTTCAAAGACTGGGAAATGCACAGGCTTATGGACCAATTACACAGGGAATTGCAAAACCAATCAATGACTTGTCCAGAGGATGCAGCGCATCTGATATTGTAGGTGCGGTTGCAATCACAGCAGTACAGGCAGCAGCGTTAGAAGCAGAAGCGTAAAAAGAATCGGGATGAAAGGAATATAGGAAGAATGAAAGTTTTAGTTATTAATTGCGGAAGCTCATCTTTAAAATATCAGTTGATTGATTCTCAGACAGAAGAAGTTCTGGCAAAGGGATTATGTGAAAGAATTGGAATCGATGGTGCATTAACACATCAGCCGGCAGGAAAAGATAAGATTCAGACAACACCTGCAATGCCGGATCACAAAACGGCCATTGGAATTGTACTGGAACAGTTAACAGATAAGGAAAACGGTGTAGTAGAAAGCTTGGATGAGATCGGTGCAGTGGGACACCGTATCGTGCATGGCGGCGAGAAATTTACAAAATCCTGTATTATTACAGAAGAAGTTATAAAAGAAGTAGAAGAATGCAGCGTGTTTGCACCGCTTCATAATCCGGCAGGATTAATTGGTGTGCGTGCATGTCAGGAACTGATGCCGAATCTTCCGATGGCAGCAGTATTTGATACAGCATTCCATCAGACAATGCCGGAAAAAGCATATTTATATGGAATTCCACGCAAATATTATGATGAAGACGGAATCCGCCGTTATGGATTCCATGGAACTTCTCATCAGTTTGTTTCCTCAGAAGCAGCAAAAATGCTTGGAAAAGATATCAAAGATTTAAAAATCATTGTCTGTCATCTTGGAAATGGTGCCAGCGTTACAGCTGTTAAGGGAGGAAAATCTGTCGATACTTCTATGGGACTAACACCATTAGAAGGTTTAATTATGGGAACACGTTCTGGAGATATGGACCCTGCAATTATTGAATTTATTGCAAATAAAGAAAACAAGACTGCATCAGAAGTATTAAATATTTTAAATAAGGAATCTGGTGTATATGGTTTGTCCGGCGGTGTATCTTCTGACTTTAGAGATGTAAAAGCAGCTAAGGACGAAGGAAATAAAGCAGCTGCAGCAGCATTAGATGCATATGCTTACCGTGTTGCAAAATATATTGGAGCTTATACAGCCGCTATGAATGGTGTAGATGCGATTGCATTTACTGCAGGACTTGGAGAAAATGATAATCTTACACGAGCTGCAATTTGTGAGTATCTGGGATATCTTGGTGCCAAGATTGATGATGAAAAGAATGATGTTCATGGGGAAGCAGCAGTGATTTCAACAGAAGATTCTAAGGTTGCATTGCTTTGTGTTCCAACCAATGAAGAACTGATGATTGCACGAGATACGGTTGCACTGGTAAAATAAAAAAGTAAGGGAAATTTCTTGACAAACTGCTGAGGCATTCGTATAATAGTACGGTATGATTTTTTAGGAGATAGTATGAAGATTCAGTTATCAAAATTTATTTCAGCCATGAATTATACAGAGACAGTGGAAGCATCCATTGATATGGAGGAGATTAAGCTTAGAGGTGTGTCTTATCCCATCCGTAAGAAAGAGACATTTCCACTGGTGCTGAAAAATACAGGGAAGAACACAGTATCATGGGAATTTCAGACAGAGATTACTCTGGGAATTCCATGTGACCGATGCCTTAACGAGGTGTCATATGCTGTAATTTTGAATGTTATGGAAGAAGTGGATTTTGAACATCTGGACAAGACAGACGGAGAATTTTCTTATCTGGACGATAAGTCTCTGGATCTGGACGTGCTTATCTTCGATGAAGTTGTTCCGAAACTTCCGTCAAAACTCCTTTGCAGAGAAGACTGTAAAGGGCTTTGCCCGGTATGCGGAACAAATCTGAATGAGAAAGAGTGTGGCTGCGATCGTACGGTGGCAGACCCGCGTATGGCAGCGATTCAGGATATTTTTAAGAATTTTAAGGAGGTGTAAACCAATGTCAATTTGTCCAAAGAATAAATCATCCAAAGGAAGAAGAAACAAACGTAGAGCAAACTGGAAGATGACTGCTCCAACACTTGTGAAATGCAGCAAATGTGGTGCACTGATGATGCCTCACAGAGTATGTAAAGCCTGCGGATCTTACAATAAAAAAGAAATTGTTTCAGCACACGCTGAATAATTGTACGAGGGACGTACATTTGTTGGAAGCATCATGCGTTTAGACGTATGGTGCTTTCCTTTATATCATAAGAAATTTTAATTATGGAGAAACTCAAATAGAAAGGAGTTACTTATGGAAAAATTAATGAAAGTAGCCTTAGATGCAATGGGTGGAGATAATGCTCCTGAAGAAATTGTAAAAGGTGCGATTGATGCAGTAAATGAAAGAAATGACATCAAAGTATTTCTTGTAGGAAAAGCAGGAAGAATACATGAAGAATTGAAAAAATATCAATACAAAAGTGAACAGATTGAAGTGGTAAATGCAGAAGAAGAAATTTCTTGTGACGAATCTCCTGTAGAAGCGATTCGTAAGAAGAAAGATTCTTCCATGGTGGTTGCCATGAAGATGGTGAAGGATCAAACCGCAGATGCATTTGTTTCCGCAGGAAGTTCCGGGGCAATTCTTGTAGGCGGACAATTTGTCGTAGGACGAATCAAGGGAATTAAAAGAGCACCTCTTGGGGCAATTATGCCAACAGCAAAAGGTGTTATGCTTTTAATTGATGCAGGAGCAAACATGGATGCAAAACCAGAATATCTGGTTGAATTTGCAAAGATGGGTTCTCTATATATGGAACATGTCATTGGAGTTCCTTCTCCGAAAGTTGCTTTGGTTAATATTGGAATGGAAGAAGCAAAAGGCAATCAACTGGTAAAAGCAACAGCACCTTTGCTTCGTGCATGTGAAGATTTAAATTTTACCGGCAGCATTGAGCCAAGAGATGTACCTTATGGAGCAGCAGATGTTGTTGTATGTGATGCATTTGTGGGAAATGTAATTTTAAAATTATCAGAAGGATTGTCTGCAGTTCTTGTAAAAGAAATTAAGGCAGGAATGATGAGTTCCCTAAAGAGTAAAATCGGTGCACTTTTAGCAAAACCTGCATTGAAAAAAACATTGAAGCGCTTTGATGCATCAGAATACGGCGGAGCACCTCTGCTTGGTTTAAACGGCTTAGTTGTGAAAGTTCATGGTTCTGCAACGGCAAAAGAAATGAAAAATGCCATTATCCAATGTATTACATTTACAGAGCAGGAAATTAATCAAAAAATTAAAGCAGGAATTTCAAAGGAAAAGGAAAAGAAGTAATGAAAGAAAGAAATATAGAAGAATTCCAGAAGAAAATTGGAATTTCATTTCAGAATCCAAAACTACTTCATCATGCATTGATTCACAGTTCTTACGCAAACGAACGAAAAATGAGTAAAGAGAAAAATAATGAACGTTTGGAATTTTTAGGAGATGCCGTGTTGGAACTGGTAACTAGTGACTATTTATTCCGCACTTATAAAAGGGAACCAGAAGGGAAACTTACAAAACTCAGAGCAAGTTTAGTGTGTGAGCCGACGTTAGCCATGTGTGCAAAAGATATTGCATTGGGAGAATATCTTTTGTTAAGCAAAGGAGAAGATATGACAGGCGGAAGAGAGAGAGATTCTATTTTGTCTGATGCTTTTGAAGCTGTAATTGGTGCTGTTTATTTGGATCAAGGGCTGGAATCTGCCAGAAAATTTGTGGAAACCTATCTGCTGAAAGATGTAGAAAATAAAGTTTTGTTTTTTGATGCCAAGACACAGCTGCAGGAAATTGTGCAGGGAGAAGGAAATGAGACGCTTCATTATGTACTTGTAAAAGAAGAAGGACCGGATCATCAAAAACAATTTACGGTAGAGGCAAGACTGGGTGATGAAGTAATTGGTATGGGCGTTGGAAGAAGTAAGAAAACAGCCCAGCAGCATGCAGCATTTGAAGCTATTAAAAAATATAAAAAATAAAAGTAGAGGATGGACATGTATTTAAAAAGTATTGAAGTCAATGGTTTTAAATCTTTTGCCCATAAGATGATATTTAAATTTGACAACGGAATTACTGGAATTGTAGGTCCAAATGGAAGCGGAAAGAGTAATGTTGCAGATGCTGTCCGGTGGGTGCTTGGAGAGCAGAGTGCCAAACAGCTGCGCGGTGCCAAAATGGAAGACGTTATATTTTCAGGAACAGAGCTTAGAAAGCCTATGGGTTCGGCTTATGTAGCAATTACTTTGGATAATAGTGATGGAAGTCTGCCCATTCAGTTTGGGGAAGTGACGGTGGCAAGAAGAGTTTACCGTTCCGGTGAAAGTGAATATTTAATGAATGGAAGTCCTTGCCGAAGGAAAGATATTGTAGAATTATTTTTTGATACCGGTGTGGGAAAAGAAGGGTATTCCATTATTGGACAAGGCCAGATTGACCAGATTTTAAGTGGAAAACCAGAGGACCGCAGAGAATTATTTGATGAAGCTGCCGGAATTGTAAAGTACAAAAAAAACAAAAGTGAAACACAAAAGTCACTGGATGCAGAAAGGGAAAACTTAACGAGAGTTACAGATATTTTAACAGAATTGGATCGTCAGGTTGGACCATTAAAGAGGCAGTCAGAGAAGGCAAAAGAATATTTCATTTACAGAGACCAACTAAAAGAAAGAGATATGAAACTCTTTTTGCTGGAAAATAATAAATTAGCGGCAGAATTGGAAACTCTGGATGAAAAAATTGAAATTGCAGTAAGAGAAATGAAAGAGGCCAATGCTAAAATGGAGGCGGCAAAGGCAAAATATGAAGAAGAAGACCGCCGTTTAAATGCGTTGAAAGAAACAATTTCCAGTGTGACAGAACAGATTTCTGAAGGAAAGGTTGCGATACAGCGCCAGGAAGGTGAAATTAAAGTTCTGGAAGAACAAATTAATACGGAAAAGACCAAGGAAGACCATCATATTTCTGAGCGTGAACGTTTGGAACGTGAAATAAAAGAAAAGCAGCAGCAGATACAGGAAATTCAACAAGAAGCTGCAAAAATCCGCAGACAATATGAAAATATCAAAAAAGTACGTGTGGAAAAAGAAAGTGAAGTCGCCTTTTTTCAAAAAGAAATGCAGGAACTGGAAGAGGAACTTTCTGTTTTACAGCAGCAGCTAAGCGACTTTAACAACAGTCAGATGAAAGTTGCCAGCCAGTTGGAACGATTTCATACAGTAGAGGAACAGCTAAATGTCCGAATTGCCGGGTTAGAGCATCAAAAACAGACATTAGAGAAGGAATTATCAGCAGGGCAGGCTGATCAACAAAATTTGAAAAGTAAAATTACAGAGTTAAAAGAGACAAAACAGACCTTGGAAATCCAGATTCGGAATAGGCAAAGAATTATAGAAAAACTGCAGAGTGAACGTCAGGAACTAGATCAGATTTTATCTGGAAAGAAAGAAAAATATCATCGGATGCATTCCAATTACGAAACTTTGCGGAATATGGCGGAGCGGTATGACGGTTATGGTTTTGGAATCAAGAAAGTCATGGAGCAGAAACCGATAGTTTCGGGGATAATTGGCGCAGTTGCAGATATTATAAAAGTAGATCAAAGATATGAATCAGCCATTGAAACTGCTTTGGGTGGAAGTATTCAAAATATTGTAACGGATACCCAGAATACAGCAAAACAGATGATAGAATTTCTAAAGCAAAACCGTTATGGAAGAGTGACGTTTCTTCCGTTAGATGCAGTCAAAGGAAAAATGTTTTCCAGAAAAGAGGTGTTGATAGAACCGGGAGTTATTGGTCCTGCCAATGAACTGGTATCTTTTGAGGAACGATACAGCGGCCTGTTTGCTTCGCTTCTGGGACAAGTTTTGGTCGTAAAAGATATGAATGCAGGAATTGCGATTGCGAATAAATATCATCATTCCATTCGTATTGTGACTTTAGACGGGGATGCATTAAACCGCGGCGGTTCTATGTCAGGAGGTGCTTTTAAAAATAAAAGTAATCTTTTGGGAAGAAACCGTGAAGTGAAAGAACTGGAGAATAAATTAGAGCAGATTCGGATAAAAATTCAAGCGGATGAAGAAAAGTGGAAAGAAAATACAAAAAAAATCAAAGAATATCAAGAAACTGTGGTAAAATTAAATGGAGAATATCAGCAGATTTCTCTAGGTTTAAATACACAGGAAATGTCTTTCGCTGCTTTATGTAATCAGGCAAAAGGTATGATTGAACGGAAAGATATGCTGAATCAGCAGATAGAAGCCTTAAAACAGGAAAAAGAAACAGCAAAAGATGATGCATCGGTATTGCTTGATAAAAAATCTGATTTGGAGGTGGCAAACAAAACAGATGAGCAGAAGATGCAGGATATTGAAGAAAAACTTAATCATATCCACCGGCAGGCGGAGGAAGAGTCTCGTGCCATTGGAGACATTCATATGCAGGCAGGGCAGTTGAAACAGAAACTGGAGTTTGAAGACAGTAATTATGACCGGATTCATTTTGAACTGGAAAAACTTCAAACAGAATTGAAGCAGAATCTGGAAAATGCAGAAGATGTCAGCGGTGCCGTGAAATATATTGAGGCACAAATTGTGAAACGAAAAGCTGATATACAAGATGGTACAGATAATATTCAAAAACAGACAAAAGATCTTCTTGAAATGCAGAAGGAAGTGGAAAGCCGGACAGAGATTTATAAAGAAACCATGAAGGAACGAGAAGAAATTATGGAACGTGCCAATGGTTTTGACAAAGAAGTTTTCCGTTTAAGTAGTGCAAAAGAAAAACAGGAAGAAAGACAGCAGGAACTTCTGGATTATATGTGGGAAAACTATGAGATTACCTATAATCAGGCAAGGAGCCGCATGGGTGAAGAAATTACAGAAAGCCTTTCTACATTAAAAGAAGAAATTTCTGAAATAAAAAGCAATATTAGAAAGCTTGGACCGGTGAATGTTAACGCAATAGAAGATTATAAAGCAATTTCGGAACGATATGAGTTTATGAAAAAACAGTATGAGGATATTGTAAAAGCAGAAGCTCATTTAACAGGTCTGATTGATGAATTAGAAGATGCTATGCGCAGACAGTTTGATGAGAAATTTCATGATATCCGGGAGATGTTCCAGAAGGTGTTTGTGGAATTATTTGGGGGCGGTGTTGCCAGACTGGAGCTTACAGAGGATGATGTCTTAGAATCAGGAATCCGCATTATTGCTCAGCCGCCGGGGAAAAAGCTGCAGAATATGATGCAGTTATCCGGAGGAGAAAAGGCATTAACAGCGATTGCACTGCTGTTTGCAATTCAGAATTTGAAACCTTCTCCATTTTGTCTTTTGGATGAAATTGAGGCTGCACTGGATGATTCCAATGTCACAAGATTTGCACAATATTTACATAAGCTGACGAAGGATACACAGTTTATCGTAATTACGCACCGAAGAGGTACGATGATGGCAGCAGATGTATTGTATGGAATTACCATGCAGGAAAAAGGTGTTTCTACACAGGTTTCTGTAAATTTAATTGAAAATGATTTAGATGAATAACAGGAGGAAGGGAAATGAGTGAAAAAAAGGGATTCTTTAGCAGGCTGGCACAGGGTTTGACCAAAACTAGAAACAATATTTCTGCTGGATTTGATTCTATCTTCAGCGGATTTTCGGGTATTGATGATGACTTTTATGAAGAATTGGAAGAAATCTTAATTATGAGTGATATGGGAATTGATACAACCATGAACATTATTGAAGATTTAAAAGTAAAAGTAAAAGAACAAAAGATAAAAGAGCCGGAAGAATGCCGTCAATTGCTGATTGATTCTATCAAAGAACAGATGAAACTAGATGACAGTGCTTATGAGTATCAAGATAAAAAAAGTGTAGTTTTAGTCATTGGAGTCAATGGAGTTGGAAAAACAACATCTGTTGGAAAACTGGCGTCTATTTTGAAAGGACAGGGAAAGAAAGTTCTTCTGGCAGCGGCAGATACATTTCGTGCAGGTGCTATTGAACAATTAAAAGAATGGGCAAACCGTGCAGGGGTTGATATTATCAGCCAGTCAGAAGGTGCAGATCCTGCGGCTGTTGTTTATGACGCAGTTGCAGCGGCAAAAGCCAGAGACGTGGATATCCTTCTTTGTGATACTGCAGGACGTCTTCATAACAAAAAGAATTTGATGAATGAGTTAAGCAAAATTAACCGGATCATTCAGAAAGAATATAGTGACGCATATTTAGAGACATTAATTGTATTGGATGGAACAACAGGACAAAATGCCTTGTCACAGGCGAAACAGTTTAAAGAAGCAACGGATATTTCAGGGATTATTTTAACGAAACTGGATGGAACTGCAAAGGGAGGAATTGCAATTGCGATTCAGTCTGAGTTAGGAATCCCGGTAAAATATATAGGAATTGGCGAACAGATTGATGATCTTCAGGAATTTGATTCAGACATGTTTGTCAATGCCTTGTTTGAAAGAGGAGAAGAGTAAAATGTTAACATTACGTGATTTTGAAGAAGCATATGAAAAAGTGCAGGAAGTAGTTCTGCCGACAAAGTTGATAAAGAGTGATTATTTTTCTGAACAGACAGGAAATCAGATTTATTTAAAACCGGAGAATATGCAGCTTACCGGGGCTTATAAAATCCGCGGGGCATATTACAAGATTAGTAAACTTTCCGAAGAAGAAAAAGAAAAAGGATTAATTACGGCTTCTGCGGGAAATCATGCACAGGGAGTAGCTTTAGCAGCAGTGAAACAGGGGGTAAAAGCAACCATTGTTATGCCGACAACTACTCCATTGTTGAAAGTAAACCGTACCAAAGATTTAGGAGCACAGGTCGTTCTTCATGGAAATGTTTATGATGAAGCGTGCGAACACGCTCTTGCATTGGCATCTGAAAAAGGGTATACTTTTGTACATCCGTTTGATGACTTGACGGTAGCTACCGGACAGGGAACCATCGCAATGGATATTTTCAAAGAACTTCCAACAGTTGATTATATTTTAGTGCCAATTGGCGGCGGGGGTCTTGCCACAGGTGTTTCAACTTTGGCAAAACTTTTGAATCCTAAAATTAAAGTCATTGGTGTGGAACCGGCAGGGGCAGCATGTATGAAAGCGTCCATGAAGGCAGGAAAAGTAGTTTCCTGTGAACATGTAAATACGATTGCTGACGGTACTGCCGTACAGACTCCGGGAAAACTGATTTTCCCATATATTAAAGAAAATCTGGATGAAATCATTACTGTGGATGATGAAGAACTGATTCCATGCTTTTTGGATTTGTTAGAAAATCATAAAATGCTGGCAGAGAATTCAGGGCTTTTGACGATTGCAGCGTTGAAACATCTGAATGTAAAAAATAAAAAGGTTGTTTCAATCATCAGCGGCGGTAATATGGATGTAATTACCATTGCTTCTTTAGTACAGCATGGATTGATTATCAGAGACCGTATTTTCACGATTTCCGTATTCCTTCCAGATAAACCGGGAGAGTTAACTAGAGTATCACAGGTAATTGCCAAGACACAGGGAAATATTATTAAACTGGAACATAACCAGTTTGTAAGTATTAATCGAAATAGTGCAGTGGAACTTACCATTACAATGGAAGCCTTTGGAACAGAACATAAAGAAAAGATTATAAAAGCACTAAAAGATAACGGCTATGACCCGCAAATCAGAGATTCAAAATCCGTGTTTTAAATTTATTGGCTTTTTGACAAAATAACTTACGTTTAATGTATTAAATTTTGTGCAATTTGTTGAATTATTCTCTGAAATTTGGTATAGTAAAGATATGGAAATGATAAAAAAATATGAGCGTCTTGTAATTGGACAGCATGCCACGTTCTTTGCTATACATCATGGTAATAATGGATAGAATTAGAAAGCGTAAATGACCCTTTACAAGAGATATGTAAAGGGTATATTTACGCTTTTATTTATCTGGCGAAAGTTTTTCTTATGAATCTTATGAGAGAAATAATGCTTTGCGGGGAGTCAGCATTTCCATGAACATCAGTGATTTGAATTGTGATGTAAATAAAAATGAGAAGGAGGAATTGTACTATGAATGAAGCTATAAATCGTGATGACTTGTATTTGTTTCAGACGGGAAAAGCACGAAAAGCTTATCTTACTTTTGGGTGCCATTACCAGAAAGAGACGAAAACCCATCGATTCACTGTATGGGCACCGAATGCAAAGTCAGTTAGTCTGGTAGGGGATTTTAATTTCTGGAATCCATTATCACATCCGATGAAAAGTGACAAAGACGGAATATATACGATTGAAATAGCGGGCCTCAAAAAAGGTGATTTGTACAAATATCATGTAGAAGGGTATGACGGAAAATGCCGTTATAAGAGTGATCCTTTTGCTTTTTGTTCAGAGTGCCGCCCGGACACTGCTTCTAGGGTTTGGGACTTTGATGATTTTAAGTGGGCAGATAAAAGGTTTGTGAACCAGAGAAAGAAAAGGCAGGCATTAGACCAGCCGATGTCCATCTATGAAATTCATCTTGGAACATGGAGAATGCCGGAAGAGGAAGAACGGGAATTTTATAATTATCGTGAAATTGCAGACATGCTGATTCCGTATTTGCATAAGATGGGATATACCCATGTAGAGTTAATGCCGATTACAGAGTATCCATATGATCTTTCATGGGGATATCAGGTGACAGGATATTATTCTGTTACTTCAAGATACGGAACGCCGGAAGATTTTAATTACTTTGTCAATGAGATGCATAAAGCAGGCATCGGCGTTATTTTAGACTGGGTACCTGCACATTTTCCAAGAGATGAACATGGTCTGGCAATGTTTGATGGAACACATATTTATGATCATGAAGATCCACGAAAAGGAAGTCAGCCGGACTGGGGAACCTTGCTGTTTAATTATGGAAAACCGGAAGTACAAAGTTTCTTAGTATCCAGTGCGATATTCTTTGCGGATGTTTATCATGTGGATGGAATCCGCATTGATGCAGTCAGTGCCATGTTGTATTTGGATTTTGGAAAACAGCAAGGAGAATTTATTCCAAATGAAGACGGAACCAATATCAATTATGAATCAATTAATTTCCTAAAGAATTTAAATACTGCACTTCGTTCTACTTATGAAGGATTTTTGACAATTGCTGAAGAATCTACAGCATTCCCAAAAGTTACAAGTGATATTAATGATCCCGATGGATTAGGATTTGTATATAAATGGAATATGGGATATATGCATGATACCCTTTATTATATGGAATTGGACCCATTGTATCGAAAAGATAATCATGGAGCAATTACATTTTCTATGGATTATGCATACAGCGAAAATTATATTCTTCCATATTCTCATGATGAGGTTGTTCATGGAAAAGGTTCTATGATTAATAAAATGAGTGGATCTTATGAAGAAAAATTCTCTTCACTTAGAGCTCTGTATGGATTCACATATGCTCATCCTGGAAAGAAACTTCTGTTTATGGGCGGTGAATTTGCTCAGTTCGTAGAGTGGCGTGATAAAGAACAATTGGATTGGTTCTTAATCGATGATTATGAAATGCATCGTTCTTTTAACAGCTATGTAGCAAGATTAAATGAGCTTTATAAAAATGAGCCGGCATTTTATGAACAGGATATGAAACCGGAAGGATTTGAGTGGAGGCTGCAAAGAGATGCAGATCACAGCGTGGTAGCCTTTGTGAGAAAAGCAAAAAAACGCCGTGGGAAAAAGCAGGATGAAATTCTGTGTGTCTGCAATTTTACACCGGTAGAACGGGAAAAATATCCGATACCGATGGACAAGAAGGCAAAGCTTACAAAGATTCTGGACAGCAATGAACTGGAATTCGGCGGAGACGGTGATCTCAGTGAAAATAAAATCAGAACAAAACGTGTCAGAGTCAAAGGCGGAAAGGGAAAAGCTGCATATCAGACAGTAGCGGCTGTTTCTTTGAAACCATTAAGTGTTGTGTACTATAAAGTGGAAGAAGTAGAAGAGAAACCAAAGAAAAAGACAGCAGCTGCGAAGAAAACCACAACAAAAAAAGCAGCAGAAAAGAAGGCAGCAGAGAAAAAAACAGAAAAGACAATGAAGGCAAAGGCGGGAACGAAGAAAAAAGCAGAAACAAAGCCAAAAGCCTGAAATATAAAGGGAACTGGAAACAAGATTTGAATAGAAAAGGAGAAAACGGAAAATAAAACGCCTACTCATAAAGAAGTAAAAATAAATAATAATGATCAAAGATCAAAAAATTAGGAGGAAAAAGAGTTATGATTAACAAAAAAGAGATTGTTGCAATGCTCCTTGCTGGAGGGCAGGGAAGCAGACTGTATGCTTTGACTCAGAAGAAGGCAAAACCTGCAGTGTCCTATGGTGGAAAGTATAAAATTATTGATTTTCCACTATCAAACTGTTCCAACTCAGGAATTGATACAGTTGGTGTTTTGACACAGTATGAACCATTGGAACTGAATTCTTATATTGGAACCGGCGGCCCATGGGATTTGGACAGTTTGACTGGCGGAGCGTATGTACTGCCGCCTTATGTACGCGGGGAAACAGGAAACTGGTATCGTGGAACAGCAGATGCAATTTATCAGAACATTAACTTTATCGACAATTATGATCCTGATTATATTATTGTTTTATCAGGTGACCAGATTTGTACAATGGACTATGAAAAGATGCTCCAGTACCATAAAGAAAAGGGTGCAGATTGTACAATCTCTGTATTAAATGTAACTTATGAAGAAGCAAAACGTTTTGGTATCATGAATACAGATGATGATAACCGTATTTATGAGTTTGAAGAAAAACCAGCAGAACCTAAGAGTACAAAAGCTTCTATGGGTCTGTATATCTTCAATTACAAATTAATCCGTCAGTATTTAATTGACGATGCAAATGATCCGGATTCTTCTCATGACTTTGGTATGAATATCATTCCTCGTCTGTTAGAAGAAGGTAAGAAGATGTATGCTTACGACTTTGAAGGATACTGGAGAGATGTAGGAACAATTGATAGTTTATGGGAAGCAAATATGGAATTGTTAGATCCAAATTCCCCGGTAGATTTAAATGACGAGAGAATGAAAATTTACACAAGAAACTATGCATTGCCGCCTCATTTTGTAACAAAAGAAGCTAGTGTGAAAAACAGCATTCTTGCAGACGGCTGTCTGATTGAAGGTGAAGTTGAAAACTGTGTTATCCATCCTGGCGTTAAGATTGGAAAAGGAAGCGTTGTGAAAAACAGTGTAATCATGTCGAATACAGTTGTTCGTGAAAATTGTAAGATTGACAAAGCTTTGATTGACGAAGAAGTAGTAATTGAAAAAGAATGTACTGTTGGAGAAGGACAGGAAGTTACTGTGATTGGATATCATAGTGTAGCACTGGAAAAAGCAGTTGTTGAAGACGGTGCAATGGTTTACCCGGACACCATCTTACATTAGGAGGATTGAAATATGAATAATCGTATGTTAGGCATTATTAATGCAGGTGAAGAAAATAGAAAATTAAGAGATTTGGTTCGTTCCAGAAGTTTGTCTGCACTGCCAGTGGGCGGACGTTATCGTGCAGTAGACTTTTTATTGAGTAATATGGTCAATGCTGGAATAAAAAACATTGGTCTTTTGACAAGAAGAAATTATGATTCTCTTTTAAGCCATGTTGGTTCTGGAAAAGCATATGGACTGAGCAGAAAAAATGATGGGTTATATATCTTCCCGCCATATATCACAGGATCATCTCCAACAGGAGAATATGCAAGTGTTATGGATGGACTTCGAGGAACTTTGAATTTCTTGAAAAAAGCAAAAGAAGAATATGTGCTGCTTGGACGTTCCTATGTTGTGTTTAATGCAGATTTTAATGATATGCTGAAAAAACATATCAAAGCAGATGCAGATATTACAGTGATGTATTACGATGTAACCGGAGATGAAACAAATGTTGATTTCGATGGTGTATATATGAAGACAGATGAAGACGATACAATTACAAATATGTGCTATTCTGAAGTAAAACATCGTTCTAATAAAAAGAATATGGATGTGTACATTATGAAACGGACACTGCTGATTGATTTAATTGAAGATGCAGTAGCACATAATAAGAAGCATTTCTTCTTTGATGTAATCATTCCAAACTTTGACCGTCTGAAAATTCAAGGATATGAATTCAAAGGATATGTGGGATGTATTACTTCTGTGGAAGCATATTATAATGTAAATATGGATTTATTGAAAAGTGAAGTTACAGAAGAATTATTCTGTGGTGATCGTCCGATTTATACAAAAACTGCCGATGGATCTCCAGCAAAATATGGATCAAATGCAAGCGTCAGCAACAGCTTGATTTCCAGTGGATGTGAAATTAATGGAACTGTTGAAAACTCTATTATTTTCCGTGAATCTAAGATTGATGAAGGTGCAGTTGTGAAAAATTCTATTGTCATGGCAGAAGGATTTATTGCGCAAGGTGCAGATATTGATCATACAATTTTGGATCGCCATGTAAAAGTGTACTCAAATGCTCATTTGGCAGGATCTTCTAACCATCCGGTATTCATTCCGAAAGGAGCAAGTATTAATGAGTAAAGAAAGCGTATTGGACGTATTATTAGTAGCAGCAGAATGTGCTCCATTTGTAAAACTTGGGGGGCTGGCCGATGTTATGGGAACTCTTCCGAAAGAATTAAATAAAATTGGAGCAGATGCGAGAGTAATGATGCCTTTTCATAGTCAGATGAAATGGAAATACGCAGAGCAGACGAAACATCTTGCAGATTTTTATATCGGATTTAACGGCGGAGAAGCTTATGTAGGAGTTGAAGAACTTGTATATAATGATGTAACTTATTATTTGATTGATAATGAAGATTATTTTGGAGACGCTGTATACAGAGGCGGACTTGCAGAAGGAGAGCAGTATGCTTTCTTCTGCCGTGCCGTCATTGAAGCCGCAAGCCGTATTGGATTTATTCCAGACATACTTCACTGTAATGACTGGCAGACAGGTTTGATTCCGATTTTATTGAGAACTCAGTATGGACATTGGGAAATCGGGCGTTCTAAGACGATTTTTACAATTCATAATATGATGTATCAAGGAGAATTCGGATTTGAATGGTTCCAGCAATGGCTTGGAATCGATCCACGTTATGATACTCCGGAATTTATGCATAATTATGAATGTGCAAGTTTTATGAAAGCAGCATTGGTATTTGCAGATCAATTGAGCACTGTCAGCCCAAGTTATGCACAGGAAATCAGAAGTCCGGAATTTGCATATCGTCAGGAAGGCATTTTGAATGCAAGAGCCGGTGATACATGGGGAATTTTAAATGGAATGAATGTGGAAGAATTTAATCCAGAGACAGATCCATTGATTCCATATCATTTTAGTAAAGATGACCTGTCTGGTAAAGAAAAGAATAAGGCAGAGTTAATAGAGAGTCTTGGACTTACAATTGATCCGGATGTACCGATAATTGGTATGGTAACAAGATTGACAGCACAAAAAGGGTTAGATCTTGTAAAATACATGATGGATGAAATCATGTGTACAGAAAATGCTGCCATGGTAATTCTTGGAACCGGTGATCATGAATATGAAGAATTTTTCCGCTATATGGAAGGAAAATATAAAGGAAGAGTTTGTTCTTATATTGCATATGATAATACAATTGCCCATAAGATATATGCAGCAAGTGATCTGTTTTTGATGCCGTCAAAATTTGAACCTTGCGGTATCTCTCAGATGATTGCCCTTCGTTATGGAACCTTGCCGATTGTCCGTGAGACAGGCGGTCTCCGTGATACGGTGCAAGGCTATAATGAGTATGAAAATACAGGAAATGGATTCTCCTTTGTAAATTACAATGCACATGAAATGTTAGGTGCAATTCGTTATGCATTATGGGCAATCGAAGATCCGGAAAGAAAGCAAGGCTTGATTCAAAGGGCAATGGAATCTGACAATAGTTTTGCAAATTCTGCAAAAAAATATCTTGAAATGTACAAAAGCATCTTGTAGAATAGAAAGGACATGAGTTTTGAAAGGAGAGAAACACAAGATGAAAGCGTTTAGCAGCAATAAGGTAAAAAGTATTGTTAGTGAAATAGAGAATAAGCTGATTAATGGTTATGGTACAACTTTGGAAGATGCTACCAATGATGAGATTTATAAAGCAGCAGCAGGATGTATCCGTGATGATATTATGGCACAGTGGACCTCAAGCCGTAAGCAGGTAGAAGACGAAGGTGTAAAGAAGTTATATTATATGTCTGCAGAGTTTTTAATGGGCCGTGCATTTTCTAACAATTTAATTAATGAAGGAATGTATAAAGATTACAAAGAAGCATTTGCCTATATGGGAATTGACTTTGATGCAATCGCAGATGAAGAGCAGGATGCAGGATTAGGAAATGGAGGTCTGGGTAGACTTGCAGCATGTTTCCTTGAATCTTTAGCAACCTTGGATCTTCCGGTAATTGGATGTGGTATTCGTTACGAATTTGGTTTATTTAAACAGAAAATTATTGACGGAACTCAGATTGAAGTGGAAGATGACTGGCTTCGTGATGGACATATGTGGGAAGTGGAACGTCCGGAATTAAGTGTAGAAGTACATTTCAATGGAACAATCGAAGAAAATTGGACAGATGAAGGATTAAAGATTGTTCATAAAGATTACAATACAGTTGTAGCAGTTCCATACGATGTGCCAGTTATTGGTTATAAGAGTCATACACCGGCAACATTACGTTTATGGAGTGCAAGAAGCAAACAGCGCTTTGACCTTCATTCTTTCAATGAAGGAATTTATGACAAAGCGATGGCAGATCAGGCATTTGCTGAGGTTATTTCTAAAGTGCTGTATCCTGCAGACGATCATATGCAGGGAAAAATGCTGCGATTAAAACAGTTCTATTTCCTGACATCTGCAACAATGCAGCTGGCAGTGAAACATCATAAAGAACGAAGAGGAGATTTACACACTCTTCCTGATTACGCAGTTGTACAGATCAATGATACACATCCAACTTTGGCAATTCCGGAATTAATGAGGATTCTTATGGATGAAGAAGGTTTTGGATGGGAAGAAGCTTATGATGTTGTAAGCAAAGTATTTAACTATACAAACCATACAATTATGTCTGAAGCATTGGAATGCTGGGATGAAAATATGTTCAAGCTTCTGCTTCCACGAATTTATCAGATTATCTGTATCATGAATGAGAAATACTGCAATAAACTCCGCACTTACTATGGGAATGACGAAGGAAAGATTGCATATATGTCCATTATTGGAAACGGGCAGATTCGTATGGCTAACTTATGTGTAGCTGTCTGTCATAGAGTAAATGGCGTATCACAGCTGCATGGAGATATTATCAAACAGCAGTTGTTCCATGACTCATATAATCTATACCCTCAGAAATATCTTGCAATTACTAATGGTATTACACATAGAAGATGGTTTGCACTGGCAAATCCGGAATTGTGTGAATTGGTACAGAAGCATGTAAAAGGTGATATTCTGAAAGATTACAGATTGTTTGAGAAAGTGCTTCCAATGAAAGATGACAAAGATTTCTGTAAAAAATATGATGAAATCAAGCAGAAGAACAAAGTTCGTTTTGCAAAATATCTGGAAGAAAAACAGGGAGTTAAGATTAATCCAAATTCTATTTTTGATGTACAGTGTAAGAGACTGCATGAATATAAACGTCAGCTTTTGAAATGTCTGCATATTATTTATATGTATCAGCAGGTTAAGAAAAATCCTGATTACATTAGCACACCAATTACATTTATTTTTGGTGCAAAAGCAGCTCCTGGATATGCAAGAGCAAAAGATATTATCCGTTTGATTAATTCTATTAGTGATATGGTAAACAGCGATCCAGCAGTAAAAGATAAAATGCAGGTTGTCTTTGTGGAAAACTACTCTGTATCTGTTGCAGAAATGTTAATTCCGGCAGCTGATATTAGTGAGCAGTTGTCTACTGCAGGTTTGGAAGCATCAGGAACAGGAAATATGAAGTTCATGATGAATGGTGCCATTACACTGGGAACTATGGATGGTGCAAATGTTGAGATTTATGAACAGGTTGGAGAAGATAACATCTTTATCTTTGGTGCAGTCGTTGATGAAATCAACAATATGAAACATTACCATACTTATAATCCAGGTACAATTTTTGAAAAGAACCCATACATTCGTGATGTATGTAACTGCCTGGTTGATGGTGATCTTCCAAGATATGGAAGAAGAAAATATTCTGATATTTACCAGTCCTTATTATTCGGTGAATATGGACAGCCGGACCAGTATTTCGTATTATACGATTTACCGTCTTATATTGAAGTATTTGACAGAGTTTATGATACTTATGTAAATCATCATGATGAGTGGACAAAGATGGCAATTGTAAATACTGCGAAATCTGGATTCTTCTCTTCTGATAGAACCATTGCTGAGTACAATGACAAGATTTGGAAACTTGAAACTGTAAAATAGGAAAAGTGTAGAGACAAAACTATGATTCATAATGCTTCGATAGAAAAATACAGAGCTCCTATTGGTGCAGTCCAAAAAGGCGAAGAGGTAACACTTCGCCTTTTTGGCTTACCTGAGAGTACAACCAGTGTGGACGTTGTGGTTTATTCTGAGGATTTCCATAGAGAGCATAAGATGAAACAAAAAGGGGAAACTTGTGAAAGGGTGTTGCATATGCCGGACAAATGTTGTGTTGTCTGGTATTATTTCCGTATATGGGAAGGCGACCATTGCTATTTCTATGGTGCAAGACCGGGTGTATCTCAAGGAGAAGGAAGGGTTGTCGGTGATGAGCCGTCTGCTTTTCAAATTACCGTATATGAAACGGATTTTGATACACCAAGGTGGATGTCCAAAGGAATTATGTATCAGATTTTTCCGGACCGCTTTTGTAAAGGGAATCCGCGGAATGTAGAACGGGGAGAACGATACCATAAGAAAATGGGCAGAGATGTTTATATCCATAATGATTGGGAAGAACGTCCTTTATTTGGACCATTACCGGGGAAACAGTTTTATGATCCATGTGATTATTTTGGAGGCGATTTAGAAGGCATTATTTCTAAATTGGATGAATTGAAAAAGCTCGGCGTTACTTGTATTTATTTAAATCCAATTGGCGAAGCAGCTTCGAATCATCGTTATAATACTTCGGATTATAAAAAAGTAGATCCTTTTTTGGGAACGAATGAAGATTTTAAACGTTTGTGCAAAATTGCGAAAGAAAAGAGAATTCATGTTATTTTGGATGGTGTATATTCTCATACAGGAGATGATAGTGTTTACTTCAATAAGAAAGGAAATTATCCACGGCCAGGTGCATTCCAAGGACCTGAATCACCATATTATGACTGGTATCATTTTGATGAGGATGGAAATTATGAGAGCTGGTGGGGATTCCAATCTTTACCAGAAGTAAATGAAATGAATGAAAAGTTCATTAATTATATTATCAATGGAAAAGAGTCTGTTTTAAAACACTGGCTTTCCTTAGGTGCATCCGGTTTCCGTTTGGATGTGGCAGATGAGCTTCCAGATGAATTTATTTTTATCATGCGTAAGACATTAAAGGATTTGTTTAAAAATTATGTGCTGCTTGGAGAAGTTTGGGAGGACGTAACAACCAAGGAAAGTTACGGCGTAAAAAGAAAGTATGCCTTAGGAAATGGATTGGATAGTGCGATGAATTATCCATTTAAGGTAAATGTTACCAATTATTTGCTTGGATATAAAAATGCTTATGCAATGCAGGAATTCCTGTTGGGACAACAGTGTAATTATCCAAAGCCATTTTATTATGCGGTGATGAATCTGTTATCTTCTCACGATATACCAAGAATCCGGACAACTTTTGCATCAAAAATGAATGAAACACTTCCATCCAGGGAAAAACAGGTGGATTATGTTATTACTTCTGAGATGGATCGAAGAGGTGCCCGTCTTGCCCGCCTTGCAATGGCGATGCAGTTCTTTATTCCGGGAATACCGTGTATTTATTATGGAGATGAATATGGAATGCACGGATTTATGGATCCATTTAATCGGGGAACCTTTTATAAAAATGATAAACAAACCTACAATGATTTAATGGAAATGACGAATCTGAGAACGAGAGAAAAAGTTTTACAGACAGGTTATGCATTATATTTTGCTGCGAATGAAAAGGTTTTAGCAATTGTTCGTTTCGTGTCAGATCAAAAAGATGTTTTTGGTGAAAAATGTGGAAATAAAACATTATTAATGCTGGTAAATCCAACCAATCAAAAGGAAAAAGCTATTTTCGATTTACGGACGAAAAAAGAAGGTGTTCCAGAAAAGATGCATCATGCATTGATGCAGTATTTAACAGATACTGCTGTTCAAGAAGAAATAGATCCATTTGATTATAAAGTATTAGAATTAAAATAATCAAATATAAAAAAGACTTCAATTGATTGTATTGGCAATTGAAGTCTTTTTTTATGTATGAATTTTTCTATTTAAATGCTGTTTTCATCCTCATCTTCATCATCAGATTCATAATTATCATTGATAGAGAATGCAATATTCATTGCATGATCTGCGATACGTTCCAAAGCGGACAGCATATCAGAGAATAGAAGACCAGCATGTGGATCACAGACACCTTTTGCCATTCGTTTGATATGATGTTTTTGATATTTGCGTTCCATTTTATCAATGGAGTTCTCCAGTTCATTGAGCTTTGGAAAATATTGTTCTGCATCATCTGTTACAAATGCTTTGATTGACAAATTAAGAAGTTCAGCAACAGAACTATACATCATAATTATTTCTTCTTTTGCATCTTCGCTTAATGTGGCATTGTGCTTAATTTCTGTTCGTGTAAAGTTTGCAAAATTCTCTGCATGGTCGCCAATACGTTCGATATCATTTACTACATGGAACATAGAACCAAGAATTGCACGGTCGGCAACTGGAAGCGTCATTTGATTAGATTTTACAAGATAATCAGTGACTGCATGGCTGATAAAATTAATATCTTCTTCCCTTTTATAAATCTTTGGCAGATTCTTGTCATCGGCGTCCAAAAATCCTTCCATAGACATTTCCAAGTTATCTTTTGCCATTTTAGCGAGACGTTTAATTTCCTGTTTTGCTTGAGGAATTGCAGTGGTAGCAGTAGATACACTATGTTCTCCGATAAACTGAAGTTCGTTATGATGTACATGTTCCTCTTCATCTGTCCCTGATACAATAATATTTGTAAGAGCAATAATAAACTGCATGAATGGGAAGAAAATGATAACCTGTGAAATCTTAAATATCGTATGGGCATTTGCAACACAGCGTCCTAAATCTCCGTTGGAAATCGTTATAAAGAAATTTGTAATTTGCGGCAGTGCAATGGTCAACACAATGAAAGTTAAAATACTTCCAAAGACATTGAATAAAAAGTGAATTAATGCTGCGCGTTTTGCATTTTTGTTACCGCCCAAGCAGGCAAGAATTGCAGATACACAGGCTCCAATGTTACATCCAAGAATAATAAAGAAGCAGATCGGCAGTTCTAAAAGTCCTTGTGATGCCATCAAAAGAACAATACTGACAGTAACAGAAGAACTTTGTAAAATAGCAGTACAGGCAAAACCAAATAATACTCCAAAGAAATGATTATTCAAGTTAGCAAGAGTATTCATAATCAATGGAGATGATTTCAGCGTACCCATAGCATTTGACATGGTAGTCAATCCCATAAATAGGACACCAAAACCTAAAACTACTTCACCATATCGTTTAATGGTCGGATTATCAATGAACATAACCATAATAACTCCGCCCAGTAAAAAGACTGGTGCAACTTCTGAGAGATTAAAAGATACCAATTGGGAGGTGACTGTAGTACCAATATTGGCACCTAAAATAACTCCGGCAGCTTGACTTAAATTCATAAGTCCTGCGTTAACGAAACTAACAACCATAACAGTTGCAGCACTAGATGATTGGATGATTCCTGTAAAAACGATACCAACCAGCATACCAGTGAAACGGTTTGTTGTAAGACGTTCCAAAATTTCGCGTAATTTTTCACCGGCGGCTTTTTCGATTCCGTTGCTCATTAAGGTCATTCCATAAAGAAAGAGCCCAAGGCCGCCCATCATCGATAGTACAAGCTTGTAATCCATAATGCTTATTCTCCTTTGCACGTTATTAACGTTTATTTAACATAAACTTTACTTATATTTTACTTTAACTTGATAAAGGATACAAGGAAAAGATTGTTATTTTTTTGGATATTCAGTATAATAAATTACAATAATATGTAACAGAAAGCAGTATAAAGGAGAATATCATGAAAAAATATGATTTTTTGCTGGTTGGCGGTGGTCTATTTAATGGAGTTATTGCCAATGAAGCAAGAAAAAAGGGGAAAACCTGTCTTGTAATAGAGAAAAGAGATGTTCTAGGGGGAAATATTTATTGCAGAGAAGTAGAAGGAATTATGGTGCATGAATATGGCGCACACATTTTCCACACCAGTAATGAAGAAGTATGGAAATATGTGAATGATTTAGCAGAATTTAATCATTATATTAACTGCCCGGTTGCCAATTATCATGGAGAAACTTACAACCTTCCATTTAATATGAATACATTCAGTAAAATGTGGGGAATTTCTAAACCGGAAGAGGCGAAAAAAATAATTGAGGAACAACGGAAAGAAATTACTGGAGAACCTCAAAATTTGGAAGAGCAGGCAATCAGTCTGGTGGGAACAGATGTTTACGAAAAACTGATTAAAGGATACACGATGAAACAATGGGGGCGGGAGTGTAAAGACCTTCCAGCATCTATTATTAAACGGCTTCCGGTTCGCTATATTTATGATAACAATTATTTTAATGATCCTCATCAAGGAATTCCAAAGGGCGGTTATAATGTTTTAATTGAGAAATTGTACGAAGGTTGTGATGTGAAACTGGGAACAGATTTCTTAGAAGATAAAGAAACATATTTGAATATGGCAGATAAAGTCATCTATACAGGAACCATTGATTCGTTCTATGATTATTGTTATGGAAAACTGGAATATCGAAGCCTTCGTTTTGAACATGAACTGCTGGATGAGGAAAATCATCAAGGTGTTGCAGTGATGAATTATACAGATGGAGAA
The DNA here is from genome assembly GCA_021771695.1 of Lachnospiraceae bacterium. Classification (GTDB taxonomy): domain Bacteria; phylum Bacillota; class Clostridia; order Lachnospirales; family Lachnospiraceae; genus Anaerostipes. The sequence continues at coordinate 65,558 of JAETON010000001.1, read as the reverse complement.
ACTCCATACACTAGAAAAATTGAACATAAACATTTTGAATTTGGAACTCAGGAAAAAACTGTTGTAACAAAAGAATATTCTGCAGAATGGGAAGATGGTATGGAACCATATTATCCGGTGAATGATAAGAAGAACAGCCGGTTGTTTGAAAAATATAAAGAATTAGGGGAAAAAGAAGAAAAAGTATTATTCGGCGGACGGCTTGGAGAATATAAATATTATGATATGGACAAAGTTATTGAGTCTGCATTGAAGTTTGTGAAAGAAAAATTATTATAAAAGTATCAGGAATTTACAAAGAACCTAAGAAGGCAGGGAACCGTTTTCTTAGGTTCTTTCAGGCTGGACGAATTTCGGACAATCATGTATAATTAAATCTGTATGCAAACTTGAGATTATGATATTTATTTTAGGAGAATATAGAATGCAGGAATTTAAAAACGAGTCAGAAAGACAGTATGATTATATGGAACAAATGAAATTATGGGTATCGAAAAAATCAAAGGAAAAGGGGAGCCCATTAACTTGCCATGTCACAACCTTCGGATGTCAGATGAATGAAAAAGATTCGGAAAAACTTCTTGGAATTTTAGAAACGATGGGTTATCAAGAAGTGGATACAGAGGAGGCAGATTTACTGCTTTACAACACATGTACGGTTCGTGAAAATGCCAATACAAAGTTATACGGGCATCTGGGACAGGTGAAGAAAATGAAAGAGAAAAATCCACAGATGATAATTGGACTTTGCGGGTGCATGATGCAGGAACCTCATGTGATTGAAAAAATCCGTGCCAGTTACCGTTTTGTAGACTTGATTTTTGGAACACATAATATTTTTAAGCTGGCAGAGCTGTTAAAAGCTCGTGTGGATTCCGGCAGTATGATTGTGGATATTTGGAAGGATACCAGTCACATTGTGGAGGATCTGCCAAGTGATCGTAAATTTTCTTTTAAATGTGGTGTAAATATTATGTATGGATGTAATAATTTCTGCAGTTATTGCATCGTACCATATGTAAGGGGAAGAGAAAGAAGCCGCAAACCGGAGGATATTATCAAAGAAATTAAGCAGGTGGTGTCCGAAGGGGTAAAAGAAGTGATGCTGCTTGGACAAAATGTTAATTCTTATGGAAAAACATTGGAAAATCCGATGACTTTTGCCCAATTGTTAAAAGAAGTTGAAAAAATAGAAGGGTTAGAGAGAATTCGTTTTATGACGCCTCATCCAAAGGATTTATCGGATGAGCTGATTCAAGTCATGGCAGAATCTAAAAAAGTCTGCAGCCACATGCATCTGCCGATGCAGTCTGGAAGCAGCAGACTGTTAAAGGAAATGAATCGTCATTATACAAAAGAACAGTATCTTGCTCTGGCTCAGAAAATCAAAGATCAGATTCCGGGAGTGTCTTTTACGACAGATATTATTGTAGGTTTTCCGGGAGAAACAGAGGAAGATTTTGAGGATACTTTGGATGTAGTAAGAAAAGTAGGGTTTGATAGTGCATATACGTATGTGTATTCTAAACGTACGGGTACACCAGCAGCTTCTATGGAAAATCAGGTGGATAAAGATGTAATTAAAAAGCGTTTTGACCGTCTGCTGGCACTTTTAAAAGAAACTTCTGCCAAAAACTGCAAGAAAAAAGTGGGAGCAACCGAAAAAGTTTTGATTGAAGAAATGAATTCACATGAAGAAGGTATGGTAACAGGACGTTTGGAAAACAATCTTTTAGTGCATTTTAAAGGATGCAGGGAGCAGATTGGTTCTATGGTAAATGTAAAAATTACAGAAGAAAAAGGTTTTTATTATATGGGAGAACAGGTCAATGGCTAAATTAACACCAATGATGCAGCAATATATGAAAATTAAAGAGGAGAACCAAGACTGTATTCTGTTTTACCGTTTAGGGGATTTTTATGAAATGTTTTTTGAAGATGCATTGGTTGCATCAAAAGAACTGGAAATTACACTGACAGGGAAGAACTGTGGTTTGGAAGAACGGGCGCCAATGTGCGGGGTTCCGTATCATGCTGCAGATTCCTATTTAAATAAATTGGTGGAAAAAGGATACAAAGTTGGAATTTGTGAACAGGTAGAAGATCCCGGACAAGCCAAAGGAATTGTAAAAAGAGAGATTGTAAGAATTGTAACTCCCGGAACAAACATTTCCCAGCAAAGTCTGGATGATGAGAAGAATAATTATTTGATGTGTATTTTCTGTAACGATGGAAGTTATGGGATTTCTATGGTTGATGTTACAACTGGAGATTTTCGTACAACCTCTATGGACAGCCTTTCCAAGGTGCAGGATGAAATTTTTAAATTCGAGCCTGCAGAGATTATTTGCAACGATGCTTTTCTTATTAGTGGAATTGACTTGGATTATTTAAGAGATAAGATGTCCGTGGCAGTTTCTTCGATTGATCATTATTATTTTGATGAGGAGCAGGGAATTGCGCGGATAAAACAGCAGTTTAAAGTTGGAAATCTGGAAGGATTAGGACTTGCGGATTACCCGATGGGAGTGATTGCAACAGGTGCACTTCTTGGCTATCTGCATGAAACGCAAAAGAGTTCATTGGATCATTTGATGCATATTATACCTTATGAAACCAGTGAATTTATGGTGATTGACAGTTCCAGCCGGAGAAATCTGGAGCTTTGTGAGACGTTAAGAGATAAGCAAAAAAAGGGTTCTCTTTTATGGGTGCTGGATAAGACCAAAACAGCCATGGGTGCCAGAATGTTAAGAAATATGCTGGAACAGCCTTTGGTAGATAAAAGTAAAATTGAAGAACGCTATGATGCACTGACTTCTTTGACGAAACAGGCAATTGTAAGGGAAGAATTGCGGGAATATTTAAATCCAATTTATGATTTGGAGCGGTTGATGACAAAGGTCAGTTATAAGACGGCCAATCCAAGAGATATGATAGCATTTAAGACTTCTTTGCAATGGCTGCCGCCAATTCGTACAATTTTGGAAGAATGTCATGATCCGCTGTTGACTCGTTTGAAAGAAGAACTGGATACATTGGAAGATATTTATCAGCTGCTGGAAGCTTCGATTGTGGAAGAACCTCCCATTGCCATCAAAGAAGGCGGTATTATCAAAGATGGATTTAAAGAGGATATTGACCAGCTGAAACGTGCAAAAACTGAAGGAAAACAGTGGCTGATGGATTTGGAAGAAAGGGAACGCCAAGCCACCGGAATTAAAAAGCTAAAAGTAAAGTTTAACCGAGTATTTGGATATTATCTGGATGTTACCAATTCTTATAAAGATTTAGTACCAGAGCATTACATAAGAAAGCAGACTCTTGCCAATTCAGAACGTTATACCACAGAGGAATTAGATCAATTGGCAGATACGATTCTTGGTTCAGAGGATAAATTGTATGCACTGGAATATGAAGCGTTTGTGACGATTCGAGAAACGTTAGCAGGCGAAATGGAGAGAATTGCAAAAACTGCTCATGTAATCGCACAAATTGATGTACTGGCATCTTTAGCTTATGTGGCAGAACGGAATCATTATGTAAGACCGAAACTAAATGTCCGAGGAACCATTGATATTAAAGATGGAAGACATCCGGTAGTGGAACAGATGATTCAAAATGACATGTTTATTGCCAATGATACGTTTTTGGATAATCGGAAAAACCGGGTTGCCATTATTACCGGACCGAATATGGCAGGAAAGTCAACTTATATGCGTCAAAGTGCATTGATTGTCTTAATGGCACAAGTTGGTTCTTTTGTTCCGGCATCTAAGGCCAATATTGGAATTGTAGACCGTATTTTTACCAGAGTCGGAGCTTCGGATGATTTGGCTTCCGGACAGAGTACCTTTATGGTGGAAATGAGTGAGGTTGCCAATATTTTGAGAAATGCAACAAAAAATAGTTTGTTGATTTTGGATGAAATTGGAAGAGGTACCAGTACCTATGACGGATTGTCTATTGCGTGGGCGGTGGTAGAATATATCAGTAATTCCAAACTTTTAGGAGCCAAGACTTTATTTGCAACCCATTATCATGAATTGACGGAGCTGGAAGGGAAAATTGACAGCGTAAATAACTATTGCATTGCGGTGAAAGAGCAAGGAGATAATATTGTATTTTTGAGGAAAATTGTGAAAGGCGGTGCAGATAAAAGTTATGGCGTACAGGTGGCAAAACTGGCAGGAGTGCCGGAGACAGTGATTCAAAGAGCGAAAGAGATTTCCAAAGAACTTAGCAATCATGATATTGCATCCAGAACACAAAATATTCAGCCTTATGGAGAAGCACAGCAGCTGTCATTTTTCCAACAGAGTGAAGAACCAACCATGGAACATCCATTTATGGCAGAACTTCGAGAAAAAGATCTGTCAGATATGACACCGCTGGAGGCTTTGAATTATCTCTATGTATTGCAGGATAAGCTGAAAAATGAGGAATAAATATGGCAGAAATACAGTTATTAGATCAAAAAACAATTGATAATATTGCAGCTGGGGAGGTCATTGAACGCCCGGCTTCGGTTGTAAAAGAGCTGGTGGAAAATGCAATTGATGCGAAAGCCAATGCTGTGACAGTGGAGATTAAAGACGGTGGAATGACGCTGATCCGTGTTACGGACAATGGATGCGGGATTCCAAAAGATCAGGTAAAAACAGCGTTTTTACGACATGCGACCAGTAAAATCCAGTCTGTAGAAGATTTGCTGACGGTTTCTTCTTTGGGATTCCGCGGAGAGGCTTTATCCAGCATCAGTGCAGTGGCACAGGTAGAATTGGTAACAAAAACTTCCGATGGATTCAGCGGTGTTTCTTATAAGATTTACGGCGGGGAAGAAGAAGGGTTTGCAGATATTGGTGCACCAGACGGAACGACATTTTTAGTGAAAAATCTTTTTTATAATACACCTGCCAGACGGAAGTTTTTAAAAAGTGCGGCAACGGAAGCAGGATATGTGGAACAGATTATGGTACATATGGCGTTGAGTCATCCAGAAGTATCTTTTAAATTTATCCACAATAATAAAAATAAGATTTATACGTCTGGGAATGGAAATGTCAAAGATATCATTTATCATATTTATGGAAGAGATATTGCGGGAGCGTTAATTTCAATTGAGGCAGAGTCTGAAAATGTGACAGTCAAAGGTTTTGTCGGGAAACCGTATGTGTCCAGAGGAAATCGAAATTATGAGAGTTATTTTATCAATGGAAGATATATTAAAAGTTCTATGATTTATAAGGCAGTGGAAGAGGCATATAAAACATTTACAATGACCCATAAATATCCATTTGTTTGTCTGAATATTCAAGTTCGTTCAGAACTTTTAGATGTCAATGTGCATCCAACAAAGATGGAAATTCGTTTTAGAAACGGTAGTGAAATTTATGATTTGCTGGTGCAGGAAATCAGAGAAGCATTGCTTTCTAAAGATTTGATTCCAGAAGTAGAAGTGAAAAAAGAAAAGAAATCATGGCAGATTCCTGCAAAACAAACGGAAATAAAGAAAGAAGAACCAAAAGTTCAGAAAATGCCGGAGCCTTTTGAAGCGGTACGAAGAGAAAAGGAACAGCCGAAAAAATCTGTTTTTGCCGGGATAAATTATAACACGCAGATGACATTAAATGAAACATCCATATTAGAAGAAAAGGCCAAACCAGACCGAAAAGTGATTGGACAGTTGTTCCAGACATATTGGTTAATCGAATTTGAGGACCAATTGTTTATTATGGACCAGCACGCGGCTCATGAAAAAGTAAATTATGAGAAATTAATTCGGGATTTTAAGAAAAAGGAAGTTTACAGTCAGGGATTAGAACCGCCGATGGTGGTAACTGTATCTATGGCTGAAGCAGAAGTATTGTCAAAATATAAAGATATTTTTGCGGGACTTGGATTTTCCATTGAGTCTTTTGGAGGCAACGAATTTTGTATTAGAGAAGTTCCTGCAAATCTTTACGGACTTGGAGAGAAAGATATTTTTATTGAATTGTTGGATTCTATCAGCCATGAAAGCGGAAATGTCAGTATGGATATAATTACTGGCAAGATTGCATCTATGGCATGTAAAATGTCGATCAAAGGAAACCAAAGAATATCGTTTATGGAAGTGGAACATCTGTTGGATGAGCTGATGGAATTGGAAAATCCGTATCAGTGTCCTCATGGAAGACCAACGATCATAAAAATGAGTAAATATGAGATTGAAAAGAAATTTAAACGGATTGTTTAGGAGGCATATATGGAGGAACTGGAGTTATTAAAGCTTGCAGATAAAGCAAAAGAAAATGCATATGCACCTTATTCTGGGTTTCAGGTAGGAGCAGCGTTGTTAACCGCAGACGGAGAAATATTTACCGGGTGCAATGTGGAAAACTCATCTTACGGAGCAGCCATTTGTGGAGAACGTTCTGCGGTGGTGCAGGCAGTCAGCCATGGAAAAAGGGAGTTTGCAGCCATTGCGATTGCCTCCAGCGGAGACGATACGGTATATCCCTGCGGTATCTGCCGCCAAGTGCTGCATGAATTCAATCCAGATATGAAAGTGATTTGCCAGAGTCCAAAGGGATATGAGGTTTACCGACTATCAGAATTAATGCCGAAAGGATTTTAATTATGAAACCAATGATAATTTTAACAGGGCCGACAGCAGCTGGGAAAACAGAACTTTCCATCGGATTGGCGAAAGAAGTTAACGCAGAAATTATTTCAGCGGATTCCATGCAGGTTTATAAGAAAATGGATATTGGGACTGCCAAAATCCGGCTGGAAGAAATGCAGGGAGTCAAACATTACTTAGTGGATGAATTGGATCCATCGGAAGAATTTCATGTGGCAAGATTTCAAGAAATGGCAAAAAATGCTTTGAAAGAAATTTATGCCAAAGGAAAAATTCCCTTGGTGGTAGGAGGAACCGGGTTTTATATTCAAGGACTGCTTTATGATATTGATTTTACCAAAGAAGACGGGGATAGAAGTTATCGGGAGTTTTTGGGGAAAAAGGTAAAAGAAGAAGGAAAAGAGGTTCTTCATAAGATGCTTTGTAATGTTGATCCGGTATCAGCGGAAAAAATTCATCCCAATAATGTGAAAAGGGTAATCCGGGCATTGGAATTTTATCAAGTGAATGGATTTCCTATTTCAAAACATAATGAAGAAGAAGCCCAAAAGCAGTCACCATATAATTTTGTTTATTTTGTCTTAAATCATAAACGTGATATTTTATATGACCGTATCAACCGGAGGGTAGACTTGATGGTGCAGGAAGGATTGATAGATGAGGTTCGGAAATTAAAAGAAGAAGGTTATAAAAAGTCGATGGTTTCCATGCAGGGAATCGGATACAAACAAGTATTTGAGTATTTGGAAGGAAATATGTCTTTGGAGGAAACCATTGATATAATTAAAAGAGATACCAGACATTTTGCAAAACGTCAGCTGACATGGTTTGGAAGAGAGAGAGAGGTTACAATGATTGACAAATCAAAATTTCAGTCTGAAGATGAAATCTTTAAATACATGTTGGAAATATTGAAGGAGAAAGGCATATATCATGGATAATTTAAAACAGTATTATCAAGAATTGGGAGTTGACAGCAAAGTTTATGATTATGTAAATGTGATCGAAAGCGGATTAAAAGGACGGTTTGAACAGCTGGATGCCGTGGCTGAGTTGAATCAGCTGAAAGTCTTAAATGCTATGCAGAAGTATAAAATTTCAGAGGCACATTTGGGCGGGACAACCGGATATGGATATAATGATATTGGGAGAGAAGCAATTGAGGCGGTATATGCAGATGTATTTGGAACAGAAGATGCCTTGGTGCGTCCGCAGATTACCTGTGGAACCCATGCTTTGGGACTTGCATTATCTGCAAACCTGCGTCCGGGAGATGAGATTCTTGCCATTTCCGGGAAACCATATGATACATTGGAGGAAGTCATTGGGATTCGGGAGTCAAAGGGTTCTTTGGCGGAATATGGAATTACCTATTGTCAGGTGGATTTGCTTCCAAATGGAAGTTTTGATTATGAAGGAATTCAAAAAGCAGTCAATGAACGAACAAAATTAATTCATATTCAGCGTTCCAAAGGATATGCTTCCAGACCAACTTTATCAGTAGATCAAATTGGAGAAGGGATTGCTTTTGTAAAAGATTTGAATGCTGATTTGATTGTTATGGTGGATAATTGTTATGGTGAATTTGTAGAAGAGAAAGAACCATCGAATGCAGGAGCAGATATGGTTGTGGGTTCCTTGATTAAAAATCCGGGCGGTGGACTGGCACCAATTGGGGGCTATATTTGCGGAAGAAGTGATTTGATTGAACAGTGCTCTTATCGTTTAACGACACCGGGGCTTGGAAAAGAGGTTGGAGCGTCGCTTGGAGTTAACCGTCAGTTTATCCAAGGATTGTTTATGGCACCAACGGTTACCAATGCAGCGGTAAAAGGAGCAGTATTTGCAGCAAATCTTTATGAAAAACTTGGATTTAAAGTTATTCCGGATGGAAAGGAAAGCCGCCATGATATTATTCAGGCAGTAGAGTTAAATGATCCACAAAAATTGATTGCTTTTTGTGAAGGAATTCAGAAAGCATCGCCGGTAGACAGCCATGTAACTCCAGTGCCATGGGATATGCCGGGATATGACAGTGATGTAATTATGGCGGCAGGAACTTTTGTATCTGGAGCATCCATCGAGTTAAGCGCGGACGGACCAATGAAAGAGCCTTATGCAGTTTATTTCCAAGGCGGACTGACTTATCCTCATGCAAAATATGGCATTGTCATGTCACTGCAGAGGATGGTGGAAAAAGGATTATTAGAGATTTAATAAAATTCGATAAAATATGAGGAAAATCTAAGAAAAATTTAAGGAAAACACGAAGTAGTTTTCTATACATCCAACACAACTTGTGGTAATATTTATAGATGAGAAATGTTTTTGACATGGGTTTTCTAGTTGGAAAGGAAACAATGTGGAGAAACAACATCAAACAATCAAAGAAATACCAGTATCTGAAAGACCTTATGAAAAATGTGAAAAATACGGACCTCAAATGCTGTCAGATGCAGAACTTCTGGCAGTGGTTTTAAGGAATGGAACAAAGAATAAGACATCGGTAGAGCTCGCAAGAGAGATTCTTTCCATTCATCCTTATTACCAGGGACTTCTTGGGATTTTTCATTTATCCAAAGAAGAGTTGAAGAAGATTGCAGGTATCGGAACAGTAAAAGCAATACAGATTCTTTGTATTGCAGAATTGTCCAAACGTCTTGCATCTTCCAAAGTACAGGATAAGATAAGTTTCCATTCGCCTGCATCAATTGCAGACTACTATATGGAAAAGATGCGGCACCTGAACCGTGAAAAGATGATTTTAATTTTTTTTAATGGGAAGAATAAAGTCATCAAAGAACTGACGGTTTCCGTTGGTACGGTAAATCAGACGGTGGCATCCCCAAGAGAGCTGTTTGTAGAAGCATTTCGGTGCGAAGCAGTGTCTGTAATTATGATTCACAATCATCCTTCAGGAGATCCAACGCCCAGCAGGCAGGATATACTGACAACAAAAAGGATGAAAGAAGTCGGGGAATTTGTAGGGATTCCGCTGTCTGACCATATTATCATCGGAGATCATTCTTATGTGAGTTTTCGCGAAGAAGAAATGATGTAAGGAGAATGATATGAAAAAAGGTCAGATAGGAATCGAACTGGGAACCAAACATTTGAGAATATGTACAAAGGAGAAAGAACAATTTCTACGTATAAAGAATTTAATTGCAATCGACCATCAAGGAAAGATTGCAGCGACAGGGAATGAAGCTTTTTTAATGTACGAAAAAGAACCTCATGAAATACAAATGATTGCACCGATAACCAATGGGGTTATTGGAGATTATACGAATATGCGTCTTCTGCTTTCTGCCATTATGCAAAAATATTTTCGGCATTTTCGTAAATATACAGTAAATGTGGCCTCTCCGGTAGATATTACAGGGGTAGAACGGAGAGCTTTTTATGATTTGATCTGGGAATCTGTAAGAAAACTTCGAGATGTAAGATTAATTCCGAAACCGATCCTTGCAGCGGCAGGCAGCGGAATTGATATTTATCAGCCGTCTGGGAATATGATGATTGATTTTGGAGCTGGTACAACGGAGATTTCTGTTATGTCTTTGGGCGGAATTGTAAAGAGCCGCCTGCTTTCTTATGGAGGAAATCAGATTGATCAATGGCTTGTCCACCGAATGAAGCGGGAGTATAATATGAATATTGGAAGGAAAAGTGCAGAGCGCTTGAAAATACAATATTCAAAGAATGAAAATGAAAAAAGTACGGTCATCAAAGGGAGAGACTTAGTAAGCGGGCTTCCTGCCAAAAAGACTGTAATGATATCTGTTGCGGAGGAAAAGGTTAAGGATTATATCCATGAAGTGACGATGGAAGCAAAAGCGATTCTTGAAATTATTCCGCCGGAATTGGCCTCTGATATTATGGTACATGGAATTTATCTATCTGGAGGAGGAGCTTCTTTTGAAAAGATTGGTCTCTGGATGGAAGAAGAACTGGGAATACCGGTACATGCTGCGAAACAGCCGGAAGATAGTGTCATACGGGGCTTGAAAATGCTGATGGATGAATATAAATAGTGAAACGAGGATAGTTGTATGAAATTGCAAAGGAAAAAAATGAATTCAAATCATTATCTGGCAGTTTTTATTGCCGTCTGTGTACTTCTGATTGGAATCAGTGTGTTTGCAGGAGGCGTTTTGACTCCGGTGAAGAGTATTGTTACCACAATTTTAGCACCGATGCAGAGAGGAATTAATTCGGTTGGGAATTCTGTTTTTTCCTGGGATGAGAATATGAAAACACAGAAACAGTTGAAAGAAGAAAATGAGCAGCTTCAAGAGCGTTTAAATGCGCTGCGGATGCAGAACCGGATTTTACAGCAGGATCAGGTGGAATTAGAGCGTCTTCAGGATCTTTTGAAATTAAAGGCAAAATATAAAAAATACAATACAGTAGGTGCCAGAGTTATCAGCAAAGGTTCCGGAAACTGGTTTGAAATTTTTGCCATTGATAAAGGAAGTAAAGATGGAATTAAAAAGGATATGAATGTAATTGCCGATAATGGGCTGGTGGGTATTGTATATGATGTCACAGCACATTCTGCAAAAGTGAGAACGATTATCAACGATACAAGTATGGTAAGTTCTATGTTTTTAAAGACGAAAGATAACTGCATTGTAAGAGGAAGCTTGGATACAATGGCAGACGGGTATTTGGAAGTTGTTTACATTGATAAAGATGCAAAAGTGAAAGACGGCGATGAATTGGTAACATCCTATATTAGTTCAAAATTTAATGAAGGGATTACGATTGGAAAAGTTACGAATATTAAACTGGATTCTACAAAACTTACGAAAACAGCAAGAGTAACGCCAATCGTAGATTTTAAACATTTGAAAGAAGTTCTTGTTATTACAGATTTGAAAAAAACAGAGTCATTGGATGAAGGAACAAAGGAATAGCAGGTGAGGATGATATGAGCATAAAAAGAGTGATTTTTTATATTTTATCGGTACTGGTTTGTTTTCTTTTACAGACAGCAGTATTTGATTTTCTAAAGCTCGCCGATGTGATGCCGAATATTCTGTTAATTTTGACGGTAACTATAGGGTTTATCCGCGGGAAAAAAGAAGGTCTGGTGATTGGTTTTGTATGTGGACTGCTGATTGATATTTTCTCAGGAGATGTTTTGGGACAGTATGCATTGGTTTATTTGTTATTTGGATATGCCAATGGGTGGTTTCATACATATTTTTATGAAGATGATATTTTACTGCCGATGGGACTTTTGGCGGGAAATTCTTTGGTATACAGTTTTGTAATTTTTTTCTTTTTCTTTGCATTAAGAGGAAGGCTTCATTTTCTTTCCTATTTGTGGAAAATTATGATTCCGGAGGCAGTCTATACAGGTATCGTGGCGTTAGTTATTTATAAGATACTTTTGGCAATTGATGTACGAATCAGCGATGGTGAAAAAAGGAGTATGTTCTAGTGTTACGAAAAGTTTATCAAAAAGCAGAAAATTTATTATCAAATCGTTTGCTTGTGTTAACGGTTTTGTTTGGGGTACTATTTTTATTTCTTGTTTACAGAGTATTTGTTCTGCAGATTGTGCAGGGAGAATCTCACAGACAGGATTTTACATATAAAGTGGAAAAAACCGTGAAGATTTCCGGAACCAGAGGAAATATCTATGATTGCAATGGAAAATTGATTGCATATAACAAGCTGGTATATACAGTTACTTTCCAAAATGATAATGAGTTTAAGACACTGGCTCAGAAAAACGGCACGACAGAAAGTTATGAAAAAAATCGAGTGATTCATAAAGTCATTAAAATTTTGGAAGCCAATAAAGATACCTTTATCAATGAGATTCCAATTGAAATTACTGGAAGTGGGAAATTCCGTTTTACAGAAACCGGTTCAAAATTAAAAAAATTTAAAAGAGATGTTTTTGGGATTGGAACTGATACTTCGGGACTCAGCCAGTCAGAAAAAGAACTTCGGGAAAAGCAGTTAAATGCATCAGCGAAAGAAGTTTTTGAATATTTGAGAAATGGAACGCTTGGTTCTGCTGGAACAGGAAAAATGTTTGACATTGATAAAAAGTATTCAGATCAAGATGCCCTGAAGATTATGTCAGTTCGTTACAGTGCGTTTTTAAGCAGATATTCTCAATATATGAAAGTTACCATTGCCAATGAGATCAGCAATGAAAGCATTGCAGAAATTGAGGAAAGAAGTTCAGAACTTCCGGGAATTGATGTCAGTACAAAGTCCATTCGTGTTTATAAAAAAAGTGAGGCAATGTCCCACATAGTAGGATATACAGGAACGGTAAATACGGACGAATTAGAAAAATATAATAAAGGAAAAAATGAAAGCGATAAGGATTATTATTCATCTGACGAAACTGTTGGAAAGACGGGAATCGAAAAAGAATTGGAATCTTATCTTCATGGAGACAGTGGAAGCCAGACGTTGATCGTTAATAATATAGGAAAAGTTGTTGATACGACCAAGACAGTGAAAGCTGGAACTGGAAATAATGTAACATTGTCCATCGACAGTGAGCTGCAGGAATATGTTTATAATTTATTGGAAAGAAAAATTGCAGGAATTGTTTTATCAAAACTGACACCGTCAGACAGCAAAGGAAAAGACAGTGATAATATTCGGATTCCAATCAAGGACACATATTATGCGCTTATTGGAAATGGAATCATAGATTTGGAAAATCTTAATGGAAATGATGCAACACCTTATGAAAAGAAAATATATAAAAAGATACAAAAGTTGAAGGATTCTGCGATTCAATCCACAACCAATATGATATTAAACAGCAAAAAATCATATAAGTCGGAAAGTGATGAAAAACAAGCATATTCGTCTTATGTGTACAAGCTGCTTTCCAGTAAAAAGGTATTGTTAAGCAGTTCCATTGACAAAAAAAATAAAACATATCAGAGATGGAAAGATGAAAAAATCGGGCTGGGAGAGTTTCTTCGGTATGCGGTCAATCAAGAATGGATTGATATTTCCAGTTTGAAAGTCGACAGCAAGTATAACGATACAGAAGAAATTATGAAAGCATTGATAAGGTATGTAGAAGATGCATTGATTGAAGATGATTCTTTTGATTTAACTGTCTGTGAACAAAAAATCAACAGTGGGAAATTATCTGGCAGAGAAGTATGTTTGTTGTTATACGAGCAAGGAGTATTAAAGAAAAAGGGTGACAGTGATTACAGCGGATTAAAATCCGGTTCTTTAAGCAGTTATTCTTTTATCTATAATAAATTGAAAAAGCTAGAGATAACACCAGCACAGCTTGGACTGGATCCATGCTCCGGTTCCATCGTAATTACCGATTCCAAAACTGGAAAAGTGAAAGCAATGGTTAGTTATCCGGGATATGACAGCAACCGTTTATCCAACGGAACAGATTCTTCTTATTACCGTCAGCTGGCAAATTCAACTTCAACACCTCTGTATAATCAGGTGTTAAATCATAAGACAGCTCCAGGTTCAACTTTCAAGCCTTTGTCAGCACTGGCAGGATTAAACGAAGGAGTTATTTCTACGGGAACAACGATCAAATGTACCGGATTATATGATAAAATCAGTCCTCCTGCAAAATGTTGGAAGTATCCGGACAAGCATGGTTCAAAAAATGTTTCCGGTGCGATAGAAGCATCTTGTAATTACTTCTTTTATGAGGTAGGATATTTATTAGGGAATAAATCCGGAACATACAGCAGTAAAGAAGGTTTGAAATCTTTAGAAAAGTATGCGGCAGAGCTTGGATTAAATAAAAAATCCGGAATTGAGCTGGATGAAGCTTCTCCACAGGTATCGGATGAGACCTCTGTTCGTTCCGCCATTGGACAGGGACGGAACAGTTTTACGCCAAGTCAGATTTCCAATTACGTTACAACGCTGTCCAACAGAGGAACAGTATTTGATTTAAGTATTTTAAATAAGATTACCGATGATGATGGGAAAATAATCAAGAAATACGGTGTAAAGAAAAAGAATAAGGTAAAATATGACAATGAATACTGGGATGCTGTTCAGTCTGGAATGCGCCGTGTGGTGACAGGAAAAGACAGCTCCGTAAGCAGTATTTATAAAGGAATGAAAGTGGATATTGCAGGAAAAACCGGAACAGCTCAGGAAGATAAAAAGCGTCCGAACCATGCATTGTTTGTTTCTTTTGGTCCATATAAAAATCCTGAAATATCTGTAACGACAGTTATACCGTTTGGATATACGTCGTCCAATGCGGCATCAGTGGCAAAAGATGTTTATGAATATTACTTTGCAAGTGATAAAGCGAAGAAGAAGTTGGAAAAGAAAAATAATATTGCAACAGAAGCAGCTTCAGGGGCAGCAGGAGATTAATGGAGAGGTGAGGAAAATATGAGAGATCCGGTATTGTTAAAAGGCAGTCATTTTGGATTGACCATAGTGCTGGACCCGGATATGGAGTTTCAGGCATTAAAACAAGCCGTTGGGGATAAATTCAGACAGGCAAAAGATTTTTTTAACAGTGAGAAACAGATTGCAGTAAAGATGGAAGGAAGGGAACTCAGTACACCACAGATGGAAGAGATAGTGGATGTGATTTCAGAGAATAGTTCTTTGAGCATTGCTTATATCATAGAAGATGATAAATTTGTAGATGTTTCTTTCCAAGAAGCAGCAAATCGTTTTATACAACTGAAACAAAAAGAGAAGGAAGAGAATTTAAATGTCTGCAGCGGACAATTTTATAAAGGAACATTGCGGTCAGGACAAAGTTTAGAGTCTGATGCCAGCGTCGTAGTGATTGGGGATGTCAATCCGGGAGCAACGGTTACGGCAAAAGGAAATGTTGTAATCCTTGGATGTGCCAAAGGCTATATTTATGCTGGAACGGATGGGGATGACCGGGCATTTATCGCAGCATTGGATATGCAGCCAATGCAGGTAAGAATTGGAAATCTGATTGCAAGATGTTCGGATGAAGAAAAAGAAAAAAAGAAGAAAAAATTCCGCAAAGCAAAGCATGAAGAACAGTCAATGGAAGCACAGATTGCTTTTGTAGAAGATGGAAACATTTATATCGAGCCTATATCAAAAGCGCTTTTAAGTGAAATAACAGTATAGTGAATGGAGGAAATAGAATGAGTGAAGTAATAGTAATTACATCTGGTAAAGGTGGTGTTGGAAAGACAACGACCACAGCAAATGTGGGAACGGGACTGGCAAAAGAAGGAAAGAAAGTTGTGTTGATTGACACCGACATTGGGCTTCGGAATCTAGATGTAGTTATGGGACTGGAAAATCGGATTGTATATAATTTGGTAGATGTGGTAGAAGGAAACTGTCGTATGAAACAGGCTTTGATTAAAGATAAGAAGTATCCAAATTTATTCCTGCTTCCATCTGCACAGACAAGAGATAAGAATTCTGTAACTCCAGAGCAGATGACAAAATTAGTAGAAGAATTAAAGGAAGAATTTGATTATATTATTTTAGATTGTCCGGCAGGAATCGAACAGGGATTTAAGAATGCAATTTCCGGAGCAGACCGGGCATTAATCGTTACAACACCGGAAGTATCCGCCATTCGTGATGCAGACCGCATTATTGGACTTTTGGAAGCCAATGAAATACATAAAATTGATTTAGTAATTAACCGAATCCGCATGGATATGGTAAACCGCGGTGATATGCTTTCCAAAGATGATGTGCTGGATATTTTGGCAGTTGATTTAATTGGAGTTGTACCGGATGATGAAAATATTGTAATTTCTACCAATCAGGGAGAACCATTGGTAGGAAGTGATGCTCCGGCAGGAAAAGCATATGCGAATATTTGTAAACGTGTGATGGGAGAGGATGTACCATTTATGGAAATCACGGGACCAACCTTTTTCCAGAAACTTGCAAGCGTATTTAAGAAATAAGGAAGGGGACAAGGATTATGGGCATTTTTGACAGCTTTTTTAAGAAGAAAAGTTCAGGAGAAGTAGCAAAAGACCGTTTAAAACTTTTGCTTGTTTCTGACCGCTCGAATTGTTCTCCTGAGACGATGGAGCTGATTAAAAACGATATTATTAAAGTGATTTCTAAATATATGGAAATTGATGCAGAAGGATTGGATATTCAGATTACGCAAAACAATGATGAGACAGAAGGACCGGCATTGTATGCGAATATACCAATTCGTGAATTGAAGAAATAGTATGGAGTGAAAGATGTTTCGGAACTATCGACGAAAGAATTATAATTTTAAACTAGTATTAAATGTTCTCGTATTATCAGCCATGGGACTGGTATTTATTCATAGTGCCAATCCGTCTTTTGTTACCAAACAGGCCATGGGAATTGTGATGGGAGTTTGTGTGATTGCGGCGGTTTCTATGATTGACTTTCAGATATTTACCCGGAATTCAGAAATATTATATATTTTGAATTTGGTATTGCTTTTAGGAGTTAAATTTTTTGGAAAGGATGTTAATAATGCCAGACGCTGGTTCTCACTGGGACCACTCGGAACATTTCAGCCTTCAGAACTTACAAAGATTATTATGATTATCGTTGTGGCTGTTTTTTTGGTGAAACATCAATATGATTTAAATGAACCAAAGATTTTAGGGAAATTGGCATTGTTATGTGCGCCGCCGTTATATTTGATTTTAAGCCAGCCGAATCTATCTACGACCTTGGATATTTGTTTTATTATAATTGCCATGGTATTTGTGGCAGGGCTGGATTCAAAATTAATTATCAGGGTATTGGTGATAGGGATTCCTTTGCTTGCTGTTTTTTTATGGTATGTGCAGACACCGAATCAGATTCTTTTAAGACCGCATCAGGTGGCGCGTATTATGTCTTTCCTGCATCCGGAAGATTACGCAGATTCCACAGCTTTGCAGACCAGCAATTCTGTGATGGCAATTGGTTCCGGCGGGTTGTTTGGAAAGGGATTTGGGAGCAATACCATTTCCAATGTATCTGCCAGTGATGTGAATTTGGTATCAGAACGGCAGACGGATTTTATTTTTTCTGTCGTAGGAGAAGAATTTGGATTTGCAGGATGTCTGGTTGTAATGGCAGTTCTTTTACTTTTGGTATTTCAGTGTATACAGGTCGCAAGAAAGGCAGATAATCCTTTGGGATGTTATGTCGCAACGGGAATTGCCAGTTACATGGGATTTCAGTCATTTATTAATATTGGAGTTGCAACCGGAGCACTGCCGAATACAGGACTTCCGCTGCCGTTTATCAGCTACGGATTGAGTTCTATACTTTCGGCGTCGATTGGAATTGGATTATTGTTAAATATTCATTTACAGGGAAAAAGATATTAGGAGGTTTCTATGAATGTAGGATTAGTTGCCCATGACGGCAAGAAAAATCTAATGCAGAATTTGTGCATTGCATATCAAGATATATTGAGAAAACATCGTTTATATGCTACAGGTACTACAGGACGAGTCGTGGAAGAAGTAACGAATTTGAAAATTCATAAACTTCTGATCGGTCATTTTGGCGGAATGCAGCAGATGGGTTCTAAAATTTCTAACAATGAAATTGATATGCTGATTTTTCTTCAAGACCCATCAAATCAAAAAAGGACACCTGATTTCTATAATGTACTAAACCTTTGTGATAAATATAATATTCCATGTGCTACCAATCTGCCTACAGCAGAAGTGTTGATTCTGGCACTGGATCGAGGAGATTTAGATTGGAGGAACATGTATAAATAGACTGTCAACCGACGGTCTTTTTTTGCAGAAACTTATATGAAGAAAAAAATAATCTGTATGTGTATGGCAATGATGCTCTGCATCCTTCCGGGATGTCAAATGCTTAACAGTGCAGGAAATGTGAAAACATCTTATGCTGTACATTATGAAAAAAATGAAGAAGAATTGAAGAGCAAGACATTATCGAATGAGTGGCAGTCAAAGGCCAGTGATGCAGCAGTCATATCAAAGGATGATGCAAAGAAAGTGTCTTATAACGGTGTAAAGGAAGCACTGTTGGTGAACAATGAAACCAATGAGGTGCTGGTATCACAAAATGTATTTGAAAAGGCATTTCCGGCAAGTACCACAAAGATTATGACAGCACTTTTGGTACTGGAAAATTGCGATTTAAATGATACAGTGACTATAAAAAAAGATATTACATTTGAAGATGGAGCAGCAGTTGCGCTTCATTTGAAAGCTGGAGATAAAATTACAGTGGAATCCTTGTTGAATGCTTTGATTGTGATGTCTGCCAATGATGCAGCAATTGCATTGGGAGAAAAAACTGCGGGCAGTGTAAAGAAATTTGTGAAAATGATGAATGAGAGAGCCAAAGAGTTAGGAGCTACTCATACACATTTTGCAAATCCGAATGGACTGCATCTTTCCAATCATTATACAACGGCTTATGATTTGTATTTGATTTTCAAAGAACTGGCAAAACATAACGAATATTTTGATATTGCAGGAAAAGCGAGCAGTTACATCGAATATACCAACAAGAAAAATCAACTGCAGACTTATGATATGGCAGCAACCAATCAATATATTTTAGGAAACTATAATCTGCCGCATCAGGTATTTATGATCGGAGGAAAAACAGGAACAACGACACAGGCAGGTTCCTGCTTGATTCTTCTAACAAAGAATAAAGATGGAGAGGAATTTATTTCTGTAATTTTAAAAGGCAAAAATAAATCCTCGCTATATCATACAATGACAGAAATTTTGTCAAAGGAAAACTAGGAACATGGAACGATATAACGCTTACAGCAGTCATTTGAAAAAAATATATGGGCAAAAGGTATATAAGCTGCCGGTAAATCTTCCAGTCACTTGTCCGAACCGATTAAATGGAACAGGATGCAGCTTTTGCGGCGGAGCCGGAACAGGATTTGAGGCAATGGATGCAGAAGTTTCTGTAAGGGAGCAGCTGGTATTAACCAAAGAAAAGATTGCCAAAAAGTATAAAGCGAAAAAATTTATTGCTTATTTTCAAAATTATACCAATACATTTCTGCCGCTGGATGATTTTCGTGCATATGTTTTAGAGGCAGCGTTGGTAGAAGATATTGTGGGAATTTCCATATCCACAAGACCGGATTGTATCAATCATGCATATCTGGATGTTTTGCAGGAAATATCTAAGCAGTATGGAATCCGCATTACGATGGAATATGGACTTCAAACAGCTAATTACCATACATTGGAGAAAATTAACCGAGGGCATACTTTGGCGGAATATATAGACGCCGTATGGATGACAGCACCTTATGGTTTTGAAATTTGTACGCATATTATTTTAAATCTTCCAGGAGATACTATGACGGATGTGCTGGAGACAGCAAAGATTGTATCTGCATTGCCGGTAAAGATTGTAAAACTCCATTCATTATATATTCCAAAAGGCTCAGTATTGTACCAAGAATATGAACATGGTAAAATAACTTTATGTTCAAAGGAAGAATATTTAGAGCGGCTGATGGAATTTATCTGTTATGTCCGAAGTGATATGGTGATTGAGCGTTTATTCAGCCGTGTGCCGAAAGAGGATGCCGGTTTTTCCAATTGGGGAGCCAGCTGGTGGAAACTTCGGGACATGTTTAATGAAATGATGGAGAAGAAACACTACATTCAGGGGTGTAAATGCAATTATTTAAATGGGGCAGCATTGGAGCGATGGAGGATCGAGTAAATGGCGCAGAAAAGGGAAAGAGTACGATGGAATATCGGCATGGTCATTTTCTTAATTATTTTTATATATGTTATAATTAATATTGTGATGTTTCTTGGAAAAAAGAAGCTGACAGTTTACAAAGTTACAGAAGATAAGATTACGAATATATTTTCATTGACAGGGATTGCAGTAAGAGATGAGGAACTTTTGAAAGCTCCTCAGAGTGGATACATTACATATTATGTAGAAGAAGGAAAAAGAATAAAAAAGACAGGCACGGTTTTTATTCTTGATAAAGATGGAAAAGTTCAAGATACTTTTTCAAAACAGGCAGAGGCAATGAAAAACCGCGGAGAAACGACGGATGACAGTGAAATCCGGCAGAAAGTTTCCGAGTATCAATCAATTTATAATGATAATAACTTTTCAGATGTGTATGATTTAAAATATGATTTAAAAAATGTGATTTTGAATCTTAATGAAAAATCCATGAAAGAAGTGATAGATGCCGTAGAAAAGAAAGTTGGTACAGATGCATTTTGGGCAGAGAAAAGTCCGGTAAGCGGTGCAGCTTCATTTTATTCAGATAGTTTTGATGGAAAAGAACCAAAAGAAATTAAAAATTCTGATTTTGTACAGGAAAATTATCGAAGAAGCAAATACAATTCTTCAGATAAAGTTAAGAAAAATGATGTGGTCTGCCGTATTGTTAAAAGCGAGAATTGGACGATTGTTGTATCACTGACAAAAGAGCAGTATGAACTTTTAAAAGAGAAAGAACAGGTATCGGTAAAGTTTATGGCAGATCAGACGAAAGCTTCTGCGGATGTAACTGTAAAAAAGAAAAGCGGAAAATATTTTGGGTATTTAAAATTTGATGATTATTGTGTCCGTTATCTGGATGAACGTTTTTTGGAGCTGGATGTTACGTTAGATTCTTATTCTGGATTGAAAGTTCCAAATTCAGCAATCGCGAAGAAGAGGTTCTATCAAGTTCCTGTGACATTCCTTTCAAAAGGAAATGATGGGAAAAAAGAAGGATTCAGCGTTCGTACAACAGGGGAAGACGGCGAAATCAAAGTAGAACAAAAAGAATATACAATTTATAAAAGGACAAAGAACTATTGTTATTTAGATCCAGAAGAAGTTGGGGAAGATGTTGTACTTCAGTCAATGGATTCAGATAAAACTTTTCTAATGGAAAAGACCAAAACACTGTATGGTGTATATTGTACGAATCAAGGATATGCTGATTTCAGGCCGATTGAATTGGTGATTCAAAAAGAAGATTATTCCATTATTGAAGACGATACAAAAAATGGTGTAGATCTTTATGATTTTATTGTTTTGGACAGCAGCACCATGAAAGAAAACCAGATTATATATTGACAGAAAGGAAAGTGGGAGAATGTTAATCGATCAATACAATCAAGTAAAGAAAAATGTCCAAGAAGCATGTAAAAGAGCAGGCCGTGATCCGCGGGAAGTGACCATCATTGCCGTCAGCAAAACCAAGCCGCTCTCCATGATCGAAGAACTGAGAAAAGAGAAAGTAATGGATTTTGGGGAGAACAAAGTTCAAGAATTAAAGGAAAAATATGAACAAATCAGCTGGCCGGTACGGTGGCATTTGATTGGACACCTGCAGACTAACAAAGTAAAATATATTGTTGATAAGGCTGCTTTAATCCACTCTGTAGATTCTTTGAAACTTGCCAAACAAATTGACAAAGAGGCGGTAAAACATAACATCACAGAAGTTCCGGTTTTGGTTCAGGTAAATTTTGCACATGAAGATACAAAGTTTGGTTTGGATACTTCTGAAGTGATGGAAACAATCCAAGAGATTTCAACACTTCCTCATGTAAAAATCAAAGGATTGATGCAGATTGCGCCGTTTGTTGAAAATCCGGAAGAAAACAGACCGTATTTTGCAGCGATGAAGCAATTATCTGTTGACATCAAAGAAAAAAACTTTGATAATGTAGATATGAGTATACTCTCCATGGGAATGACCAATGATTATGAAATTGCAGTAGAAGAAGGTTCTACCATGGTAAGGGTAGGAACAGGAATCTTCGGGGAGAGGAATTATAATATTTAGCGGAGGAAAAAGATGAAGGGTACTGTTGACAAATTATTGAATTTTATGAAGCTGACAGAAGATGAAGAATATGATGATGAAGAGTATGAAGAATACGATGATGAAGAGGAAGAAGATGAAAAAACGGAAAGGTTTTCGTTTTTTAGAAAGAAAGAATCTGTAAAGGAAGAACCGGAGGCAGTAAGCCAGCCTTTTGAGCCGGTGCGTGAAGTAAAAAAACGCAGATTCACCAGTACAACAGGGGGCAGTAAAGTGGTTTCGATGAACGGAAGAGGAGTTGAGGTATATGTAATCAAGCCTCAAGATTTTGCAGAAGCACAGACAGCAGCAGATTTGCTGAAAGAAGGAAGAACGGTTGTCATTAATCTGGAAGGCGTGGAACTTACAGTAGCCCAGAGAAGTATTGATTTTGTCGGAGGAGCTACTTATGCGATTAATGGGTCTTTGCAGGCAGTTTCCAGCAATATTTTTATTGCAGCACCAGATAGTATTGAGGTCAGTGGTGATTTGAAGAATGAGATTATGAATGAGAATATTATTTCTCCACAGTTGAAGTAGAAACGATGAAGGAAGAGGAATTATTAAGAAAAAGGCTTTCAGAGCTGGCAGACAAGGCGTTTACCCAGAATATATATACATATACTCATTTTTTGAATGAGTATGAGCAGAGTATTTATCGGGAGATGCACAGGGAATTGTCATTTGCAGACTCCCATTTAGAAGGAGGCCATCAGTATTTTACCAGAGCTTTTGTGGTTTTTGGTTCTGAAGAGATGTTTGGTTATCAAGGTGAGATTCCATTGGCATGTGCCAGAGTCTCACCTCTTTTTCATAAATATGCAGATAAACTTGGACATCGGGATTATCTTGGAGCAATGATGAATCTTGGAATTGAGCGGCATCAGACGGGAGATATTCTGGTGGATGGAAATGAGGCTTATATTTTCTGCTTTCAGCATATTGCAGAATTTTTAGAAGAAAATCTTACAAAAGTAAAGCATACACAGGTGAAAACAGAGATTGTGCCATGGAAGGAAACAGGATTTCAACAGAAGTTTTTAAAGAAAGAGGGGTTTGTGGCATCCATGCGTTTGGATGCGTTGATTTCTTTGGCATTTGGTGTGTCGAGAAATGCAAGTGATGGACTTTTCAAGAAACAGAAAGTATTTTTGAATGGAAAACTTCTGCTTCGGGGAGACCATAAGATAAAACCAGGGGAAATCATATCCGTACGGGGTCATGGAAAGTTCCTGGTTAAGGAATTAGGAAAACAATCAAAAAAAGGCCGTCAGTTTGTGGTACTGGAAGTCTTTGCATAGGAGGATTACATGATTACGCCGGTAGAAGTATTAGGAAAAGAACTAAAAAGAGGATTTGGCTATAAAGCCATTGAGGTTGATGAGTTTTTGGAAGATCTTGCAAGAGATTATGAAAAAATCTATAAAGAAAATAATGAATTAAAGGAAAAAGTATCTGCATTGACAGAGAATCTGAATCATTATCGGACTATTGAGGAATCATTGAAAAAAGCCTTGGTGCTTGCAGAGGAAACTTCCAAAGAGACGATTGAAAATGCCAATAAAACGGCAAAAACTTTGGAAAATGAAGCAATGAGAAAGGCAGATGACATGATCCGTCAGGCAGAGGAAGAGGCAGCACAGATTAGAACCAGTGCTCAGGAAGATTTTGCTGCAGAAAAAAGTGAACATCTGGAACAGATTGAGAATTATCAAAAATTAATTCATAAGCTGGAAAGTGATTACTGCAGTTACAAATCCAGAATGCTGCAGTTTATCAACGGTCAGCTGGATATTCTAAATCATCCGGTATATGAGATGGAATTCCAAGTTGCCGGAGAAAGCCAAGAATTAGAAAATGAGAAAGAGCAGGATATAGATTATGCAAAATTTGGAAATGAATCATAAAATTGAGATAAAGAATGAAGGACGAAAGTCTTATGATATTTTTTTGAAAGATTCTTTTGAAGATTTTCTGGAAACCATGGATTTTTTGCAGATAGAGCATCGAAAAGTTTGTATTGTTACAGAGAGTAATGTTGCACCGATTTATTTAAAAGAAATGTATGAAAGAATTTCCTCAAAAGCAGCAAAGACAATTACCTTTAGTTTTACTGCCGGAGAGGCAAATAAACAGTTGAAGACGATAGAAATGCTGTATGAGCATTTGATTAAGAATCATTTTGATCGTAAGGACTTATTAATTGCATTGGGAGGCGGTGTTGTAGGAGATATGACTGGTTTTGCTGCGGCAACTTACCTTCGCGGTATTGATTTTGTTCAAGTGCCTACGACTTTATTATCTCAGGTAGACAGCAGTATTGGAGGAAAAACCGGAGTGGATTTTCTTCAGTATAAAAATATGGTCGGGGCTTTTCATCAGCCGAAATTAGTTTATATTAATACGGCTGTTTTGAAATCTCTGCCGGAAAGAGAATATTTTTCCGGCATGGGAGAAGTTATCAAACACGGTTTGATTAAAGACTTTGAATATTACCAATGGATTGAAGAAAATATTGAAAAAATTAAGGCAAGAAATGATGAAACTTTAAAAGAGATGATTTATCAAAGCTGCCTGATTAAAGGCGGTGTCGTAGAACGTGATCCAAAAGAAAAAGGAGAACGTGCGTTATTAAACTTCGGACATACTCTTGGACATGCCATTGAAAAACTAGAAAATTTTACTTGGCTTCATGGAGAATGCGTAGGAGTTGGATGTCAGCTGGCTGCGATGATTTCCAAAGAGAAAGGAAGAATTTCTCAAGAGGAAGTTGATCAAATTTGTAAAATGTTTGGTGAATTTCATTTGTGGAAACCACTGGATGAAATTCGTGCAGATGATATTATTGCAGCAACGAAATCTGATAAAAAAATGGAAGGGAATCAGATTAAATTTGTGCTGCTGGATAAAGTTGGAGAAGCATATATAGACCGAAGTGTAACAGACGAAGAAATGAAATATGTATTGGAGCATTGGAAGTAAGAATGAAAAAGCAGATTGGAATATTTGGAACGATTCTTGGCTGTATCGGTTTGGATCAAATTACGAAGCGGCTGGCATGTTCTGTACTGAAAGGCCATGAGGCAATACCGGTTATTCGTAATATATTTGAACTGCAGTATTTGGAAAACAGAGGAGCAGCTTTTGGTATTTTTCAAAATAAACAGGGAATGTTTGTTGCAATGACAGTGATTGTGCTGGCAGTGCTTACGTATATCTATTTTCAAATACCGGAATCCGGGAAATACATTCCGTTAAAGATTTGCTATGTTTTGTTAACATCAGGCGCTGTTGGAAATTTTATTGACCGGACGATGCAAGGGTATGTTGTAGATTTTTTCTATTTTAAATGGATTGATTTTCCGATTTTTAATGTGGCAGATATTTATGTAACATTTGCAATGATATTGCTGTTATTTTTCATACTGTTTTATTATAAAGAGGAAGATTTAGACTTTATAAGCAGGAAAGGAAGACATGGAAAAAAAGACTGAAATGATTCTTACAAAAGAACAGGCAGGGAAACGCCTGGATGTGCTTTTAAGTGAAGAATGTCAAGATTATACTAGAAGTTATATTCAAAAACTCTGCAAAGAACAGAGAGTGCAGGTCAATGGAAAAATTGTTAAGGCGAATTATAGATGCAAAGAAGGAGACCAGATTTGTTTGAAAATTCCAGAGCCGGAGGAATTGTCCATTGAACCGGAGGCAATGGATTTGGATATTGTTTATGAAGATCAAGATGTCATTTTAATCAATAAGCCAAAAAATATGGTAGTACATCCGGCCGCAGGGCATTATACGGGAACTTTAGTGAATGGTTTGATGGCACATTGCAAACAAGATTTATCAGGGATTAATGGTGTGCTGCGTCCCGGGATTGTTCATCGGATTGATAAAGATACAACGGGAATTTTAATTGTCTGCAAAAATGACATGGCTCATCAAAGCATCGCTGCCCAGTTAAAAGAACATTCTATTACAAGAAAATACCATGCCATTGTTTATGATAATATCAAAGAAGAAGAAGGAACAGTGGATGCACCCATCGGAAGAAGTATCAAAGATCGAAAAAAGATGGCGGTTACACCGTCTGGACGCAGGGCAGTAACTCATTACCGGGTTTTAAATCGTTTGAAAAAAGGATTTACTTATATTGAATGTCAGTTAGAAACAGGAAGAACTCATCAAATCCGTGTGCATATGGCATCAATCAAGCATCCTTTGCTGGGAGATGATGTTTATGGACCTAAAAAGCAGAAATATTCGCTGGAAGGGCAATGTCTTCATGCAAAAGTTCTTGGATTTGTGCATCCGAGAACTCAACAGTACATGGAGTTTGAAGTACCGCTGCCACAATATTTTGAAGATTTATTAACAAAACTTGATGATTGACAGGAGGAATGAAAAATGGAACTTGGATTTATCGGATGTGGAAATATGGCACAGGCAATGATGACTGGAATTATAAAAAATCAAGTAATTGCAGCAGATAAAATAATTGCTTCCGATGCATCAGAAGAAAAATTAGCAGAAGTACAGGAGAAATTTGGGATTGCCGTGACGGCAGATAATCATAAGACGGCAGCAGAAGCTGACATTTTAGTATTATCTGTAAAACCACAGGTGTATGCAAAAGTTATCAAGCAAATCAAAGATGAAATACAAAAAAATCAAATCATTGTAACGATTGCAGCAGGAATGGAAATGGAGCAGGTGGAGCGCCAGTTTGGACAGGAAGTAAAAATTGTCCGTGTGATGCCGAATACACCAGCTTTAGTAGGAGAAGGAATGGCTGGTATGTGCTATAATGAATATGTAGAACGGTCTGAATTTGAAAAAATTATGCGGATTTTCCAAAGCTTTGGCAAAGTAGAAGAAGTTACAGAAAATTTAATGGACGCTGTTGTTGGTGTCAGTGGAAGTTCTCCGGCATATGTTTATATGTTTATTGAAGCATTGGCAGATGCAGCAGTAATGCAGGGGATTCCAAGAGATAAAGCATATACTTTTGCAGCACAGTCTGTTTATGGAAGTGCCAAAATGGTGCTGGAAACAGGAAAACATCCGGGAGAATTGAAAGATGCTGTATGTTCTCCGGCAGGCACGACCATTGAGGCAGTTCGTGTGCTGGAGGAAAAAGGAATGCGGAGTGCGGTCATAGAAGCAGTGGTTAGTGCCAGTGAAAAAAGCACAGAAATGGGGAAATAGTTCTTTACAAAACAGATAGAATTATGATATAGTGTAAAAGTTGTTTGACCAATACTCAGATTTGGGTACTCCAACCCTTTCCTGGTATTTGGTGTCATTGTGAGATATTTTAAGGAGGAGAAAACATGATTTCAGCAGAAAAGAAAGCATCTATCGTGGCAGAATACGGTAAAGACGCAAACGACACAGGTTCACCAGAGGTTCAGGTTGCTATTTTAACAGCAAGAATTCAGGAACTTCAGGAGCATTTTGCAAAACATCCAAAAGATCATCATTCAAGAAGAGGTCTGTTAAAGATGGTAGGTAAGAGACGTAATATGTTAGCTTACTTAAAGAGTAAAGATGTTGAAAGATATCGTACATTAATCGAAAGATTAGGATTAAGAAAATAATTTAAAAAGTTGTGAAGAGTCATTGCAAAGTAAATGGGAAATCATTTGCGGAGTGATGACTCTTTTGGTTATAAAGAAAAAACTGGTTTTTTTATCAAAGTTGTGTTACACTAAGTAAGTTATTGGGGCGTTTACCGAGACTACTGAAAAGCCTGTTTTTGTATGACAGCCGGTTTTTCAGTTGTTTCGGCGCCTTGAGACTAAAAATATTTTGATGGATAAAAGGAGACGAAAACATGACAAAACAATTCAGCATGGAGCTGGCAGGACGTACTTTGATGGTAGAAGTTGGACGTGTTGCAGCACAGGCAAATGGTGCAGCATTTATGCATTATGGAGATACCGTTGTATTATCTACAGCAACTGCATCAGAGAAACCAAGGGATGGAATTGATTTCTTTCCATTAAGTGTAGAATATGAAGAAAAATTATATGCAGTCGGTAAGATTCCGGGAGGATATTTAAAGAGAGAAGGGAAACCTTCTGAAAACGCGATTCTTACAGACCGTGTGATTGACAGACCAATGCGTCCGTTATTTCCAAAAGATTACCGCAATGATGTGGCATTAAATAACTTAGTAATGTCTGTAGATCCAGACTGCAGTCCTGAATTAACTGCAATGCTTGGTTCTGCCATTGCAACAGCAATTTCAGATATCCCATTTGACGGACCAACAGCATCTACGATGGTAGGTTTGATTGATGGAGAGTTTGTGATCAATCCAACGTCTGCACAGAAAGAAGTTTCTGATATGGCACTTACGGTTGCATCTACCAGAGAAAAAGTCATTATGATTGAAGCAGGAGCTAATGAAGTTCCGGAAGATGTAATGCTTAATGCAATTTTTAAAGCACATGAAGTCAATCAGGAAATTATTAAATTTATTGATACCATTGTGGCTGAATGTGGAAAAGAAAAACATGATTATGAACACCACGTAGTTGATCCGGAAATGTATGATGATATGGTTGCATTTATTACACCGGAAGCAATGGAAGAAGCTGTATTTACAGATGATAAACAGACAAGAGAAGCAAATATTCGTGCAATTGAAGAAAAATTAGAAGAACGTTATACAGAGAATGAAGAATGGATGGAACAGATTGGGGAAGCAGTTTATGCGTTCCAGAAAAAGACTGTCCGTAAAATGATTTTAAAAGATCAGAAACGTCCGGACGGACGTGACATTAAGCAGATTCGTCCATTACATGCAGAGATTGACTGCCTGCCGAGAGTTCATGGTTCAGCAATGTTCCAGCGTGGACAGACACAGGTTATGACAGTGACTACCCTAGGTTCTTTATCTGAAGCACAGAGACTGGACGGAATTGATGTAACAGAAACTGGAAAGAGATATATGCATCATTATAATTTCCCATCTTATTCTGTAGGGGAAACAAGACCAAGCAGAGGACCTGGACGTCGTGAAATTGGGCATGGTGCATTGGCAGAACGTGCATTAGTGCCTGTATTGCCGACAGAAGAAGAATTCCCATATGCAATTCGTACAGTATCTGAGATTATGGAATCCAATGGTTCTACTTCTCAAGGAAGTATTTGTGCATCCTCTTTATCTTTGATGGCAGCGGGTGTGCCGACAAAAGCACCGGTAGCTGGTATTTCTGTAGGATTGGTAACAGGAGAATCTGATGATGATTACATTATTCTGACAGATATTCAAGGTCTGGAAGATTTCTTTGGCGATATGGACTTTAAAGTAGCAGGTACAGATAAAGGTATCACAGCGATCCAGATGGATATTAAAATTCATGGATTGACAGAACAGATTATTCGTGAAGCCATTGCAAGAACAAAAGAAGCAAGAACTTATATCCTTCATGAAGTTATGAATCCGGTGATTGAAACAGCTAGAGATCATGTAGGAGAATATGCACCAAAGATTTCCCAGTATACCATTGATCCGGAAAAGATTTCTGAAGTTATCGGGAAACAGGGAAAAACAATCAATGGAATCATTGATGAAACAGGTGTTAAAATTGACATTGATGAAAGTGGACGAGTCGATATTTTAAGTGAAGATCAAGCAATGATTGATCAAGCGATTGCCATTATTAAATCAATTGTAGAACCATTGAATGTTGGTGACATTTATGAGGGAGAAGTTGTAAGAATTATGCCGTTTGGTGCATTTGTGCAGTTATCTCCAAATAAAGACGGAATGATTCATATTTCTAAATTGTCAAAAGAAAGAGTTGAAAAAGTAGAAGATGTTGTAAACATTGGAGACAAAGTTGCTGTTAAGGTATTGGAAGTTGATAAGATGGGAAGAATCAATCTTCGTCTGGAAGAAATAATCGAAGATTAATTTATAATTTATGAAGGAAAATCTCAAAAAAGGGATTTTCCTTTTTTTCAGAATAGAAGGGGAAAGAAATGGAAGAACAGATTATTTTAGCATCGGCATCACCAAGAAGAAAAGAGATATTGGAATTGGCAGATATAGCATTTGAAATTTTTCCCAGTCAAATGGAAGAAATTATTACAAAAGAAAAACCGGAAGAAGTTGTTATGGAGCTGGCAGGCCAAAAAGCATGGGATGTGTGGAAACAGACGAGTGGCAGCAAGATGGTGATTGGCGCAGATACTGTGGTTGCCTATGATGGCAGAATTCTTGGAAAACCTAAAGATGAAGAAGATGCAGCTCGTATGTTATCTATGCTTAGCGGAAATACACATGAGGTATATACAGGCGTTTCCATCATTCAAAATGGACAGGAGCATTCTTTTTACGAAGAAACGAAGGTAAAGTTTTATCCTTTGATGCAGGAAGAAATTCTAAAGTATGTGAAAACCAAAGAACCTATGGATAAGGCAGGGGCCTATGGAATTCAAGGAAAAGCGGCACCATTTATTCAAGGAATTGAGGGTGACTACTATAATGTGGTAGGTTTTCCGATTGCCAGATTTTTGCAGGAGATAAAGAAACTGAATACGTGCACATAAAACTTTTATTTATCGTCTTATTATGATAAAATCAAAAAGAAATTAGATAGAAGGAAAATGGGAGGATATAAAATGGAGAATAGAAAAATTATCCAAGTAGAGGATAAAGTTCCGGCAAAATTATTGATTCCGCTTAGTATCCAGCATATGTTTGCAATGTTTGGCGCTTCTGTGCTGGTGCCATTTTTGTTCGGAATCAGTCCTGCAATTGTTTTATTTATGAACGGTGTGGGAACACTCTTGTTTATAGCAATTACAAAAGGAAAAGCACCGGCTTATCTGGGATCCAGTTTTGCATTTCTTGCACCGGCAGGAATTGTTATCGGCAAGATGGGATATCCATATGCCCTTGGAGGATTTGTGGCTGTAGGTTTTTGCGGCTGTATTCTTGCACTGATTATTTATAAATTTGGTTCAGACTGGATTGATATTGTTTTGCCGCCGGCAGCAATGGGTCCGGTAGTAGCCTTGATTGGATTGGAATTATCCAGCAGTGCGGCAAATAATGCCGGACTTTTGGACAAGACAGTGGATATGAAAAATGTGATTGTATTTGCAGTAACTTTAGGAACAGCAGTATTTGGAAATATTTTGTTCCGTGGGTTTTTGTCAGTAATTCCGATTTTAATTGCAGTTATTGCAGGATATGCGGCTGCACTTGGCTGTGGAATTGTAGATTTTACAGAAGTGGCGAAAGCATCATGGTTTGCACTGCCGAATTTTCAAGCACCAAAGTTTGATATAGAAGCAATTTTGATCATTTTACCAGTTATATTGGTAATTGCTTCTGAACATATTGGGCATCAGGTAGTTACAAGTAAAATTGTGGGCAGAGATCTGCTAAAAGATCCGGGACTTCACCGTTCTTTATTGGGGGACAATTTATCGACGATGATTTCTGGTATGATTGGTTCTGTGCCTACCACTACATATGGTGAAAATATTGGTGTTATGGCAGTTACAAAAGTATATAGTGTAAGAGTTATTGGGGGAGCAGCTGTATTGTCAATTGTTTGTTCTTTTGTAGGAAAGCTGGCAGCAATGATTCAAACGATACCTGGTCCTGTAATCGGAGGAATTTCTTTCTTATTGTATGGAATGATTGGTGCATCCGGTATCCGTATTTTAGTAGATTCTCAAGTGGATTATGGACGTTCTAGAAATTTGACTTTGACATCAGTTGTATTTGTAACTGGTCTGTCAGGAATTGCAGTGAAATTTGGTAATATTCAGCTGACTGGTATGGTGCTGGCTTGTATCGTCGGCATGATTTTAAGTTTGATTTTCTATGTACTGGATAAATTAAATTTGACAAATGACAGGGATGAAGAATAAAAATAAGAAAGGAATATGATATGGGGAAAACAGCAATTGTAACGGATAGTAATAGTGGAATTACGCAGAAAGAAGCAAGAGAGTTAGGAATTTCTGTACTTCCGATGCCGTTTTATATTGATGAGGAATTATATTTTGAAGAAATTACACTTTCGCAGGATGAGTTTTATAAAAAATTAGAAGAAGATAAAGATATTAAAACGTCACAGCCGGCACCGGGGGATGTACTTGATTTATGGGAAAAACTTTTAGAAGAATATGATGAGATTGTTTATATTCCAATGTCCAGCGGATTAAGCAGTTCTTGTGAGACCGCATCTATGCTTGCCCAAGATTATGATGGGCGTGTTCAAGTAGTGGATAATCAAAGGATTTCCGTAACTCAGAGACAGTCTGTGCTGGATGCACTAAAACTTCGTGAGGAAGGGAAAAGTGCTGTGGAAATTAAAGAAGTTTTACTGAAAGAAAAATTTGACAGTGGTATTTACATCATGGTGGATACTTTAAAATATTTGAAAAAGGGCGGACGTGTGACTCCTGCAGCGGCTGCAATCGGAACTATGTTGAGTTTGAAACCAGTATTGCAGATTCATGGAGAAAAGTTAGATGCTTATGCAAAGACACGTGGAGTAAAGATGGCGAAAAAGAAAATGATTGCTGCAGTGAGAAAAGAATTAGAAGAACGTTTTCCAGATGGAGATTTTGCGAAACATGCACATTTGGAAGCTGCATATACAGGAGATGTACAGGCAGCCGAAGAGTGGGCAAGAGAACTTCAGGAAGAATTTCCGGGAATGGATTTCAATATGAATCCATTGTCCCTAAGTGTAGCCTGTCATATTGGTTATGGGGCATTGGCAGCAGCGTGGTCTCATAAAATATAAATAAGAAATAAGTAAAATTTAAGTAAAAATCCTTATACTTTTATAGTATAAGGATTTTTTGTGTGTTAAGATATGTTCGCATAAAAGTAAAAAGAAACATATGGGAGGTGGAATTGATGGAAATGAATCAAGTATTAACATTTGCTATGGAGATTGGAGAGTGGATGTTAATGTCTGGTGCAGGAGTAGCACGGGTAGAGGATACGATCCATCGAATTTGCAAAGCCTATGGTGCCAGAGAAACCAATGTATTTTCTATTACATCAAGTATCGTGACGACAGTACAAGATAAAGATGGCACAATGATAACTCAAACAAAGAGAATCCGCCGTTATCAGACAGATTTTCAAAAGTTAGATAAATTAAATACATTATCCAGATATATGTGCAAACAGCTGCCGGAAGCTGAGGAAGTAAGAGAAAGAATCCGAACAATTAAAGAAGGGGAAACGTGCAGTTCCCGAAAGCAGATAGCGGTTTCTGCATTGATTGCAGGAGCTTTTACTATATTTTTTGGCGGAGGGGCAGCAGAGGGGATGATTGCATTTTTGACGGGCGGTTTGGTTATATTTTTTGGGAATTTTATGAAAAGGTTGATGACCAATACCATGTTTATAAATTTTGTATCTTCTTTTTTTGTGGCATCTGCTGCATGGCTGGCAGCCAAAAGCGGATTTGCATTGGATTATGGAACAGTGATCATTGGGAATATTATGCTGCTGGTACCAGGGGTTGCTTTTGTAAATTCGTTAAGAGATATGATAGGGGGCGACATGATGTCAGGTATTTTGAGAGTATGTGAATCTGTTCTTTTGGCGGTATTTTTGGCAGGCGGTTCTTTTGCGGCACTTGTTTTTTGGGGAGGTGTATTTTAATGGAAACAGCGGTTTTACAATTGATTTCCAGTTTTACGGGAAGTTTTGGATTTGCAGCATTATATAATTTACATGGAAAGAAACTTTGGTCTGCTGGATTGGCTGGTATGATCTCATGGCTGGTTTATTTAATATTTCAATCTATGACAGAGAATAATTTTTTGATTAATATGTTTGCGGCAATGGCAGCGACGATTTATGCAGAACTGATGGCAAGAATATTAAAAACTCCTGCAACGATTTATTTGATCAGTGGGATTATTCCACTGGTGCCGGGCGGTGATTTATATTATACGATGAATTATGCCATAGCAAAGGATTGGCATTTGTTTTATCTGTATGGACAGAAAACAGTAATTATCGCCACTGCAGCTGCGGGAGGTATTATGATGGCGTCTTCTTTTTATCGGCTGTGTCAGGAAATGCGGCATTATTTTAATAAAAAAAGCATAGGATGAAAAAAATAGGCAAAAGGCTGCAGAGTATGAACGGAGACGAGAAGCTGGAAAACCAATTGAATTTAGCATTAGAGATGAGTGAGGAAGAACGAAGGAAAGCATTGGATTTGGATGTGGGATATGATTCCAATGGGGAAATATGGGAAGTGATTTTTCAATATTCTGGGGATATTAATCTTTTAAAATTTCCGCAGGGAGTTGCAGTACAAAGATTGAGTAATGGGTATGCGATTGCTTTTGTACCGGAACGTTTGTTAGAAGAGTTTGCAGCAATTCCGCAAATTGTATATGTTGAAAAACCAAAATCTTTGTTATTAGAGCAGGAACGGGGGATTGCCGCTTCCTGCTTACTGTCTGTAAAAGCAGCTCCTTTAAATTTAAGCGGAAAAGGAATTTATACAGCAGTCATTGATACAGGAATTGATATTTTTCATCCGGATTTTTTAGACACACAGGGAAATACGAGAATTGCATCTTTATGGGATCAAACCATTCCAGGAAATCCGCCCCAAGGATTTACAGTTGGAACGGTGTATAGTCAGGAAGAAATCAATCTGGCAGTTCATGAGCAAAATGGGCGGCAATTGGTTTCAAGTGTGGACCGTTCAGGCCATGGCACTCATGTAGCATCCATTTGTGCAGGAAACCGTGGTGTGGCACCGGGAGCGGAATTGATTATCGTGAAGCTTGGGAATACGGATGAACGTGGATTTCCGAGGACCACTCAGCTTATGGCAGCGTTGGAATATGTGATAGATTTTGCCCAGAAAAATGAACGCCCCATTGCGGTAAATATCAGTTATGGGAACAATTACGGCGACCATAGGGGCAGTTCTCTTTTGGAGACTTTTATTACGCAGATTTCCGGAAAATGGAAAAACACCATTTGCATCGGTACGGGAAATGAGGGGGATACCGGAAGGCATAAACGGGGGAAATTAAAAAAAGATGTAGAAGATATTTTATTTGATATTGCACCTTATGAACCCAATATGAATCTTCAGTTGTGGAAACATTTTGTGGATGATTTTGAAATTACATTGATTTCTCCAACAGGGACTAGACATCAGATTCAAAATCAACAGGGAAAATCAGAATATCAATATGGAACAACCAGAGTTTACGTCTATTATGGTTCGCCAACTCCTTATAATCAGTGGCAGGAAATATATTTTTCTTTTGTACCTTCCGGCAGTGAGATTGAAAGCGGACAGTGGAGGCTGCAGATGCTGTCCAAACGGACGGTGAATGGAAATTATTATTTATGGCTGCCGGTGTCCAGCGGAACAAACCCGCAGACGAGGTTTTTGGAGCCAAGTAAAACATTAACGCTTACCATTCCGTCCACAGCAGACAAAATTATTGCAGTAGGTGCCTATGATGTACAGTACAATTCTTATGCAGGATTTTCCGGCAGAGGAGAGGAAACATTGTGTGTAGAAAAGCCGGATCTTACAGCGCCGGGAGTTGGGATTCTTGGTGCAGCACCGGGAGGAGGTGAAACCATAATGTCAGGAACTTCCATGGCGACGCCTTTTGTTACAGGTTCTGCTGCTTTGCTGATGGAGTGGGGGATTATCCGTGGAAATGATCCGTATTTATATGGAGAAAAAGTGAAAGCATATTTTCATCGAGGAGCAAGACAAATGGAAGGGTTTACCGTATATCCCAATTCGCAGGTAGGATATGGGAAATTATGTGTAAGAAATAGTATACCTGAGTAATGGCAGGATATAGATGTGTCAAAAATATGAATGAAAGTTGATTAAATGTTAAAAATGTGTTAAATTTACCAAAGGGGAAATTACAACAAAAGCTAGAAAGAGGAGAACTATGAAAAAAATACGACAGAAAATACTAGGAATCAGTCTAGTATTTTGTCTTTTGGCGGCAACAGGGATAACAGGCATGGCACCCAAAACAGTAAAAGCAGCGGTGAAATTTAAGATTCATTATATTGATGTAGGTGCGGGAGACGGTGCATTGCTTCAATATGGAGAAGGAGATAGTGCAGAATATGCATTAATTGATGCAGGACCTGAAACATATAAAACATCAGATAGAAAGACTGTTGACGTATCAGAGAGAGTACATGATTATTTACAAAAGCATAATGTAACACATTTAAAATTTGTTCTTTTGACCCATCCACATCATGATCATATTGGAGGGATGATAAAAGTATTAAAAGACGAGAAGATTGAGATTGATACGATTTATGGGAATCCAAAAGAATTAAAGTATCTTGCAAGTTCTGATAATAAAGATGAACAGTCAGCAGAAACTGCGGAAGAAGCAGAGTTTGACAGTAAAGTTTATCAAAATGTACTAGAAGCAATTCAGGTTAGAGAAGATGCGGGAGAAACAAAGTATGAAACACCGAAAGCAGGAAGCAGTATCATGCTTGGAGAGGCTAAAGTGACATTTTATGGACCATTGGAAAATAAGTATCAATATGGGCGTAAGGTGGATTTAAATACAAGACAGGAAAATAAATATTCGATTGTCTGTAAAATTGTTTATGGAAATAATACATTTTTGATGACAGGGGATGCACAAAAAGAAACTGTGGAAAAAATCATGGAGAAAGGTTATGATTTAACGGCACAGGTATTAAAGGTTCCGCATCATGGTTATCAGGATGTGACTGAGACAGGCAAAAAGAGACCAAATTATACTTCGGATCATAAATTGATGTTTGATCAGTCCAAAGCATCTATTGCAATTATCAGCAACGGTTATAAAAATGAAGCAGGAACACCGTATGACCGTGTATTGAAAGATTTATCCGCGATGAATGTATATCAGACCAGTGATAAGGGAACGATTGTGGTAACTTCCGATGGAAACATGCTTTCAATAGCGGCAGAAAAAGGAGGGACAACGCCAAGTCATGCTGGAAGCGGAACAACATCTTCTCCTTTGATGAGCCAGATGAAAATCACATCCAATAATACAAAAAAGCTGGTTCCAACATTAACCAGTGCAGCCAATACATATAAAATTTATGAAAAGAAAAACATTACGGTCAAATTTTCCGGCACAGCAAAACCATTTACAAAACTTACAAGTATTCAATATAAGTTTGTCAAAAAAGGAGTAAATAATACCAAAGTCAGTTGGAAAACAGGAAAATCAATGACTGTAAAAAATGGTTCCTGTGGAAGGATATATGTAAAATATAACACTCCTCTTGGATCTACAACGATCAAACTTCCGGGATTTACGGTAGATACAAAAGCTCCATCCAGTGTGAAAATTAAGGCCAATAAATCAGGGATTAAGATGTTAAAGACTTCAGCGAAGAATACATATAAGAAACGTTATAAAAAATCTATAAAATTCACATTTTCAGCATCTTATGGAACCAGTGGAAAATCAAAGACTCAGTATAAGATTGTTCCAAAAGGGAAGAAGCATACCAAATATAAATGGAAAACGGCCAATAGTGTGACATATAAGAAAAAAAATAAAAAAGTTCGTTTGTATGTTCGGTACATTGACAAATCTGGTAATGTAACAACAAGAAAAACCAATGGATTTTATGTAAAAAAATAAAAAATTATTTGCAAAAAAATGTGAAAAAGTGTTCTGTGTGACAAAATAAAAGTGTCGTGCAGGATGCTTTTTTATGTTATACTTAAATTTAGCATTTAGATATTGAATAGAATGAAGTATAATTTTAGAATATAGGAGAGTATGGGTATGAGTGACAAAGTAAAAGGAATTTTGATTGCAGTGATTATCATTATCATTGGGTTTCTTGGTTTCTGCGGCTATGGTTTTATCAGTCAGAAACTAACTGCCAATGAAGGAATTGAGCATTTGGAGCAAAAAGAATACCAGCAGGCATATGAGAAATTTCATAAGGCTTCCGGGAAATTTACATTGATTTGGACGAAACAGAAAACAGATGTTATGTTTTATGAGGGAGAAGCATTGTATCAATTGGAGCGGTATGATGACGCTGTTTCAATTTATAATAAACTGATTGAGAAAAAAGAGAGCCGTGGATATTCTTTCAAAGCATTTTGTTATATGGGAAAAGGGGAAACACAAGAGGCTTTAGAAGTTTGTAATCAGGGAATTGCAGCTTTACCGCAGGCAGGAGACATTTATTGTACAAAATATGGAATTTTGGCAAATCAGAAAAAGTATCAAGAAGGACTGGAAGTATTGGAAAAGGCTTTAAAACAGAAAGAACTTGAGGATAAGCAGGAAGTATTATTCTCAAGAATTAGTGCATATGAATCTATGTTTGAATATGATACAGCATATAAATATGCCAAAGAGTATGTAAAAGCATATCCGAAAGATAAAAAAGGAAAAAAAGAGCTTACATTTCTTGAGACAAGATAAGAATCAATGTTTATTGGGTGGAAAGGAACAGCATGGGAAGCGGAATATCAGTAAGGGATCAAATATTCTCAACATATGACAGCTTGTATGATGCAGAGAAAAAGGTGGCAGATTATTTAATCAGCCATTCGGCAGAAGCAATTGAGATGTCTGTATCAGAATTGGCCTCACATTGTGAGGCTAGTCAAGCTACGATTGTACGGTTTTGTAAAAAAATAGGGTGTACAGGATTTCATCAGCTGAAAATTAAAATGGCAGGAGAGCAGAGACAGCAGGAACCACAGGCAGTTTCCAATGAAATAAATTTAGAGAATATGGAGCAGTCTATTCAAAATATTTTAAGCAGTAAAGTAGAAGAGGTTCAAGCGACATTCAACAACTTTAATCCAGAGGAATTAAAGGAAATTATTGATTTAATTTTAAATGCAAATTTGATCGAATTTGGAGCAATGGGAAATACGATACCAATTGCGCTGGATGGCACTTATAAATTTAATCAATTAGGACTTCGTGCTGTATCATCAACAATTTGGGAGACACAGGAAGCTTTAGCCAGAACAATGCGGGAAGGAGATGTGCTGTTTGCGATTTCTGCATCTGGAGCATCCAGAAGATTATTAAATATGGTTGAGATTGCAAAAGAAAATAAAGCAAAAACCATTGCAATTACCAATCAATCAAAATCGCCGCTGGCGGAAGCATGTGATTATTTGATTTTAACTGCGACGAGAGAGCATATTTTTTACGATCAGGTTAGTTTTACAAGAATGGCAGCAATGGCAGTGATTGATGCTTTGTTTTTATTTTTGTTTTCTACGAAACGAGATTCTTTCCAAAAGATTGCAGTACATGAACAATCAATCGCAGAAGAAAAACTGTAAGTTAAATATAAAGGAGGCATCTATGTTTACGATTATTATTGTTATTGTTTGTGCATTTATATTTTATCTTGGATATTCTTTTCAAAAAAACAGGAAATCCAGTTATATATCAAAAAGATATCAAGAATTCCGAATGGATTACGAAGACGCCATAACGGCAATGGGGTATGCATGTAATGATGTATTAACGAAAGAAGTAACATTAATGATTGCAGTAAATCATAAAGGAAAGATTTTGGATGCTCAGATTGTGGAAGAACAGAATATGCAGATGAATGTTCAGACATGTAAAGAATATGTAGGAAAAAATATTTGGAAATATGCACAAGAAGAGGAAAAAGCTTCAAACACATCGTGGATGCAGAAAGAACCAAAAACAATGAAAG
This sequence comes from Lachnospiraceae bacterium, assembly GCA_021771695.1. Taxonomy (GTDB): domain Bacteria; phylum Bacillota; class Clostridia; order Lachnospirales; family Lachnospiraceae; genus Anaerostipes. The sequence goes on along the minus strand of JAETON010000001.1, from coordinate 25,397 downwards.
AACGGGCTTTTGCCATGGCAGCAAAATTGGTTTTAGATGAACTGAAAGACAATGAGGAATAACAGAATGGAAGAAATTCAAAGAGAGGTCAGAGAAAAAGTTATTTTGGTGGCAGCAGCCCAAGATGCATGGGAAGCAGAAGAATCTTTGGACGAATTGGCGGAGCTGGTGAAGACTGCAGGAGCAGAGGCTGCGGCCAGAGTCATTCAGATAAGAGAAACTCCGCATCCGGGAACGTATATCGGAAAAGGAAAAATTGAAGAAGTAAATGCTTTATTGTACGGAACAGATGCTACAGGAATTGTTTGTGATGATGAATTATCTCCGGCACAAATTGGTAATCTGGAAAGAGCGTTGGATACGAAAATTATGGATCGGACGCTGGTAATTCTGGATATTTTTGCAAAACGTGCATTTACCAGAGAAGGAAAGATTCAGGTAGAGCTTGCACAGTTAAAATACCGTGCATCGAAATTGACTGGACAGGGAACAGCTTTGTCAAGGCTTGGAGGAGGAATTGGAACGAGAGGTCCGGGAGAAAAGAAATTGGAGATGGACCGCCGTTTGATCCGTACAAGGATTTCACATTTAAAAGCGGAGCTTCGAGATGTAGTAAAACACAGGGAAGTTCAAAGGAAACAAAGGCAGAGAAATCATATGCCGGTTGTTTGCATTGTAGGCTATACCAATGCAGGGAAGTCTACGTTGTTGAATTATTTTACGGATGCAGGCGTGTTGGAAGAAGATCAGTTGTTTGCAACTTTGGATCCTACAACCAAAAGTGTTGAATTTGACAGTGGACAAACGATTTTGATGACAGATACGGTTGGATTTATACGGAAGCTGCCGCATCATTTGGTGGATGCTTTTCGCAGCACATTAGAAGAGGCAAAATACAGCGATGTGATTTTGCATGTAGTGGATGCATCCAATCCTCAAAAAGAAAAACAAATGAAAGCAGTATATGATACTTTGGAACAGCTTGGGGCCAATGAATCCACAGTGATTACAGCATTTAATAAAATGGACTTGATGGATCCAGAGGAAATTTTGAAAGATCCGATGGCTGAATCGGTAGTGAAAATATCTGGAAAAACCGGACAGGGAACAGAAATTCTTCTGGATGTCATAGAGCAGGTGCTTCAAAAACAGAAATTGTATTTGGAAAAACTTTATAAATATGATGAAGCTGGGAAGATTCAGATGATTCGCAATTATGGACAGCTGTTAAGAGAAGAATACCGAGATGATGGAATTTATGTGGAGGCATACATTCCGCAAGAAATTTTGGGAAGTATTTAGGAGGGCGGAAGAATGATAATTCAAAAGGTGATTAATAATAATGTAGTCAGCACTTTTGATACAAATAACAGAGAAGTAATTTTAATGGGAAAAGGAATTGGGTTTCGCAAAAAAGCAGGGGATGAATTGGATAAAAATAAGATTGAGAAAATTTTTACTTTGGATCAAAGAAATAATTCTCCATTTGTACAGGAAGTTATGGCAATTATCCAAGAGTTTTATGAAATTCCATTAAATCCAGAAAATTCATCATATCAAAGATTTGCCACTCATTTAGAGTATTTAGAGACGGAAGTTCTTTCAAAAAAAAGCTGTATGATTGAAGATGAAGAGGATGATGTGGAGTTTTATGAGCGAAATCAAAAAAAATATCCGGAAGCTTACATTTGCAGCCAAAAGATTGTAGAACATATTGAAGGACATTATGACTGCAGACTGTCTGCGGACGAAAAAATGTATTTGATTATCTATGTAAAACGTCTGATTCCGGAGTAGGAGTCAAAAGGGGAAATCTATTGACTTATAATCTCAAATTTGATATGATTAATACATCGAGATTGGATTGTGACTGGTAAGGCAGGCAAGACCTATTTAAGAAGTGTTTTTTGCATTTGTTAATAGGTCTTTTTTTATGCTTTTTCCTGTATACAATTCAGACGTATAATTACAAAATATTTCATAGTAGAGAAGGAGAAGAATTATGGTATCTAAGAAATTTGTCATTGAAAACGAACAGGGATTACACATGAGACCGGCAGGAGTTTTAGCGAAAGCTGTTACAAAGTTTGAATCTGATGTAACTATCGTATTTGAAGATAAGAAAATTAATGCAAAGAGTTTATTAAACATCATTGGTGCTTGTATCAAATGTGGTTCTGAAATTGAATTAGTATGTGAAGGTGCTGACGAAGAAGCAGCTCTTGCACATGCAACAGAGTTAATCGAATCTGGATTAGGTGAATAAGAACAAATATTTGATAAAGGACGGGTGGCAATATGTATAAAGGTATAGGCGCATCTGCTGGAATCGGAATCGGTAAAGTTGTTGTAATCAAAGAACAGGAATTAGATTACAAGAAAGTTACGATTGAAGATACAGAAGCAGAAAAGAAACGTTTAAGCGATGCGATTGAAGTGTTCATTGAGAAAACTACAGCGTTAGTAGAAACAATGAAAGTTACAGCTGGTGAACAGGAATCCGAAATTTTAGAAGGCCACATCCTGATGATTCAGGATCCAGCGATTACAGAGCAGATCGAAGCTAAGATTGATGGAGAAAAGATTAACGCAGAAGCTGCAGTTGAGGAAGCATGTGATTTCTTTGCACAGATTTTTGCTATGGCAGAAGATGAATTGACACAGCAGAGAGCTTCTGACTTAGGTGATATTAAGACTCGATTAATCAAAATCTTACTTGGTATCGAAGAAGTTGACATTAGTGCTGTTCCAGCAGGAACAATTTTAGTTGCAGAAGATTTAACTCCATCTATGACTGCAGGAATTAAACCTGAGAACGTAGAAGGTGTTTTAACTGAGATTGGAGGCAAGACGTCTCATTCTGCAATTATCTGCAGATCTATGGAAATTCCAGCGGTACTTAGTATTGAAAATATCACATCTATTGTGAACGATGGTGATGAAGTTGTATTAGACGGTGCTACAGGAGATGCTTATGTAAAACCAGAAGCTTCTGTAGTAGAAGAATACAAAGCAAAGAAAGAAAAATATCTGGAAGAAAAAGCAGCATTAGCAAAATTTGTTGGTCAGCCGTCTCAGACTGCAGACGGACATGTTGTAGAGCTGGTTGCTAATATCGGCGGACCGGAAGAAGCAGCTGGTGTATTGGAAAGAGATGGAGAAGGAGTTGGACTGTTTAGAACAGAATTCCTGTTTATGGAAAGTAATGATGTTCCTTCTGAAGAATCTCAGTTTGAAGCATATAAGAAAGTAGCTGAAACTTTGGAAGGAAAACCAGTGATTATCCGTACATTGGATATTGGTGGAGATAAAGCACTTCCATATCTTGGACTGCCTACAGAAGAAAATCCATTCCTTGGTTTCCGTGCAGTACGTTTCTGCTTAAAGAGACCAGACATCTACAGACCACAGTTAAGAGCTCTGCTTCGTGCAAGTGCATTTGGTAAGATTCGCATCATGGTGCCATTGGTAACATGTGTTGATGAACTTCGTGCTGTAAAAGCAATTATTGAAGAACTGAAAGCTGAACTGGATGCAGAAGGAATTGTATATGACAAAGATATTCAAGTCGGAGTTATGATGGAAACAGCAGCAGCCAGCTTAATTGCTGATATTCTTGCAAAAGAAGCTGATTTCTTCAGTATCGGAACCAATGACTTAACAGGTTACACAATGGCGGCAGACAGAGGAAATCCTGATGTAGCATATCTTTACTCTGCATATAATCCAGCAGTTCTTCGTTCTATTAAGAACATTATCGGAGCTGCAAATAAAGAAGGAATTATGGCAGGTATGTGTGGAGAAGCTGCAAGTGATCCATTGATGATTCCATTGTTACTTGCATTCGGATTAAATGAATTCTCTGTAAGTGCTACAGCAATTTTACAGGCTAGAAAAACAATGTCTCTATGGACATTAGATGAATGTAAAGCATTGGCTGATGAAGCAATGCAGTTAACAACAGAAGCTGAAGTAAAAGCTCTGTTAGAAGAAAGAGCAAGAAGCTAATATAAAGTTGAAGTAAAAGAAAGGGTTCCAGTTTTATGGCTGGGACCTTTTTTAGATATTGACTAAAAAATATGAGGTAAGTAGTAAAATGAAATTGAACTAAAAAAGAGTTCAGTTTCATTTTTTTTACGTATGGAAAAAGAGCAGTAATTGTTCTATGTTTTGGCGAACAGCAATTACCACTCTTTCGATAGTCACCTGATAAAATACAGGTTAAACAAATTCTAACAATTCTAATAGCTTTTGTCAAAGCGGCTATCCCAATAAAAAAAATGAAGTGTACATTGAAAATTCAATTAGCGTGTTCTGTGACAAGAAAATGAGGGAAAGAAAGGCTTGTCATATATAAGACGGTACCTAGATAATGGCTCGTGATGGAGCAGGGGCTGTCTGATTCTAATACCTGGTCTAAAAATGGAAAGTAAAAAGTACTGGAAGTGTGTAGGGAATAAACCGATAGGGCAGAGGAAGCGGCAGAACGGAGGAACGCAAATTTATATTTTGATATTGTCTATTTGTTTAGAAAACGTATGGCAGATTTATTATGTTTTAGCTGGTTTTATAGATAAATTGACGATATGAAAGTATAAAAGAGATTATGATGAGAAAGGAGCAGAATGAGAGAAATAAAAGGGAAATGCAGTAATGTTGAAGCTGTTCATTTTTTTGAAGTGCTGTTGGATTATATTTCAGATGATTTTAAGACAGAAAGTTTCTGCAGGAAGTATGAAATGGCGTTAAACAGATTTCGGAAAGAGGCTTCTAAGGAAAGAATCTGTGTTACACGTGAGATAGATTCCGGAAAGTATTTTTGTGGCAGCTGCGGGGAACAGATTGATAAGGAAGAATATCAATATTGTCCGTATTGCGGGATAGAGATTTTTCGATAAAAGATAAAAGGAGTGATAGTAAAAATGTACAGAATGATGAAAGCAGACCGGGATAAAGTTGAAGAAAAGATCATGGAAGCAGGAATAGGGATTGTAGATCTTGCGGAAAAGGTCGGAATTTCAATTAATACATTAGCAAAATTGAGAGTAGGAGATGAGGTCAGGACCTGCACGATGGATAAGTTCTGCAGAGCGTTAGATATATCTTTGGAAGAAATAGACGTGCAGATCGTTTGGAGAGGTGTAAGAAAAACATGCGGTTCCTAATATAATAAAGGAGGATATTTTGATTACAGATATTGTTAGGAGAAGAGATAAAGGGTTAGTTGGAAAAAAGGGAAGTATAAAAGAAGTCTTTCAAGATGGTATTGGAGTTGTACAGTTGGGAAGACGTGAATATTTGGCACAAATAACTCCAAACCTTATGAAAGGTGAAGATATCATTGTAACTTCAATGTATGGAAAAAGAGGCTGTGTTGTTGTTGATAAAAGCATGAAAGGCAGTGAGGAAAAAGGATGGGACGGGGAAATCTTGCGGAATGGGAAATAGAGATCTTGAGGCAGAATCCTTTTGTTGTCAGTGTAAAAAATAATAGGATTGTTTATGCCGAAGAATTTAAATATCGTTTTATGAGGGAATACAATCGGGGAAAAGGACCGTCCCAGATTTTTAAAGATGCCGGATTTGATATCAGGATCCTTGGCACGAAGAGAATTGAACGTGCATCTGCAAGGTGGAGGGAATGTTATGAGTCTGGTTCTTTTCATGAATATGGAAAAGAAAAACCGGAGGGAAGGAGAATGTGTGTGAAAAAACTTACGGTGGACTATACGATTTCAGATCAGATTTATGAAAAACTGGTTATCGTGGCAGAGAAATTGGGTGAAAGAGGACTTGGGCTGTGCCCGGATCAAGTTTTTAAAGCGGCTATGACGGCTGGTGCCAGTTTGGAAATAGAAAAGAAATTGGATAATTTATGTACTTTATTTGATATTTCATTAGAAAAAGAATATAAAATTTAGCATAAGGTTGAAAATAGGAATCATATCGTATAGAATAGAAGGGGAAAAGAAAAGTGCAGAAAATCCACATTGGGGCAGAAGAGATCAAGAGAGCAGTGTTCAGTTTTGGAATTGGTTCATGTATGGCTTGTTATTTCATTTTGTTAACCAGAATCAGATTACTGCCATTGGCAGAAAAGATGAGAAAGGTATATCAAGACAGCAGGACAGCAGGGATGGAGATTACGGAGCTGGAGACTTGGATTTTCTTTGCAGGGCTGGCAGGGTTTATTTTATGTCCGTATCTTCTTCCATGTAACAGAAAAACAGCGGTTGGGTTATGTATTTTAAATTTTCTGCTGTTTTTAGTATTTTGTGGAATCCTCACAGTCGTGACCGGAGGGAAAGTAACGGATATGTATGTATTGATTCTCTGGGTGTTCTGTGTATACACCGTGTGGTGCTGCATGGGCATTGCGGACGCTTTTCTGAAATATGTGAAAAAGGGGGAATGTTAAAAATGATAACAATATTAAGCTGGATTTTTCGGTTTTTCCGATGGGTTTTTTATAAGATCGCAGATCTTGTGGAATTTCTGATATATGTTTTTTTAGAGATACTGAACTTTTTTTGATTGATAGGAAAGGAGTAATGAAATGAGAAGATTAAAACGAGCAGCCTTGGCAGCCATGGTATTGTTTTTTTCAGTTACCATGTTACAGGTAACTGATGTTAGCGCAGCAAAGAAAAAGCTGACTGTGAACCGGGTGTACAACACAACCACGAAGGTGAAGGGAAAGACAAAGAAAAAATATACGGTAAAAATCAAGATTGGAAAGAAGACTTACAAGGCAAAAGCGAACAAGAAAGGGAAATATACAGTAAAGATTCCGAAACAGCCGGCAGGAAAGAAGCTGTATGTAAAGGCTTATAAGGGAAAGAAACTGTACAAAAAGAAAAAAGTTTACGTCATTGCAAAGACAGCGAGTATCCATAAGTTTTCTAAAACAGCAAAGAACATTAAAGGTTATACAAGACCGAAGTATACAGTAAAGGTTACGGTCAACGGAAAAACTTACAAGAAAAAAGCATCGAAGGTGAAGGGTTATTTTAATATCAAACTGGGGAAAGCTGCAGGAAATGCAACAGCAACCGTGAAAGTTTACAATACAAAAGGAAAGTTGTTTAAGACTTACAAGAAGAAAGCCTATAATGCTTCCAATAACAACATTAATAATAGCAATAATGATAGCAAGAAGCCGGAATATACAACAGCGGATGGAAAACCTTATAATGGAACTATGCCGGAACTTACTGATCCAATAGATGTGGAAGGTTTTGATAAGAAAATAGAAAGTGTAAAACAATTTACAGATAATGGTATTTACTGTGATAGAGATGTAACAAAGAATTATGATAATTGTTATAGTTTGAATGGATTTGGAAGATATGGATATGTAGTGTATTATTTGGATGATAAACATGATAATGAATATCGTTATATTACAGCGAAAAATGGAATTACGTTGTACTGTAATACTGGCAATTCTAATAATATCCAAGAGATTGATACACCAACACCAGAAAATCACGAAGTGAAGATAGCATCTGGGCAGACTGGGTGGTTTAGTCCAACTTATCGAAATGACAGAAACATAGAGTCTGTTTCTCTTAAAATTGTTGGATATAAAGGTGGAAAGCCGGTGATAGCTTATTATGAAACGAGAATTCAATTAGGATATGGAAATCATTTAGGAGAACCACCAGTAGTAAAATAGAAAATTAATGTAACAAAAAACAGATGCGGAAGTGTCTGTTTTTTTGTTATCATTGTAGAAAAGAGGGAAAATTGATGCAGAGAAAAAATAGAAGCCCTCCTTTGGGTGGAATGGAGCACCGCACAGCTGGCGGTGTTTTTTTTGTGGGTTTTTACATGTAAAAAAGCAGAAAAAGGAGACAGACTATGAAAAAAAGAAAAAGGAAAGGAATGGCTGTCCGGGTGTTGCGAAAGTCACTCTGTATGATGACGGCAGTGTTTCTTGGCACGAACAGCCTCTTTGCAGATGGCGTACCGGTCTCTGCAAAAATTGACACGAGTGGTGGCTACGAGATTAAAGAAAATACGAGTGGCGGGAAAAGATGGATTGGAATGGATGGTACTGATTATTCTAGTTATGAAGACAGCAAAGAAAAGGCTTTAAAAGTAAAAGCTTCCTATGGTTTTAAGCTGGAAAAAACAAAGAATACCAAAGTAACCGTAACAAAAGGAACCAAATGCTCTGCACCAAGTAGCTTTCAGGGCAGTGATCTGGATTTGCCATCCTTTTTAAAAGGATATACATGGTTTAAAACTTCTGAAAATGAAGCAAACGATATCCAGATCAAGATTTCAAATCTTAAGATTTATCAGTGCGAGGAAGACGGATCGAATGGACGCTGGGTAACGGTGGATGTAGTCCGTACTGTGACATACATCTCCAAATGGAAAGGGGAAAACGGATACGTGGCTTTAGGAAGCGGTGTTACTGATGCGTGCTACGTGGGAATTAGTGAAATGACAACCAATTCTAAGTTTTATAAGGCAGGTACAAATACTGCCGTAACATTAAAATCTAATGTAACACTTTCTGACATTGATGCAAGCCAGTATATTGGAGTCAAGGCGGACAAGATGGACGGCCAGTATGTATCTTCTGATACAAAACTGAAATATATGGAAGAATCCGGAAGAAGCGTGTATGTAGCGGGTAATAATGAAGATTATGACAGTGAAGCGTTTACAGCCGTCGGATTTATCTTTGAATCTAACAGTTTTGATTATACTTTTGGACGAAAAGATGAAAGAGAAGGGGATGATCCGGAAGATTATGGACCAACACATCAGGAACAGTATGTTGGAACAGGGCAGGCAATGACAAGGTTTAATCCTCCGAACCCGGTAAAAACAGTTACCAATGACAGTAATGACAAGGAAGCGGATGTAAAAGAAGTACATATCCGGGATTTGGGTAAAACATGGACTTATACAGTGGAACAGGCTGTTCCGTCAAACATGCCGGAGAACTTCTATTATAATGGTTTTGCATTTGAAGATAAGGTAGAAGAATGTATGAAGATTCTGGATGTAAAAGTGCTGGCAGAAGACAGTAACAGTGAGTCCATCAATGTTTCCGGAATGTTTGATATTTCTACGGCAGGAAATAAGGTGACGGCAGCTTTAAAAAATCCAAAATCAGCTGCATTTTATGAAAACACTGTATACAAACTGCAGATTCGTGTAAGAATGAATGTTCCGGCTAATGCTTCAGAAGAGCAGTTAAATGCACTGAGGGAAACATGGACAACCCACGGACATTACAATGAAACAAAGACGGTGCTTTCTGAAAAAAATACTGCAAAGACCATCATTGACGGAGAAAATAAAGTAACGAATGAAGTGAAAACGCTGATTGAATTATCTGAAATGACACCTCCGGGAGAGACACCAAAACCGGGCTTGAAGATTACAAAAGATGTGAACCGCTATGAAAATGAAGTCGGGGACATCATGAAGTATACCGTGAAAGTATCCAATACCAACAAAGATGCGGATACGGCATATTTTATCATAAAAGATACGACACTGCCGGATTCTTTTGCTTTGGATTTCAGTTCTGTGAAAGTATCCGGGATTGATGCCAAGGATTACACTTTAACGCAATCCGGAAACGGCTGGATTTTGAGATCCAATGGCGGCTATGCACTGCCGTATGGTGAAAAAATCACGATCACTTACGAAGCAAAAGCCTTAGTAGCAAGCAACGGAACCTGTGTTGACAATACTGCTTCTGCAGTTGCTGCAGGTATCCCGGAAAAGACAGATAAGGAACAGGTTTACATCAACAGTCCGAAAGTGGACGTAGTCAAAACAGCTCCGCAGAGAAATTATAAGGTTGGAGATACGGTTGGATACAAAGCAGAGATCACGAACCGGAATCCGGGAACCTTTATGCGGGATATTGTCCTAAATGACTTAGTAAAAACAAGGGGACTGGAAATTAAGGAAGGAACGGTTGCTGTCTTAGTCGGTGGAAAAGATGTAACTTCTGGAATGGAAATTACTTATCGTGAAGACGGCAAAGGATTTTCCATCCGGACACCATTTAATCTGAAAAACGGTACAATCCCATGTATCGGCATTGCACCATACAACAGCATTGCTAACTGGACCGATAAGATTACAGTGACCTATGATGCAACGATCACGGGTGAAGCGGCATTGGAAAATGACTTGATTAACGTATTTACAGCTCCATCCACAAAGAATACCAATGGAGATGTGATCAAGGATGATCCAGAAATTCCATCCGGAGGCGGAGAGGATACTGAAGACGTGAAAATGAAAGCTCCAGCTTTGGAAATTACGAAAAAATCCAATAAGCAGGTTTATAAAGTTGGAGAAATTGGGAAGTATACGCTGACAGTCAGACAGACCAAGGAAGAAACAGCTGCAAGAAATGTGACGGTCGCTGATGCATTTGTGCAGGAAGAAGGCATAAAAGTGGATGGTTCCTCTATTGTTGTGAAAATGAATGGCAGTGATATTACAAAAGATTGTAAGATTACGGCAGATGACAGAAATTTTAAAGTGGAGACCGGGAAAAACATGACAGATGAAGATAAACTTCAAATCACTTATGATGCCGCATTTTCCAAGACAGGAGAATATACCAATACGGCAGCTGCGTCTTCTGATAATACCAAGGAAGACCAGACAGAAAATGTCGTGGAAGTTGAAGAAGCAGTGCCTTCTCTTGCGGTCAAAAAGGCATCTGATAAGAAGAAATATGTGTCCGGGGAGACTGGAACTTATACTTTGAAAGTCACGCAGAAGAACAGTGATGCGAAAGCAGAAAATGTGATTGTGAAAGATGCGTTTGTGCAGAACAAAGGATTATCTTTGGTAAAGGATTCCTTAAAAGTTACATATAATGGGGAAGATATTACGAAAGATTGTAAGATGACAGTAAATGACAGGAATTTCTATTTGGAAACTGGAAAGGATCTGACGGCAAAAGATGAGATTACCGTGACGTATCAGGTTGTATTTTCTGCATCCGGCACTTATGAAAATACTGCGGTCACACAGGCAGATAATGCAGGACCGGAAGATGATGATAACAAAGTCGTGGTTGAACAGCCGGAGATTGTTTTGACGAAGAAAGCGGATAAACAGGAATACAGTGTTGGGGATTATATCACTTATCAAGTGGCGGTTTCCTTAAAAGAAAAAGAAGCAGAAACTTTGCATGTTGTTTTGACGGATGAAGTACCGGAAGGTCTTGAACTGCTCTCTGACAGTGTAAAAGTGGAAGGTGTCAAAGGAGCAAAGCTTCATGTGGAAGGAAATAAGATCAGGATAACCCTTTCTCATTTTTCCGGAAAAGAAACGCTGGTGCTTCGCTACCGTGCAAAAGCATTAAAAGCGGGAACTTTTGTAAATACTGCAAAAGTTACCAGTGACGATACAAAAGAGCAGGAAGCGAAAGAAACGGTAAAAGTTGTAAAACCGGAAATGAAAAAGCCGGAAACAGAAAGAAAGAATCCGGGAAGCGGCAGTATGATTCCGAAGACGGGGGATAACTGGAACATGGCTCCTTATGCTGCTGTGATCGCAGCTGCAGGAATCGCAGCCATTGTGGTACTTGTAAAGAAAAAGAAACTGAAAAAATAAAGAAAATAAACCCTATATAGTAGAGAAGTTGTAAACATGCACAGGCAGGAAATGTCCTTTGGCATCCCTGCCGGAAGGAGGGTAAAATGAAAAGAAGAGTCATCAGTGTTTTGCTGCTGTTTGTACTTGTGTTTGGCTGTACCGGAGGAATTGTGATAAATCAAAAGACTGCACCGGTAAAGGCGGCTTCTTATAAATGCGGGAAATACACTTATAAACATAAGAAAATCACTAAAAAATATAAGTATCTGGCATATACAACGAAGTGTAAAAAAGTAAAAATGAAATCTTTAAAAAGTGCTTCTAAGAAGACATACACTTGGAAACGTTTTATGGCAGATTCCATGCAGGATAAAAAAGCAACTGTTTTAAGTAAGACAAAGAGAAAAGCAGTGGTCCGGGAAGTACAAAATTGCGAAGAAGGATGGCTGTATTACTATTACACAAAAGGAAGTAAAAAAGTATATTCCCAGCAGGTAAATAAACATTACAAATATGTAACAGAGTATACTTATACAAAATAGCAGTATAAAAGAATGATTTGGTGAGAGGGGTGTTTTGGCATCCCTTTTTTTAAGAAAAAGAAAGGTGGATGAAAGATGAAATTAAGAAATGTGATTCCAAACATGGCAGAAACATTCGGTGTGCTTACTTTTGCCGGAGAAGGGGAAGTGGTCACGGAGGGAAACGGTGCAAGAAGAAAGACGGTACAGAGGATTTACCGCTTGTATTCGGAAAAACAGAAAGCGGATAATATCGAGGTCGTGCTTCCGGCAAGTGCAGGGGAAAAACGTTTTGAGTATGAGGAAGCGGTAATGCTCGTGAATCCGTATATTGAAGCACAAGGGAAAAGCATTGGAAGAAATCAGGCATATACCGATTATGTTTTGTATGCGGATGATCTAAAGAAAGCACAGTAAGAAAGGAGAAATTTTATGAGATTAGCAGAAGGAATCGTGATTGATAAAGAGGCAACATTTGGGGAATTAAAGTTTTCCGCTTTAAGAAGGGAAGTGCATGAGCAGTCCGAAGACGGAGAAATGCTGGACGGGATCAAAGAACGTACTTATGATCTGAAATCGCGCGGACAAGGCGGTATGATCCAAGTCAGCATCCCGGCAGGTGCAGGGGAGAAGATGTTTTCTTATAATGAGGCGGTAGAGCTTGTGAATCCGGTGCTGGATACCGTCGCAACGGCAGGTTTTCCGGATGTGGAAGTAGACTGGTATTTAAAAGCGGATGATATTGTGAAGAAAGGAAATGCCGGGAAACCGCCGTTTAAAGATTTCAAGAAAGGCATGGAACAGGAAAAGAATGATAAATAAGGAAGGTCTTGATGAAAAACTGGTATAAAGGAAAGAGGATCCGGGCAAAGGATGAACATTTAGTGTTCTCTTTTGCTTTTACTTTTTTGGGTATCGTGTTTTTTGTGCCGCTTTTGATTTATGCGGTTTTGCTGTTTCGGATACATGGGATATTTTTCTATTCTTATATAGAAACTGCACAGGTTTTGAAATTATTGGTTATCTCTTTGCTTGCTGCGGCTGTATGTTCCGGTTTTTATTTGAAGTTTGGAAAAGAGCATTTGATAAAGCTGTATCATCGTCAGGAACTTGCACATATGGTGCTGGAAAACGGGTGGTATGATAAAGAGACGAAAAGAGACAGTTTTTTTAAAGATATGAAATCAGAAAGGGAAATGATTACGTGGTTTCCTAAGATGTATTATAAAAAGAATGGACGCACTCTGTTCATTGTAGTGAAATTAACACTTGGCAGGTATCAGGATCAATACAAAACGCTGGAAAAAAAGCTGGAAAGTGGTTTGGATTGTGAATTGATTTTGAAGGAAATTAAGAATGGGGAAGTGACGTATGAGCTGGTTCAGGATCTTTATAAAGACCGGATACCGATTGAAGAAGCGGCTGTAAAAGATGGGAAAATGCAGCTGATGGAGAGTTTAAGCTGGGATTTTGACCGCCAGCCGCATATGCTGATTTCCGGCGGGACCGGAAGCGGAAAATCTTATTTTATCTTAGCTTTGGTGGAAGCGTTAGTGAAAGCCCGGGCAGTGTTAAGTATCTGTGATCCCAAAAATGCGGATCTTGCGGATTTGGGAGAAGTCATGCCGGATGTTTATTATACAAAAGAAGATATTGCGGCTTGTGTACAGTCTTTTTATGAAGGAATGCTTGTACGCATGGATGAAATAAAGGGGCGCAGTGATTACCGCACTGGAAAGAATTATGCGTACTATGGTCTGCGTCCTCATTTCTTGATTTTTGATGAATATGTGGCATTTTCCGATATGATTGCAAGGGATAAAAAGGTGAAAGAACCGTTAGACAGCCAGTTGAAACAGATCTTGATGCTGGGGCGGCAGATGGGTTATTTTGTGATCCTTGCCTGCCAGAGACCGGATGCAAAGTATCTGGGGGACGGAATGAGAGATCAGTTTAATTACCGTGTTGCTCTTGGAAGAGTATCGGACCTTGGATATTCGATGATGTTTGGGGAGACCGTGAAGGATTTTTGTTTAAAGGACATCAAAGGAAGAGGGTATATTGATTATGGTGAGAGTGTCATTACGGAGTTTTATACACCGTTTGTTTCAGACGGGCATGATTTTCAAAAGGAAATTGGAACAGCGTACCGGATGAACAGTTAAAGGCGACGTGAAGATGGAGTGAGGTTTTACTTCACGGAATCGAGCGTAAACCGGGGTTTGGGGATGTAGTCCCCAATGGAACTGCCGGGGAGAGGGTAAAACGTGCGGAGCGTAAGTTTTTGCCCTCTCCCCGGCATATCTTCATTGCGGAGCGCCAGCTCCGCAGTCCCCGGTATCTAACAGGGGGGTATTCCGGTGACAAAAAACAGACAGCAACATTCAAAAGATGCTGGATTTATGCGGTTTATCTGGAATTTAAGAAATGTTTACATTTCTTTTGATTTGTAAACATGGAAAGTGAGGGATGATGAAGAATCAGGAACGGTTACAGAAAATAAAAGAAAAACGGCTTTTGTATGGCGTGACGCTTCGGAAACTGTCGGGAATCTGCGGGATTGCCGTTTCAAGTCTTTCGAGTATTGAAAATGGGAAACGTCCGGTTTCTGAGGAAATGCTCGAAAGAATCGAAAAAGCCTTGGAACGGTTAAATCCGGATGCACCGTTGGAGATCATTGTTGATTATGTGCGTATCCGGTTTCCGACGAGTGATATTAACCATGTCCTGCATGAAGTGCTTCATATCCGGAAAGAGATTATGATCCATGAAGATTTCGGCTGGTACGGGTATTCCGAGCATTATGTGTTTGGAGATATTTTTGTAATGGCAGACAGCATGGATGAGGAAAAAGGAGTTCTGCTGGAACTCAAAGGCAGAGGATGCAGGCAGTTTGAATCTTATCTGATTGCACAGGAACGGAGCTGGTTTGACTTTTTCCGGCAGGTGTTTGAAGAGGAAAGAGGCGTGTTCAAGCGTCTCGATCTGGCAATCAATGACCGTCAGGGAATCTTAAATATTCCGCAGCTGAAACAAAAGTGCGACCGGGAAGAGTGTGTATCCCGTTTTCGGAATTTTAAGTATTACAGCATTGGAGAATTAAAGAAAAAAGATGAAAAAACCGGGATGGGAAACACGCTTTATATTGGAAGCATGAAAAGTGATGTGTATTTTTGTATTTATGAAAAGGATTATGAGCAGTATGTGAAACTTGGGAGACCTGTAGAAGAATCCGATGTGAAGAATCGTTTTGAGATCCGGTTAAAGAATGACCGTGCTTATCTTGCGGTAGAAGATCTGCTCTGTTACCGGGATGCATTTATGACAGCCTATGGAATTATCAACCGGTATGTGCGCTTTGTTGACCGGGAGGAAGGAAAAGAGCGCAGATACTGGAATCATTCTATGGAATGGGATTTGTTTCTAAATGGAAATACGGGGGATGTCCGGCTTACGATGAAGCCGGAGCCGTATACGCTTGAGAAAACAAAAAACTGGATTGCAAAGCAGGTGGCGCCGTCTTTGAAGCTTCTTATGACGCTGGATGATCTTATGGGAGTATCGGAGACATGGGAGGTAATAGAAAATGCACGTTTAACAAAGAAACAAAAGCAGATCATCAGACAGCAGACGGAGATCAGCGAAGATATCGGGTCTGCATGCATATAGAAAGGAAGAATGAAAAAAATGAATTTTGGAACAAATTTATATAACTGGTTTTTACCAAACGCACAGGGAATTGCATTGGCAATCATTGTATTTTTAGGTGTGTGGTTTGGTGTAAAGAGAGAGTTTTCTAAACTTGCAATGGTAGGGATTGTCGGAGTGATTGTGGTTTTATGTGTATTTAATCCATCCGGAGTCAAGGGGTTTCTGCTAAAGTTTGGAAACCTTTTGATCAAGTAGCAGGAGAAAGGAAGTGAAGATATGCGGGACTGGAAGATTTTTGTGGTTAACCCGGGGAAGTATGCGGAAGGTGAAGAGACCGGGGAATGGTTTACGCTGCCAATTTCAGAAGAAGAAGTATTGGAGTGTTTGGAGATCAAGGGAGGAAACTATTTCATTCATGATTATGAACTGCCGTTTGATATTACAGATTCTGAAGATATTGAACATTTGAACCGGATGTATTATGACTATGAGGCACTTATCGAAGGCACCGGACTTTCACAGGTCATAAGTGAATTAGTTGATTATTATGGTTCCTTAGAAGAAGTTATTGAGAGAGCGTATGATTTTGCCATTTATCATGTAAACAGTATGGAGGAATTGGCAGGAAAACTTGTAAGAGAAGGATATTTTGGAGAGATTCCGCCGCGGATTGTGGATTATATTGATTGCGGCGCAGTTGCAAAAAATATGGAAAACAACGGAGTGTATTTTCAGGGTGCCAGTGTCATTGTAAAAGGAGTAAGATAAAAAAAGGAACCGGATGTTTTTGCAGTGATGCGGAATGCAGACGGTTCCTTTTTTTTGAATTTTAGAAAGGGGAATATACGTGAAAAAAGTAAAAAGTTATACATCCATATGGTCGGTGGAAAAGATGCTGTATGCGATCAGTGATGTGAACCTGCCGTTTCCGGTAACATTCCAGCAGATCGGATGTTTTTTTGCAGGGCTTGTCATAGTTCTGTTCGTTCCGGTGTTTGAACTGATCGGCAATCCGCTGATCCGGTATTTTGCTTTGCCGGGAGTTTTTGCATGGGGTGTTACGCAGAAAACATTTGATGGCAAAAAACCGTTGAGTTTTTTAAAAACTGTCATTTTATATTGTTTCCGCCCAAAGGTAACGTTTGCCGGAAAACCCGTGAAATGTAAAAAAAGAAAAGAGCAGGGAGAAATTACAGCCGTTTGGACAACAGAGGGAAGGAAGAAAATAAGAAGGGAGGGTGTGTGATGTATCCAATCAAATATCTGTATGACAATCTGGCATTTAACCATGACGGGGAATGTTTTGCTTATTATGAAATGCTGCCGTATAATTATTCGTTTTTGTCGGAAGAACAGAAGTTTCACATGTCAGAAAATTTCAGGCAGATGATCTCACAGACCGGGGAAGGAAAGATCCATGCCCTGCAGATTGCGGCGGAAACATCTGTCCGGGCAGTGCAGGAACAATGTAAGAAACATGTCAAAGGGGATTTGAAAGAGACAGCATACAGCATGATCGACAGCCAGACGGAGTGGCTTGTAGAGCAGGTTGGAGAGTATGAACTGGATTATCGTTTTTTTATCGGGTTTAAACTGGTACCCAGCGAAGAAGAATTTAGTTTTGAAACGGTCAAAAAGCAGGTCGGAATGTATCTGCGGGATTTCGCCGGGGAGGTAAACCAGAAGCTGATGGGAGATTTTGTATCCATGAGTAAAGAAGAGATTAAGATGTATCAAAAGCTGGAGAAACTGCTCTATAACAAGATCAGCAGACGGTTTTCCATGCGCAGGCTTTCGGCAGATGATTTCGGTTATCTGATAGAACATGTGAATGGAAAGAGCGGGACAGCTTATGACAATTACCGGTTTCATATTCAGAAGCTGGAGAATGAAAAAGAAATTTTGTTAAAAAAGTATGACCTGATCAAGCCGGACCGTTATCTGATCGATGAAAAACAGAGGTATCTAAAGATCAGCGGGGAAGATACAAAGCAGTATGTTTCGTATCTGGCAGTTGAGACGATTGTAGGGGAACTTAGTTTTCCGGGAGATGAAGTGTTTTATTACCAGCAGGAATATTTTGATTTTCCAATTGATACGAGC
Organism: Lachnospiraceae bacterium; assembly: GCA_021771695.1. Lineage (GTDB taxonomy): Bacteria > Bacillota > Clostridia > Lachnospirales > Lachnospiraceae > Anaerostipes. The sequence goes on along the minus strand of JAETON010000001.1, from coordinate 7,527 downwards.
ATGAATATTGAAATACTGCCGAATAAAAAATCGCTGTCTACCGTTCGGAATAAAAAGAAAGAATTAAAGGATTTGGAGAATCATTCGATTGAGAGTGATAATGAAACACCGGAGCAGGTGGTATCCGCATTGGATGATGTCGGTGAACTGGAAACAGAACTCGGCACGACCAGAGAGAGCATGTATAAATTGTCTTACGTTATCCGGGTGTCTGCCAACACTGTGGAAGAGTTAAAGCGGAGAGTGGATGAAGTAAGGAATTTTTATGATGATATGAAGATAAAAGTTGTGCGTCCGTTTGGAGACATGCTGGGGCTTCATGGGGAATTTTATCCGGCATCCAAACGGTATATCAATGATTATGTCCAATATGTCACCAGTGATTTTTTCTCCTGTCTTGGGTTTGGAGCGGCACAGCAGCTGGGAGATCAGAGCGGCTTTTATCTCGGACATAACCCGGATACCGGAAAGAGCGTATATATTGATCCGCCCCGTCCGGCGCAGGGTGTCAAAGGTTCTGTCACAAACGCTCTTGCGATGGCATTTCTTGGAGCACTGGGCGGCGGGAAATCCATGTGTAATAATCTGGTTGTTTTTTATTCGGTTTTGTTTGGCGGCAGATCATTGGTCCTTGATCCGAAGTCTGAGCGTGGGAAATGGAAAGAAAAACTCTCCATGATCTCTGATTTTATCAATATCATCAATCTTACCAGTGAAGAGAAGAACCGAGGACTTTTAGATCCATTTATGATCATGAAAAATATCAAGGATGCGGAATCTCTGGCAGTGGATATTCTGACGTTTCTGACCGGGATATCCATTCATGACGGAGAAAAGTTTCCGCTGCTTAGAAAAGCTGTCCGTTCTGTGGCACAGAGTAAAAAGAGAGGGCTTCTGCTTGTGATTGACGAACTGAAAAAAGATGAAGATGAGACAGCCGGAAAGATCGCTGCTCATATCGAATCTTTTACGGATTATGATTTTGCAAGTCTATTGTTCGGCAATGGCGGACAAAAACATGCACTGCATGTAGATCATCTGTTTAATATCGTGCAGGTGGCAGATCTGGTCCTGCCGGAAAAAGATACGGCTGTGGAGTCATATACAACAATGGAGATGCTTTCGGTTGCTGTTATGATAGCGTTATCTACGTATTCGCTTGATTTTATCCAGTCTGACCGCAGTATTTATAAGATCGTGGACTTGGACGAAGCGTGGGCATTTTTAAATGTGGCACAGGGAGCAGCTTTGGGAAATAAGCTGGTGCGTGCCGGACGAAGCATGAAATCCGGAGTTTATTTTGTGACGCAGAATACGGATGATGTGGGAAGTGAAAAGATGAAGAATAACATTGGAATGAAGTTTGCTTTCCGCAGCACAGATATGGAAGAAGTGAAAAAGACACTCCGGTTTTTCGGGGTAGATGAAAATGACGAAGCAAATCAGAAACGGCTTATGAATCTGGAAAATGGAGAATGTCTGTTTTGCGATATTTACGGAAGGGTCGGTGTTGTCAAGGTGGATATGGTATTTCTGGAATTATTCAGTGCCTTTGATACCAGACCGCCGGAAGATTCAGAGGAAGACGGGGCAGCTTAGAAAGGAGGGATTATGAAGGAAAAGAAAAAACGGTGGGTTTCTGTTTTGTTTTTTGTGATCCTTGCTGTCTGCATGCTGTCTGTTTCCGTAACAGTCTCTGCGGTCGGGTTTGTGGATTCCAAGATTGATGCAAAGTATCTGTTTTCTAAATATCCTCTGGATAATTACCAGCTGGATTTTTATGTGGATACATCCTGGGACTGGCTCCCATGGAACTGGGGAGAAGGTATTGGAGATGCTGCCATTTATGCGGTCTATGTGATCACAAATGTGATATGGTATGCATCAACGATGATCAGCAGTGCGACCGGATATGTGGTACAGGAAGCATTCGGTCTTGATTTTATCAAGGATATGACTTCTTCCGTTGGAAAGAGCATGCAGACTCTGGCAGGCATCAGCAGGAGCGGTATTTCATCCAGCGGCTTGTATGGTGGTTTTTTGTTGGCCCTTATTGTGGTTCTTGGTGTTTATGTGGCATATACGGGGATCGTAAAAAGAGAAACGAGCAAGGCGATGGATGCAGTGTTAAGTTTCCTCTTGATCTTTATCGTGTCTTCTTCCTTTATTGCTTTTGCACCGGATTATATCTCAAAGATTAATTCTTTTTCCAGTGATGTTTCAAAGTATGTCTTAAATAACGGCACGAAACTGATTACATCGGATTCTGGGAGTACAGAAAAGAGCGGGGAGATCGTGATGAGGGAAAATCTGTTTTCCGTTCAGATCAGGAAACCATGGCTTTTGCTGCAGTTTGGCAATACCGATGAAAGCAAGATCGGAAAAGACCGGGTGAAAGCGGTGGAATCGGTTTCGCCGGATAAAGACGATGGAGAGACAAGGGATGATGCAGTCAAAAAAGAGATCGAAGATAATAAGAATAAATATATGGCACCGACCAAAGTTGCACAGCGGCTGGGGATGGTGCTGTTTTTGTTCATATTTAATCTTTTGATCTCCGTGTTTGTGCTGTTCCTTACGGGATATATGCTGCTTTCACAGATCATGTTTGTCATGATGGCGTTGTTTGTGCCGTTTGTATGTGTACTGTCGATGCTGCCGGGGCATGGAATCAATGTTCAGAAGTGTGTATTAAAGTTATTTAATATTCTGATGGTAAGAAGCGGCATTACGCTGGTTGTCTGTATGGCTTTTTCCATATCTGCATTATTTTATGGATTATCCGGCGGTTATCCGTTCTTCATGGTGATGTTCTTACAGATCATTACATTTGCAGGCATCGCTTTGAAGTTAGGTGATATTTTGGAAATGTTTGGATTGGGCACGCAGGGAGGACGCGGATTCCGGATGATGGGCTCTCGGGCAAGGCGGGGCCTTTGGCGTATGGAACGCCGTTTAAGGCGCGGGATGCGGACAGGAAACCGTTTTGCGAGTCCGGATAAACGAAGGTTTGGAAGTTTTGGAGGAAAGCAGAAAGAATCGATTGGCAAGCGGGCAGGAAGAAAAGCAGGTTCCATGCGGGATGCACCGAAAAGGGCATTGGATAAAGCAAAAAGAGCCGGAGAAAAAGTCAAGGATGCTCCGGTGCATGCAAAGTATGCGGCACACAGTGTCAAAGAAGGCGTGAAGAACAATGCAAAAGATTTCAAGAAAGGCATGGAACAGGAAAAGCATGACCGGGAAACAAAGCGGGCAAAGGACCGTGCGGATTACCGGAAGTCTGTTGGAGAGAAGCAAAAAGAAATGGAACGTCCGAAAAAGGCAGACCGGATCCGGAAGGAATGGAAAGCGGACCGCTCGATGACAGAAAAAACAGAGCCTGAAAATAAATCGAAAAAAACAAAAAGACAAACGGCGGGAAATAAAAAAGAGCGGAGAGCAGACCGTTTAATGGCTGACAGAGCCGGAAGGAATACGGACCGTTCGATGAAAGACGGAAAGAAAGTGTAGGTGAAAATGGATGAAGAAGGTTTTGATCGTTTGTCTGCCGTTCTTTTTATCGTTTTTTCTGATCGTTTCTCTGCTTATGATGGCGGCAGATGATGATTCCGGGAGCGGCAGTTCCTCGGATTATGATGCCGAAAAACCTTTGAGCGGGGAGGTGTTAAAATGGGAGCCGGCGGTAAGGAAATATGCGAAAAAATATGGAATTGAAGAGTATGTGCCGCTGGCTCTCGCTTTAATGCAGCAGGAAAGCGGAGGGAGTGAACCGGATCCGATGCAGGCGGCAGAGGGAGCATACGGGCTTTATTGTCTGAAAACAAAAAACAAGTCCGGGGGACACAGCCAGAGTCCGAATGGGATCCCGTCCGGACATGGGGAGTGTTCTGTCAATGCCGGAATGCAGGAACTTCGGGATGCATTAAAAGCGGCAAAAGTCCAAAGTCCTTCGGACATTGGAAGGATCATGGTTGCGGTTCAGGGGTATAATTACGGCATGTCGGGGTGGATCGCATGGATCAACCGGCATGGCGGAGTTTACACTCTTGCGCTGTCCAAGCAGTACAGTGCAACAATGATGCCCGCAGGAGCAAAAGGAACACCCCAGCACGCACAGCTTGTCATGCAGTATTACAGTTATGCCGGAAGCGGCGGAACTACAGTGGTCAGCGGGAACGGCGGTGTGGATGTTGTTTATTACAGCCAAGGAGACAGCCGCTGGAAAAACTATAATTTTGGCGGAAATACGGTTGGAAAAGCCGGATGCGGTCCTACGAGTATGGCAATCTGCATTGCAACTTTAAAGAAAACAAATGTGACACCGAAGGAAACCTGTAAGTGGGCGGCAGAGAACGGGTATTATGTCAAAGGTTCCGGGTGGCGGCACAGTGTGATAGGAGCTTTGGCTAAAAAATATAAACTGAAATGTACGGGCATCGGAAAGGATAAGAAAAAACTTACGAAAGCCTTAAAGCAAAAGAAGCTGGTCGTTTCCATTATGGCACCGGGGCATTTTACAAAAGGCGGACACTACATAGTTCTTAGAGGGCTTACGAAAGATGGAAAGATCCTTGTGGCGGACTGCGGGAATAAAGAACGCAACAAGGCATGGGATTTTGACATCGTGTATAACGAAGCAAGGAGCAGTGCAAGTGCGGGAGGTCCGTTCTGGGTGGTTGAGAAGAAAAAATGAAGAAGGAAAGAAGGGAAAATATGCAGAATCAGGGAATAAGATTAACCGCTGCTTTTTTGATTTTGATTCTTTTGGGCGGTTTTGCGGTCTTTAACATGTCCAGAGGACAAAAACAACAGAAACCATCAACGGTAACAACAAAACAGGAGGATGTACGGCAGACAGAAGAAGCAGCAGGAACGGAAGATACAGCAGGAACACAAGAGGTCAAGAAAACAACAACGGAGGAGACAAAAAAACAGCAGACCGATGACAGCGAGCTTCGGGATCTGGACGGAAACGTCATAGAAGATGGAAATGTGCCGCAGGAAGGCGTGCAGTAGAAAGGAAGGATTATGGAAAAGAAGGTTTATGAATTAGCCATAGAGCTTGGCATGACAAGCAAAGAACTTTTGGAACTTTTGAAAATACAGGGAATCCCGGCAGAAAGTTATGCATCGGTTCTTGATAAAGAAGCAGTCGGACAGGTGAAAGAATTCCTTGGAATTGAAGAGACAGCATTGGAAGGAGATGCAGAAGAAACTGTAAAGCCGCAGCCGGAAGAGAGATGCGATGCAGGTGTTCCGGTATCACAGCCGGAACAAAATTTTCTGATCATGGATCCAAACGGCGGATCGCATCCAGCTGTGGAAGAGGCGGGGCATTTGTCAAGAAGGGCAGAACGGCGCAGGAAAAAATATCAAAAAAAGGCAGAAAAAGAAGCGAAAAAACAGTGGAAGAAGCAGAAAAAGATGATCCGGCCGGGAGTAAAGAGAAAACCGATCATATTTCTCTGGGCTTTATTGGCGGCAAGCCTTGCTTTTGGGATTTATAAAAACTTTACTGCCGTGGACCAGCATACGGTACATGAAAAGCAGGTGGTGGATAAACAGCTCCGGGATACAAACAAGATAGAAAACTTCGTAAGATCTTTTGTGACGGTATATCATTCATGGGAGCGCGGGGATGCTGCTCTTGCATCCAGACAGGAGAAGTTAAAGCATTATCTGGATGAAGAGCTGCAGACATTGAACAAAGATGATGTCGGAAATGATGTACAAAACAGCTCGAAAGTGACCGGAATTACCATTTGGGATATTGCACAAGAGAATGGAGAATACCGTGTGACATATGAAGTTGTACAGGACATTATCCGCATGAAACAGGAAACAGTAACAAAAAGGGCAGGGAAAAAGACAATAAAAGGTAAAAGGAGCGTGGAAGAGAAAAAGAGCATATCATCCGCTTACAGTGTTGTCGTACATATGGACCGGCAGGGGAATATGGTGATCGTAAAAAATCCGACGATGACATCTCTTCCGGGGAAATCCGGATATGAGCCAAAAACAAAGGAAGAGGACGGAAGCGTGGATGCAGATACAAGAAAAAGCGTGGAATCGTTTTTGAAAACATTTTTTAAGCTGTACCCGCAGGCAGACAGCAAGGAGCTTTCTTTTTACGTGAAAGACGGTGTTATGCGATCAGTGAAAAAGAACTATGAATTTTCTGAAATCTATACAAATGTAATGAAAATGGATGGGGATGATGTAACAGTAAGCGCTAGTGTGCGCTATATCAACCGTGAGACAAATCAGAATATGATGCAGCAGTTTGATCTGACGCTTAAAAGAGTGGATGATAACTGGAAGATCATTAAACAGGGAGGATTAAAATAGTGATTTATGAGGGATGTTACATGGTTATATCAGTCTTGACTATAATAACTTTTTTTCTGTGGTTCTTCTCTGAAATGGCTGCGGTGTACATGGAAATGCGGGAAATGAAAAGGAAACGTACTTTTGTAAAAGGTGTTTTGATGATTTTTAGCTGGATGCTGCTGTCTGCTTATTTTTTTATGGGTTTTCAAAGGATTACAGCATTGGAACTGCCCCGGAGGGAAACAGTGTTCCTTCTGTATGATTATATTTACCGGGTCCGGGTGTGGGTTTACTTGATGGACTTTTGCTGTATCTGCTTTTCTTGTATGCTTGGAAGGAGAACAATTACGATTAAATGGGCGGCATGGTTCTTTTTGGACATGGTCCCTTTTTTGCTGTTTGGAATTTCATACCGTATTGTAAAAATGTTTTGGGAGAGAATGCAGCTGCTTTTTAAGAGAATTGTCATAGTGGAGGTAACAATGGAAAAAGACAGGGAACTGCTCTTGCTGGCAGAAAAATATAAGGAAGTGCATGAAAAGATCTTAGGTGTCTGGAAGGATGGAAATGTAAAGTCTGCATGGAAAGATGAAGAAGGAAATCTGCATGTGAAATACTCGTCCGGCAATATCTGGACGTATGCGGAAGTGGTGGATTTTGCTGCACCGGAAGTTTTAGACCTTGAATTTTGGTAAAAGGACATGATAAAATGAGCATGAGAAAAAGACGGCTGACAGGAGCCGTCTGATGAATGAAATAAAATCAATAAATAAACGAAAAAAAGTTTAAAAAGTATTGACAATAAACGATAATTCGTTTATAATATAATCATAAGGTAAAGGAAAGAAAAAGAAAGGAGAAAAGAAATGAAAAAATCAAATGTTGAAATTGCAAAAATGGTAGAAGATAGAGGTTATGATTTTGAGAAAGCACTTGACAGCATTGATGCTGGGAGAACACCTGAAGATGAAGAAATGGAAATTACAGAGGATGAACTAAAAGATCTTGTAGAAAATATTTGCTTTTCTTTTGTTCAGGAAGCAGAAATGGATGAAAACAAATAAAAAGGCAGAAAAAGGGCAGGTGTCAAGGGACAAGGCGAAGCCGATACGCCGTAGGGCAGCCCTTGATGCCTTAGAAGAAAAACACTGTTCCCGGAGGGAGCAACAAAGAAGGTTGCTTCCTCTGCCTAACGGC
>JAETON010000031.1 GCA_021771695.1 Lachnospiraceae bacterium | reverse complement strand
GCGACAGTTATGTCTGTTTCTCATGTCTATTTTTATTCTTTTCGGATAATATTTACTTTTCAAAGTTCGATGCCAGCTATGCTGGCTATAATCACTCAGGATTCCGAGAGATTATTTAACTCTCCATTTATTATATCACACAGGTGAAAATATGATATAATAAAAATGATTTCATTCCAAAGGAGAAATGCCATGCAGATTACGAATCTTCATATTAAAAATTTCAAATCCATTCGGGATATGAAACTGCAAAATATAGAAAATGCATTCATTTTAGTAGGGAAAAATAATGCAGGAAAATCTTCTGTGATTCATGCTTTACGTGCAGTCAGTGGATCCTATCAAATCACACCAGAAGATTTTAATGAAAGTATGCAGAATATAGAAATCAATGTCTCCCTATCAATTACCCCAAATGATAAACATATACTCCATGAAAAGGGAATTGTCAGCCAATATAAGAAATATGATTTATGGGAAAAGGATTTTCAAAACCGTCTGCCCTCTTATCGTGATGGAATTTTAAATTTTACATTTATTGCAAACAAAGAAGGGAAAATTAGATTTTATGATGGCGTAAAAAAAAATAATAAATATATTCCAAAAGTATTGCCAGATATTTATTTTATTGGAACCGAGAGGAATATGCAGAAAATACAAGAAGATCTTTTGATGCTCCAAGAAAATAACTTATTGAAGCTTATGCGTACAAACTGTTGTATGTTCGATCGTGCAAAATCATGCAGCCATTGTTTCCATTGTATTGGATTAATTAATCAGAAAACACCAGAAGAATTAAATGCATTTGAAGCATCAAAGCTTTTCGAATACAAACTGTATCAGCAGAATATCGATGATTTTGAAAAAAGAGTTAATGAAAGTTTCCATAAAAATGGAGGTTATGAAGATATTTTGTTTTCCATGAATTATGATGTGAATCAGATTCTTCAAGTACAAGCCCATGCACGAAACAGAGTCAGGGAACAGACAATCTCTGTGGAACATCTTGGAAGAGGTATGAAAAGCATTTATATGTTATCTTTGCTGGAGGCCTATGTAGCTGAGAAAAACATTCTGCCATCTATGATTATGGTAGAAGATCCGGAAATGTTTCTGCATCCGCAGCTTCAGAAAACTTCCAGTGAGATTTTATATCGATTATCTCAGAAAAACCAAGTAATTTTTACAACGCATTCACCAAATCTTTTATCAAACTTCAACAGCCGTCAAATCCGGCAGATTATTTTGGACGAAAATTTTTATTCCATTGCAAAAGAGAAAACAAATATTAGTACCATTTTAGATGATTTAGGATATACGGCTGCAGATTTAATGAATGTTAATTTTGTATTTATTGTAGAAGGAAAGCAGGATAAAAACCGGCTTCCGCTGCTTTTGGAACATTACTATTCTGAAATATATGATGAAAATGGAAAGTTAAACCGTGTAGCAATTATCACAACCAACAGTTGTACGAATATAAAAACCTATGCAAATTTAAAATATATGAATCAGACATATATGAAAGATCAGTTTTTGATGATTCGAGACAGTGATGGAAAGAATCCGGAAGAGCTTGGAAGACAGCTTTGTAAATACTATGATGAAAGAAACCTTTCGGATGCAGACCGTTTGCCGAAAGTCCGAAGAGAAAATGTATTGATTTTAAAATATTATTCATTTGAGAATTATTTTCTAAATCCAGCTGTGATGGTGCAATTGGGTATTCTATCTACAGAATCCAGCTTTTACGAAATTTTATTTGAAAAATGGAAAGAATATCTTCATAGAATCAAAAGTGGAAAACACCTTACAGAAATTCTTGGATATGATTTTCAATCTCCAAAAGATATACAAAATCATATAGAAGAAATAAAAATTTATCTGCGGGGACATAATCTGTTTGATATTTTTTATGGTCCGTATAAAAAAGATGAAAAAGAGTTGTTAAAAAAATATATTACCATTGCACCCAAAAAAGATTTTCAAGATATTTTGGATGCAATTAACCATTTTATTTATTTTCAAAATAGAAGGAGGGCATTTTATGAAGAATAAGAACGCAATGTTTCAATTGAGCTACGGTCTTTTTGTACTATCTGCAAAAGACGGTGAAAAAAGTAATGGCTGCATTGTAAATACAGTACAGCAGGTAACTACATCCCCAAATCGAATCTTAGCTGCAGTAAATAAAGAAAATTATACCCATGATATGATCATGAGTACCGGAACATTTAATGTATCGATCTTATCTGAAGATGCAGCTTTTGATACATTTCAACATTTTGGATTTCAAAGCGGCAAAACCGTAGACAAAATGAAAGGATTCACAGATTATGAAATTGCAGATAACGGTATTTTCTATTTAACGAAAGGCACAAACGCCTATTTAAGTGCAAAAGTATTCCATACCATTGATTTGGGAACTCATACTTTATTTCTTGCAGATGTAACAGATGGAGATGTATTAAATGAAACTGCGTCTGTTACATACGCATATTACCATAAAAATATCAAGCCAAAACCTCAAGAAACAAAAAAAACCGGATGGAGATGTAAAATCTGCGGCTATGTTTACGAAGGAGAAGAACTTCCAAAAGATTTTATATGTCCACTTTGCAAACATGGTGCAGAAGATTTTGAAAAAATATAACTATATTTTGTTAGCAGCAGCATCTTGACAATTGTAGGAATCTATTCTATGATATATCTAAGCAAAGCAAAGACGTTCTGTTTATAAAACAGAGCGTCTTTTTTTCATACGAAAGACTTTATCACGCTAAAGTAAAGAAGCCTTTCCATGAAACAAAAACGCTCCGCAGGGATATATATTATTCGCAAATAAAGGAGGATTTATATGGAAAAATTGGTTTTACTCAAAGATGAAATTAACCAGCTGCTTGCCCGTTATGGTGTGAAATTCGGCATCTATAAAAACAATGAATTTCATGAACAACTGTTTCCCTTTGATCCAATTCCAAGAGTCATAGAGCATGAAGAATTTAAAGAGTTGGAAAAAGGATTGATTCAAAGAGTGGACGCATTGAATCGCTTTCTTCTGGATATTTATACAGAACAACAAATTGTAAAAGATGGAGTGATTCCAGAAGAATTTATTTTTGTATCACCTGGATTTTTATCAGAATGTCAAGGAATTGTGCCGCCACAGAATATCTTTGCACACATCGCCGGGATTGATTTAGTTAAAGGAAAAGATGGAATTTGGTATGTTTTAGAGGATAATTTAAGGGTGCCGTCTGGAGCCTCTTATCCGATGATTGCCAGAAATTTATGCCGAAAGGCAAGTCCAAATACATTTCGTGAAAATAATGTAGAAGATAATCGTAATTATGGTTCTATGCTTCGGACAGTAATGGATGATGTTAACACTGGCGGAATCAATGTGGTATTTACTCCCGGAAGATATAATGCTGCCTTTTTTGAGCATTCTTATCTTGCTGAAAAAACAGGCTCCATTTTGGCATTTCCAAATGATCTAGAAGTCAATGGAGATTATTTGTACTATAAAACATATAATGGAGTGAAGAAAAAAGTTGGTGCAATTTACCGCAGGGTGTCCGATGATTTTCTGGATCCAATGGCATTTCGTGAAGACTCTTTGATTGGTATTCCGCATTTGATGGAAGTCTACCGCAAAGGAAATGTTGCATTAATTAATTCTCCGGGAAATGGTATTGCAGATGATAAGGGAATTTATTATTTCGTACCGGAAATGATTCGTTATTATCTTGGAGAAGAACCAATTCTTCATAATGCACCAACCTATCTTCCATTTTTTGAAAAAGATCGAAGGTATGTATTAGAAAATTTTGAAAATCTTGTGATCAAAGACGTTGCCGAAGCCGGCGGATACGGAGTTGTTTTTGGAAATCAGCTAAGCAAGGAAGAAAAACAGCAAATGAAAGAAAAAATACATTTAGAATCCAGACGGTTTATTGCGCAAGAAGTTATTGATTTTCAAGATATGGGAATTTTAGATGACCAATTTCTAGTTGACCGGAAAGCAGATTTAAGAGTATTTGTCCTTTCAGGAAAAGAAACAAAAGTATGGAAAAGCGGTTTAACAAGATTTACAAGGAATCCAGATTCCTTTGTTGTAAACTCATCTCAAGGAGGAGGTTTTAAAGACACATGGATATTATCTCAGTAGAAGAAATGAATCACATTTACTGGCTTGGAAGGTATACAGAACGAGTATATACGACCATCCTATATTATTTTAAGGGCAGAGACCGGATGATTGAAGATCCGGAATTTTATATTACTTATTGCAGGGATTTTACAATTCCAAATTGTTATACATCAGCAGCAGATTTTCTTTTAAAATATGCTTTTGACGAAGAAAATCCAGATTCTATTTTATCAAATTTGAATCGTGCATATGACAATGCAATTGTGCTTCGCCATACTCTTGGAACAGAAACTTTATCCTATATGGAACTGGCACTGAATCAATTAAGAAATGCGAAAAACAGCGAGATAGAACTATTGGACCTTCAAAAAGTTTTGGATTATATATTGGCATTTTGGGCATGTACTGACGATTATATTGACAGTGAACAGATTCGTTCCGTTATTAAAGCTGGACGTCATTTGGAACGGTTAAACTTATATTTGAGGCTAAGGAAAAGCAAAGAATGTATGATGAAACCTTTTCATATGCTGGTAGCAAGACTGCGGAAAGGCTATCTCGATTATGATAAAGATGCTTTGGATCGTCTGGGGATGAATGTAACATCCAGCCAAATCGATTATTGGGATGGAGTAAAGGTAAGCGAAACAATTATTAAGGAGAAGTATCATTGCATCAATTAAAATTTCTCTATGAACAAAAAATCCATTTTCAAGAACCAGTGGTCAATCATCATTTTGCTTACCGCTGTGTTCCGAAAAGTGAACCAAGACAGGAAATTACAGATTTAAATGTTAAAATTTCTCCTTGTGACTACTGGGCATTTGGACAGGATGGTTTTGGCAGCCGGACAATTTATGGAACGATGAACAACCAGCATCAACAATTTTATATCCTTGTTTCCGGAATAGCAAAAACAGATTGGAGGATTTATGATGGAGATGACCATTATAATCATTTGTTTTTAACGCAGACTCCTTTAACAATCCCCGGCATTTCTATGAAAAATTACTTGGACCATATTGCACCTTATATACAAAAAAAGCCAAAAGCTTATGGAAAAGCCTGCGAAATTATGGATCGGATTTATAATTATTTCACTTATACCAAAGGAGTCACTGGTATTTATACAACAGCGGAACAAGCCGTTTCTCTTAAGAAAGGGGTATGTCAGGATTATGCCCACGTTATGATTGGAATGTGCCGTCAGCTTGGAATTCCGGCAAGATATGTCTCTGGTGCAATGATTGGAGAAGGGTTTTCTCATGCATGGGTGGAAATTTTCAGTGATGGGAAATGGTATGGATTTGATCCTACCAACCATCTGTTGGTCGATGATTTATATATTGTTTTTGCACGAGGACGGGATAGTGCCGATTGCATCATTAATAAAGGAATTTATTTAGGAAGGTGCCATGAGGCACAGGAAATTAAAGTATTGGTGGAGGAAATCAAATGATACAGACAGTAGCAGCGGCTCCTCTTCCGGCAGCCGAAAACTATATTGTAAAAAAACAAAGATTACAGCCGGAAAATTTATTGGGAAATGAAAAACGAATCAGCATTGTTACAGGGATTCATGGAGATGAACTGGAAGGACAGTATGTATGCTATGAAATCCAGCAAAGAATCAATGAACATCCGGAATTGCTAACAGGAATTGTTGATATTTATCCGGCACTAAATCCATTGGGAATTGATTCGATTACCAGAGGAATTCCACATTTTGATTTAGATATGAACCGCATTTTTCCGGGAAACAGTGAAGGTTCTATGGCAGAATATATTGCATCAAAAATCATCAATGATGTACAAGGTTCTGATTTATGTGTGGATATCCATGCAAGCAATATTTTTCTCCGTGAAATTCCGCAAGTTAGAATTAATGAAATGTGTGCAGACACTTTAGTACCATTTGCGAAACGTTTGAATATTGATTATATCTGGGTTCATGGTACAGCTACGGTTTTAGAAGCCACCTTTGCTCATTCTCTGAATTCTATTGGAACTCCTGTATTAGTTGTAGAAATGGGAGTAGGAATGCGTGTTACCAGGGAATACTGCAAAGAACTTGTCGATGGAATTTTCGTTGAAATGAAAGATTTAGGTATCTGGCAGGGCAGTATTATAGAACCCAAAAAACCAATTATTTCTACAGACGGAGAAGTGCACTATTTAAACGCAGGATATGCAGGCGTTTTTATTCCAACGGTAGAACATTGGACTTCTGTAAAAAAAGGAGATAAAATCGGAGAAATTATTGATCCGCTGGAAGGAATTATAAAAGAAGAGATTTTTTCCGACTGCGACGGGATTTTATTTACCTTGCGTGAGTATCCTGTGGTTAGCGAAGGTTCTTTACTTGGAAGAATACTGGAAAGGAATGAAGTGATTGCATGAAAAAAGTACAATTATATGAATTAAAATCTTTATATCGGGATTCCTTAAAAATATATGGATATCAATTCGGCGGTAGTGAAAAAACGGTATGTATTGTTGGTGCCATCAGAGGAAATGAAGTACAGCAATTATATATGTGTTCTCAATTAGTGAGAATTTTAAACCTCTTGGAAAATCGCGGACAAATAGATACAAATCGCGGGATTATGATTGTTCCATCTATCAATCCATATTCTTTAAATACGAATACCAGATTCTGGGCAACGGATAACACAGATATTAACCGCATGTTTCCGGGATATGATTTAGGAGAAACAACACAAAGAATTGCAGATGGATTTTTCAAGAAAGTGAATGACTATATTTATGGGATTCATTTTACCAGTTTTTATCTGGAAGGAAATTTCACACCACATGTACGAATCATGAAAACAGGATTTGAAAATACGGAAATCGCAAGAGAATTCGGAATGCCGTATATTATGCTGCGAAATCCAAAACCATATGATACAACCACTTTAAATTATGAATGGCAGTTATGGGGAACACAGGCGTTTTCTCTATATACTCCGGGGACAGATCAAATTGATAAAGCACAGGCAAATGAAGGTATCAATGCGGTACTTAGATTTTTGGCAAATCAAGGATTGATCCATATTTCAAAAGATGGCGGACACTGCAGCAGAATCATTGAAGAACAGGAATTGGTAACTGTTCGTACCAATCAATCTGGTATTTTATTTTTAAATTGTGACTGTGGTGATCATATAAAAGAAGGACAAATTATTGGTGAAATTTTAGATACCTATGAAGGACATACCATCGAAGAAATCAAAGCACCATGCAGCGGAAGAATCTTTTATCATGGGTCCAATCCTTTAATTTACTCTAATACAGCTGTAGTAAAAATTATTCAAGATCCGGAAGCAGAATATTTTCAACAATAAGAAGCTGTTTTATGGTAAACTATCTGTATAAAAAATTTTTAAAGGATAATTTACTATGAACATTATATTAACTGCAATTAATGCAAAATATATCCATTCCAATTTGGCTGTCTATTCACTGCGGGCATATGCAAAACCTTATACAGCTGATATCCAAATTGCAGAATATACAATCAATCAGCAAACAGATGATATTTTAATGGACTTATATAAGAAAAAACCGGATATTCTTTGTTTTTCCTGTTATATATGGAATATTGAATATGTAGAACGAATCCTTCGGGAAGTAAAAAAACTTTTTCCTGCCATGCCGGTTTGGCTTGGCGGCCCGGAGGTTTCTTATGATGCAAAAAATGTTTTAGAAAGACTTCCGCAAGTCACTGGTGTAATGAAGGGAGAAGGGGAAGAAACCTTCTTAGAAGTTATGGATTATTACCATGGTAAAAGAGAAGATTTAGCTCAAATTGGCGGAATTACTTATCGAGAGGAAACAAAGATCATTGAAAATCCATGGCGTCCTGTGATAGATTTAAGCAAAGTGCCATTTGTTTATCATCATATGGAAGATTTTCAGCATAAAATTATTTATTATGAATCCAGCCGTGGATGTCCATTTTCCTGCAGTTATTGTTTATCTTCCGTGGACAAATGCCTTCGGTTCCGTAATCTTGAAATGGTAAAAAAAGAGTTGCAGTTCTTTATAGATCATCAGGTACCTCAAGTGAAATTTGTAGATCGTACCTTTAACTGCAATCATAAACATGCCATGACCATTTGGAGTTATATCAAAGAACACGATAATGGGATTACTAATTTTCATTTTGAAGTAGCAGCAGATTTACTAAATGAAGAAGAACTTTTGTTAATTTCTGACATGCGTCCCGGATTGATTCAGTTGGAAATCGGTGTTCAATCTACAAATCCAGAGACAATTGACGAAATTCACCGGAAGATGGACTTTAAAAAAGTGGCAGCAATCGTGAAACAAATCAATGCAGGGAAGAATATACATCAGCATTTGGATTTAATCGCTGGACTTCCTTACGAAGATTTGTCAAGCTTTGAGCAATCATTTAATGATGTCTATGCAGTGAAACCTGAACAACTGCAGCTAGGTTTTTTAAAAGTTTTAAAGGGTTCTTATATGGAAGAACAAAAAGAGGCATATGGTTTAGTATATAAAGATATTCCGCCTTATGAGGTTTTATATACAAAATGGCTCTCATATGAGAACATACTGATACTTAAATCTGTTG
This sequence comes from Lachnospiraceae bacterium, assembly GCA_021771695.1. Lineage (GTDB taxonomy): Bacteria > Bacillota > Clostridia > Lachnospirales > Lachnospiraceae > Anaerostipes. The sequence goes on along the minus strand of JAETON010000031.1, from coordinate 23,839 downwards.
AAAATATGGTAGAGACTTATTACAACAGCGGTCAATTTTCATATACGATGAAATATTTGGAGCAGGAATTTTCTTCTCCTTTTGAAATGTACCAAAAACTTGGAGAATTTTATGAAGAAAATAATTATCACAAAATAAATCACTCCAGAATTTCCAGATATGAAATTTTATATGCTTTTATAAAGCAAAATGTAAAAAATCATAGAATATCTTTTTACCGTGAACTTTTGACTTTTGATTTATATTTACGAGAAAATATTAAAAATCGTCCAAAGTTTACTGGAGAATATTCGATTGGAAAAGAAGAACTTTATTATATCTACGATGAAATTCTTTCAAAAACACCAAATCTTGCATCTTATGCACAAAAAAACATGCGGAAGATGATGCATATTGAAAAGTTCAAATACGATGTGCATGAAACGGGCATTGAAAAAGAAACTATTTTATTGTTTGATTATCAGAAACGTAATCCTTTAAATCATCAAGCTTTTGTAATTCCGATAAATACAGGAGAAATGTGCCTATGATTGCAGTTTTTTTATCTCCATTTTATTTTTTAATCAATGGTTATCTTTTATATCGAATTATAAAATGGCTGGAAAATTTCCATGACACGTTAAAGAAAAAACGCTTCCGTATAATGATAGTGATTGTTTATGTTTTTTTTGCCATGTCTATGTTAATTGCATTTTTACTGCCGTCAGGAAAGCTGCGTCGGATCATAAAATTAATCAGTAATTATTGGCTTGGAGTTTTCATGTACATGGTTGCCGCTATCGTAGCTGCAGATTTACTTCGTATTATTTATCTAAATATACGGAAACCAGAGCATAGAAAATTATGTACAAAAAAAGTATTTGCGTTGGTTGGAAGCATCTGCGCAGCAATTGTTCTTACTACCAGTCTATGGGGTGTGGCAAATGCAAGAACAATTCACACAACAAAATATCAAGTATCGATTCCGAAAAAAGTGAAAAATAAAAAAGAACTAAAGATTGTTCTTGCTGCGGATTTACATTTAGGATACAATATCGGCTGTCTGCATATGAAACAAATGGTCCGAAAAATCAATAAGCAGCATCCAGATTTGGTCGTGATTGCCGGTGACATTTTTGACAATGAATATAAGGCATTGGATCATCCCAAAAAGCTGGCTTCTATTTTAAAGGGAATTAAAAGTAAATATGGGGTTTATGCAGTTTACGGAAACCATGACATTGAAGAAAAAATTTTAGCAGGATTTACTTTTGGGGGAGAAAAGAAAAAAGCCAGCGATCCAAGGATGGATCTATTTTTACAAGAAGCCGGAATTCATCTTTTAATGGATGAGGCGGTTTTGATTGATGATAGTTTTTATTTATATGGAAGACCGGATTATGAACGTCCGGGGCGTGGAATAAACAAAAGAAAAACACCAAACGAAATTACCAAATCATTGGATATGTCAAAACCTGTGATTGTCATTGACCATGAACCAAGAGAGCTGGAGGAACTTGCGAAAGCAGGAGTTGATATGGATTTATGCGGGCATACCCATGATGGACAGATGTTTCCTGGAAACATCATTACAAGTTGTTTATGGGAAAATTCCTGCGGATATTTGAAAAAAGGAAATATGCACAATATTGTAACTTCCGGAGTTGGATTGTTTGGTCCCAATATGCGTGTTGGAACCATTGCTGAAATCTGTTCGATTAAAGTTACTTTGAAAGAATCATAATTTTTAAACTTAGGATTGATTTCAGAATTCATCGGTGTTATAATGTGTGAGAAATAGGAAAAGCGTTGAAGAGAAGAGTAGTCTGTGAAAGACTTCCAGAGAGAGATACCCAGTGCTGAAAGTATCTTAAGTATCATAGCAGATGAAGACCACCTCGAAGCGGCTGTAAACCAGCCCGGCTGACACCGTTATCGTCATTTGAGAGGCCAGTGATTTATTGGCAACCAGGGTGGAACCGCGATCATTCGTCCCATGGATTTTTATATCCATGGGATTTTTTATTTCATAATAATTAAAGAAAGGAACATAAAAATGAAAATTACATTAAAAGATGGTTCTGTAAAAGAATACGAACAGAGCATGTCTGTTATTGACATTGCAAAGGATATTAGTGAGGGACTTGCAAGAGCTGCATGTGCAGGAGAAGTTAACGGAGAAGTTGTTGATTTAAGAACTGTAATTGAAGAAGACAGTGAATTGAACATTTTAACTTTTGATTCTGATGAAGGAAAACATGCCTTTCGCCATACAGCTTCCCATATTTTAGCACAGGCAGTCAAACGTCTGTATCCGGAAACAAAACTGGCAATTGGACCATCCATTGACAATGGTTTTTATTATGATATGGAAAAGGATACTCCATTTACACAGGATGATTTAGAAAAAATCGAAAAAGAAATGAAAAAAATTGTCAAAGAAGGTTTAGAACTTACCTGCTTTACAAAACCGAGAGATGAAGCGATTGCATTTATGAAAGAACGCAATGAACCATATAAAGTGGAATTGATTGAAGATCTTCCGGAAGATTCTGTCATTAGTTTTTATCAACAGGGAGAATTTGTTGATTTATGTGCAGGGCCTCATTTGATGACAACAAAACCAGTGAAAGCTTTCAAACTAACCAGCATTGCAGGTGCTTATTGGCGTGGAAGTGAAAAGAATCAAATGCTGACACGTATTTATGGAACAGCTTTTTCTAAAAAATCTGAATTAAAAGATTATTTAACTATGATGGAAGAGGCAAAGAAACGTGATCATAGAAAACTTGGCAAAGAGCTTGGTCTGTTTATGATGAGAGATGAAGGACCTGGCTTCCCATTTTTCCTGCCAAAAGGAATGGTTCTTAAAAACACTTTATTAGATTACTGGAGAGAAATTCATAACAAAGCAGGCTATGTAGAAATTTCTACACCGATTATGTTAAGCAGACACTTATGGGAAACATCCGGCCACTGGGATCACTATAAAGAAAATATGTATACAACGATCATCGACGAAGAAGATTTTGCTATCAAGCCAATGAACTGCCCTGGCGGTGTTTTAGTATATCAGTCTGAACCACGTTCTTATCGTGATCTCCCGCTGCGCATGGGTGAACTTGGATTGGTTCATCGTCATGAAAAATCCGGCCAGCTTCATGGATTAATGCGTGTCCGTTGTTTTACACAGGATGATGCACATATTTTCATGACACCGGAACAGATCAAAGATGAAATCAAGGGTGTTGCAGGCTTAATTGACGAGGTATATAATCTGTTTGGATTTAAATATCATGTAGAACTTTCTACACGTCCAGAAGACAGTATGGGAAGTGACGCAGATTGGGAATTGGCAACAGAGTCTCTCCGCGGTGCATTGGATGACTTAGGACTTGATTATGTGGTAAATGAAGGAGACGGAGCTTTCTACGGGCCAAAAATCGACTTCCACTTGGAAGATTCCATTGGAAGAACATGGCAGTGTGGAACCATTCAGTTAGATTTCCAGCTTCCATTAAGATTTGACTTAAATTACATTGGTGCAGACGGAGAAAAGCATCGCCCAATCATGATTCACCGTGTAGCATTTGGTTCTATTGAACGATTCATCGGTATCTTAATTGAACATTTTGCTGGAGCATTCCCTACATGGCTGGCACCAATACAAGTACAGGTCATTCCTATTTCTGATAAGCATCTGGAATATGGAAACAAAGTGCTGGATGCATTAAAAGCTGCTGGAGTTCGTGCAGAAATTGATACGAGAGCTGAAAAGATGGGATATAAAATTCGTGAAGCACAGCTTCATAAGATTCCATATATGTTAGTTGTCGGTGGAAAAGAAGAAGAAAACAATGCTGTTTCCGTAAGAAGCCGTTTCAAAGGAGATGAAGGGCAGATGTCTATGGATGACTTCCTTGCAATGATTCAAAAAGAAATTACAACAAAGGAAATCCGCAAGGTTGAAAAAGAATAAAAATATCTTAACAAAGCACATCTAAAAGATGTGCTTTGTCTTTGATTTATAGATTAAAATCCGTTATTGTACCTTCTTTCTTTTTTCATAATCATGAAGTGCATTGATTGCATGATGAGATAATGGGAAAAGTGCAATCATATTGAAAATTGTCATCAATCCAACTCCTATATCTCCTAAATCCCAAACAAATGTATAGGCTGCCAGACCTCCAATAAAAAGCATAATAAGGGCGAGAATTTTATATAAGGTCTGGGACAGCCAATGATTGCCAAATAAATATGCAACATTGGATCTTGCATAAAAAAGAATTCCTATAAATGTAGAAAAACTAAACAACCATAAAATAACGGCAATAAAAATAACACCAAATTCTCCGATATGGTAATGCATTGCCGTCTGCAGAAGATCCATTCCAGTCTGTCCTTTTGTTAAACTATCTGGAGTCAAAAGCATAATCATTGCAGAACAGCTGCAAATAATGATTGTATCGATAAAGACTCCCAATGCCTGCAAAAGTCCTTCTTTGGCTGGATGGCTGATATCCGCAGCTGCAGCAGCACAAGGGGCAGAACCAGATCCAGCTTCGTTAGAAAATAATCCACGCTTTGCACCGTTCATAAGAACAGCTCCAAAACCTCCGGCAGCTGCCTGACGAAGACCAAATGCTTCAGAGAATATCCTTTGAAATACAGAAGGGAGCTGCCCGGCATTTTTTACAATAATAAAAATTGTCATCAGGAAATAAATTCCTGCCATAATTGGTACTATGATATCTAATACCTTTACGGTAGCATTTTTTCTTAACACAATAATTGCTGCAATAACTACAAGAAGACTGGTCGTATAAATTGGCGGGATTTCAAAGGCATTTTTAAAAGCAGAAGAAACAGAATTTCCAATTACCTGACTGATTCCGCACCAGCAGATCAGTCCTGAAACCGCAAATAAAACAGCAATCATAGAATGTTTTTTAGGACAATTTTCTTTTATAAAAAGTTTATGAATATAATATGCAGGTCCGCCTCGATAGCCGCCGTAAAGCGGATCCTTTTCTTTGTATAGCTGAGCCAAAGTTGCTTCAATAAAAGCAGTGGAAGAACCAAGTAAAGCAGTAACCCACATCCAAAAAACAGCACCTGCACCTCCAGCAGAAATGGCAGCAACAACACCGACTAAATTTCCCATTCCAACACGTGTCGCTGTTGATATAATCAATGCTTGAATTCCGGAAATTGCACCTTTTTCGGAACGTCTTTTCTTTTCAGTTGCAACACGAAGCATCTCTGGAAATAAACGAAATGGAAGAAATCTCATCCGAATAGTAAAATAAATTCCAGAAGGAATTAGAATCAAAACCAAAATAGAAAATCCAACAGACCCTCCGCCAGGCAATGGAAGCGTAATTAAATCACCCCACAACAAATGATATATGAATTGAATTATCTTCATTTGTACGTTCTCCTTGCATATATTTGTATTTCTACGCTATTTAGTATATAGTAGAAATAAGTATCTGTAAAATTAATAATTATAATATAAAGAATCGAGAAAATAGATGGAGTAAAAGCATTGGATATTAAAAATTTAATTACATTTATTCATGTTGCAGAGTTGAATAGCTTTACAAAAGCTGCGAAAACATTAGGCTATTCTCAATCCACCATATCCTTTCAAATCAAACAATTGGAATCTGAATTAGATTCACAGTTATTTGAAAGAATTAATCATACGATTGCTCTCACGGAAAAAGGAAGAGAAGTTTTAGAATACGCTCATCAAATTAATAAACTGACACAGGAGTTAGAAAAAAATATTCAAGATGAACAAAGAGTAAATGGTCACATTCGATTAGCCATGGCAGATTCTTTATGTGATTCCCTATTAAATGAAAAATTTTTGGATTTCAGGAATCAGCATTCCGGAATCACTTTAAAAATTATTGCAGCTGGAACAGAAGAAATGTTTCGATTATTAAATCATAATGAAGCAGACCTTATTTTAACATTGGATAACCATATTTATGATACAGAATATGTCATTGTGAAAGAAGAAAAAGTAGGTGTACACTTTGTAGCCAGTCCTCAGTGTCCATTGGCGCAGGCAAACACAATTTCCATTCAAGAATTAATACAACAGCCATTTATTTTAACGGAAAAAGGTATGAGTTATCGAAGATTAATGGATGAAAAATTAGCAGAAATGTCTTTAGAAATACAACCGGTGTTAGAAATCGGAAGTACAAGTTTAATATGCTCTTTAATCGAACAAGGAGCTGGCATTTCTCTTTTACCTGACTATGTTACTGCCAAAAGTATTGCGAAGGGTAAAATAATTTATCTAAATCCAGCTGATTTTGAAATTAAAGTATGGAAACAATTATTATATCATCGAGATAAATGGGTTTCTCCTCAAATAGAATCTGTGATACAATATTGTATAAACAGAGAATTTTCCTAGCAAACATATATGAAAATATTAATGAATTCATACAACCACTAGAAAGAAGGAGCATAATTTATGAATCACCAAGAGAAATTAAGCAGCCGTGTACAAACTTTTACAGATTCTGTTATACGCAGAATGACTCGTATCAGCGATCAATATCATGCCATAAATCTGTCACAGGGATTTCCCGATTTTGATCCTCCAAAAGAAATGCTGGATGCTTTAGCGAAAGCTGCTTATAAAGGGCCGCACCAATATTCTATTACTTTTGGTGCCCCAGAATTTACGAGAAGCATTAGCTAAAAAACAGGGGCAGGCAATTGGCAGAGAAATTAATCCAAATACAGAAGTTGTCGTTACCTGCGGCGGAACAGAAGCAATGATGTGTGCCATGATGACGATTTGCAATCCGGGAGATAAAGTTATGGTCTTTTCTCCTTTTTATGAAAACTATGGAGCGGATACCATTTTATCAGGAGCTGAGCCAATTTATATTCCATTAATTCCTCCAGAATATAATTTTGACATTCGACTGATTGAGAAAGGATTCCGGCAAGGTGCCAAAGCTATTATTGTATGCAATCCATCCAATCCCTGCGGGAAAGTTTTTACAAAAGAAGAATTAGAATCCATCGGACGAATGGCAGTTAAATATGATGCATATGTCGTTACAGATGAAGTTTACGAACATTTAGTTTATGAACCATACCATCATACATATATGTCATCCCTTCCGGAAATGTTTGAACATACCATTACATGTAACTCTTTATCCAAGACTTTTTCCATTACAGGATGGCGTCTTGGATATATGATTGGACCGGAAGAAGTCATAGAAGCAGCCAAAAAAGTACACGATTTTTTAACCGTAGGTGCCGCGGCACCTCTTCAAGAAGCTGCTGTTACCGGACTAAATTTTCCTGCATCTTATTACAAAGAACTTTTGGATAAATATACAAAAAAAAGAGATTATCTTTTAAATGGACTGGACCAAATTGGTTTAAAACATAATGTACCTCAAGGAACATATTTTGTATTGATTGATATTCAAGAGTTTTTAGACCTTCCACAATTTCAAGGCTATACCGATTTAGAATTTTGTGAATAGATGATCCGAAATATTGGTGTTGCAGCAGTTCCCGGCTCCAGTTTTTTTAAAGAAAATATCAATCATTTCATTCGATTACATTTTGCAAGAGAGGAAAAAACTTTGGAAGAAGCATTAAGGCGGCTTTCTAAATTACAGGAGTTAAAAAAATAATATCATGAAATTAAAGGAGATAGATAAATGGGAGAATTAGCAAAATTGCCTAATATTGGAGTAAAAGTAGAGCAGCAGTTAAATGATGTTGGAATTTATCACTATGAAGAGCTGAAATCTTTAGGTGCCGAACAAGCATGGCTGAAGATACAGGAAATCGACGAGTCTGCTTGTATTCATAGACTTTTTGCATTGGAGGGTGCAATTCAAGGGATGAAAAAGACTTTGCTGCCAAATGAAAGAAAAGCAGAATTAAAAGAATTCTATCAATGGAATAAAAAGTAGAACAATCATGATATTTGTGATATGATAAATATCATGATGAAGGAGAAAAAATGAAAAGGCAAAAAAAAGCTTATGAGATTGTTATGGATCATATTAAACGTCAAATCTTAGATCAGGAATTAGTTCTTGGAGAGACGATTCCTCCAGAAAGAGAACTTTCTGAAGCATTAGGTGTCAGTAGAAATTCTGTAAGAGAAGCACTAAAAATTTTGAGCGTTGTCGGTGTGATTTCTAGTAAACAGGGGGCTGGAAATTATATTTCCTGTGATTTTGAATCTTATTTAGTAGATACACTGTCGATGATGTTTATTCTTAATGAACTAGATTATGATCAAGTCCATCAAATTCGTATAGGACTTGAGATGGAAGCCTATGCACTTGCAGTAAAATATGCAAAAGATGAGGAGATTGCCTTGATGCAGCAATATGTAATAGAGCTGGACGAGAGTAAAGATGATGAAGAGAAAACTATATTGGATAAAAAAATTCATTATGCTATTGCAAAAGCATCAAAAAATGTACTGATTTTAAATATTTTAAATGCTTTATCTGAGGTAATGGATGTTTTTATCGAAGATATGCGACGAGAAATTCTTAGAACAGAAAAGCGGAAAGGAATGCTGCAGGAATCGCATAAACAAATGGTAGAATGTTTAATGAAGAGGGATGTGATTAATGGACAAATTGCATTGAAAGAACACTTTGATATGATTGATAGAATTCTCAACAAAGAATTATAAGGATATGCAGATGTTTTTGCATATCCTTTATGCATTTTTAACAAAAAAATTTTTAATATGTCAAAACTCTTGACAGATATGATATGCCTCCTTATAATTAAACTATAAATTGGTAGTACCAATGAGAGTGCGTTATTGGATGAAAATTTCATCCAAAATTTTTTCTTTTTTAAATTGGTAGTACCAATAAAACGAAAAATTTTTGATTCTAGAAAGAGGAGGAATAATTATGGACATTTTAGTATGCATCAAGCAAGTACCGGCTTCCAACAAAGTAGAAGTTGATCCGGTCACTGGTGTATTGTTAAGGAACGGGGCTGATTCCAAAATGAATCCATATGATTTGTACGCACTGGAAACTGCACTGCAGATTCGTGAGCATACAGGAGGAATCATTAGCGTCATTAGTATGGGACCACCTCAGGCAAAAGCAGTCATTCGAGAAGCTTTTGCAATGGGTGCAGATAAAGGAGCTTTGCTTTCAGACCGTAGATTTGGCGGAGCAGATGTTCTGGCAACCAGCTATACACTGGCACAGGGAATCCAAAAAATGGGAAATTTTGACCTAATTCTTTGTGGAAAACAGACGACCGATGGTGATACAGCTCAAGTGGGTTCTGAAGTTTCTGAATGGTTAAATATTCCAAGTGTATCAAATGTCAGAAAAATTACAAAAGTTGAAAAAGATGGAATTACGATTGAAATGGATTTACCAAATGAATTAGAAATTGCAAAAGTTGCATATCCATGTCTTCTATCTGCAGATAAAGATATTTTCCAGCCTAGACTTCCATCCTATGTGAAGAAAATGAAAACAAAAGATCGTGAAATAAAAGTTTATTCATTAGATGATATGGGAGACAAGGACGAATCTCATTATGGTTTAAATGGTTCCCCAACACAAGTAAAACGTATTTTCCCTCCAGAAAGTAATGATCATAGGGAAGTATGGAATGACGACGGAACCGTGATTGCAGATAAATTATTCCACATGATTTCAGAATTAAAATTTATCTAGGAGGAAAAAAATATGCCAAAATTAGTAATACATCAGGAAAAAATTAATGATCCGAAAGCATTGACTGAAATTTGTCCATTTGAAGCAATGGAAGAAAAAGACGGTAAAGTCAGCATTAATGCTGCGTGTAAAATGTGCAGATTATGTGTCAAAAAAGGACCTGCTGGCGCAGTAGAATATGTAGAGGATGAGAAAAAAGAGACCATCGATAAAAGCCAGTGGCAGGGAATTACTGTTTATGTAGATCATGTAGATGGAGAAATTCATCCTGTTACATATGAATTAATTGGAAAAGCAAGAGAACTTGCTTCAAAAATCAAACATCCAGTATACGCACTTTTTATGGGAAGCCAGATAGAAAAAAAAGCGGAAGAACTTCTTCATTATGGTGTTGACAAAGTTTTTGTATATGACTATCCACAGCTGGATCGATTCAAAATAGAACCTTATACGGCTGTATTTGAAGATTTTATAAAGAAACAGCAGCCTACAGCGATTCTTACAGGAGCCACAACGGTGGGCCGGCAGCTGGCACCAAGAGTTGCAGCAAGAATGAGAACTGGTTTAACTGCCGACTGTACAATTCTTGAAATGGATGAAAATACAGATTTATCTCAAATCCGTCCGGCTTTTGGCGGAAATATTATGGCACACATTTTAACTCCAAACAATCGTCCGCAAATGGCTACGGTACGTTATAAAGTAATGAATGCACCAGACCGTATGGAAACAACCCATGGAAAAATTATTCCATGTGCAATAGATGAAGAGAAATTAAAATCAAATGTTGATGTTCTTGATATTGTAATGAAAGAGCAGGAACAGTTTATTGAATCTGCAGATGTATTAGTTGTTGCGGGACGTGGTGTAAAAAAAGAAGAAGATCTTTCAATGATTCAGGAATTGGCTGATTTATTAGGCGGACAAATTGCCTGTACAAGACCTTTGGCAGAAGCCGGATGGGTGGATGCAAAATGTCAGGTTGGATTAAGCGGAAGAACCGTCCGTCCAAAATTAATTATTACATGTGGTGTCTCTGGTGCCATTCAATTTATTGCAGGTATGAACAATTCTGATTGTATTGTATCCATCAATACAGATGAAAAAGCAGCGATTTTTAAAACAGCACATTATTGTCTGGTAGGAGATTTATATGACATTATACCAAAGCTGATTGAAAAAATTAAAGCAGCGAAAGGGGCATAGGATATGAATTATAAAAAATTTGATAAAAATGACTTAGAAGTAATCCAGAAAATTATAAATGATCCAGAACGAATTTTATATGGAGAAAATATTAATGAAGAATATAGTCATGATGAACTGAGTGGAACAAACAGTTATCCTGATATTGTCGTAAAAGCATTATCTGCCCAGGAAATATCAGACATTATGAAATATGCTTATGAAAATAACATTCCAGTTACACCGAGAGGCGCAGGGACAGGTTTAGTTGGGTCTTCTGTTGCCATGGAACATGGAATTATGATTGATTCAAGTTTAATGAATCATATTTTGGAATTGGATGAAGAAAATCTCACAATTACAGTAGAACCAGGCGTTCTTCTTATGGAACTTTCATCATATGTAGAAGATCACGATTTCTTTTATCCTCCGGATCCAGGAGAGAAATCAGCTACTATTGGAGGAAATATCAGTACCAATGCCGGAGGAATGCGTGCTGTGAAATATGGTGTAACACGTGACTATGTACGTGGACTTGAAGTCGTTCTTCCAAATGGAAAAATTGTTGAATTCGGAGGAAAGGTTGTAAAAAACAGTTCCGGGTATTCACTAAAAGACTTAATGATTGGTTCCGAAGGAACTCTTGGTTTTATTACAAAAGCTGTGCTAAAACTGCTCCCTCTGCCCAAAAAGGCTATTAGTTTACTGATACCATTTCCTTCTCTTAATCAAGCGATCGATACTGTTCCGCTTATCATTAAATCAAAAGCAATTCCAACAGCAATTGAATTCATGCAGAGGGAGGTCATTATTGATGCCGAACAGTACCTTGGAAAACAATTTCCAGACTCACAGTCTGATGCATATCTCCTGCTGAAGTTTGATGGAAATTCTATAGAGGAAATCGAGGCAGCTTATGATAATGTTGCAAAACTCTGTTTAGAGCAGGGAGCATTGGATGTTCTAATCTCTGACACAGAAGAAAGAGAAGAGTCAATATGGAAAGCTAGAGGTGCCTTTCTGGAGGCTATCAAAGGCTCAACTACCTATATGGATGAGGTAGATATGGTTGTTCCGCGTAATAAAGTTAATGAAATGGTAGATTATCTTCATAATTTACATAAAGAAGTCAACATCCGCATTAAAAGTTTTGGACATGCAGGTGATGGAAATTTACATTCCTATATTCTTCAGGATGATTTAAGCAAAGAAGAATTTGAGAAGCGTATGGAACTTGCTATGGAAAAAATCTATAAAAAAGCCAATGAACTTGGCGGACAGGTATCCGGAGAACATGGAATCGGTTTTGCAAAGAAACCATATTTGAAAGAATCTTTGGATGCAGAGACCATCGAATTAATGAACGGTATCAAGAAAGCATTTGATCCGAAAAATATTTTGAACCCTCATAAAGTATTTCAGGCTTAGATTATATAATAAATATCTTTCAATTTTGTTTATTTTTTTAATTTTGTAGAAATTGATGAAAATTTATTTTGAAATTTCTATAATTTGGGAATATAAGATGAAAATTTGTACAATATATACAAAAAAGTTAAGAAAATTTGAAATTTTATAAAAAGAATTACTTGACTTTTTTGTAAATTGGTCCTACCATATAGACGTCAAGAAATTGGTAGAACCAATAAAGAGCGTATACGCAAGAATTCGGCAACAGTTATTTTTGATGGAAAGGAGAACAATTTCAATGTTCATACAATTTATTTTAGCAATGCTTCCAATTATCTGGCTGATTATTGCGTTATGTGGATTAAAAATGGCTGGGCATATAGCCTGTCCAATTGCGTTAATTATTGCAGCCGCTGAAGCCTTGTTTTTGTGGAGACAAAAACTTACTGATGTTTTAACCGGAGGTCTGGAAGGATTTGCAATGGCTTTATGGCCGATTTGTCTTGTAATCGTTGCAGCTGTATTTACGTACAATTTAGTAGTACATACAAAAAACATGGAATTGATTAAAAAAATGCTGACATCTGTTTCTAAAGATAAAAGAGTCCTTGTATTAATCATTGCATGGGGATTTGGAGGATTCATGGAGGGAATGGCCGGTTTTGGAACTGCAGTTGCAATTCCGGCGGGAATTTTGTGCGGACTTGGCTTTGATCCGATTTTTGCGGCTACCGTATGTCTCGTAGCAAATACAACGCCAGTTGCATTCGGATCTATTGGTATTCCTACAGTAACAGCAGCAAATGTTACAGGCATGGATCCAAACTTAACAGCTGCTTATGTGGTTATACAACTGGCTGTGATGGTAATCCTTGTTCCATTTCTTGTAGTGTTTATGACTGGAAAGCATGAAGGAGCAAAAGGATTAGGGGAATATAAAGAAATTTTATTTATTACTTTCATGTCAGGTATCTCTTTTGTAGTTCCACAGTATTTTACAGCAAAATTTGTTGGGGCAGAACTTCCGGCAGTGATTGGTTCTGTATGCTGCATGGCGGTAACCATTATTTTATCGAAGGTTATCTTAAAAGGAAAAACCAGTAAATTTGATGTTGAATTAGAGGAAGATCATGTATCTTTATCTGTCAAGGATGCCGTTATTGCATGGAGTCCATTTATTTTAGTTCTTATCTTTTTATTGATTACTTCAGATTTGGTTCCAGCCATTCATAATCCATTGATTGCAATAAAATCTGATATTCCAATTTATACGGGAAATGAAGCGGCTCCATACACCTTTACATGGATTGCAACTCCTGGCGTATTAATTTTAATTGCCGCTTTTATCGGCGGTCTTATTCAGAAATGTCCGATGAAAGAAATCTTCCAGGTACTTTGGAATACACTAAAACAAATGTCAAAAACAATTATTACCATTATGGCTGTTTTAGCAACGGCAAAAATTATGGGATATAGTGGAATGACCCAGTCTATTGCGGTCTTCATTGTAGGAGTAACTGGAACATTTTATCCATTAGTAGCACCACTCATTGGTTCTATTGGAACATTTGTAACAGGAAGTTCCACATCCAGCAGTGTTTTGTTCTCAAAACTTCAAGCAAGCACAGGAGCAACACTTTCTATTAACCAAATGTGGCTGGTAGCAGCTAATACAGTAGGAAGCACTGCAGGTAAGATTATTTCTCCACAGAGTATTGCTGTAGCAACAGCGGCTACCTCAATTGTTGGAAAAGAAAGTGAAATTTTAACGAAAGTTATCAAATACTTTGTATTATTTGTAATCATTTATGGATTGGTTTGTTATATAGGAGTTAAATTTATATAACATTGCAATGCGGTAAAGCAGTAACTAATTTTAAGGAGGAAAATAGATGAATGAGTATCAGTACAATAAGATAACACCAAAGATCATTGAGCATCTAAAAGAAATTGCCCCAAAACGTGTATTAGTCGGGGATGAAATCAATGATGATTTCTCACATGACGAAATGGCAATTTACGGAAAAGCGAAGCCGGAAGTTCTTGTGGAAACGCTGACTACCGAAGAGGTTGCTGCGGTTATGAAAATTTGTAATGAAAACAAAATTCCTGTTACACCGAGTGGCGCCAGAACAGGATTAGTTGGAGGAGCAGTCAGCATTGGCGGAGGAGTTATGATTTCTATGACAAAGATGAACAAAATTCTTGGATATGATAAAGAGAATTTTGTTGTTAAAATTCAATCCGGTGTTTTGCTAAATGATCTGGCACAAGATGCAGAAAAACAGGGACTTTTATATCCGCCGGATCCAGGTGAGAAATTCGCAACAGTAGGAGGAAATGTTGCTACCAACGCTGGAGGAATGCGTGCAGTAAAATATGGATGTACAAGAGATTATGTGCGTGCGATGACGGTTGTTCTTCCAACGGGAGAAATTGTAAATTTAGGTGCAACTGTTTCTAAAACAAGTTCCGGATACAGCTTATTAAATCTGATGGTTGGATCAGAAGGAACTCTTGGCATCATTACAGAACTTACATTAAAAATTATTCCTGCACCAAAATCTGTCATTAGTTTAATTATTCCATATGAAAATCTGGAAGATTGTATTGCCACAGTTCCTAAATTCTTTATGAACCATTTAAATCCACAAGCCTTGGAATTTATGGAAAAAGAAGTTGTTATGGACACGGAAAAATTTCTTGGAAAACAAGTTTATCCAAAGGAAATGGAAGGAATAGAAGTTGGTGCATACCTTTTAGCGACTTTTGACGGAAATTCAGAAGAAGAATTAGAAGATATCATTGAACAGGCTGCTGAAATTGTTGTAGAAGCGGGAGCTATTGATGTATTAGTCGCTGATACACCCGCTTTAAAAAAAGATGCATGGTCTGTCCGCGGTGCATTATTGGAAGCAATTGAAGCTGATACAACATTACTGGATGAATGTGATGTTGTTGTTCCAATAAATAAAATTGCAGAATTTTTGACATATACAAAATCACTGGAATCCGAATCTGATTTTAGAGTAAAGAGTTTTGGACATGCAGGTGATGGAAATTTACATATTTATACATGCAGCAATGATATGGAATTAGATGAATTCAAAAAACAGGTTGCAGTTTTCATGGATAAAGTTTATGCAAAAGCTACAGAATACGGCGGAATGATTTCAGGTGAACATGGAATTGGACACGGAAAGATGGATTATCTTGCAGAATCACTTGGACCAGTACAGATGCGTGTTATGGAAGAAATCAAAAAAGTATTTGATCCAAATATGATTTTAAACCCAGGAAAAATTTGTTACAAATTATAAAATTTAAATTATAAAACTACCAAAATTAAAACCCAAGGAGGATATCAAAATGGCATATTTAATTTCAGAAGAAGCAAAAGATTTATTACAGGACGTACATGAGTTTTGTGAAAATGAAGTAAAAGAACAGTGTAAAGCATATGACGTAAGTGGAGAATGGCCAAAAGAAATTTATGATAAAGCAATTGAAATGCAGCTTCATTCTTTAGAGGTTCCGGAAGAATACGGCGGACCTGGGTTATCTAGAGTTGATGTTGCAGCATTAATCGAAGAAATGGCTATTGCCGATGCTGGATTCGCAACTACAATTTCTGCCAGTGGACTTGGTACAAAACCAGTTTTAATTGCAGGAAATGAAGAACAGAAAAAACATGTATGCCAAAAGATTATAGATGGTGGATTTGGTGCCTTCTGTTTAACAGAACCAGGTGCCGGATCTGATGCAAGTGCTGGAACAACTACTGCAGTAAAAGATGGTGATGAATATGTATTAAACGGAAGAAAATGTTTCATTACTAACGGAGGAATTGCTTCTTTCTATTGTATTACTGCTATGACAGATAAATCAAAAGGTGTCAAAGGAATTTCTATGTTCCTGGTAGATGCTGGAACTCCTGGATTAAGCACAGGAAATGAAGAAAATAAAATGGGTATCCGTACATCCAATACTTGTGACGTTGTTTTAGAAGACTGCCGAATTCCTGCTGCCAACTTAGTTGGACAGGAAGGAAAAGGATTTAGTATTGCAATGAAGACACTGGATCAGGCAAGAGCATGGATGGGCTGTGTTGCTACAGGAATTGCACAGCGTGGAATTAATGAAGGTATTGCTTATGCAAAAGAAAGAATTCAGTTTGGAAAACCTGTCATTAGAAATCAGGCTATGCAGTTTAAAGTTGCTGATATGGCAATCAAGACAGAAACTGCCCGTCAGATGGTGGCCCATGCATTGACAAAAATGGATCTTGGTCTGCCTCATTCAAAGGAAGCTGCCATTGCAAAATGCTATGCTTCTGACATTGCTATGGAAGTGGCTTCTGAAGCAATTCAGATGTTCGGTGGTTATGGCTACAGCAGAGAATATCCGGTAGAAAAACTGTTAAGAGATGCTAAGATTTTCCAGATTTTTGAAGGAAGTAATGAAGTACAGAGAATCGTTATTGCTAACAATACCATCGGCAGATAAAAACAGTGAATAGAAGGAGTAAGAGATGAACATTTTAGTTTGTATTAAACAGGTTCCAGATGATTCTGTAGAAGTACATTTAAATGCAGAAGGAAAACCAGATCTTAAAAATATTACACCAGTTGTAAATGCATTTGATACATATGCTTTGGAAATGGCAGCACGTTTAAAAGAATCTTCAGAAGGAGAAATTACGGTTGTATGCATGGGTGATGCCAGTGCAAAAAATTCTTTAAAAAACTGCCTGGCTGTAGGGGCCGATTATGCATTCTTAATAAATGATGCTGCATTTGAAGATTCCGATACAAGAGGCATTACTCACGTTTTAAAAAATGCTGCAAAAAAAATCGAAGCAGATACTGATAAGAAATTTGATTTAATTTTCTGCGGGAAGGAGGCAACCGATGCAGCACTTGGACAAGTTGGTCCAATGCTTGCAGAGGAATTAGGTGTCGGCGTTATCACAAATCTCATTGATATTCAACTGGATACAGATAAAGTAACTGCAAAGCAGGAAACAGAAGAAGGATACCGTACCGTAGAAAGTAAGATTCCATGTGTTGTTACCGTTTCAAAACCAGAGTATGATCCACGTTATCCAACCATTAAAAATAAAATGGCAGCTAGAAAAAAACCAATCGGAAATATTACTATGAGCGATATGACCAACATAAAAGCTGAGAAAGTCGGAAAAGAAAATACCTTGGTAAATGCTATCAAGTTATATGAACCGCCGAAGAAAGAAGCAGGAGTAAAGATTCAAGAAGAGACAGATGAAGATTCTGCTTTAAAGGCTGTTGCTATGATGGCAGAGGCCAAAGTATTTTAAAGAAAGGAGAACAAAGGACATGGCAGATTGTAAGGATATTATGGTATATGTGGAAACTGCAGAAGGAAATCCAGTAAAGGTAGCTTTGGAAATGCTTTCTCCAGCAAAAGAACTTGCCGATGCAAAAGGTGGAAAAGTAATTGCTGTTGTCATTGGAAATAATATTCATGATGCAGCACAAAAAATTGCACAAGCAGGAGCTGATCAAGTGCTTATGATAGATGCACCGGAATACGAAAAATATAATATGGATGTCTATGCAGACGTTTTAGCAAATTTAATGAAAGAAATATCTCCTGAAGTCTTATTTATTGGAGGAACTCAGGATGGAAAAGATCTTGCTCCAATTCTTTCTTCAAAATTTGAGGCAGGATGTGCATCAGATGTTATGAATATCAAAATTGATGATACAGGAAAAATTGTATTCACCTGTCCGTTGTACGGCGGAACTATTTTAGAGGATATAGAAATTACAAGTTTCCCTAAAATTGCAGTGCTTCGTTCTGGTGCATTCCCAAAGTTAGAAGATTCAACCACAGGTGAAATAATAGAAAAGCAGGTTTCCATCTCTAATGATTGTATCCATGCCAATATTGTAGAAACCGTAAAAGAAATTGCAGAATCTGTTAATTTGGAAGAAGCAGAAGTTATTGTTTCTGGTGGACGCGGTATGGGAAATAAAGATGATTTTAAAATGGTAGAAGATCTTTCCAATCTCCTTGGCGGAGTTGTAGGTGCTACCAGACCAGCCATTGAAGAGGGATGGATTTCAAAAATACATCAGGTTGGACAATCTGGAAAAATCGTTGCTCCAAAACTTTACATCGCATGCGGAATCTCTGGAGCAACTCAGCATATTTCAGGAATTATGAATTCCGATTATATAGTAGCAATCAACAAGGACGAAGATGCACCTATTTTTGAGGTCGCAAATGTAGGAATTGTTGGAGATGTAAAAAAAGTGCTTCCGATTATGATTGAGGAAATCAAAAAGATAAAGGAAGCTCAATAAATCAGCGTGTTTTTATGCTTAATGCATATTTACCATTCCCCCCTCTGTAGTGAAATCCAGAGGGGGATTCCTTTTTATTGTAAAACATTCTCAAATGCCTTCCCCCTTTGATATTTTACTTGCAGTTAAAAAAATTTTGAATTATATTGAATATAATGATATTAGAATAAGAAAATAATTAGGAAGGATATTATAAAATGTTACAGACACTTTTAAAAGAAGTGAAAGAATACAAAAAAGCTTCGATTATCACTCCTTTATTTATGATTTTAGAAGTTTTCATGGAAACCATGATTCCATTTCTTATGGCATCTATTATCGACAATGGAGTGGAAACAGGAAATATTGAACATATTTACCGAGTCGGTGCAATTATGATTGCTGCAGCATTTATTGGTCTGCTGGCAGGACTTGGCGGGGGAAGATATGGTGCCCTTGCATCTTGCGGTTTTGCTAAAAATCTGCGGGAAAGCATGTTTTTTAACATACAAAAGTTTTCTTTTTCCAACATTGATAAATACAGCACCGCAGGATTGATTACCCGTTTGACAACAGATGTTACCAATATTCAAAATGCTTATCAAATGATACTTCGGATGTTTACCCGTGCACCTGCAAGCATGATCTGTGCCATGATTATGGCATTTTCTATCAATGCAAGACTGTCTTGCATATATTTGGCTGCAGTCATTATTTTGGGCATTATTTTAATTGTGATTATGTCCCATGCGACAAAATATTTTCGTCAGGCATTTCCAAAATATGATGATATGAATGCATCCATTCAAGAAAACGTCTCTGCAATTCGTGTGGTAAAAGCCTTTGTAAGAGAAGATGAAGAAATATCTAAATTTAAGAAAACAAGTGATATTATTTACCGTATTTTTGTAAAGGCTGAATGTAATCTTGTTTACAACATGCCGATTATGCAGTTTACCGTTTATGGCTGTATTTTATTAATCAGCTGGCTTGGCGCAAAAATGATCGTTTCTGACACATTGCAGACCGGAGAACTGATGAGTCTGCTGGCATACTGCATGAATATTTTAATGAGTCTTATGATGCTTTCTATGGTATTTGTTATGATTTCCATGAGCAGTGCCAGTGCAAAACGTATTGTTGAAATTCTAAATGAAGAAAGTGATTTAAAGAATCCAAAACATCCGGTTTATGAAGTTGCTGATGGAAGTATTGAATTTCGTCATGTATACTTTGCTTACAATAAAGAGGGCATGGAACCTGTGTTGAAGGATATTAATTTAAACATTCATTCCGGAGAAACCATTGGAATCATCGGCCAAACCGGAAGCTCTAAAACCAGCCTTGTAAATTTAATCAGCCGATTATATGATGTTTCTGCCGGACAGATATTGGTCGGCGGAGTCGATGTCAGAGATTATGACATGGAAGTTTTGCGTAACCAAGTTTCTGTCGTATTACAGAAAAATGTTCTATTTTCAGGAACAATTCTTGAAAATTTAAGATGGGGAAACAAGGATGCGACACTGGAAGAATGTAAGGAAGCCTGTCGTCTGGCATGTGCAGATGAATTTATCAATCGTTTCCCTCAAGGATACGAAACACATATTGAACAAGGCGGGAACAATGTTTCCGGCGGCCAAAAACAGCGTCTTTGTATTGCACGTGCACTGTTGAAGCAGCCAAAAATTTTAATTTTAGATGATAGTACCAGTGCTGTGGATACCGCAACTGATGCCAAAATCCGTCAGGCATTTTTAGAAAAAATTCCAGATACTACAAAACTAATCATTGCACAAAGAATTTCCAGTGTTCAAAATGCTGATCGAATTATTGTTATGGATGAAGGATGTATTCATGGCTTTGGTACCCATGAGGAATTATTGAAACATGATGAAATTTACAAAGAAGTCTATGACGTGCAAACCCGCGGCGGCGGAGATTTCGATGAAAAGGCAGGTGAATAAAATGGCACGATTCAAAGGAAATTCAAAAGTCCAGATCAAACATCACATGAAACAGTTTTGCAGACTGATGGGATATATTTTTCAATCATATGGGATTCATTGTGCTTTGGTTGTTATTTTAATTTTGATAAGTGTTCTTGCCAATGTTCAAGGTACGATGTTTACAAAAAATCTAATTGATAATTATATTACACCGCTGTTATTATCCAAATATCCGGATTTTACTCCATTAGCTCATGCTATCGGGAGGGTTGCCGGTTTTTATGGTGCCGGTGTTTTGGCTTCTTATCTTTATAACCGAATCATGGTAGAAGTTACGCAGGGAACTTTACGGAAAATGAGAAATGATCTTTTCTCAAGAATGGAACGGCTGCCTATTCGATATTTTGATACTCATGCCCATGGAGATATTATGTCCATTTACACCAACGACATTGATACACTTCGGCAGATGATTAGTCAAAGTATTCCTCAATTTATCAATAGTGCCATTACCATTGTCAGCGTTCTCATAAGTATGCTGATTTTAAATATTCCTTTAACTTTTGTTACACTCATTATGGTTGGAATCATGGTTGCAGCTTCTAAAACTTCTGCTGGAAGAAGCGGAAAATACTTTTTAGAACAGCAGATGAATTTGGGAGCTGTAAATGGTTACATTGAAGAAATGATGGAAGGTCAAAAAGTTATAAAAGTCTTTTGTCATGAAGAAGAAACCAATCAAAAATTTAAAGAATTAAATGATAAACTTTTTATAAGTGCTAATCGTGCAAATACATTTGCCAATTTTTTAGGCCCGATTAATGCGCAGCTTGGAAATGTCAGCTATGTTGTCTGTGCCATTACCGGAGGGATTTTAGCATTGCATCATGTAGGAGGATTTACCCTTGGAGGTCTGGCAAGTTTCCTTACATTTAACAAAAGCTTCTCAATGCCGATTAACCAGATTAGTATGCAGTTAAATGCAGTTGTTATGGCAATGGCAGGTGCAGAGCGTATTTTTCGTCTTATGGATGAAGAAGAAGAGGCAGATGAAGGTTATGTAACACTGGTCAATGTTACAAAAGTGAATGGAAAATTGCAGGAATGCCGCCAGCATACCGGACAATGGGCATGGAAACATGTACACCAAGCAGACCAATCTGTTGATTATATCGAATTAAAAGGCGATGTTGTCTTTGATAGTGTAGATTTTGGCTATAACGATGACAAAATAGTCCTGCACGATATTCAGCTATTTGCAAAATCCGGTCAAAAGATTGCATTTGTCGGCTCCACAGGTGCTGGAAAAACCACGATTACGAATCTTATCAATCGTTTTTATGATATCCAGGATGGGAAAATACGCTATGATGGAATTAATATCAATAAAATTAAAAAAGCAGATTTACGGCGTTCTTTAGGAATTGTTCTGCAGGATACCAATTTATTTACCGGAACAGTAAAAGAAAATATACGTTATGGAAATCCAGATGCATCAGAAGAAGAAATCATTGCAGCAGCTAAATTGGCAAATGCAGATGGATTTATCCGGCGTCTCCCAAATGGTTATGATACAATGCTTCACGGCGGCGGTGCAAACCTAAGTCAAGGCCAAAGACAGCTTTTATCCATTGCAAGAGCAGCAGCAGCAGATCCTCCGGTTCTAATCTTAGATGAAGCTACCAGCTCCATTGATACAAGAACAGAACGCATTGTTCAAGACGGTATGGATAAGTTAATGCATGGCAGAACTACTTTTGTCATTGCCCATCGATTATCTACCGTACGAAATTCCGACTGTATTATGGTATTAGAGCAGGGAAAAATCATTGAACGCGGAACCCATGAACAATTGATGGAAGAACAAGGACGTTATTACCAGTTATATACAGGAAATGTGATTGGATAATTTTAGGAGGTTTTTCTTTTTTATCCTTCCAGCGGTGATTTTGTTTCTATCATCCATTTATTTTTATCTTTTTTGAATTATGGTTATAAAAAAATAAATATGTAATTTTAGATGTCACCGGAAAATAGTTATTCAATATATTGTTATAAAATATTCTATATTTATTTTGTTTTATACATATAAAAGCAAAATTGTTATAAAAATATTTTAGAGGGGGCGTTGCAAAATGCAACGCTTCTATTTTTGCTTGCGCGCCATGGGCACGCTCTAACGGGTGTAAGTCGTGTGTTCTGCAAGCTGTCAACAGCTTGCCAGTGAAAGTCTGGTCGGAGTAATCGCCAGTGAGCTCCGTAGCAAGCATCCAGTGCTTTTGGGTGACCGATTGTGCTGAAGCGGTGTAAGCCTATGAGAAATAGGTGCAAGTTAATAGTCCGTAACATTAAGTGAATCCTGTAGCATCGTTACGTTAGCCCTTCGGGGAAAAAAAGGGAGTCGAGTCACTGGCTTTCTGACGAAGACCATGGAAGGCGTGAAGATACTGTATAAAATGTCAAGACCCAATGTACAAAAAATATTATATAAAAATGTACAATTAGTCTGTTTGCTTCAAATGATCTTTTAATCTATATGACTTTCCTGATATTGGTATTACGTGTGCATGATGCAGTATTCTGTCCATGATAGCATTTGCAACAACAGCATCATAAAAGATGCCATCCCATTCATTAAAATTCATATTTGTTGTCAGTATCGTACTCTTTTTTTCATAACGCATGTCTATAAGTTGAAAAAACAGGTTCGAATCTTCTTTGTTAATTGGTAAATAACCCAGTTCATCAATAATAAATAGACGATATTTACTGAAATGTTTTCATCTGGCATCAAGACGGTTTTCCAACTGTGCCCGCTTTAGCTGTTGCAGCAGATCATTGCATTTAATGAAATATGTGCTTCCCCGTCTTTTTGCCGCAGCTACTCCAATAGACGTTGCCAGATGAGTCTTGCCTACTCCACCCGGTCCAAGAAATACGATGTTCTCATTCTTTTCAAGAAAACCAAGACTTGCGAGTTCTCTCATTTCCAGTGATGTGGTAAATTAAAATTGTAACACTAACACTGGATAAGTTATAATAATTAAGAAAGTGAAGGTGTTACACATGGCAAAAGTACACAAAGTTTATGAACCGGAATTTAAGGAAATGGTTGTCCGTCTTGTATTGGACGAAGGCCGTACCATCAAAAGTGTAAATGAAGAATACAATCTAGGCGAAGGAACCGTTCGAAGCTGGATCAAACGGTTTGAAGAAGAATGCAGATCCAATCCAGAAAAACAGGACCAAAAGGAACTCT
>JAETON010000030.1 GCA_021771695.1 Lachnospiraceae bacterium | reverse complement strand
TTGGAAGGCTGGAGTTCTACCATTGAACTACACCCGCTTAGTCGGGGTGACAGGATTCGAACCTGCGACCTCTTGATCCCAAATCAAGCGCTCTAGCCAAGCTGAGCCACACCCCGTAACTTCTATAACAACCTTTCTTTAAAACTGTTTTCCTCAACAGCAAGATTTATTATACAGAAGGTCATAGCAAATGTCAACATTTTTTTTAACTTTTTTTGAGAGCTTAAAAGAGAAGAAAAAAGACACCTGCGGAATGATATATCGTTCCACAGATGTCTCATCATCCGTTCTATTATTCTACTTCTTCAATATCTTCTTCTGTTACGTCCAGTTCTTCATCTTCAAAGAAATCATCATCAAAATCATCATCGAAATCTTCGTCAAAATCATCCATATAATCAGGTGTTAAATACTTATAAACCGCATATGCAATTCCTGCTACTGCTGCAATCGCACCAATAATTGCTAATGCCCATACAATTTTATTTTCTTCTTTCTCCTTCTTGTTCATGATGTCAGATACTTTTGCCATTTCTAAAAAATCACTTAAATTTTTCATGTCTTTCACCCTTTCTTATGTGTTTTTTTTATTATATCACTTATTCTGATTCATTACTAACATTTTTACTAATTTTCATCGACTTTTTTCAATTTTGCAAAGGAAGCAAACATCTTCTTTACACCACATTTTTCAAAATCTACTGTCACTTCAAAATCTCGTCCCCCGGAAACAATTTCCATAACAGTTCCTTTCCCAAATTTCACGTGTTTTACACAATCACCTGCCTCGTAGGATAGAGATTCCATTTTGGCTGATGCAAAAGATTTTGCTTGATAAGGCTTTCGGAATCTTTGATTCCTGCCCGCTGAAAACAAGGCTTTCTCCGGACGTTTTTCTTTTAAATTAATTCCATCATCCAATTTTAATAATTGTTCCGGAATTTCATCAATAAATTTAGACACTTTATTAAACTGCGTCTGCCCCCGCACCATCCTCCGCTGTGCAGCACTTAAATACAGTTTTCTTTTCGCACGGGTAATTCCCACGTAACAAAGCCTGCGTTCCTCTTCCATTTCTTCATCATCTTCTGACACAATCGTCATATAACTAGGAAAAATTCCATCTTCCATTCCACAGATAAATACATATGGAAACTCCAGTCCCTTGGCACTATGTAACGTCATCAAAACAACTCTGTTATCAGATTCCTCCAAATTATCAATATCCGCTACCAATGCTATCTCTTCTAAAAGTTCTGACAGAGTTGGTAGTTCTGCTTCTGTCTCATAAGTGACAATCTTATTTAAAAGTTCATTGATATTTTCAATTCTTCCCTGTGCTTCCTCCGTTTCCTCTGCTTCTAAGCCCTTTACATAGCCAGTTTTATCTATAATATAATGAAATAATTCTTCCAAAGAACCTTTTTTTTGCTGCTCTCTGAAATCTTGGACTAAATCAGCAAATCTTTGTATTTTCTTTTTTGCATTTCCCAAAGATGCAATGTCCTCTGCCTGAAAACATGCATCCAAAAATCCAATATTCTGCTCTATGGCATACATCTGAATTTTATTAATAGATGCTGCCCCAATTCCTCTTCGAGGTACATTAATAATACGCTTTGCAGCCAAATCATCCATTCCATTGTCCACAGCCTTCAGATAACAAATCATATCTTTAATTTCTTTTCTTTGATAGAAATTCGTTCCTCCGACAATGCGGTATGGAATATTTTTTAACATAAAGCGTTCTTCAAATACACGAGACTGGGCATTGGTACGGTAAAGAACCGCCATACTTTTATAATCATATCCCTCGTTTGCTAGCTTTTCAATTTCATTGACAATCTGCCCTGCCTCTTCGTATTCTGTTCCATATTGATGAAATTCAATCAAATCTCCTTCTTCATTTTCTGTCCAAAGTTTCTTTTCTTTTCTTCCTTCGTTATTCGCAATTACTCCATTGGCAGCATTTAAAATATTTTGTGTAGAACGGTAATTCTGCTCCAGTTTAATCGTAACTGCATCTGGAAACACATTTTCAAAATTTAAAATATTTTTTACATTGGCACCTCGAAATTTATAAATTGACTGATCGTCATCTCCGACCACACATAAATTTCTATATTTCCGTGCCAGCATACTAATCAATTGAAACTGTATCGTATTCGTATCTTGATATTCATCCACCATGATATAACGGAAGCGGTCTTGATAATAATCCAGAATTTCCGGATGAAACTGGAACAATTCCACTGTTTTAAACAATAGGTCATCAAAATCCAATGCATTATTTGATTTTAACTGTTTTTGATACTCTTTATATATCTCTGCAATCTTTTTTTTCTTAAAATCATATTGATACTTCATCTCATATTCAGATGGTGTGATAAATTCATCTTTTGCAGAAGAGATTGCATTGATAATACTCCGCTCCGGCATCACCTTTGTATCAATCTTGTATCGTTTGCATATTTCTTTCATTAAAGTTTTCTGATCGTCTGCATCATAAATCGTAAAACTATTTCCATATCCTAATTTATCAATATGCCTTCTTAAAATTCTGACACACGTAGAATGAAAGGTGCTGACCCAGATATGTTCTGCACCACATCCTACCAAATCGTCTACTCTTTCCCTCATTTCTCTGGCAGCTTTATTCGTAAATGTAATTGCCATGATATGATACGGATTCACACCTTGTTCTATCAAATATGCAATTCTGTGCGTTAATACTCTCGTTTTCCCAGAACCTGCTCCTGCCAGCAGTAACAGCGGTCCTTCTGTACAAAAAACAGCCTCCTTCTGCTGTTCATTCAATGTATCATAAATTCCCATAAGACTTTCCCTTTCTATCTATGTTCTCAAGAGGTTTTTAGTATAACATATCTGGAAACAAAATGCACAGAACTCTTGTTTTACAAAATAAATAACCTTATAATATAGCTATGAAATAAGGAGAACAATCATGGAATTTGAAAAAAAATTAGAAAAGTGGATGGAACTTGACTACGTAGCCCCAGAAGATATTCCAAACATTGAATTATATATGGATCAAGTAACTACCTTTTTAGATGAACAGCTTATGAATACAAAACGCTATGAGACCGATAAAATTTTTACAAAAACGATGATTAATAATTACTCAAAAAATCATCTGCTTCCGTCATCTCACAAAAAGAAGTACTCGAAAAACCATATGATTCTTTTAATTTATATCTACTATTTAAAGAATTTTTTGTCCATCGCAGATATTAAAAATATTTTGGACCCGCTCACAGAACACTTTTATACAGAAACAAAAGATAACTCTTTTTATAAAATCTATAAAGAAATTTTTGAAATGGAACATGCCCATAACAGTTCCATCAAAGAATCCATTATGGAAACTTTCCAAAAAGCACAGGAAACCTTTCAAGGTCTTTCCGATGGAAAAAAGAAAGAAATGCTGCAGCAGTTTTCATTTATAACGTTACTAGGATATGATATTTATTTAAGAAAACAAGTCATTGAAAAAATGATTGACGAATTATACGAGACTCCCGAACCAGATAAGAAACAAAAAAAGAAGAAATAGGATTCTCCTATTTCTTCATTCGTTTAAATACCATGTCATAACCGTCACTTCCATAATTCAGCGAACGATTCACTCGACTGATCGTTGCTGTAGAAGCTCCAGTCTTCTCTGCGACTTCCAGATAAGTATGCTTATCACGCAGCATCGAAGCTACTTCAAATCTCTGAGCCAACGATTCCAATTCATTCACCGTACACAGATCCTCAAAAAATGTAAAGCATTCTTCTTCTGTCTCTAATGTCAACACTGCCTGAAATAATCTTTTCACGGCTTCTGTCTTTATTTTTTTACTCATTGGCATATACTTCCTTTCTGTTACTCCTACCAACACTATACAATATCAGTGTGCTAAAGTAAAGAAGTATTTTCCCTATTCCATTCTTCCTTTTAATCTTTCAAAATAACTTTTTGTTTCAGATACCACATCCCCATTTAATGCCAAAAGAGCTACTAAGTTCGGAAATGCCATCAATCCATTACATATATCCGCAATGGTCCAAACAGCTTCTACGGTCATAAACGGTCCGATAAATACAGCTAAAATATACAGCCATTTAAATACTGCCACGACTATCTGCTTCCCATTGGTCAAATATTCCAAACAGCGTTCACTATAATAATCCCATCCAAGAATTGTTGTAAAAGCAAAGAATACCAAACACATCATTAAAATGAATGCTGACACTCTTTCCGGAAATGGAAGTCCCATGGCAAATGCCTTCGTTGTGACTTCGACACCTTCTAGTCCCATATCCCATGCACCTGTCATAACAATAGCAAGCCCTGTCATTGTACATACCACAATTGTATCAATAAAAGTTCCCGTCATGGAAACCAGTCCCTGTCGAACCGGTTCATTGGTCTGTGCTGCTGCCGCTGCAATCGGTGCAGAACCAAGTCCTGCCTCATTGGAGAAAATACCACGGGCAATTCCTTTCTGCATCGCAACCATCATAGTTCCCAATGCTCCTCCTGCCATGGCACGAAGTCCAAATGCAGACTGTATGATTTCGGCAAATGCTGCCGGAAGTTGTAGAAGATGTGTAAATACAATCAACAGACATGTTGCAATATATGTAACTGCCATAAAAGGCACAATAATCTCTGATACTTTGGAAATACGTTTAATACCGCCAATAACAACCAGTCCTACGCAAACTGTCAAAATAATTCCTGCAATTACTACACTCCAAGAATAATTTCTTCCAAATAAAACAATTGAATTTGCATTATTAGGATCAAAAAAATTATTAACTGCGGATGTAATTCCATTCACTTGTGTAAATGTTCCGATTCCAAACAATCCAACCATTGTTCCAAAAATACAGAACAATTTTGCCAGCCATTTCCAGTTCTTGCCCATTCCTTTTTCTATGTAATAGAATGGGCCGCCCAATGCATGTCCATCTGCATCAATTTCACGATATTTTACTGCCAGCATCCCTTCTGCATATTTGGTAGCCATACCAAAGAATGCTGCCAGCCACATCCAAAACAATGCTCCCGGACCACCTGCTACAATCGCTGTAGCACAGCCGACAATATTTCCGGTACCAATTGTCGCAGAAAGTGCCGTACATAATGCTCCAAAACTAGTAACTTCACCTGTACCATCTTTCTCATTGTGGAAAATATAATACAATGCTTTCCCTAAATGTTTTACTTGAAGTCCTTTTAACCGAATCGTCAGGAAGATACCTGCTGCTAAAATCAGAACAATTAATGGGATTCCCCAAATAAAATTGTCAATATTTATCAATGCACTATTTAATGCTTTAAACATAGTTTTTTCCTCCAAAAATAAAATAAATTATGCGAATATTCAACATATAACTTCTTTTAGGCATATATTTTATTTTGAGTCCACCAAGTGCTGTAAAAACACGCAAAAAAGAGCTGATTAAACATCAGCCCCCTAAAGAGTATCTTACACATTGCTTATTAAGCTCTGTCCTTTTGCCTGAGAGATTAGCTGCTTTCTCACAGCCGTACACCTTCGGCGCTCATTTATGAGACTCTCCAGAGATTCCAGTTTCCGTATGGTCGAAAACCCATGTTCATCAATTTTAAATTCGCAATGTCTACTTTATCGAATTTTGAATTATTTTGCAAGTGTTTTTTCATATTTTTTCACTTTTTTACTCTAAATCAAACATACTGTTAAAATACAGCCAATTTGAACGGAATGGACGCATCAAATTCCAATATCCGCCGCCTGCAAATCCGTATTCCTTTATTAAATCTGCTTTTGCTTGTATACTCCTTACATCTTCAAACCATACCTCATGTTCTATTCCTTCAGAAATATATCGAAAATACGGCGTCATTGCTATTTCATCAAATAAAATCGGAACGCCATATTGCAATGCTCGATGGACCGCTTGCACATTTCCAATCGTTTCTGCTTTGGTAACTCCTTTTTCATAAGGAAGCGGCCAGTCATAAGCATAATTAGGAATTCCCATAAAAATCTTTTCTGTTGGGATTTCCGTCACTGCATAATCTAACACCTGCCGGACTTTATTGATTGGTGCTACTGCCATCGGCGGACCATATGTATAACCCCATTCATAGGTCATTAAAAACACATGATCCGCAGCCTTTCCTAAAGCCGAATAATCTACCCCTTCATACAAAAGTCCCTTCTGCTCTGCGGATATTTTCGGAGCCAATGCCACTGATACACTATACTCTTGGGCAGACATTGTTGTTTGAAGATTTGCCACAAATGCTGCATATCCATCTTTATCCTCCGGCAGTATATATTCAAAATCTACGTCTACACCTCCATAATTTTTCTCCCGTACTGTAAAAAGAAGATTTTCAATTAATCGTTTCTGCATGGGAAGATCCTCAGATACTGCCTTAACCAATTGATTACTAAAAGTTCCCGACTCTGAAAAAGGAGTTAATACCAAAATAGGACGTACCCCCATTTCTCTGGCTTTTTCAATCAATCTTTCTTCCCCCCGCGGCGGTATCAACTCTCCCATCCTTGTAAATCCATAAGAAAATACCAACAGTTCCCGAATGTAAAGTAACACCTTATCTAAAATATCATCGCTGATAAATGGATAAGCATATCCGATCAATTCCATATCCCCCATCTTTGGCTGCGTAAAAGAAATTGCAAGTACATCTCCAGGCTTTAACACACTTTGCAAAAGATATGGATTATTTCTATATATTTGCAGCACGGAAGTTTGATATTTCCGGCTGATAGAATATACTGTTTCTCCCGGTGCGGCAGAATGAATAATCTCTGGAATCAGCACCAACAGTGCCTGCCCTTCTGCTAACGCCTCTCCAGATACTTGATTATCATAAGCCAGCCTTTCTGGGGATACTCCATAATCAAACGCAATCGAAGAAATTGTTTCTCCCTGTTTTACCACATGAATCATGACAAAAACCTTTTTTCCTATTTATATGCCGAAATCAAGCCCAACATCACTATAATTTTTATATTTCTTTCATGGTTTCTCCCAAAATCTGAATACCTTTCCGAATCATAGGAGGCTTCATATTTGTATAATTTAATCGAAATGCAGGTACCATTTTTGAATCATCTACATAGAATGGATTTCCAGGCACAAATGCAACTTTTCGTTGAATGGCTTTATGGAACAATTCTAATGATGACTTTCCTTCTGGAAGACTTCCCCATACAAACATTCCGCCCTTAGGTTTTGTATAGGAAACATTTTCTGGAAAATATTCTTTCATAGCCTTTTGCATTGCAGTACTTTGTTCCAAATATAAACTTTTAATTTTTTGTATATGTTTTTCTAAATCATAATTTGTCAAATAATCATATACCATATATTGTGTGAAAATATTACTGTGTAAATCTGATGCCTGCTTTGCTGTCACCAAATGCCTCATTAATTCTTTATTTTTTGTACAAATCCACCCCAAGCGCATGCCAGGTGTAATAGTTTTAGAAATTGTTCCAAATAGAACACTTCTCTCTAAACCAAAGGAACCAATATATGGATAACTTTCTCCTTGAAATCTAAGTTTTCCATAAGGATCATCTTCAATTAAATAAGTCTGATGCTCTTTCAAAATTTCACACAATTCCTTTCTCTTTTGCTTAGAATAAGTCAAACCTGTTGGATTTTGGAAATTAGGAACTGTATATAACAACTTCATCTTCTTTTCTTTCAAAATCTTATCTAAGTATTCAATATCCAATCCATCTTCTAATAAAGGAATTGGTGCGAAATCCGGTTCATACATAGTAAATGCCTGAATTGCCCCCAAATATCCAGGTTCTTCAATTCCGAGAACATCACCTTGATTTATAAGAACTTTTCCCATTAAATCCAAAGCTTGTTGAGAACCCGTTGTAATCAATATATCTTCCGGCTCTATATCATTTCGATAGGTTTTTTTATACTGCTTTGCAATCCATTGCCGCAGCGGTAAATATCCTTCTGTACTGGAATATTGAAACACTTTATCTCCATGCTCTGTAATAATCCGCTCCATAGACTCTCGTAATTGTTCTTTTGGAAAAGATATTGGATTCGGTAATCCTCCTGCAAAAGAAATTATCTCATCATTTTCTGTTACTTTTAAAATCTCACGAATAAATGATGCTGGTGTTTTTAAAATTCTTTCTGAAAAATTTTGGTTCATTGTTTTTCCCTCCTATAAAATTATTTCATGGTAAATTCTTAATAAAAAGAAACGCCCTGAGTCAAAAGACTCAGGGCGAATATGCATCCGTGTTACCACCTGTATTCAGATTTTCTCTGCACTCTGTCAGTACGGATCAAAGCACTTGATCGATACCGTTTTCCCTGTAACGGTGGAAACCTCCGTTGGAGCCTACTAAGAATACATCCCGTTGGGTCCACTGCTCAAAGGCTACTTCCAGACGGCCATCATGAAGATTCGCACCAAACATCTTCTCTCTGAAATCCGGATTCGTCTGTACTCCTCCTTGTCAATGCATTTACCTTTTTATATTGTTTTATATTATATTCTCAATATATCAATATATCAAGTAGTTTTCTAATATCTTTCAAAATAATTTAAGAATATCAACATAAATTCATCAATTTCCTATCACATTTTTTTCACATTTTCTGCCTATACTATATACATAGCAAGTAGCTATTATTATAAAATAAATGCTAACTTTGCTAAAACTTTTTTTCATACTTTTTCATAATACCGGGAGGCAAAGTCTCCCGGTTCCTCATTTTCAACACATTTTTTTGTTAGATGCATATACTATATCAACGTTATTTCTTAGGAGTGTGTATGAAATCCCGACGATTCTTGTCATTATTGCTTTCTGTCTCCATGGCTGCTATCTGCTTTACTGGCTGTGGAACAAAAACAAAAAATGAAACATCAAAAAAACTTACGAAAGTCACATTAAATGAAGTTACCCATTCTATTTTTTATGCCCCTCAATATGTTGCCATTGAAAAAGGTTATTTTAAAGAAGAAGGAATTGATTTAACCGTTGATACCGGATTTGGAGCTGATAAAACAATGACTGCTGTAATCTCTGGAAATGCAGATATTGGCTTTATGGGGCCAGAAGCAACCATTTACCAATATAATGAAGGAAATAGTGATTATGCAGTCAATTTTGCACAATTGACACAGCGGGCAGGAAATTTCCTTGTTTCAAGAAAGGAAATCAAAGATTTTTCATGGTCTGACTTAAAAGGAAAATCTTTAATCGGCGGAAGAAAAGGCGGTATGCCTCAAATGATTCTGGAATATATTCTAAAGAAAAATGGATTAGATCCGAAAAAAGACGTAAATTTAATTCAAAATATTGACTTTGCAAATACTTCTGGTGCATTTTCCGGCGGTACTGGCGATTTCACTGTGGAATTTGAGCCAAATGCGACTCTTCTGGAAAAACAAAAAGCTGGATATGTGGTTTCCTCCCTCGGTGTTGAAAGCGGCTTTGTTCCTTATACCAGCTATGCTGCAAAGAAAAGTTATATCAAAAAGCATCCGGATATTATTCAAGGTTTCACAAACGCCATCGCCAAAGGTCAAACTTATGTTGAAAAACATTCTCCTAAAGAAATTGCCGAAGTCATTGGAGAACAATTCCCAGATGTATCGAAAAATGACCTTATTAAAATTATTAAGCGTTATAAAGAACAGGATACCTATAAAAATACTCCCGAATTTTCAAAAGATGGATTTGCTCTTTTACAAGATATTTTAAAAGATGCTGGTGAATTAAAAGAAAATGTACCATTTGACAAACTGGTAGATAATTCCTTTGCCAAAAAGTCCGTTAAATAATATTTCAGCCGGGATGGATAAATTTCCCGGCTTATTTCTTTCATCTGAATTTCCAAGTCTGATACTGGTTCTGCTGATTCTTCCCATTGGTAATCAACGTTACTTTTTCCTCTGCTGTCTTCATTTTTAGATTTTCTCCTTCTCCATAACAACGAAGAACCGCCTGTGCGTCTTTTTTGGCTATCTGCTTTATCTTTTCTTCACTGGATAAGAAATTATCATAATCACTTTTACAATCAATAAATGTATGTTCAACAATAATTCCTGTTATATCGTGATAAACACAATTCTTGATAACATTATAATAGTCACAGAGTTCCCCATTCGGATATTTTGCATTCGTCTGTGAAGTCCGCATCAAAAGTCCTTGATTTTCAATTCCAAGCTGACTTAAAGAATCCAAAAAATAAGCTCCTAATAACTGCCCTTTTTTCGATGTCTTGCTCCTATAATTTCCCGTAGGAACTATTACCGTACATCCATTTTGATAAGACAATGCTTCTCCTTTTGCATTATTATGCAGACTGATAAATACATCTGCTTGATTATCCGCTGCCTTGTCTACTCTCTCCTCTAACTTTACGGTTTCATCATGATTTCTTGTTAAATACACTTTTACATTTTTATAGGATTCCAGTTCCTTTTTCATATATTTTGCTATTTTTAGATTTATATCTTTTTCCTGTACCAAAACATTTTCATATTTACAGACAGCACCTTTTTCACTTCCCCCGTGCCCGGGATCTAATACAATCACCATGTCAGGCATAGTAATTGACGTTTTTTGACTATTCTTTTTTGCAAACTCTTGTTTCTTAAGTTTCTCTGTCTGCCTCCATAAACAGACTGCACAAAGACATACAAGAAATCCTATACCAATCCATAACTTCTTCATATTCTTTTCTTTATTTTTCTTTGATTTTTAATATCCTTTGATTTTTACTTCCTCGAAATACCAGCGTTACATCCTTTTCCTCTTCGATAAATCTTCCATCAACCAAAACGTCAATATATGAAATCATTTCTTCGGTATATTCTGTATATTTTCTGCCGCCTTTTAAAAGATCTGAATCATAAAGGTATCCTGTATAACACCATATGGATTTCTGAGGATAAGTCTCTCGAATTTTTTTTAATAATCCACACAAAACTTCTTGATTTTCCGGCTCAAAAGGCTCTCCGCCAAGCAGTGAAAATCCTTCAATATAGTCTGGTTTTAAAAAACTTAAAATCGTTTGTTCCGTTTCTTCTGTGTATGGCTGTCCGTATTCAAAATCCCATGTTTCTTGATTAAAACATCCTGGACAACGGTTTCTGC
The DNA here is from genome assembly GCA_021771695.1 of Lachnospiraceae bacterium. GTDB lineage: Bacteria > Bacillota > Clostridia > Lachnospirales > Lachnospiraceae > Anaerostipes. The sequence goes on along the minus strand of JAETON010000030.1, from coordinate 21,969 downwards.
AGCCAGATACAAACAAACTGACACGAACCCCCGGGCCATTGGCAATGTCGCATTTTTTTATATTTCCGTAATACATATGCCTCCCTTATTATAAGTGCAGAACACGGTCTTTAATTTCCTGTGTACGACCCTGATTCCAGAACTGAGTTCCAATATATCCACAGGTACGGCGTGCTACAAACATATGGTCTTGGTCTGTATTTCCACAATTCGGGCATTTCCAAATCAGCTTCCCGGATTCATCTTCTTTGATTTGAATTTCACCGTCATAACCACAGACTTCACAATAATCACTTTTTGTATTTAATTCTGCATACATAATATTGTCATAAATAAACTGCATGACAGCCAGCACTGCGTCAATATTATTCTGCATATTTGGTACTTCCACATAACTGATTGCTCCGCCTGGAGACAATCTCTGGAATTCTGATTCAAATTTCAGTTTACTGAATGCATCAATTTCTTCTGTTACATGTACATGATAACTATTGGTGATGTAATTCTTATCTGTAACTCCCGGAATAATTCCAAACCGTTTCTGTAGACATTTTGCAAATTTATATGTTGTAGATTCCATCGGAGTTCCATATACAGAATAACTGATGTTTTCTGCTGCCTTCCACTGGGCACATTTGTCATTCAGTTTCTGCATTACCTTTAACGCAAACGGTCTGCCCTCTGGATCTGTATGTGATTTTCCAGTCATTCTTACACACATTTCATAGAGACCTGCATATCCAAGAGAAATCGTAGAATATCCATTGTATAAGAGCTTATCAATGGTTTCCCCTTTTTTCAGTCTTGCTAAAGCACCGTGCTGCCATAAAATAGGTGCCACATCTGAAACAGTTCCGCAAAGTCTGTCGTGGCGGCACCGTAATGCACGGTGGCAAAGTTCTAATCGTTCCTCTAAGATCTCCCAGAATTTGTCCATATCACCATTGGAAGAACATGCCACATCAACCAGATTAATTGTAACAACCCCTTGATTAAATCTTCCGTAATATTTATGACTTCCGTCTTCATTCCGCTGAGAGTCCTCTACTGTCAAGAAGGAGCGGCATCCCATACAGGTATATACATCCCCCTGTTTTAATTCTCTCATAACTTTTGCAGAAATATAATCCGGAACCATTCGTTTCGCCGTACATTTTGCGGCAAGTTCTGTTAAATACCAGTATTTTGAATCCGGCGTAATATTATCTTCGTCCAAAACATAAATTAGTTTTGGAAATGCCGGAGTAATCCATACACCTTTTTCATTTTTTACGCCTTGTATTCTCTGTTTTAATACTTCTTCAATAACCAGTGCAAGGTCTTCTCTTGTCTGTCCCTCCGGTACTTCATCTAAATACATAAATACCGTAACAAACGGTGCCTGTCCATTACATGTCATTAACGTTACCAGCTGATACTGGATGGTCTGAATTCCCTGTTTTACTTCATCATACAGACGCATTTCTGTAATCTTTTCAATAATCTCTTCATCCATGCTTTCGCCGGCTGCTTTCCGCTCCTTAATCACACTGTTTCGGAGCTTTTTACGGCTGACATCTACAAATGGTGCTAAATGTGCCAATGTAAAGGATTGACCACCGTATTGATTGCTGGCAACCTGTGCTACAATCTGAGTTGTCACATTACATGCTGTAAAAAACGAATGCGGTCTTTCAATCATCGTTTCACTGATCACGGTTCCATTCTGCAGCATGTCTTCTAAATTAATCAAATCACAGTTATGTTCTTTTTGTGCAAAATAATCAGAATCATGAAAATGAATAATTCCTTCTTCATGTGCGCGGACAATCTCATCTGGAAGCAGCACTCGTTTTGATAAATCTTTACTGACTTCCCCTGCCATATAATCTCTTTGTGTAGAATTAATGACTGGATTCTTATTGGAATTTTCCTGATTCACTTCTTCATTAATGTTTTCCAGCAATGATAAAATGCCATCATCAGTTGTATTGGATTTTCTTGAAATTTCTCTTTTATAACGGTATCTTACATATTTTTGAGCTACTTCATAGCCCCGCATTTCCATGATACCTGTTTCCACCATGTTCTGAATGTCTTCAACATTCACTGCATGAGAAGATTCCTTTACCTGCTGTGCTACATTATCAGCAATGGCAACAATCTGGTACTGATTCATCTGATGAATCTTTGGTACTTCTTTATTTGCCTTGCCAATGGCATTGCTGATCTTTTCCAAATCAAAGGCTACTTCTTCTCCATTTCGTTTAATGATCTTTGTTCTTACTTCTGGACTCATATTTCTACCACCTTATCAAATTACACCAAATATTGGTGTCGTTTTCCGATACAAGCACCATATATTGTGCTACGTACTTTATATTACAACTTTTTAAGTAAAAAGGGAAGAGGTATTTTTATAAAATTTCAATGAATTATAATACATGTAAATGTTCCAAAAGAATCTTTATACCTAGAAGTACCAAAATAATGCCTCCTGCAAGTTCTGCCTTAGATTTATATTTCGTTCCGAAAACATTTCCTATCTTTACTCCTGCTGCTGAAATTACAAGTGTGCAAGTACCAATTAAAAATGCTGCCATAACAATATTTACATTCAAAAAGGCAAATGTAATCCCCACAGCCAAGGCATCAATACTGGTAGCTACTGCAAGAAGCAGCATAATTTTTACATTGAGAGAATCATCTGTGTCTTCATCCTCCTCAGAAAAAGCTTCTTTTATCATGTTCATTCCAATCATTCCAAGCAAAAGAAATGCTATCCAATGATCAATGGCTGTAATTTGATCTTTAAACTGTGTTCCCAAAAGATATCCTATTACCGGCATAAGTGCCTGAAATCCTCCAAACCATAAACCAACAATCACTGATTTCCCAATATCTGCTTTTTTCATAGCCAGACCTTTGCAGATAGAAACTGCAAAGGCATCCATAGAAAGTCCAACCGCCAATATAAATAACGTGAATAAATCCATTGTTTTCTCCTCTTATGTGAAAAGAATATAATCTTCTTTTCTTGGTACAGCAGCTGGATATTCACAATCACGGTATCCAAGAATACAATTTCCAATTCCTATATAATCTGCTGGAACACCCCACTGTTTCTTCAGCTTTTTCCCTTCTTCTGTCTCAAAAACTTCTCTGGCTCGATGAATCCAGCAGGAATCAATTCCAACTGCATGGGCTGCATTCATTAAGTTTCCCATAATTAAACTTCCGTCCTCCACATGCGTCGGGCGCTTAGTATCCGAAAATACAATTACAACTGTTGATGCCCCGTAAAATGGATCTGTATCCGTTCCCATAACCGCTGCATTCATTTCGGAAATCTTGGAAATCAATTCTTTATCCCGTACTACAACAATTTTAGATGCCTGCTGCCCCATTCCTGACGGTGCATAAGTTCCTGCCTCCAAAATCTCCTGTAACAATTCTTCCGGAACCTGAACATTCTTATATTTCCGAATACTTCTGCGTGTTTTTAATACATTTAATGTGTCATTCATGATTTTTCTCCTATAACTAATGTGTTTTTTCTAATTCTAGTAAATATTCTTTTAAATCCAAACCGCCTGCATAACCAGTCAGTGAGCCGTTCATGCCAATCACTCGGTGGCATGGAACAACAATCGCAATGGGATTCCGATTATTTGCCATGCCCACTGCCCTGCATCCTTTTGGAATTCCAATTCTTTCTGCAATATCTTTATATGTACATGTCTGTCCATATGGAATGTCACACAATGCCTTCCATACTTTCTGTTGAAATTCTGTTCCATGAAAGGACAGTGGAATATCAAATGTCTTTCTTTCTCCTTCAAAATACTGCATTAATTGATATGCCATTGCCTGTATCATTGGTGTTTCCTTTTTTGTTCCAATATCTTTATCCTGCGTGTGAAAATGTATGCCGCATATGCCATGTCCGTCTTCCACAATCGTCAGCTTTCCAATGGGAAATCTATAATTGTAATAATATCTCATATGCTTTCTCCTTTGTATATATTGTATCATTTTCAAAAGAGTTGACAAGAGTTAATTTCTTTCGTAAAATTGTGGTAATTGAACTTGAAAACCATACAAAATTTTACATTTATTTAGGAGGGATTTTAATTTGGACCCCAGTGTCATATTTCAGCTAATTGGAATTATTATTTTATTAATGCTCTCTGCATATTTTTCATCGGCAGAGACAGCTTTAACAACAGTAAATCAGCATACGATCCGTGCCATGGCAGAGGATGGCGATAAACGTGCCAAAACGGTTTTAAAACTCATTGAGAATCCAAGCCAGATGCTTTCTAGTATTCTCGTTGGAAATAATCTGGTAAATATATCTGTAACATCATTATCTACGACTTTGGCCATCAAATTATTTGGAAGTATGGGAGCTGGAATTGCTACCGGTATATTGACAGTATTAGTCTTAATTTTTGGAGAAATTACACCAAAGACTTATGCAACCATAAAAAATACCAAACTTGCTTTGTCTTATGCTTCCGGTATTTATTTTATTACTAAAATTCTGACACCGGTTGTATTTATTATCAACAAATTATCTACCGGTCTTTTAATTCTTTTGAGAATCGATGCAAAACAATCCAAGCGTATAATGACAGAACGGGAACTTCGGACGATTGTTGATGTCAGCCATGAGGATGGAGTTATTGAAGATGATGAAAAAGATATGCTCAATAATGTTTTCGACTTCAAAGAATCCATTGCAAAAGATATTATGATTCCACGAATTGATGTATCCTTTGTCTCTGTAGATGCATCTTATGATGAAGTTATGGAAACATTTACAGAAGCCCGTTATTCCAGACTTCCCGTTTTTGAAGGAAGCAAAGATAAAGTTGTTGGCATTGTATATTTGAAGGATGTATATTTCTATAGAAACCAGCACCGTGGTGAAGTTTTTCAACTGAAGGAAGTCCTTAGAGAACCATTCTTCACTTATGAAACCCAAAAAGTTTCCAGCCTGCTGGCTCAGATGCGTGAAAAGTCTGTTAGTTTCTCTATTGTATTAGATGAATATGGAATCACTGCCGGATTGATTACACTGGAAGATATTGTAGAAGAAATCTTTGGAGAAATTCGTGATGAATATGATGCAGATGAAACAGAAAGTTTCCAGCAGTTAGATGACAATACCTATCTTGTAGATGCATCCATGAAATTAGATGATTTAAATGATTTAATGGATACTAATATTGATTCCAAAGATTATGATTCTCTTGGCGGTTATATCATTGAATTATTAGATCACCTTCCAGAAGAAGGTGAAACCGCAGAAGACGGACATTTTTATTTTCAAGTCACACATGTGGAAAAAAACCGCATGGAAACCATTCATATAAAACGAAAAAAAACTGTCGAACCTAATTAAAAGTTCGGCAGTTTTTCTTTCTAAGTATTTCTTATTTAAAGTATTCTACTCCAGATTCAAATATCTTCTGATTTTTATTTCCATGAATGTTAACACCAACATAATCATCACGTCTTTCAGAATGTCCCATTTTACCAAGAACTCTTCCATCCGGACTTGTGATACCTTCAATTGCATAATAAGAACCATTTGGATTGAAATCTTCATCCATTGTTGGATCTCCATCAACATCTACATATTGAGTTGCAACCTGTCCATTTGCAAATAATTTTTCTACAGCCTCATCACTTGCTACAAAACGTCCTTCTCCATGTGATACCGGAATACTAAATATATCACCTACATTTACCTGATTAAACCAAGGAGATAAGTTAGAAGCAAGTCTTGTATAAGCTACTTTAGAAATATGACGTCCAATACGATTCATTGTCAATGTTGGGGCATCCGCGCTCTGTTCTACAATCTTTCCTTCCGGAACCAATCCAAGTTTAATCAATGCCTGGAATCCATTACAAATACCCAGTACCAAACCGTCTCTGTTTTCTAAAAGATCCATGACAGCTTCTTTTAATTTTTCATTTCTAAATGCTGTTGCAAAGAATTTTGCAGATCCTTCCGGTTCATCTCCTGCACTGAATCCGCCTGGGAACATAATCATCTGAGATTCTTTGATTGCTTTTTCAAAAACATCTACTGAATCACGAATGCCCTGTGCGTCTAAGTTTTTAAATACCTTTGTAATAACATTGGCTCCTGCACGCTCAAAGGCTCTTGCAGAATCATATTCACAGTTTGTACCTGGGAATACAGGAATAAATACATTTGGTTTTGCAATTTTATTTTTGCATACATAAACATTGCCTTTTGTATAACTGCGTGTCATGTTCAATGTATCTTGGCTTCCCTCAGATTTCGTAGGATAAACACTTTCCAATGGTTTCTTCCATGCATCCAATGCATCTTCCAATGCAACGACTTCATCACCTAAAACAAATTCGTGTTTTCTTGTAACTTCACCAATCATCAATCCCGGAATACCCAATTTATAAACATCTCTTGTATCCATTTCCACAAGAAATGCACCAAAATGTGCCTCTGTTAAATCTTCCAGTACTACTTCACTGTCAAAAATAACACCATATTTATTACCAAATGCCATTTTTGCCACTGCTTCCATTGTTCCGCCTCCGCCGATTGCGTAAGCTGATTTAATAGCACCTTTCTGGATCAGTCTGTGAATACGTTTATAAACTTTCTTCACTTCACTGTAAATAGGGAGCTTGTATGCATCTGTAGGAAGACAAATACGAATCAAGCGGTTACCCGGCTTCTTTAATTCAGGGGTAATAATATCTTTTGTCTTTGCAACATCCACTGCAAAAGATACCAAAGTTGGAGGTACATCAATGTCATTAAATGTTCCAGACATACTGTCCTTTCCTCCAATCGCTGCCAGCCCGAATCCAAGCTGTGCCTGATATGCACCAAGTAAAGCTGCAACCGGCTGTCCCCATCGCTCCTTATCTTCTCCAAGACGTTTAAAATATTCCTGGAATGTCAAACGAATATTTTTATAATCCCCTCCAGAAGCAACAATCTTTGAAATAGATTCTGTAATTGCATAAACTGCTCCATGGAATGGACTCCATTTAGATAAATATGGATCAAATCCGTAACTCATCATTGTCACTGTATCAGACTGTCCTCTGGAAAGCGGAAGCTTCGCAATCATTGTCTGAATCGGTGTTAACTGATATTTCCCGCCATACGGCATTGTCACTGTTGCAGCACCAATAGAACTGTCAAACATTTCTACCAAACCTTTTTGAGAACATACATTTAAATTAGATAATGTATCAAGACACACATGACGGAAAGATTCCGGTTCTTCTTTTTTATTAAAGTAGGATTCTACACGATGAGGAATCTCTACATATACTTCTGTTTCCTGATGTGCTCCATTGGTATCCAAAAATGCTCTGGAAAGATTTACAATTTCTTTTCCTCTCCAAGAAAGAATCAAACGAGGTTCTTTGGTTACAACTGCAACTGCAACTGCTTCCAGATTTTCTTCTTCAGAATATTTCAAGAATTCATCCACATTTTTTGGATCTACAACAACTGCCATACGTTCTTGAGATTCAGAAATGGCAAGTTCTGTTCCATCCAAACCTGCGTATTTTTTCGGTACTTTATCAAGATCTACTGTAAGACCGTCTGCCAGCTCTCCAATTGCTACAGATACACCGCCTGCTCCAAAGTCATTACACTTCTTAATCAGACGGCTGACTTCTTCTCTTCTAAATAAACGCTGAATCTTACGTTCTGTCGGCGGATTACCTTTCTGAACTTCTGCTCCACAGGTTTCAATAGATTCTTCTGTATGCACTTTAGAAGATCCTGTAGCTCCTCCACATCCATCACGTCCGGTTCTTCCACCGAGCAAGATAATAATATCTCCCGGATCAGAAGTTTCACGAACAACATTCTTTCTTGGTGCTGCACCCATGACTGCTCCGATTTCCAAACGTTTTGCAACATAATCCGGATGATAAATCTCATTCACTAGACCGGTTGCAAGACCAATCTGGTTTCCGTAAGAGCTGTATCCATGTGCTGCTCCTGTTACAATCTTTCTCTGTGGAAGTTTTCCCTTTAATGTATCCTTTAAAGATACCGTTGGATCTGCCGCTCCCGTTACACGCATTGCCTGGTATACATAAGAGCGTCCAGAAAGCGGATCACGAATTGCTCCTCCAAGACAGGTAGCAGCTCCTCCAAATGGTTCAATTTCTGTTGGATGATTATGTGTTTCATTTTTAAAACTAATTAACCACTCCTCTTCCTCCTGTCCATCAATAGAAACAGGTACAACAATGCTGCATGCATTGATTTCTTCACTTTCTTCCATATTGTCTAATGCACCATCTTTTTTCAAACGACGCATTGCCATCAAAGCCATATCCATCAAACATACAAATTTATCTTCACGTCCGGCAAAAATACTATTATGGTCCTCCATATATTGTTTATATGCAGCTTCCAAAGGTGCACGATAGAATCCGTCTTGGAACTCTACATTGGTAAGCTCTGTAGAGAAAGTTGTATGACGGCAGTGATCAGACCAATAAGTATCTAAAACACGTATTTCTGTCATAGAAGGATCTCTCTTTTCTTCTTTGCAGAAATAATTCTGAATATGAAGAAAATCTTTAAAGGTCATTGCAAGATTCAAAGAATCATAAAATTCTTTTAATTTTGCTTCTTCCATATTCTGAAATCCCTCAATAATCTTTACATCTTCCGGTTCATCAAATTCCATAACCAAAGTTTCCGGTTTTGTTTCTTCTGCCTCTCTGGAATCTACCGGATTGATGCAGTAATTTTTGATTTCATTTAACTGTTCTTCTGTTATGTTTCCCTTTACTACATAAGTAGTTGCACTGCGGATCACAGCTTCTTCTTCCTCATTCAGAAGTTTTACACACTGCTCTGCAGAATCTGCTCTCTGATCAAACTGCCCAGGAAGAAATTCCACGCTAAAGCACTTATCTTCCTCACCGCATGGAAATGTTTCTTCATAAACATCATCTACCGGAGGTTCACTGAATACAGTACCTAATGCTTTTTTGTAACTGGCATCAGATAAATTTTCAATGTCATAACGAATCAAAACGCGAATCTCTTCAATCTCAAGTCCAAGATACTGTCGTAATTCTTCCAGCAGCTCTTTTGCCTTTACTGCATAGTCTTTTTTCTTTTCTACATAGACTCTTTTTACTTTTCCCATGATTTCCTCCCATTCCTTCTACTCATGTAGTTTCTTTATCACTTGAAATGCAGTTGCATTTTCTAATATTGTTGGCTGATTCGATGCAAAAAAGACAATCCCATCCACATTTGCACGAATCTCAGAAAGAATTTCCCCTTCATAAGGATCTAGAATTTCTCCCAGCAGCTGTCCGCGCTGCACCTCTTCATCCACCCTCACAAAACGGCGGAAAAATCCCGAACCGCCTGCTTTTACAGGTACCATATCTTCCTCTTCTATAATACTAGCAATATACCCATTATGGCAATTATATTTTAAAATTCCCATACGCGTCAGAAAACGTAAAACAGATGAAACTGCCTGTTTTGCCGATGCCTCATTGATATTTCCGGTCTCACCGGAATATACAGAAAAAGCATCTGTTCCTTGAATCTGCCAGTTATAGTTTAATGTAGTTTTATCAAAATTCCTCTGTTTGCTGGTAATGACATAAGGAAGCCCAAATAAATTTGCAAGACTTGTACTTTCTTTTCCCGTAGAGGGCATTCTTACATGAGGAATAAAATCTCCCTTCCGGTAAAAAGACGGAAATTGAATTCCATACCGGAATCCTTTGACCTTTTCAAAAAAATACGCCGCCAGCCGGCTGGTTGGCTCTCCATCAAAATTCCCTGGAAACTGCCGGTTAATATCACTATTATCAGATACCCAGTATTTTTTCCCTACATTCATAGAAAAATTATTAATGCAGGGAACAACTAAAATCTGATTATCTCCAACGATAGCACCGCTTTTTTCTAAATCTTTTAATTTCTTCACAAGCAGGGAACAGATATACAGCTGCTGATATTCATTTCCCCGTATAGAGCCGACAATACAAGCTGCCGGTTCTGCCATGCCGCCTTCTTTTCCAAAGCGGTATCCTTCAATTCGAAATTCATCTCTTAAATAACTTCCAGCGGTATATAAAATTTCTTTTTTCATAAATGCATCCCTCCTATGACTCTTGCCACAAGAGAGCCTTCCGTTACGCCCGGATGTTCCCGTAAAGTCATCAGCATACCGTCCTTTGGAGCTGTAATTTCTTCTTCCACTGCTCCAAGTAAAGGATTTGTAATCGTTCCAATCACTTCTCCCTGTTTCACTTGTTCATTCAGCTTCTTATGAGATACAAATAATCCACTGGACTCACAATTCAAATAAAAAATCTCATCTTCTTTAATGACTGGCACATGTCTTTTGGATTTGGTTTTTCCTTTCCAAATACCTAATTCTTTCATTACAGTAAAAATCCCATCAATAATCTGTTCACAGTAATCATATTTTATTCGGAAAGCAGCACCTGATTCTGTCACAAGCGTTGGGATTCCCATTTGATTCAATGTATAAGCAAGACTTCCTTCATTTACAGTGGTTGAAGGATGAATCCATATTAAATCTGTATTCATTAACTTCGCCAAATGCAGCAATCTTTCATCATAATCATCATTGAGGCGTACCTGCGGCAATTCCTGCAGAAAAATATTACTGGAATGAATGTCAATGCAGCAAGAGGCTCCTTTCATGTCCTCCACAAGCTTCGCGGCTGTATATTCTTCCATTCCTCCATTAAAGTCTCCCGGAAATACCGTGCTGTAATCCATATCTGTTGTAGGAACAACACGGGTTCTTGCATCCAATCCCAATGGATTCACCGCTGGATACACATCTACAATTCCAGACAGCAAAGAAAAATTTTCTTTGATTCTTTTAATAATTTCTCCGCAAATATACTGTCCGCCCAATTCATCTCCGTAAATCCCTGAAATTAAACAAATTCTTTTTTCATTTCCATCTGGACAATCCGGCATCAATGAATTCTTTTTTATTCGTAACATTTCGCCTATCGGCAGCTTTACAGATACCACTGTTTCTATCATGTTCAAGCCTCTTTTCCAAATTCTTTACTCCGTAAATAGTACTTTCAGTAAAATCGGTGAAAGTAATGTCGTAATTAATACCATAATAACAACCGGAGCAAAATAACTTTCTGATAAAAGTCCCACAACAATTCCTTTTTGTGCCACAATTAAAGCAACTTCTCCTCTGCAGACCATTCCTGCACCGATTTGCAAAGATTCTTTCATGTTATATTTGCATACTGCTGCGCCAAGTCCGCATCCTACAACTTTACTAATCACAGCAACCGCACATAAAATTACAGTAAATATAATCAGTGCACCGCTCATACCATGTACATCTACTTTTAGACCAATGCTGGCAAAGAAAATCGGCGTAACCAGCATATAGGACATAATATCAATCTTTCTATGTATATAATAATTCTGAGGCGTTCTGCATAAAATAATCCCGGCCAAATAAGCTCCGGTAATATCTGCAATTCCAAATACCTCTGCTAAAAATGCTAATCCAAAACAAAATACCAAGGCAAATACTGCAACCCTTCTTCGATTCCGCTGAATATTCTGATCTTTATAACCAGCCATCCATTCAAAAAATTTCGCCGCAAAAACACCTCCGATTCCTGCAATTACAAAAAAGGCTGCCATCTTCACAACAATCATTAAAATGGAGGCCACATCAACTCCTCCGGATTTTCCAACACTGGTCATCAAAGACAGAAGGATAATCCCCAAAATATCATCAATAATTGCTGCACCTAGAATTGCTGTTCCAACTCTTCCTTTCAGTTTTCCCATATCCTGCAGGGTTTCCACGGTAATACTTACTGAAGTTGCTGTCAAAACCACTCCCATAAACACCGATTCCATAACATTTTTATCAAACACATATGTTACAGTTCCACCCATCACAAGAGGTATCATAACCCCGCATAATGCAATAATAAATGCCGGCAGTCCGCTTCTTTTTAATTCATTAAGATCGGTTTCTAATCCTGCTTCAAACATTAATAAAATCACACCTACTTCTGCCAAATTCAAAATTGTCTCAGAAGGTGTCACAACATTTAGCACAACAGGCCCTAAAATAATTCCTGCCAGCAGCGCCCCTACGACTGGCGGCATATTAAACTTACGTGAAATTAAACTGAATGATTTTGTTAATGCCAGAATAATTGCCAAATCCAGCAAAAACTTGTATTCTTCCATTTTTTTCTCCTTTTTGTTTCCGTCATTTCCCTGTGATTTCTTTTCTGTCGTTTCGTATCGTATCACACAAAAAAATGCTTGTCAATTCTCCCTTATAATTCTTATATCCTGCTTCTTTCCTTGCTTTTTTCCTGTAAGTTTAGTATAGTGAAAAAAACAGAAATGAGGTGTACCTATGAGTGAATTTAATGAAGATGCATACGTTGAAGAAGAAAATCCGGTTCTCCATCTGGAACTCGAAGATGGTTCCATTATGGACTGCGCTGTTATCAGCCTTTTTGGAGTAGAAGGGCAGGAATACATCGCTTTAGTTTCTATTGAAGACCTGGAAAGCGATGAAGAAGAAACTGCTTTATTGATCTACCGTTATATCGCTTCCCCTGACGATGAAGATGCCTTTCGTTTAGACAACATCGAAAATGATGAAGAATATCAAATGGTAACTGAAGTTTTAGATGCAATCCTTGAAGAAGAAGCCGAAGAAGAATAATCCAGTATTTTCCAATTCTATTTATTTATGAGGAAGTCTCGTTTACCGAGGCTTTTTTTCATACTGTATCTTCATATCTATAATTTTTTCCAATTCATAATATTTTTCTTCCAATCCGTTCCCATTTAATACACAATCCATGGAGGAGCTCATAGAATCCAGCATTGTCTCTGTCCATTCTGTTTTATATTGTATTAAAATATTTTTCTTTTCCTGATTATCTTCGGCATCCAGAAATTTAAGCAGCGGTGTAATAACTTCGGCATCCTGTAAAGGCTGTTCCTTAGTAGTTAAAACCACTTCCTGCCTGTGATTTAAATATTTTTCATGATTCATTTCATCTAAAAATATAGGAAGAGGACTGGCACATACCTTATAATCTCCATATAATGCCTGATAAATCACCAAGATTTCCCCTGTTTCTGAATGGACAGCTGTCGTTACAATCTGATATAAATTATTCTTAAAACTCCTATAAAAATCACCAGCTCTTGGCATTGTTCTTTCTTCACTCACGGGTGCCCCTCCTGTTATGTTTACTATCTTTTAACTCTGTCAGAAATCTTGATTCATTGCTATCTTTATTATACATCTTTTCTACAGAAAGTACATGTAAATATTTTTTTGCTCTAGTTACTGCCACATAAAACATCCGTCGTTCTTCTTCAATATCTTCCTCTTTGATGGATTTCTTATGAGGTATTACGCCTTCATTCACATCTGGCAGAAATACACGTTCAAACTCTAAACCTTTGGCACTGTGCATGGTACTAAGAACCACTCCGTTTTTCCCTTCTTGATTCTTTTTGGACTGCCGGTTTAATTCCTCCGTATATTCTCGAATATACGCAAACCATTCTTCATAAGTATCATACCCTTTTGCACTCTCCTGCAATTCTTCCAAAACATCCATCAATTCTTCTTCCCTTAGTTTCCGAAATCTTGCATATTCTGAAAGATATGCATTATATCCAATAGATTTACGAATATATGTAATCGCTGTCAGCGGTGTCATAGAAGATAAGATACGAAGATCTTCCTGCATCTCCTCAATATACTCATAAAGCCATGGTTTGTCTTTCGTCTGCTCCAAAAGATCTCTAAAAGAAACTTCCGGTCCTGATAAATATTCCCGGCTGATGTAACGTTTAGGGCGGTTCATAACACGAAGAAATGTACTTCTTCTGCGGTCCCCCAAAGCAAGCTTCATATAATCTATGATATTTTTTGCAATCCAATGGTCAAATAAATTTGGCACGGTATCCTGCATGTAAAAAGGAATATTATAAGCCATCAAAGCTCCAACCAATGATCTTGGACCTTGATTGGTCCTTGTCAAAATAGCGATTTCAGAAAGTGATCTTTGCTTTGCCATCTCTTCCCGTATCGTATACACGATGTGCTTATTTTCTTCCCTTTGGTCTCGAAACCTGCGTATCTCCACCGGATGTTCTTCTCCACGAAATGACTGCATCCCTTTTGGAAAACGCTTCCTGTTTTGGGAAATAATCTTTTCTGAAAAATCTACAATTTCTTTCCCTGAACGAAAATTAGTATTTAGAATGACTTTTTGCGTATTTGGAAAATCTTTTGGAAATCCAAGCATCAGTTCTGGTCTTGCTCCACGGAATTTATAGATAGACTGGTCATCATCTCCTACAATAAACAAATTATTGTAAGGCTGTGCCAGCATTTTTACAATCTCATATTGAACCTTATTGATATCCTGAAATTCATCAATCAGAATATATGGGAATTTTTGCTGCCATGCTTTCCGAATATCCATTCTCTCCTTTAAAAGCTCATATGTATACACTAAAATGTCATCGAAATCAATCCATTGATTTCGATGAAGTTTTGCTTCATAAGCCTCATAAATCATGCAAAATACATCATCTCCACAGCTTGTACTATAATAATAATCCAAAGAAAGCATCTGTCCCTTTACCAAACTGATCTCCTGAATCACTGACCTGACAAAGTCCGCTTCATCATCCACTTCCAAATGTTTATCATAAATAATTTCCCGGATCATATCATATTTTTTATGCTCTGGCAGAATATTTTCTGCCCGGAAATGATAAGCATATTTTAAAATTGTAAAAAAAATAGAATGAAAGGTTCCAAAGGAAACCGGCAGGTTCCTGCCGGAATACTTTTGAAACCTCTCTTTCATTTCACCTGCTGCCGCTCTGGTAAAAGTAATTACCAAAATCCGTTCCGGCTTTACGTGATATTGTTCGATTAAATACTGAATCCTTCTGGTAATGACAAAAGTCTTTCCTGATCCCGGTCCTGCCAGTACCATCATCGGACCTCTCCCGTGTTTTACCGCTTCCTGCTGCGTTTTGCTTAATCTTGACACGGTGTTTCTGCCTCCAGTTTTGCGATTGCATCCTGAATACGTTTAATGGACTCTTCTTTTCCAAGCAGTTCCATCAGTTCTGTTGCTCCTCCCGGAGTCATCTGTTTTCCAGAAACGGCAGTACGAACCGGCCACATAACATAGCCGTTTTTATATTCATGCTCTTTTGCAAATGCTACCAGCATTTCATATAAAGCATCATTTTCAAAATTATCCTGTGCTTCAATCACCGGTAAAATCTCTTTTAATACCTTCCATGAAGTCTCTGGAGTTGTCTTCATCTTTTTGTGTTTATACATGCTGACATCATATTCCGCTACTGCTTCAAAGAAGTCAATGTGGCCCGGAATCTCTGTAAACAATTCAATTCTTGTTTTTACCATAGAAAGAATCTTATCAAAGTTCATTTCCCTGTGAATCGTCTCCGTTACATACGGCATTGCCAGGTCTTTGAAACGGTCAAAATCCATAGCTTTGATATATTCACCATTCATCCATGCAATTTTTTTCATATCAAAAACTGCAGGCGTTTTAGACATATGAGTATAATCAAAAATTTCTTCCAACTCTTTCAAAGAGAAAATTTCCTGTTCTCCTCCCGGACTCCATCCAAGAAGCGCAACAAAGTTTACAATGGTTTCCGGTAAAAATCCCTGCTCCAACAAATCTTCAAAAGAAGAGTGTCCTTTTCTCTTACTCAATTTCTGATGATCTTCATCTGTAATTAGCGGACAATGAATATAAACTGGTTTTTCCCATCCAAATGCGTCATATAAACGATTATATTTTGGTGTAGATGACAAATACTCATTTCCTCGAACAACATGAGTAATTCCCATTAAATGATCATCCACCACATTGGCAAAGTTATACGTTGGATATCCATCAGATTTTATTAAAATCATGTCATCCAGTTCCAGATTATCTACTGTAATTTCTCCATAAATTTCATCACAAAAGGAAGTCGTTCCCTCTGTCGGATTATTTTGACGGATAACATAAGGCACTCCTGCATCAAGTTTTGCCTGCACTTCTTCGGGACTTAACTGCAGACAATGTTTATCATAGTGGCTGATAGTAACATCTCCGGATTTTACTTTTAATGTATCCAAACGTTCTTGATCACAGAAACAATAATATGCTTCTCCTTTTTCAATCAATTTCTTTGCATATTCTAAATAAATTCCCTGTGCCTGACGTTCACTTTGGATATATGGTCCGACACCGCCGTCTTTGTCTGGTCCTTCATCGTGATGAAGCCCTGCTTTATCCAACGTGTTATAAATAATTTGTTCTGCACCTTCTAATTTTCTTTCCTGATCGGTATCTTCAATTCTCAAAATAAAATCTCCGCCTGCATGACGTGCAATCAAATAGGCATACAATGCAGTTCTTAAATTTCCAACATGCATCCTTCCTGTCGGACTTGGTGCAAATCTTGTTCTTACTTTACTCATGTTTTTCTCCTATTCTAAAAATCCTAATATAGAATTTTTACGTTAAATCCTTTCCTTATTCTACAGAAATTCCAGTTCTTTGTAAAGAGGAAACGGTGCAAGACTTCTCTTTAAAATTCCTTGAATTGCTGCAATCAATACTCCGTAATTGACAATCGGTACACCTGCTTCTTTCACTCTTGCGATTCTGCTTTTCATTTCCTTCCGGTTTAATGTACAGCCTCCGCAGTGAATTACCAAATCATAGGAGTTTAAATCCTCCGGGAAACTGTTTCCGCTGCTGGTGTGAATATCAAAATCTTTGCCTGTATACTGGCGAAGCCATCTTGGAATTTTTACAGTTCCAATATCATCACACTGACGGTGATGAGTACATCCCTCTGCAATCAAAATCTTTGCTCCGTCTTTTAATGTTTCCAATGCTTTGACTCCGCGGATTTCCTCTTCCAAATCTCCTTTGTATCTGGCAAACAAAATTGAAAAAGAAGTTAATGGAATTTCTTCTGGAACATCAGCAGCCACTTTCGAAAATACTTGAGAATCTGTAATTACCAGCGATGGTTTCTTCCCAAGCTTCTCTAAAGTCTCTCTTAACTCATATTCTTTTACAACAATTGCTGCAGCATCTGCCTCTAAAATATCCCGTATAGTTTGCTGCTGCGGTAAAATCAGACGTCCTTTTGGTGCTGCCTTGTCAATAGGAACAACCAAAACTACAAAATCAGATGGGTGAATCAAATCTCCTACAATCTGAAATTTTTCTTCTTCTGCCGGAATTAATTTTCCAATGGTTTCTTTTAATTCCTCAATACCTTCTCTAGTAACAGCACTGACAAAACTTGCATGTTCTTCATCCCACGGCTCTGCATTCAAATCTATTTTATTATAGACTTTTATATATGGAATCTTCTTTTCCTCGATAATTTGTATCATTTCTTTTTCAAATGAAGAAATTCCCTGCACCGCATCCATTACAACAAGTGCAATATCTGCTTTATTTAATACTTCTTTTGCTTTCCTCACACGTTTTTCTCCCAGCTCTCCTTCATCATCCAGTCCCGGAGTATCAATCATAACCACCGGTCCCAAAGGTAAAAGCTCCATAGCTTTATACACTGGATCTGTCGTAGTTCCTTTGATTTCTGATACGATTGCAAGTTCCTGATTGGTTAATGCATTCACTAAACTTGATTTCCCTGCATTTCTCTTTCCGAACAATGCAATGTGGATTCTGTCACCTCTTGGTGTCTGATTTAAACTCATCTAGTTTCCTTCCTTTCTAACGCTGTGCCTTACGGTATCCCGCTTCCTTTGCTTCTTTTTCACTGTGGAATATCACAAGATTTTTAGAATCTGCCATTGTCTCATAATCTCTTTGTCCCGGACAATGATAAACTTTGGAACGTCTATTTCCACGGATAATTACCTCTTTGTCCGAACTTTTCTCCGACTTACTCTCATTTTTTTCCGAAGCAAAAGAACTTTCCCCTGTTTCATAGTCAATATCGATCCCTTCCTGTACATTATACACAAAAACATTAAACTGAATATCTTTTCCTTTATCTTCCATAGACATTGCTTCCATCTGCACGCCTTTGGCAACTAAATTATCTCCTTCAAATACAGGCGTTACCCGATATAAAACATGATTTCCGGTTTCACGGACATAATCTCCTACCATTTCTTCATAAGGAAGCATTCCATCAACATTAAATGAGCGGGTTCCCGTAATCAGATTCTTTTCATTGGCATTTTCTCCTGTCAATTGATATGCAATCAGATGACAGCGGTTATAAAGATATTTCCCATCAACACTGTCATACTTTACGGTATGCCATCCTGTTGGTTTTACCATTCCAATGGCTCCTCTTTTTTGGGTTGGCATAATATCTTTTCCAATACATGCTTCTGCTGTCTGACACCTTCCTTCAGAATCTAGTTTACTATAGGATTCATAAGATTCTTCCGTCAACTCATCTGAAATAAAATCCGGTTTATTATCATTGATTGGAACTGTCATTTCCCCTGAATAATCTGGAATCTGTTCTATTGATGCAATACTTTGGCTGCTGCTTTGTCCTTTTTTAGTTTCTGCATCTTCTTTTAAACTGCTGCATCCGGCAAAGGAAAGCACAAGAAAAACGGATAGAAGAACCGCACATATCTGTCTCTTTAATTTCATGATTTTATTCTCCTTTGGTATATATTTCTTTTAAAATATGATGAGAAGAACCTTCTAATTCTTCTTTTTCTATCAAATTCCAATTTTTTAAATTTACATCCAGCTTCATATCCGAAGGATATACTTTCTTCCATCGAAATACAATGATTTTTTCTATTTTCTTTTCCAATAATTTTAAACCTTGATTTTCCACCAGACAAAAATCTCCTTTATCTGCTCGATCAAGGAAATCCTCACAAACAACAGCATCCGGGAACTCTTGATACAATTCTTTGGAATATGCATTCATAAAAACTTTCGCATTTTTTGTCATATCTTTTATGTATTCCCTCAGCCCCCTATCCTGACTTTGTCTCCTTTGGTTAAACATCATTCCATTGCAGTCATCCAAACATACAATAGCTATCAATCATATCACTCCTTCCTTTAAGCGAACAAATTTTCGTTCTTTAGATAGTATATCTCATTTTCTTGCAAAATCCTAGAAAATTTCATAACTTCCCTGTATAATGTCATGCAAAGGAGGTACTTTTCATGAATAAAACACAAAAAGCCTATGAAAACTTTCAACTAAGCAGCCGTAAGGTGCATCCTTCCTTAATTCGTGCAATAATCACCGTAAAATCCGCTGCCATTCAGACAATGAAGGATTTGGAATTGATAGATTCCACAAAAGCAGATGGATATCTTGACATGCTGGATAGGCTTGCAAAAATATATCTTTCCTAATACACACAAAAAGGGATTGCAAATATTTTAATTTCTGCAATCCCAATTTTTTAGATTTTATTCATTTTCATAATCAAATTCTCTACAAACTCCCCTTCCTTCCGGAATCCACGCTTTGTTATCCGAACCATAAATATAAATTAACTCTTTTAATTTTTCTTTTATTGCTGTTCGAATAACATAATAAACATCATTGGCCTTTGAGCCTTCCAAATCTCCGTCAATTACACTATAAACTGCTGCTTTGAATAAATCATTTCCGACATTAATTTTATTAATTCCCAGCTGGCATACCTTTCTCAAATCCTCCAAATTGGTTCCTGATGATCCATGAAGTACAAGAGGCATATGATTCACAGCTTCTTTGATTTCAACCAAACGTTCAAAATCAATCGTTGGAATAAAATCTTTTGGATAAGAGCCATGAGCAGTTCCTATGGCAACAGCTAAACAATCTACCCCAGTTAGTTCTACATATGTCTTTGCTTCTTCAGGGCTCGTCAGTGCTGCATCTCTGTCATTTTCATAATTACTTGCCTGTCCTACATGCCCTAATTCAGCTTCTACTGAAATTCCTGCTGCATGAGCAATGTCTACAATTTCTTTTACCTCTCTTACATTATCCTCAAATTTTACAGAGGAACGATCCACCATCACAGATGTAAATCCTGCACTTATTGCCTCAATGATTTCCTCCTTTTTCCCTCCATGATCCAAATTAATTGCAATGGGTACACAAGATTCCATCGCAAGAATTCGGCAAATCTGTGCAAGTTCCCGAATATCCGGATGTACAGGATAATAAATATCCAGAATTAATGGAGATTTTAGTTCTTCTGCCGCTTCAATATATGCTCTGGCATCTAATTCACTTGTAATATTTGGTGCAGCAACACCATAATTCTCTATACTAGCCCGATCTATGATTTCTTTCATTGTTAATAACATTTTATATCTCCTCCAAATCTTTTGTTCCAAAGAAATATGTAAGAACAAATGTAACTGCGACTGTAATTCCAATACCTATCAATTCATTAATAAGTGATCCTGTATTTCCATTTACAATAAACAGCGGTAACGCTAAAACTCCAGGAGTTGCAAAAGCACTTGCAACACTTCCCATTCCCATAACATAAGCACTTCCACATGCCGATCCAATCATAGCCATAACATATGCTCTTTTATATTTTAATGTCACACCATACATTGCAGGCTCTGTAATTCCCAAACAAGCTAAACCTCCAGTCGATAATGAAAGAGAACGTAAATCTTTATTTTTTGTTTTTAAACAGATGGTTAATGCCGCAATCCCCTGTGAAATATTAGAGCATACACCTATCGGCATAAAAAAGTAATCAAACCCGTTCAACGCAATACTCTGATATACGCTTGGCAGGAAAATCCAGTGCATACCTGTAACAACAATCGGAGCCAGCAAACCACCAAAGACTATGCCTCCAACAGGACCAGAGAAATCAAATAACCATGAAATAATCTTTTCAAGATAAATACTAATATAAGAAGCTAACGGTCCCGCCGCAACTAATACAATAAATGAAGTAATCATCATCGTAACCATTGGTACTAATACAAGTTTTAGAGATCCTGGTGAACGTTTATCAATAAAATTATATATTTTACTCAAAATCCAAACACCGAGAATAATTGGAATAATTGTACTCGTGTAATTTACAATCAACATTGGCGCACCAAAGAATGATAAGAAACTCATCGAACCTGTTTCATATGCACCTACGAGTGTCGGATATACAATTATACCAGCCAGCCAAAGAGCCATATAAGTATTTACTTTAAATTTTTTAGATGCAGAAGCCGCCACTAAAAATGGCAGGAAGTAAAATGGAGCATCTGCAATCAAACTCAAAATTGTATATGTATCACTTGTTGCAGACAAAACATTTGCAAGTCCTAGAAGCGCAATTACCCCTTTTAACATTCCACCGCCAACTAATGCCGGAAGAATCGGAGTAAAACATCCTGAAATAATATCAATAATTGCAGAAAGGCTTAACGTTTGTTTCTCATCTAAATTTTCATCAATTGCATCTTGTGATTCCAGCCCTGTCTGATCACAAATTGTCCGATATACATTCGTGACATTTTGTCCAATAATAATTTGTAATTGTTCTCCCTGCCACTGGTGCCCTAAAACACCTGTCGTTTGATCAATATCTGCATCTCTTACCAGACCTTTATCTTTTACATTAAATCTTAATCTTGTTGTACAATGTGCAAAAAACGTTACATTATCTTTTGAGCCAACCAAATTTATAATATCTGATGACACTCTTTCATAATCTAATTTATTTTTTCCCATTCTTTCCTCCTTTTTTATATCATAATCTCTCGGAATCTTTAAGCCAGTAAACTCAATGCTTTCAGATTCCTTTTTTATTAAAATCCCCCACTTTCTCGCCAAAAAAGCTTGACAAATCTTCAAAAATTTGCGGCGAA
>JAETON010000081.1 GCA_021771695.1 Lachnospiraceae bacterium | reverse complement strand
TTCAGACTGTCCCTTAAAAGAGAAATACGCTGTCAGTAGCAACAATGCTTGTCGCTGATCTTCCAGCGTTAGTATGGTATCTCGCACATACCTCGGCTTGTTTCAATAAAGCAACCGCCCATATCCAAATCTCGCCCGTAGGCTTCATAGTCAATGTAGTTCTGTAAGCTGGGTGGAATATCCCCAAGTGCCTGCAATTCGTCTATGTAGTAGTAGGCAACATCTGTCATGGTTTCACAGTCGGGATAATAATAAATATCGTCCTTGTGTTCCACGACTTCTTCCAGCGTCCCGTAGTGGCTGATAAATTCGTCCAGACACTCTACGATATAGTCGGGAAGTTCCTCTATCATTTCATACATCTCATTGAGTTCTTCAATGGAAACATACTCGCCAATCGCAATGGGAAAGTTGTCGGTATCATGGATAGCGTATTCCTCATATTGTTCATTCAAGCCGATTTTTTCTTTCACATCTTCCTCGTCAATAGGAAATGTGAACCAAGCACCGACTAAATAACCCTCATTGTATTTGCCAAGATTAGCAATATAAACCGCCATATCATCAATCATAAGCACCACCTCATTTCCTACTCTGGCAGTTCAAAGATACCGTGTTCCGTTACTAAAAATTTCCCGTGTTCCTGCAAGTGAGAAGCGTAGGCTTCAAAATCAAAATAGTATTCTTGACAGTCCTCGGATAAATGCTTAAATGTCGGGTCGTTCATCAGCTTTTGCCTTGCAACATCAATCATGCTTTTGCAGTCGGGATAAACGGTAATCACGTTCCTGCAAATATAAAGTGCTTCTAAATTCTCAAACACCGTAAGTAGTGATACATATTCTTCCTGCATATCACTTGAAAGCTGGCGGTACATAAAATCTAATTCGTTGAGCTGATACACGCTGGTATGTTCGTGGACTTCATCAGCATAAGGCAACACCTTTTCGATAATGTGGTAATCCCCACTTTCTGCACCGACACCTAACTTTTCTTCAAACTCGGCAACATCTATCGGCAGGTCGAACCAGTATGATGTTGTTTCTTCGCCAGTTGTTCCTTTCGTTTCCACCAGCACCTTTGTTTCCTGCATTGTTCCTCACGTCCTTTCTGTTGTTTCATCACATCTTTTAAGGTCTGGTACGACATACCAAACACATATTTATAAAAATCGTCTAACTGTCTTTCTTCATAGTCGGCAGGGTTCAGTCGTTTCATTTCCTGCCACACCTTACGTTTGTAAGAGGGCAGGTCGGAAATGTATTCACAGCCGACGTTTGCCTGCATATCCTTAAAAATATCGCTCATTTCATCACTCCAATCTGAAATTTTGGTAAGAAAAAAGCAGTCAATCCTAAGACTAACTGCTTTGTATGAATATTAAATTGTAACTTATCCTAATCTCTTTCTAATTTTTCTTTTTAGTTTGAAAAAGAAACTCGTTGAATATTGCTCATTTTTCACTAATAGTTCATAAGTTTCCATAACATTGATTGTATATACAAAACCTAACATTCCAACGGCAAGACCGAAAAATGCAAAGGAATGGTATTCTGTCCATGAAATATAGCCTTTCACAGTAAATAGGAAGAAAATTAGTCCTGCTATAAATAGAACAGTACAAGGAACAGCAACTATTACATATTTTTTCTTTTTTGAAACGTATTCGCTTTTCAATTCTTTTAGATATTCATAATCAAATAGTAAAGGTTCTTGCCTTAAAATGTTGTACTCTTGTTTTTCAGAAAAAATTGCTACGACAAAAAATATAATTCCTGCCACAAAGCAAAATGCCATACCTAAATAACGCCAAGTCATATTATCTAAAAACAAGGTATATGGCATTCCAGCAAAAATGCAAAGCATAACCCCTAGAGCAAGATAAAGTCCTAATTTTTTCTGATTAGCGATAAACCCTATCGACATTTCCTTGCTTACATAATATCCTCGTTCTTCACTATTTTTCACAGTCTTTTCATCTTTCAAAAGATAATCCGTAGATACTTCAAAAATGTTTGATAATTGTAAAAGCTTTTCTGTTTCTGGAAACCCTTGATTGTTTTCCCATTTACTAATCGCCTGCCTAGTAGTGCCTATTTGTTCAGCTAGAGCTTCTTGCGATATTCCTTTTTCTTTTCTTAATTTAAAGATTTTTTCTCCTAAACTCATTGTGTGATACCTCCTATGATTTGATGAATAAATTTTATCAAGCCATAATGTTATATTCTATATTTTTTGAAATGCACATTAGCAACTTCAAGTTGCAACCTTGTATAATATACAAAATTCATAGATTTTTCTGGTAAGTACAGCGTTTTATGTAATACAACATTCAAATTATAACATTCTCATATCAGCACCACAATAAAATTTTATGCACCGATAATCTTATTGAACAGCTCTAACAGTACATCTTTCACACCGCCAGCATTGAATACCAAGCCGACAGCAATCAAGGCAACTACTAAGAAGCCGATAAGTTTGGAAAACTCACGCTTGAACCCTAAGTAGATACCGATAACCACAATCGCCATAAGCACTAAGCTCTGTGCGTTGCTTAAAAACCAAGTGTAAAGATTTTGTCCGAAATTCATTTAATTGTCCTCACTTTCTTCTAATTGTTTCATTTTACAGTCAGCTTCTTTGCCGACATTCAAAATACACATCAAGACCACGCCGATACCCATTCCCATAGATACCAGCAGGAAGTCTTTTAATAATACCCACATTTTTTATCACTCCTAACTTTCTACTAAATCTTTTGCAGGGGTCGTCTGCTGTCTGATTATCATTTCATGCTTTTCTGTGAGCTTCGCCTGCTGTTCAATCATTTCCATGTAGTCTGTACCGTTTCCCTTATCAATCTTTTTCAGCATTTTCAAGGTTGGTGCTACCTGCCGTTGTACCCAACGCAATGTGCGGTCTAAGGTGTAAGGCTCTGGCTTTGTCGTCAGCTTCAAGCTCTGTCTGTTATCGCCGATAAACCAAGCCCAGCGGTCATTGAGCTTCCAGTCATTTTTTCGCTTGTCTGGTTCTTCATCAACAAA
>JAETON010000029.1 GCA_021771695.1 Lachnospiraceae bacterium | reverse complement strand
TTTTTTCGGTTACATGCCGGAGAATATACCTGGCTGCATAACCATGAAGTGTATTTGACATTTTTGCTAAGGCCTATAGCTAAAAGATATGGATTGGAAAAGTTTATTGTTCACTGTCATGCTACGAAATACTCGGATAAGACGCTTAATGCAGTGAGAAATCGGATATTGTGTCTGCCGATTCGTCTTATGAAAGTAGAGCGATTTGCATGTTCAGAAGCGGCAGGAAAGTTCTTGTATGGCGAGAAAATGCTGAAAGCTGGGAATGTTTTTATCATGCACAATGCGATAGATTGTGAGAAGTTCCGGTTCCGGCCTGAGGTGAGGGAACGGCTCAGGAAAGAGATGGGGCTGGAAGGAAAGTTTGTGATTGGGCATGTGGGGAGATTTGAGAGGCAGAAGAATCATGAGTTTTTGATTGAGGTGTTTGCTGAGTGTAAAAAAGAAATTGATAGCTGTATTCTACTATTAATTGGAGAAGGTTCACTTAGATCAAAAATCGAAAAGAAAGTAGTAGAAAAAGGACTTAAAAATTCTATTATATTTCTCACAAAACGAAATGATATGGAATATTTGTATCAAGTAATGGATCTGTTTGTATTGCCTTCGTTATATGAAGGACTACCGGTTTCTTGTTTGGAAGCTCAGGTTAATGGTTTAGAATGCATTGTTTCCAGAACCGTAACAGATGAACTAAAAAAACAAACGATTGGTTCAATAATCACAATGCTTCCCTTAGAAAAAAAAGTTTGGAAGCAAAATATTGTATCTTGCAAAATACGGCAAACATCTATATCTCAGCATATAAACAATGACAATTATGATATAAATTTGCAGTCTTGTAGACTGCATTCATTTTATACAGGTAAAAATGAATGAGTGTCCAAATATTAATGTCAACATATAATGGTGCAAAATATTTAAAAGATCAGATAGACAGTATATTGCAACAGGATTATAGTGATTTTCAATTATTGATAAGAGACGATGGTTCAACTGACGGAACGCCACGTGTTCTTAGTACGTATGCAGAACAAAATACTAGAATTTCTTATATAACAGAACAAAATGCTGGTGTAGTTATTAGCTTTTTTGAATTAATAAAAAAGGCTGATGATTCAAATGAATGGTTTGCTTTTTCAGACCAGGATGATGTGTGGTTAAGTTGTAAAATTAGCAAAGCGCTTGAATTAATGTCTGGATACGATTCATCCGTTCCATTGCTATATTGTAGCAATAAAATAGTAACGGATGAACAATTAAATCCAGTGAGTCAAGAAATAAAAGAATATGTGAGACAGCCTTCTTTTGGCAACGCACTGGTTCAAAACATATGTACGGGGTGCACGTGCCTCTTTAACAGGGAATTATTGAAACTACTTCGAAAGCAGATGCCACAATATGTTATCATGCACGATTGGTGGTTATACCTGACTGCCTCTTGTTTTGGAATAGTTGTATATGATTGCAATTCCTATATATTATATCGTCAGCATGAGCATAATGTTTGGGGCGCTAAAAGAACTTATTTAGAATTGTTTAAATACCGAATAGGGCAACTATTTTGTTCCAGAGGATTAATTTACGAGCAAGCTAAATCATTTGATGCATGTTTCCATATAGATAAAGAAAAAAGGCTATTGCTGGAATTGCTAATTCAATCTCAGCATTCTCTATGGAAACGTTTTAAGCTTTTAATAAATCCTTATATTTATCGTCAAAAGAAAAGTGATTCTTTGATTTATCGGTTCGTGCAGTTAATTGGTAAATTATAATATTAAAATATCGGAAGGGACTATTCTTTTATGAAATATTTCAGTTCCAGATTTTATAAAAAACTTATTGTGTTGATTCTGAGTTTTTACTTATGTGCATGGTTTTTTTATTGGATAAGCGGTTCACAGCTCCGCTATGAGACCATAATAGAAAAGCAAGAAGAAATTACCGGTTCAATTGGCGAGCTTTCTGAAGGAAGTACAGCTACTCAGGAACTGTTATTTAACTTTGATCAGGTTACTGCCTTAGCATTTAAATTTGCAGATTATGGCAGGAACTTATCCGGAAAACTTGATATTATTCTGCATAATGAGACAGACAATATTACTTATCCGTCAATAACTGTTGATGTGTCACAAATTAAAGAAGGTGACTGGTTCTTAATTGACATTCCTTATATGGCAAGCGATCTTGCCGGAAAAAAAGGGAGCATAGAGTTTATTGGCTATTCTCCCACTGGTGAAGCGCCTACTATTTTTTATGCTGAAAACGGTAAAGGTACTATTTATGTCAATGAGAAGATATTATCCGGACAGCTTTGCATGATCATATCAGGCCGTCATTATTATAGATTAGCTGAGTATTATTGGTCAATTATAACCTTTGGAGCATCACTGCTTGCAGCGGGATTATTTTATATAGAATTCTGCAGAAAGCATGGTCGTAAAAACGCAATCTTGCAATTAGAACTTATTTGGGAGCGTTACCGCTTTTTGATCAAACAATTGGTCTCCAGAGATTTTAAAACTAAATATAAACGTTCTGTGTTGGGATATCTTTGGAGCTTTTTAAATCCATTGCTCACATCATTGGTTCAATATATGGTTTTCTCAACGTTGTTTAAGTCAGATATTAAAAACTTTCCGATTTACCTACTTACAGGTACCATATTCTTTGGCTTCTTTTCAGAATCCGTAAGTCAGGGATTATCTGCCATCGTTGGTAATTCATCATTAATTACTAAAGTATATGTGCCTAAATGGATTTACCCGGTAACAAAAGTGTGTGCGAGTGCTACCAATTTTATTATTTCTCTGGTTCCTTTATATATTGTTGCACTTTTCACTGGATGTCGGCCTAATTTTGCATTAATATTGCTGATTTTTGATATCATGTGTCTGTTGCTTTTTTGTATTGGTTTAGCCATGGCTCTATCGGCCTGCAATGTCTTCTTTCGGGATATACAGTATCTCTGGGGAGTGATCAGTATGGTTTGGATGTATGGAACACCTCTATTTTATCCGGAGACAATTATACCAGAAGCGTATCGGTCAATTTTAAAATTGAATCCCCTTTACCACTATGTCAATTTTGCAAGAACATGCATTATTGATGGAGTTGCGCCATCACTAAGTACATTTGCGTTTTGTTTGGGAGCCGCCGCAGTCTCTCTAGCTATCGGCTGCATTATATTTAAAAAGACACAGAATAAATTTGCCTTATATATCTAGAAAGGAAAATTATGAGGGAGCAGATGTTAAGTATAAATCATGTTACCATGAATTTTCGTATGGTAAATGATAAGATAGATAGCTTGAAAGAGTACATTGTAAAACTCCTCCAGGGAAAACTGGTATATAACAAACTGACAGTTTTGGATGATATTACTTTCTCAGTAGAAAAGGGAGAGGTAATTGGTATCATTGGACGGAACGGAGCCGGAAAATCTACATTACTTAAAATAATATCAGGGGTTCTACAGCCCACCAGTGGACAAGTTGAAACATTTGGCAATATTGTCCCTATGCTTGAACTGGGCGCCGGTTTTGATGCAGAATTAAGTGGAAAAGAGAACATTTATTTAAACGGCGCAATCTTAGGATACAGCGAGCAGTTTTTAAATGAAAAATTTGATGAAATAGTAGAGTTTTCAGAACTGGGGAATTTTATTGAGATGCCAATCCGAAACTATTCATCCGGTATGATGGCACGTCTGGCATTCTCAATTGCTACAGTTGTTAATCCAGAAATCTTAATAGTCGATGAAATTTTATCTGTAGGAGATGTTGGCTTTCAGAATAAAAGTCGCGCACGTATGATGGAGTTAATGGGAGGTGGAACGACCGTTCTGTTTGTTTCCCACTCACTAAATCAGATCCGTGAAATGTGTAATCGGGTAGTCTGGTTAGAAAATCATAAAATCTATTTGATGGGTGAGACTCAATCGGTATGCGACGCTTATCAAAAGTTTTGGAGTGAATAATATGGCATTTGATCTTAGTTTAAAAAGAATTTGTTTTTTTTGCTTTTATGATAAAGATGGAATTGTAGATGATTATGTTCTGTTTTATTTAAGGGCACTAAAAAGATTAGAGATAGAGCTTATCATTGTATGTAATGGAATCTTGAGTCAAAACGGAAAAAAAGATTTAAAAAAATTTTCTGATTGCATCATTATAAGAGATAATCAGGGATTTGATGCTTGGGCACATAAAACCGCTATTGAACATATCGGCTGGGATCTGCTTGAAAATTATGATGAGGTACTGATTACTAATGCAACGATTATGGGACCACTGACTCCGCTAGAGGATATGTTTGATTCCATGGAAAACAGACAGTTAGATTTCTGGGGCATTACAAAACATCTGTCATTTCAAAAGAATCCATTTAACTGCAAGTATGGTTATACTCCAGAACACCTCCAGTCTTATTTTATTGTATTTCGTAAGAATGTAGTACAAAGTAAAATATTTAAGGACTTCTGGAAAGACCTATCACCTCTTAACACTTATAATGAGGCGGTAGGTAAGTACGAAATGGTGCTTACAAAAACATTGTCTGATGCTGATTTTACTTATGATAGTTTTGTTAATGCAGATAAATATGCGCCTTATACTAAGCAGGCCATTGCAGATTACCCCGTAAAAATTATTGAAAATGATGGCTGTCCTTTTTTTAAGCGTCGCATGTTTTTTAATGAATACTCTGTTCCTTTAAATTCAAATGCAGGTCAGCAGAGTGTCATGTTGTATCGTTATTTATCCAAAAACCAGATATTTAATATGGATATGTTCTGGAAAAATATGCTCAGAACCTGCCATATATCCGATTTAATACGGAATATCGGTCTGGTTTATATATTACCAAACCAGAAAGAAAGTCTCGGCAATGTAGATAAAAAAACTGTTTTTGCCATGCATTTATATTATGAAGATATGTTTGAACACTATCTTTCTTTTATAGTAAACTTTCCTGATAATACAGACCTTTTGATAACAACCAATACTGATGCAAAAATAGAGATTATATCAACAATATTAAAAAAATATGACCATAGTAAAAGAGACATCTGTCTTTTGAAAGTTAACAATAGGGGGAGGGATATGTCTGCCTTGTGGATTGCTATGAAAGATATTCTTATAAAATATGATTACGTTTGTTTTATCCATGATAAAAAAACGATGCAAATTAGTCCAGGAACAGTAGGAGACAGTTGGGGATATAAATTACTGCAAAATACTATTGGAACAAAAGATCTTGTTAAAAGTATTATAAATAGCTTTGAATCCGAAGACCGTCTTGGACTACTGGTACCTCCTGCCCCGATCCATGGGCAATATCTCAATTTTGCACAAAATGTATGGACTGTTAATTTTTCTAATACAGAAGATCTTGTTAAAAGATTAGGGATTAAAGTGCCAATAGAAGATGATAAAGATCCTGTATCAGCAATCGGAAATTGCTTCTGGTTCAAGACAAAGGCGCTATCTCAGCTGTTTAACTATACCTGGAATTATCAGGATTTCCCGGCGGAACCATTCCCGGAAGATGGTACAATCTCCCATGCGATTGAACGTATTTATTCATTTGTAGCACAGAATAATGGTTATTATACAGGAATACTGATGGAAAATTCTTATGCGAAAATTGAATATTTAAATTTGGAATACTATTTGAAAAACGGTTATGTCAGTACTGAAAATTCCAAATACACAAGATATTTGGAAAGAGAAGTGAGGAAGTATTATAAACAGACTTCGCTGAAATGGCAGCTTACTCATAGGATTAGTAAGCTGTTCGGGCTGAAGGAGAAACCTTTGGATTTAGACAGTTAGGAGGTAACTAGAAGTGGCACAAATTCATTTATCATATTATACTGGAAATAATTTTTATTCAGAAGGTGAAGACGTCGAACAGGATATCCTCAACTATATTTCCAGTAACGGACCGGAGCAATACTCATCTATTTTTGAAAAGGATGACAGATGGACTGTGTTCTATCATATGACTGACATTCGAAAGGCATTATTGAGCTGGTACCCGTTTAATAAGTGTGGGACACTGCTGGAAATAGGCGCTGGCATGGGGGCATTAACTGGACTATTATGTGAAAAATGCAGCCATGTAACAGCAGTTGAACTGTCCGCACTTCGTGCGAATGCTATTTATAAAAGATATAAAGATAATCAGAATTTGGATATATATGTAGGAAACGTACTAGAAATGCCATTTGAGGAAAAGTTTGATTACATTACACTCATTGGAGTTCTGGAATATCAGGGAAATTATTCTGATAATAAAAATCCATATATATCCTTTTTGCAAAAAATTAGCGAACTGCTAAAACCTGACGGGAAACTTTTGATTGCTATAGAAAATAAATATGGCATTAAATATTGGTGTGGCGCACCAGAAGATCATACAGGAATACCATTTGACGGTATCAATAACTATATAAATGGAGGAAAAGCTAGAACTTTCGACAAAGTAGAGTTAAAGAATATGCTAAGTCAAGCCGGGTTTTCTAAGCAGCGTTTCTATTATCCTATGCCCGATTATAAAATGCCGCAGGCCATCTTTTCAGACAGCGGACTTCCCGAAACAGAAATGCCGCACAGAGTGATTCCATATTACCTTTATTATCCGACGCTTATTGCTCAAGAAAAAGATATATATGGGGATTTATTAAAAAATAAGGTTTTCAGTTTTTTTGCTAATTCATTCCTAGTTGAATGTGGAGGAGCGAAAGCGCTATTTTCTAATGTGAAAGCAGCCTTTATTACTGCTGACCGCCGTCCCACACATCAGATGAATACAGTTATCCTTGAGAATAGTACAGTGCAAAAAAAAGCATTACAGCCGCAGGGCAATCAACTTATTACAGGATCTTATGCAAATCTTATGCAGTTAAAGAAGCGTGGCCTTTCTATCGTAGAAACTGAATTAGATAATCAACAACTGACTATGCCATTAATTGAAGCTCCTTTGCTGGAGGAGGTTTTATTAGAACGTCTGCACAGTGATGATATCTCTGGTTTCTTTGACATTTTTGATAAGTATTACAATGACATTATAAAATCATCCGATGAGGTTGAAGCAGAAAAGAATGCTTTAATTGGCAAAGGAACGGTTTTAGACCTTAAAATGTATGAATATGGACCAATTCTGAAAACTGCATTTATCGATTTAATTCCACATAATTGTTTTGTTGTTAATGGAGAACATACTTATTTTGATCAGGAATTTACTAAAGAAAATTATCCGGCTAAGTTTATGCTTTTCCGAGCCATGAAAAATTTATATGCGTTTCATAGTTGGATAGAAATTATCCTTCCCCTCGAACGTTTGAAAGATCGATATGGGCTTGGATTATTGTGGAATTTGTTTGAAGATACTGATTATGAATTATTGACAGAACTCACCGAAAGTGGTGTATCCAAACACCTATGTACTTATTGGTATGTTGACCCTAACGTTCTAAAAGAAAATGCTGATTTATTGAAAAATAAATATAATTTATTTGAACAGATAGCTAAGTTTGAGTCTGAAAGAAATAATTTAGTTGAAACAGTTGAGTCTTTAAAAAGTAATCTACAGATCAGCGAAAGCAAATATCAAAATCAATTACACGATGTTCATCAAAATTATGAGTATGAATTGTTACAAGTTAAACAACATTTGGTGGAAATCATATCCGAAAAGGAAAAAGAAATCACAGATTGCAGAGAACATGAAAGATTATTAATTCATAAAATGCAGCAGCTTGATCAAGAATTGAAATTGATAAGGGATAAATATAAAGCATCTGGGTATAATTTGGAAGCATTTAAACGTACTAAAGCTTTAGAGACTACTTTGCTCAATCAGGCGTTGAGATCATCTGAGCAACAGGCTCAATACTTTGAAGAAAAATACAATAGTATTAAAAACGCTACCTGTTGGAAAATAACAAAACCAATTAGAAGAATAAAAGATATTATAACAGGTACACCTGATTATGATAAATTTAAATTTAATAATAAGGAAATAACAGATATACAGATACAACCATCTAAAGTGAGACCATGCCCAGAATCGTTGCTCGCTAACCGGCTGGCTTTAGATGAATTTGTCCGGATGTTATCCAGCTATGATGTAATTTCATTTGATGTATTTGACACTTTGCTTTTTCGCCAGGTCAGTGATCCAACGGACATTTTTTCAATTGTTGGATTAAGACTCGGTATTTTGAATTTTAAAAAAATGAGAATTGAAGCGGAGCGTGAGGCACGCTTAAAAACAGTAAAGAAAAATAGTGAGGTCAATATTTTTGATATCTATATGGTGCTGGGAAAATATTTATCTATAGATATAGAAAAAACAATGGAGTTGGAATTTCAGACAGAACTCGATTATTTATATGCTAATCCCTATATGTTATCTTGCTATAAACAATTTAAAGAGTCTAAACCAATTATTTTTACATCTGATATGTACTGGCCTAAGGATTATATTCTGCGAATGTTAAAACACTGTGGATTTGAAACATTTCAAGGGGGGTATGTTTCATGTGAATACGAATGCGGGAAAGGTGGAGGCAAACTTCAGGCTGTTGTTAAAACACTTTTTCCGGGAAAGCATATTATTCACATAGGGGATAACTATCAAAGCGATATAGAGGGGACAAAACAGGCCGGGCTGGACACATTTTATTACCAGAACTGTAACAAAATAGGTAATCCCTGCCGACCAGATAATTTTGTTTCCTTAACGGCTTCTTTATATAAAGGCATAGTTAATTGTCACCTTCATAACGGTATGCATGTGTATTCAAAAGACTATGAGCATGGATTTATCTATGGCGGTATTTTAAACTGTGGTTTTTGTGAATGGCTAAATGAATATTGCGAAAATACACAGACAGAAAAAATACTTTTTTTAGCAAGGGACTGCGATATTATATCAAAGGTATACAATTCCTTTTATAAAAAAATTGACAACGATTATATAGTCACCTCACGTTTCGCAATGTATCAAGTAATTTTTGAAGACAGTCCAGAAGAATTTATTCAGTATTTTTTTAAAAACAGAGCAAATTTAGGAAATCAGACAATCCAGCAGTCTTTAGAAGAGACTGGCTTATCTTTTCTTGTGGAAAACCTTACTGTTTTGAATATTGAAAAAACTGCTATGCTGACTAATGAGAACTATGAAATTATAAGAACATTTATTTATGATAATAAGGTCAAAATTGCACAATACTTTAGCAACGCAAAGGAAGCAGCAATTATGTATTTCTCAGCAGCAATCGGAAATGCCCAAAAAGTATGTATCGCAGATCTGGGCTGGGGAGGAACTATATTTGTCTTTATGCGCCAGTTTATCAATAAATATGTCAGTCCACTGTGTGACATAAGAGGGACATACGTCGCATCATCCAGTAATCCTACAACAAACGCTTACGTATCTTCATCTATTCTTATACCGTATCTATTCTCATATTCACATAATAGGGATATGAGAATTATCACCGATACGGAAGAGGGAACCACCTGTGCCATGATGATGGAGGCCCTGTTTACTTCATCTGCCGCAACACTGTTAAGATACTCCCTTACAGAAGATAATGAGATCACATTTGTATATGGGCATAATACATCTGATAAAGAACAAGTTCATATAATGCAGCAAGGAATTATGGAGTTTGCCCGTCTTTATAATCAGGCGGTTATCAGAGATAGAGAGTACTTTAAACTGAGCCCAGTGGAAGCCTTTGAACCGTTTAATTTAATAAAATACGATTTTTTTTATAACTATAATGTCTTTAAAAATGCTCGTGAATTCGAATTTCCGTTGCCGCGTATTTCTAAGGATGAGACTACGGTTACTTTAGGAGAAATTATGGTAAAGAGAGGACTTGTTAAGTTATGAGCGTTTTAGCTGTACCAGATATTAAAAGGTTGGGAATCTTTGTTTTTTATAACAAAGCCGGTAAGGCCGAAGAATACGTGGATTATCTGTTAGCTTCAATCAGGCCATATCTTTCTGAACTTTTTTTAGTATCCAATTGTGAATTAACATATAAAACACAAAAATTATTTAAAAAATATACAGAAAATATATTTATCCGCGAAAATACTGGTCTAGATGCCGCAGCCTATAAAAAAGCACTTTTATATTATTGCGGCATGGACGTATGCCGCGAATATGATGAGGTTATTTTATTCAACGATACTATTTACGGCCCATTTATCTCCTTTGATAAAATTTTCACTTCTATGAATTCTAGGGATATTGACTTTTGGGGAATATTGGCCGGATATCAGTCTGAAGATAGCACAGGTACTATGTCATGTGGATATATTCCGGATCACATACAATCGTGGTTCTGGGTTTTTCGTAAATCATTATTAAATTCCAATGATTTCTGGTTTTATTGGAAGCGGTATGATGACAGTATTAACAACTTTTGGGATGTAGTCAGCAAGCATGAATTTGTATTCACGAACTATTTTGAAAAATTGGGCTTTAAATGGGATATATATAGTGACTCAGAGCCCTATCGCTCGTCTGATCTAAGGAAAAACTATAATTTCTACGGATATTCGGCTAACCTAATGCTGCAGGAAATGCATACGCCTTTCTTGAAGCGAAAACCATTTTCTCTGCCTCGTCATGAACTTCTCTACATGAATGGCGGTGAAGACTTGAAATTAGCATTAAATTATGTAGATCAGCATACAGACTACCCCTCCAAGTTGATCTATGGCGATTTGCTTTCCAACTATAATGTTTACGATATCTACAATTCGTTGCATTTAAACTATATTCTACCCTATAATTATTCAGTGTCCGAAGTAAATATTTTAAAAGAAGTTGGGATTTTTCTTTTGTGCCATTCAATAAAAAGCTGCTTGGAGATTACAAAATACATCGCTTCCATCTATCAGTATATTGACACTTACATTATAATGTCTGAAGACTTAGCTGAAAATATAAAAGCGTCTGTCAAAGATCAGGGATTAAATACGGATCAGATACATTTTGTAGTCAGCAGGGCAGAAAGTTATCTGTGCCTGAAGGAGGTTCCTGGATGGGAGAATTATAAATATATATTATTTGTTCATGATGCAGTTTGCTATTGGAGAGATAAACCTGATACTGTCTATCAGTCCATTCTATATAATTACCTAGAAAACATACTAAAAACCAGGGAATTTGTTCAAAACATTATTCAGGAATTTGAGTCTGATCCCTCCCTTGGGCTTTTAGAAGCCCCCATGCCGATTCATCATAACTATTTTCATTTCTACGAAAATAGTTGGAGTGGCTATTATGAAAAAGTAAAGGAAATGTCCGAAGCAGTTCATTTGAAATGTAATATGGAACAGAACAAACAAATTATCTCAGCCAGTGGCGCATTTTGCTGTAAACGGATTATCCTAGACAAACTGCTCTCCTCTCTTTTGACAGATAATACTCATATACCCGACGAAGCAGATGTTTTTAACCGATTAACTCAATTTATGGCTCAAGATGCCGGTTATTGTACAGGGCTTATTTATAATGCTGAATATGCTTCTTTAGAATTGGCAAACTTTCGATTTTATCTGAACAGCATAATGGGAAGCAGTAAATTTCCTGAAGTTTCGTCCTCTTATTTTAATGAATATATTGAAAATTTCAAAAGTAGCAGAAGTGTTGGTGTGGCTGAGGATACACTTTGCACCCTGTATGAAAAAATACGCCAGAGAGATGAAGAAATAGCCCGATTATATCCATTAACATCATTAAAATTACAGATAAAACTACGTTTGAAAAAATGGCTGCCATCGGGAGTGTATAAAATAGTATTGACTGGAAAGCGTTTAATATTTGGCCCGAGAAATCTTTTATTTGATTATAACCGATAGGAGTAGTGACATGTCTTCAAATGATGGTAATTCAAAATTCTGGAAAAAAGCTTTGGCTGTATTTGTGCCTTACAATAGCAGACGGCGAGTATTCCTAAAAATGGTTTTACAGCTTTTAAACCATCCACGCCAATTGGTGTACTATTTTCGGCTACAGAAATTAAAACGTGTACTTTATTATTTTAAACGTGGTGGTATAACAAAAGTATCTCAGATTCTGGATGAAAGGCTGCTTATGGGAGCTGATTTAAGACTGGAAGTAAAGTTAAAAAAAATAATTAACAGTACCCAGATTACAGACTTCCCTGTTCTTTCATTTCCGTCATCAGCAACTCCAGTTGTTAGTATCATTATTCCGGTATATAACCAGTTTTCTTATACATATATATGCCTTGCATCAATTATGGAGAATTCGTCGGAAGTAGATTATGAAGTTATTTTAGCAGATGATTGTTCTGATGATCTTACGCTCCAGGTGAATGATGTCGTAAAAAATATACGAATTATCCGTACACCGAAAAACTATGGTTTTCTTAAAAATTGTAATTACGCGTCTTCTTTTGCCCGTGGCCAATATATTCTTTTTTTAAACAATGATACACAGGTTCAGGCTGATTGGTTAATTCCTATGGTTCGTTTAATGAGAGAAAATCCTGATATTGGTATGACAGGATCAAAACTTGTCTATCCAGACGGAAGGCTGCAGGAAGCCGGAGGAATCTTATGGAAAGATGGAAGCGCATGGAATTATGGAAATGGCAGTAACCCTGCATTGCCTGAATTTTGTTATGTCAAAGAATGTGACTACATATCAGGTGCTTCTATTATGATCAGAACCACCTTGTGGAAGCAATTAGGAGGATTTGATGAACGATTTACTCCTGCTTATTGCGAAGATAGTGACCTTGCCTTTATGGTACGCAAAGCAGGCTATAAAGTATGTTGTCAGCCATTATCCGTAGTAATTCACTATGAAGGTTTATCTAATGGAATATCGAATTCTGAGGGCTTAAAAGCTTACCAACGTATTAACCAGAGTAAGTTCTATGAAAAATGGAAGAATGAACTAGAAAAGAATCATAAACCAAATGGAGAAGACGTTTTTCTTGCGCGCGACCGCAGCCAGCTAAAAAAGCGAATTTTAGTTATTGATCATATGGTTCCCCAATACGATAAGGATGCAGGCGCCAGAAATGTCTTTATGTATACTAAAATTTTTATAGAATCGGGCTTAAAGGTGACTTTTTTGCCAGCGGATTATTATCCGTATCAGCCTTATACCGCGCAACTGGAGCAACTGGGCGTTGAAGTGTTATATGGAAATTATTATTTTAAATACTGGAAAGAATGGATTCAAGAAAATGCTCATTTTTTTGATTATTTTTATGTAAATCGTCCTCATATTGCAGTGCGTTATATCGACCTACTAAAGCAATATGGGAATGGAAAGCTAATCTATTATGGCCATGATTTACACTATTTACGTGAACGAAGAGAATACGAAGTAACGGGAAACGAAGAACTTTTAAAATCCTCCGAACACTGGAAAATTCTTGAGTATCAGTTAATAGAAAAATCAGATATTATTTATGTACCCAGTACTTATGAAAAAACAGTTTTGGAACAGGCCTTTCCTGAAAAGGTTATACGTTCTATTCCTATTTACATTTATGAAAAGATGGAGACAAAGAAATGTCCGAATATCAAGAAGAAAAAAAACCTTTTGTTTGTAGGCGGTTTTGGCCATCCGCCCAATATAGATGCAGTGCTTTGGTTCGCCAATGAGATATTTCCACACATTTTGATTAGTTATCCAGATATTATTTGGTATATTGTCGGATCTAAACCACCACAGGAAATTATGAATTTACAAAGCAATAATATTGTGATTAAAGGTTTTGTCAGCGATGAAGAACTCCATTCTTTATACCAGTCCTGCCGTCTGGTTGTAGTGCCTCTGCGCTATGGAGCTGGTGTCAAAGGAAAAGTTATAGAAAGCATCTATGAGCAATGTCCACTTATCACTACGCCTGTTGGTGCAGAAGGGATCAGTACATTGGAAGGCGTTTTTGTAGTTGCTGCGGCTGACAAATCCATGGCTGACACTATTATTCGACTGTACAACGATGAAGATGTACTACAAAATATGATGTCGAAAAGTCCAGAATATATTAACACATATTTTACAAAAAAGCAGGTGATAGATGTCCTTGGTTTAGATATTGGCATATCAGATCAAAAGTATAATTAAAAAAGAGAGTCCAGGCAACATTGGAGGGAATGTGAATTTACATGGCTTATCCCCAAAGTATACATTGTGGATGAACTAGACCTAAATATGGTTTGGAATTATCAACTACAAACTTCTGAAGCAGAAGAACTGCTTATCAATAGTATAATTTTCGGAAAATAAACGGAAGATTATTAGACAATATTACCTTACTGCTATTCTTTTAGAAGGATTCATACAGGTACCACTAAACCGTACAATTCACAGTTATTTATACAATGCTATATTAATTAACAGACAAGAGGAAAATATATGCAAAATACAGATAAAAAGCACTATGGTAATCTTATGAAAATATATCGAACAATCTTGAAATACACATTTTCCGTTTTTATTACTATAATTACAATCAGGACAACAAATAATATCAAATATGCCCTTATTAGTTTGATGGAGTTAATGATTATAGTATCACTATCAGATTTGCTATTAAAGAAAAAGCGTATATTGGGAATAGTACTTAATGATATTCTAGTTTTAATCTACAATATGCAAATGGCTGTACTCTTCTTTGGAAATAATTACATTTTATTAGTTATGCTAACCAACATCGCTTCACTTAAGGATCTTTCAGGCAAAGCATGGTCATATGGAATAGGTATCATATTAGTCTTGTTTTTTTCTTTTATTCCGATTCAAAGAATTAAATATCATGATAATGAATGGGCTTTGAAAACTTTATCTTGCGGATTGGCAGTAGAACTTTTTGCGACACTTCTTTACGGAAATATGTTTTCTCCATTGTTTGCAACATATGATTTAGGCATTCAAAAATATACACAAACAAAATTGCAAAACAGTCTTATAAGTGAAGAAAATTTGACAACAGAATTTTTGAAGGGGGGCATTAATGATTACCGTAAAAAATGCTCAGGTATTGCTGAACGGCCAAATCTCATTCTAATTTTTACAGAGGGTTTATCTCAAAATATTATTGATGATAAGCGTAATATTATGCCAAATATATCTGATTTACAAAGCAAATCGTTAAATTTTATTGGTTATTATAATCATACATTTGCAACATACAGGGGACTTAGTGGGCAGTTATACTCCGGATATCAGTTTAATAATCTTGATACGAATACTTTGATTTCAATACCTGATATTTTTAATGGACTTCAGTATAGTACAGCATTTATTAATACGGAGCCAATTAATACACAGTTTACGGAATATTTGAACAGTTTTGGCTTTAGTGAAATAATAGGAAATGCAGCAATGCCACATAGTGGTATTGCTGATTCACTTTCTGATAAAGAGGCATATGAATTACTATTTGATACTATAGCTCAAAAAGCTGATTCGGAAAATCCTTTTTTGGTTGCTATATATACTTTAGGAACACACGCAAGTTTTGATTCGAAGGATCAGATTTATGGTAATGGCTCAGATAGGCTGTTAAACAAATTTTATGATTTGGATTATCAGTTTGGTGAGTTTATCAATAAATTTAATGCCAGTAGTCTGTCAAATGATACTATAATAATTTTTACCACAGATCATGCTACATATGCAGATAATGACTATGTGAATTCATTTCCTGAAAATATCAGATATAATACTATGTTAGACCAAATTCCATTTTTAATCTATTATAAAGGAATAACGCCAGAGACGATTGATGCCGATGGACGAAACAGTTTGGATTTTGCACCAACAGTATTAGATTATTTGGACATATCTGCGCCTAATTATTTTTTGGGAGAAAGTTTATTTGTCCAAAAACAAAATAATAATACATATGATACTGTTTTTGAAGTTGAAGGAAAATATTTGGATACAGATGGTAAAAATATATCAGAATTATCTGATGTTAAAAGAGATATTATTGAAAAACAAGTAAAAAAATATTTTATTGCGAAAACACAGAGTACTAAAGATTAATTCAAGAAGTAAAATTGTGTAGTTTTGTAGATTCCAACCACTGTGAACCATCTGCACGGCCAAAACTGAAACACCTTTCCGGGTA
Source organism: Lachnospiraceae bacterium (assembly GCA_021771695.1). Taxonomy (GTDB): domain Bacteria; phylum Bacillota; class Clostridia; order Lachnospirales; family Lachnospiraceae; genus Anaerostipes. Next base: position 17,182 of record JAETON010000029.1, on the reverse strand, counting down.
AAGAGACCACGTACACGGAAGGTGTACTAGCATATACAGTAAATAATTAGTACCGGGCTAGTTTTATTTATCCAGGAGATAATAACTCCAGAAAACTACAAGTTTTTTTAGGAGTTATCTTATGGATAAGATCACACATCAAATCCGTGCAGAGCACAGGACCAAAATCCTGAATGAATGCATAAACAGCAGAATGTCCAAAACTGCCTGGTGCAGAGCCAATGGGATCTCAGAAAAGCAGTTATTATACTGGGAAAGGATCCTGCGCAAGGAGGTTTTCGAGAATTCCAAGACTTCATCATTACCGGCAACTGCCGGATCACATCAGTCTCTGGTGTCAGTAACTCAGGGGACGGTCTCTTTTACCGAAATCAAACTTCCATCATCTCCCCGGAGCGCGAATCGGCAGTTATCCACAACCAGGCTTTATTACATTCATTTAATTATGGAGTACCTGCCTGCAGCAGGCTACTGCGTGGATAAGTATTCTAAAAAGCTGAAAAACTCTTAGTTTTTTCGGCTTTTCAGAGTATTTATCCTATGGTGAGAATGACGAGGCCTTTTTTGCGCGGCTCGCTTTTTCTTTCGTTTTGCGGTACAATAGCTGCAGTAAAACAAAAGGAGCACCGAATATGTCAACGAGTTATTCGCCTGACGAACTGAACCGCTTCAGCAAAGAAACACTTGTGGCAGTGATCCTGTCCATGCAGGATTAGCTGAGCCAGCTAAATGCAAACATGAAGCTCCTAATCGACCAGATCGCTGACGCTAACAATAAACACTATGGACGTTCTTTTGAAAAACTGGATGTCAATGCAGGCCAGATTGAGCTGGAACTCATCTTTAACGAAGCGGAAGCTCTGACAGAAACGCTTTATGTTGTTGAGTCCACCGAAGAGGATGTGATCCAGGTCAGATGCCGGAAACGGAAAGGAAAACGCGAAGAAGATCTAAAGGATCTCCCAGCTGAAGTGACCTCTCATACCCTCCCGGAGAAAAAAATGTGGGAACTCTTCGGAGACAACGGAGGGAAACAGCTTCTAGATGAAGTCTAAAAAAGAGTGTGTGTACAGCCAGCCGTGTACACAGTCGAAGAGCATCACATGGCTGTCTGTGTCGGCAGATGACGGTTAAACCTCTGATAGCGGCTTTCTTTGCGTAGGCAAAAGAGATTCAGTCTTCTGGACATCTTTCCAAGGGAAGAACACTGGAAGGAATCAACTACTGTAACAAGCAGAAAGAAGCACTGAACGTGTTCCTGAATGACGATAAAGATCCGCTAGATAACAACGAAACAGAAGGAGTTCTCCGCAGCTTCTGCCTGCACAAACATGCATAGAAGCTGATTGATAGTATGGATGGCGCGAAATCCAGTGCGATCATCTACAGCATAACGTAAACAGCAAAGGCGAACAACCTGAATCCGTTCCGTTATCTGACCCACATCCTGACAGTATTGAAGGTCCATCAGGATGATACGGATTACAGCTTTATTGAAGAACTGCTTCCATGGTTCGATCAGTTACCGGAGATCTGTCGGAGCAAATCTAAAACAACGAATATGTAAACCTGACCGCAGAAAATGGCATTCAAAAATGGACCAGTACTCATGGTTTACCGTATACTTATTAAAAAATTGTCAGCACCTAAAATTGACGTTTACAATGAAATTAATTAAAACACCGTAAGCGCCAAATGTTAGGGTATCCCAACACATCTACCCTGGCACCAACATGTGATGTCAGGGTTGCGAGCGTTTTACTCTGATTTTTTGTTACATTCTATCCTGGCTTTTTCGCTCCACGGTGCGAGATCTTGAAATTCTGCATCGGTAGTATCTTTGCCTGGGCGGCTGTCGAGCAGGTATTGCAGATAGTTGTATGGGTGCAGCCCATGCACTTTCGCCATCTCTACCATGGTATATACTACCATACTCGCATTTGCACCATCCTGGCTTTCGCTGAACAGCCAGTTCTTGCGGCCTAAGGTTAGCGGTCTGATTGAATTCTCCGATGGATTATTGCTCAGGCTGCAGCGTCCGTCTTCGAGATATGTCATCAGCGTGTCTTTTCGATTTTGGATATAAGTCACTGCCCGATCCATGCGGCTTCCCTTTTCTGGGCGCTGCGCATCCAGCCAGCGCATGAAACCTTCCACTACAGGCTTCTGATCCTTCTGGCGGCGTTTGTAAACCTGCATATAAGACAATTCCTTTTCCTTATAGCTGCGTTCATACTCAAACAGCTTGTTACAATACAGAACGCCTTGAACTGCCGGTTGGCTGTAGTCCTTATCATGGCCGGTTGGAATGGCTTCGATCAGATATCTCCGGATATGGGCGTAACAACAGCATCTTCGGATATTTTTCAGCTTGTTATAACCACTGTAACCATCGGCCATGACATACGTTCCATCTGCGATTCCTTTCAGGAAGTCCGCCGCATGTTCTCCGGCACGTGTCTCTGAATAATGGTACAGGACGATGGGCGGCAGCCTGTCTTCTCCGGAACGCATCAGCCAGACACAGGACTTACTCTGCGGTCTCCGGCCAGGTTCATTTAAGACCTGGATGGGTGTCTCATCTGCCATCAGGAAATGTCGTTTCAGTAACTCACGGTGAAAGTAGTCATACACGGGTTTCAGATAATTCTGGGAACAGGTGATAATCCAACCCGCCATGGTCGTTCTGCTGATGCTGACTCCAAGGAGTTCAAATCCTTTTTCCTGTCGATACAGCGGAAGCGCATCTGCATACTTTTCATACATGATGTGCGACACAAGGGATGATGAGGCATAGCCTCCAGGGATTAGTGCCGGAATTCCTTCATCCTTGATAAACTGTGGGGCTTCCGTATCCTTGCAGACAGGGCAGCCATACGTGGTTGCAACGTATACAATACGTTCCAGCTTTGCTTTGGTGTAGCGGAGTTCTGTCCTGATTTCTTCATGACCGATCGCAACCATCATGGTTCCACAGGCAGGACACTGTTTTTCTTCGTCTGTCAGTGTATCCACCTCTTCATAATGGATTGGCAGATTTGCGAACATCTCGTCATAGTTCGCTTTGGGCTTACGCCCTCGTTTGCTGGCTTTCACTTCGATAAACTCCGGTTCAATGAGTTCCGGAATTGGTTCTTCCCCGGAATCAGGGACGGAGAAAAGATTCAGCTGACCGGGCATGTCACTGCGTCGTTCACTGGAACTGCCAAAAAGCTTCTGCTTGAAGTATTCAAGCTGCGCTTGCAGATTTGAAATGATCCGGTCTTTTTCATCGTCCTTTGCATTGCGTTCTTCCAGCATCTTCTGCAGGGATACGATCAGATCATTCTGGGTACGGATGGTTGTATTCAGTTGTGAGATCGTATCCTTCAGTTCCTTGAACTGGATGTCCTTTGCACTGGATGCCATGGTCCTTCGCTCCTCTGTTTCGTTACTGGTATTTTACCAGAAATCGAAGAAAAAAGCGAATTCGTCACGGCCAGGTATTCGTCATAATGACGGTGGATAACTGACGCGGAGAGTAGCCATAAGATGGATAAACCAAGATATTTTCTGTTATGGCAATCTCTGAATACGATGAAAAGCGATGAAATAGAAATCGCGTAGGAGGTTATTCCGGCCTGGATGAAAAAAGAAAGAGTTATCCACGTTTCGATAAGAAATGTTACTGGAAAATTTCGTCGATTTCACGATGATTTTCAGCTGGTTTGGATCGCCTTTGGTTGTTCAATGTCCAGTCCGCTGAGCAGCCAGTCCAGCTGCCGCCAGGTAATTGCCTGAGCTTCTGAACGCTTCCGTGGCCAACGATAGCGTCCCTGTGCAACATTCAGTCTCTTGTAAAGGAGCACATATCCATCCGGTTCACGGAGCAGGACCTTGATCCGGTCACACCGTTTACCGCAGAAAAGGAACAGGGATGACTGATCCGGATCCATGGAAAGTTTGTCCCGGACAATGCTGCAGAGACCATCGATCGATTTGCGCATGTCTGTTGTGCCACATACGATATAGATGTTGTCCGCCACGGAGATATCGCCTAACACCCGGTGCCTTTCACAAGGCTCAGAATCCGATCAAGGATAGCAAGGTCAGTTCCATTGGCGATGCGGATTGTCGCATTGCCCAGAGATATTTCTATGCTGACAGAAATATCTGCAATACAGGTTGGATTCGCAGGCGCTGACTGGCATAGAAGCATCCGCTCAGGATTTGCTGCTTTTGAATGAACGTTTAAGCGGACCACTTCCTGAGCCGGAGTCGGTGAAGGCTCCGCTTTGGAAATTGACTCAGGGATTTCACAGCAGGCCTTTCTCCTGAGTCTACTGACCCAGTTGTAAAAGGTTCCCGGATGAATTCCGTGCTCCTTACACCACTGATAATCGGAGAGCCCACTGTTCCTACATTCCATAATTAGTTGGAGCTGCTGATCAGCTGAGACTCTGGCATTGTAACTGGACATTTTCGATACCTCCATAAATGTGTAGTGAAATACTCGCACCTATCAATGAAATGTATCGTATTCCAGAGCGAAGTGCTTGCATCTAGCTATCTATCATTATGAGGTATTTGGCGGCAAAGCGCTAGCTACACTAATATTTGGCGCTTACAAAACACCGAGAATAGAAACAAACAGAGAGGGAATATCAGAACAAATTCTGCTATTCCCTGTCTTACAAACGTATTCAAACCTTACTCAAACATTTTTTCTTTGCTATACTGATCACCAAACATCATATCATATTGTAACAGCTCTTGAATCCGATATAACTCTTCTTGTGTTTGGGTTAAGGAAGAGGAAACTTGGGACTCTTGATCCAAAACTATACCGTTTGTAAAACCATTTGAATATTTTTGGATTTCACATAATAGCTTGTAATAAGCAGGCATTGTTAACAAATACTTCTGGAATACTGTTGGCATAATTTGAAACGAACTTCGGATCCCAATATCTTTACTTTCACTATCATAGTTACTCCAAATTAATAATGGAGTTAACATCGTTTTGTAATACTCATCTGAGTTCGTAGAGCTATTGCTTATATACCCCGTTTCTTCAAATACTTTAAAAGTACTATCGCCTAAAGTTGTCATGTGATCACCAAAAAAAACAATAATTACTTTATTATTGACATTTTTAAAGTAATCAATTAATTTACCTAAGGCATCATCGGAATGGTGAATTCCTGTAGCAAAGTCTTTTATATCATTAATTATATCTTCAGAAAGAAATGGAGCTGAAAATTTTATCTGATCTTGCGTTGTATAATTATTATGATCATAGGATACATGATTTTGAACAGTTACAACAAATGTAAAAAGCGGATGATTTGAAAGGCTTTTGTACTTTTTATACTCCGATATTATTTTATTGGTTACAGTATAATCAGATACTAAATTCCTTTCCTTTAAAGGATTGGTAAAATCATTAAGTGATAAAAACTGATCAAATCCTAAATATGGGTAAGCAGTATTGCGATTCCAATTTTCAGGAAAATGTGGATGCATCGCCAGTGTATCGTAACCTTGTTTTTTCAAATAACTTGCCACCGAAAAAGAGGGACCATTAATATATTGTTGATACGGGGTTGATTCTGATGGGAGGTAGTTCTTCGAAAATCCTGTTAAAACTTCCCATTCGGTATTTGATGTTCCCCCTCCAAAAACAGGCACCATTGTATATCCGTAAAGTGATTCGTTTTTCAAGGCTTTCAGATTTGGTAAAACTTCTTCTTCAAAAGTAATTCCCTTCAAATTAGTTATATCCCAAAAACCTTCACTCATAATTACAATAATATCCGGTTGATCTATAGCTTGTGGCATTTTTTTAATGATAGCATCTTTTTCTAGTTCATTACATATTTGATATACTGTCTCTTCACAATAGCCTGCTGGTTTTTCAATAGCAATATATCTGCAGTTGGCTAAAAAAGAGTTAATTAAACCATTTTCCTTGTAATAGTCTTCCTGATCCCATTGAATTTCTTTTAAATCTGGATTCCAAAATGTTTTGTAAATATACATAGATCCAGAAATACCAGTAAAAATAAGGAGGAAAATTGACAGCACATATTTAACACGTTTATTAGTAATTCTTATTTTAGGCCAGAATATATTCATTATGATACAAATAATTATCAACATTGCAGTCAGTATCATAATATTGCTTATTTCCAGCCTTAGTCCGGACGAAATACTTTTTACTTCGTTAATTTTAAGATAGTCCCAAGGGGCCAAGGGTTTACCCTGATATTGCATTTTATACTGATTTATTATACTTATCACAAATGACAGTATACCAGTAAAAGTCGCAGCTATTGTGCTGTTTCTAATTACGGCCCAAACACATAATGTAATTAAGCATAATATAAAACCACCCTGTAAAAATGCTATAAGGTGTTCATGAATCCAAACAATTGCCTGTTGGAAATCGGACTGCATGATTATAATCATGAAGAAATGAAACAATAAGCTAAATAAAAAAAGATTTATTAACTGTAGCAATATTTGAAAACGCAATTTTTTATTTTTACTGTAATGAAAAAATGATAAAAGAGAATAAAATATTATAATGAAGATAACTGCACTTAATATTATCTTTATATATGCGCATACTGTATAATTCTTATTCGCCTCATGATAGTAAAAATTATGAGTATATATGTGGGGGATTTGATCCCTGCTATTGCTTAAGTCATAATTAATGATGATTCCGTTATCCGCTAACTCTATTTTCGCACCGTTCGCAGCGTAAAAAAGATGATATAATTCATTAAAGTTGACAATGTATTGATGATAAAAGTTCTGCATTAAAACTTGTTTAATTAAAACTTGCGATTTCTCATTATCTTCAAATAAAAAATCGATTCTTAGTTTAGAAGATGCCTTTTGGGGAACTAAAACCTGTACCTCATCAATTGTCCCAAGACGTTTGGATTTTAGTGTTCCGATATTCTCTCCTCCGGAAAACGGATATTCATCCATTTTATCGTTATCCCAGTATATATCCTGAATGCTATTTCCATAAAATTCTCCTACTATTGTTATCGTATAATTTTTTGCATAATATAGAAAAAGAGATAGAATAGAGACTAAAGAAATTGCCAGTAAAGTGCTAAAAATCAATACCTTTCTATTCGGAAACAATTTATATATTCTATATAGAACGATTTTTTTATATCGTAATAGGACTTCCAACATAACAAATACAAAGAAATAAAGTACAAGGGTAAAGAAATAATTTTCAAAGAATGTAAAAGTATAGGGATTTTTATAAGTCCAAGTATATGTTTCCCACTGATTTTCCGAATATAAGTCAATATCTTCCCGAGTATTATTTACAATAAGTGTTATGATACCAGAATCATTCTTTTTAATAAACGTTATTGTACACAATTCAGCCTTCCCCATATTTATCATATAGGGGGTTGAATCGGAAGGATCATAGTGTGTAAGAAAATTATTAAAAAGTTTCCAAGGTTCTTCTCGTGACAGATCAAAATCCACAGGTTCTCCATCTATTTCTATAGATGCAATTCTTGTCTCAAACGCAGAGGAGGCTGCATTCTTATAATTAGACGGTAGAATTTCTATTACAGAATCGGAGGTCGTAGAATAATAAGGAGCAAAGATTGTGCAAATAAGAGTAATAGTTAAAGCTATGGCTGCAAGTAATGCAATAACATGATTTTTTATTTTATATTTTAACATAATTTTTTCCTTATAATGGATACTGCTAAATAGGAAGAGGACCTTAATACAGCTTACTGTTAGGTCCTCCTATAGCTGCCATATTTATTTTATAAATAGTATTCCAATAAAATAGGATTCAATTTGGACCATTTTTCCATAAAGTAATCTCCATTTCGCTTCATTAACTGAGTATGTTGCGCACTTCCCGAATTAGTAGTCTGATGCGGTAAATGCATAATTGCCATGTAGGGCGAGTAGGCAATATCAAAACCTTCATGTCGAATTTTTAGCGATAGATCCGTATCCTCAAAACAGGTAGGATCATAAAACTCATCAAATCCACCAATTTTGTTAAAAAGTGATGTTTTCATTAACAAGCCACTAGTAGCTAGGTAGGCAACATCTGTTCTAAACCATTCATCTGCACGATTGACTGCTCTATTCGGAAGATAATCTACAATGGGCCCTATTGATTGACCTGGAGTAAACCAACCTGCATTCCAACTCACTGCACCAAGATAAATATTCTGGACTAGTATCTCGATGGCACTATCTAACCAATAATCACTAATTACCCATTGATCACTATCAAGGAAACAGAGATATTCGCCATGCGCATGCTTAACACCTAAGTTTCTCCCTGAGGAGCAACCATTTTGTGTATTTTGTAGCAAAACAATACGATCTTTATAATTTTCTTGCAAAAACTCATATGAACCATCTTTGCTGCCATTATCCACGACAATTATTTCATAGCCATATCTCTTATTATGTGATAATAAAGTATCAATACATTTTCCAATAACCTTCTTATTATTATAGTTCAAAACCACAACGGAAATTGGCGGAGGCAATATATTAGAAAGGTTACAGCATTCTAATAGCTTACTGCAGCGAGCAAACCAGTTGTTTTGTGAATTGAAACTACTGCTATCGGCTAATATGTCATCTCTTTTAATAATTTCTACCCATTCTTCCACCGAATCAGAACAATATACATTGGGGTAATTTCGGATATCATCTAATGGTGTGGATAGTACTTTTTTATTCATCGCTATATACTCAAAAATTTTTAATGGTGAAACATATTTACCAATATCACAATTTTTAAATGGCAATAGCGCGATGTCTGAGTAAGCCAGGTATGCAGGCAATTCGGTTTGCTTTTTCAAACCTAAAAAATGAATATTGGAATTTGAATTATTTGCCTTATCCATAATAGCTGAATAATCACCAATTAAATTGATCTCACAGTCCGAACACTTTTTTGAGATATAATTTATCTTATCCCAATCAAACCAATCCCCCCATAAAGATCCAAAGTACAATAAGGTTTTATTTTTTCCCCTTTTCAAATCATTCGGACATTGGTAGGTCTTTGTGGGCTCAAATATTTCAGAGTTAACGGCATTGGGAAGATATAGATACTCATGATCTGTAAGTTCCTTGATTTTTTCTCCTAAAAGCTTGGCTGTTACGGTAATTAAATCTGCCTCATCGACAAAAGATTTAAAAGTTTTCTTATTATAAAATAAGCTTCCAAGAGAGGAATCCCAATTATCAATGTGCTCATATACTGTTTTACACCCTATTTTTTTTGCAATGTCTAAATATGGTTTAAACTTATCATAAGGAATCTCAAAAATAACTAAAGTATCTTTCTTCAATAATGTTTTAAACCAATCTAGACCTATATGATCAATTGATTCATGTGTTGTTGTGGGGACAAACATCTCAGGAATTCCTACTTCTGAACACGGAAATCCATAAAAGTAGTGTACAGAATACCCCAGACTATTAAATGTTTTAGCTAATTGAGCAGAACGTTGCCCACCACCAACATCCCAGAAAGGAACTGAAGCAAAAATCACTACGGCTCTTGTATGTTTGGGATATGTATGAACATTCTCTCGATTAGAATTATTAGAATTTGATAATGCAGGTCCTGTCAACAGCAACTCTTTAGCATTTTCTAAATAATCAAATTCCTTTAGTAATCTGGTTTTTCCTTTTTTGTGAATTAATTTACATATTAGATATTTAAAGAAGTCATACATTTCTCCTGTTTTAAAGCACTGAATCACAAACCGTCGAACCAGTAACCCTACCTTATAAACTCTTGTATTTTGTGTAATAATGATAGCATCTGTAATTCGTTTAGTATAATCACGATTAATTGATTGTATAGTAGTATCGAGTTCTTCCGAAAGAGCCTGAATCCTTTTTTTCAGCTGACTGTTTTGTGCTTTTTCCGATTGAAGCAATGACTCCAATTCCATCTGTTTTTTCTCAAGATTTTTATTCTCATATAACCCAGTAGCAACATCATCTAACAGTTTTGTTATTTCTTTTTCTTTTTCTGCGTTAAGGAGTTCCAAAGACATATGATTGTTTTCTATCTCGTTTAATTTTGCTATTACATTATAGTTTTCTGTTTTCAAATCAGATAATTCACGTGATAAATTTTGTATCTCTTTTTTATCTGCATCAATGGAATTGCGTAACTTTTCGTTTTCAGTTTTTAATCCAAAATTCTCAGAAGATATATCAAATATCTTTGTTTTACTTTCAGTATTACCAGTATACCATTTCTGGAAATTCTCCGGTTTTTTATACTGTTCCTTAAAAGCGCTATACGCTACAAGATATCCTTCTGAATCAGGAAGCATATGTCTATCCATAAGTGTTTTATAGAGCTGGTCAATATTACTAGCTTGTTGTACTGCAGTGTACATATGGGCTGAAGATATTTCGGAAGTTAGTAAATATGTTGTCTCGACTGTAGCGAATCCGATTCCCTGGAGTATTTTTTCATAATCGTCTCTCAAATACTCAGTACCATAAATCCATCGTTTATCGCTCATCAAGCGTGCTCGCATTAGATTATAAGAAATACTCTTCGGATTAGGCACAATTATTAGAATTCCTTTGATAGAAAAATTGGCAGCATTTCGAAAGGCTATTTGTAATTCAATGTCTCCAAAATGCTCCATAACACCACTATTCCAAGCGACATCATACTGTTTTTCGGGAATATTTTCGCCCATTAAATCCCCTTGAATGAATTCTCCCTGTAATCCATAACGCTCATAAGTCTGCTTCGCTTTTTCAAGAGCAACTGGACTAAAATCAAAAAGAGCAGTTTTGTACCCTCTCATAGCCAAACAAGCCGACAAATGACCGCTACCGGAACCAAGTTCAATGAGAGAAGCCCCTGGTTCAATTCCCATCGCGTTTAAAAGTGTTTCCACCTCTTCTGCGATCTGATATTCTCCTTTTTCAATTTCAATATGATAGGTGTCAGCAACTTTATCCCACACCTCAATATTTGGCACAAGTCTGTCCATAAAAATTCTCCCTATTTTCATTCTCGATTTAATAAGACCACTGATGTGGAATTCTAAAAATTCCAACCTCCCCATCCTGCGGAGACATCACCTGAAAATCAGTAACGCTCCAAATTACATCATATTCTTCTGATTCACTTGAATAAACCCCTAAGTTAATAAAATATTTACCAGTTAATAAGATCAAATCTGTAATGGTAAATTTTATATTACATTGTTGATTTAGATTGATCAAATAGTTTTTTTCGCGGTATATTGTGTGTCCATAACAATAGAGTCCGTCATCGCGTGAGATACTAACCGCTAAATCCACCTCTAAATCGGGTATTTGTGACTTAATAGAAACTTCTACAATTAATGGCTGCCCATTTTTAAATACTTTACATTTCTTTCCAGCTGAATCTGTCACACGGCAATCAGTTATAATTGCTTTTTTATTTCCGTGGCGTGTTGCCTGATCGATACAAAATGCAGGCATTTGCCGCTCTGTAAATGGCTGTTCTTGTTTTTCCGAATTTGATTGTTGCTCTTGAAATTCTTGTTCAATCTTATCTAAACGTTTCTCTTCCATTGCTACGAGATAATGTTCACCCACAAATTTAGGTATACCGTTTTCTTTGATTAAACCATCTTCAATCCAGATTGCCCTATCACAGATTTGCTCAATTTGCCCAGGAGAATGGGAAACAATAACAATTGTAGTTCCTGATGCTTTAATGGATTTTAACTTTTCAAAACATTTTGTTTGGAAACTGACATCACCAACTGCCAAAATTTCATCAATTAGTAGGATATCAGCATCAACATTAATTGCAACGGAAAATGCTAAGCGCATATACATTCCAGAAGAGTAAGTTCTTACTGGATTATCAATAAATTCTTCCAATTCAGAGAAGGCAATAATATCATCAAGCCTATCATTAATTTCTTTTCTAGTTAATCCAAAAATAGATGCATTAGTATAAATATTCTCACGTCCGCTCATATCCGGATGAAACCCTGCACCAAGTTCTAACAGACTGGAAACTCGTCCCTTTACTTCAATTGTTCCTTCTGTAGGATACATAATACGACTAATTAACTTTAGTGTAGTACTTTTTCCACAGCCATTTTTACCAATAAGGCCGACAGCTTCTCCTTTCTTTATTTCAAGATTAATCCCTTTTAATACCCAGCGTTCTTCATAATGATTTCTTTTTTGAAACAGTAGTTTCTCTTTTAAGCTAGTTCCTTTATCATAAAAAACCTTAAATTTCTTTTTTACATTTTTGACTTCTATAACATTATCCTGTTTCACTTTATAATTCCTCCACGAAATTCCTCTGCAATTTTGAAAAAACAATACTGCCTAATAAAAGAACAATAAGTCCCAATACAAATGCATGTAAAAGCGTTGAAATCTGTGGAATAGTTTTATAGTATAAAATATCCCTGTAAACAACGATAATAGGTGTCATCGGATTTAAATTAAAGATAGGCACAAATTTTTCTGGTACCATATCGACTGAATACATAATCGGCGTAAGATACATCCACGCCATCGTTACAATCCCTAAAATATATTCCAAATCTCTAAAATATACAGTCAGCGCTGCGGAAAGCAAGCCGATTCCCATTGCCAGAATATATTCCACAATCATTACAATCGGAAGATAAAGCAATGCCACGAAATTAATGCCATAGCCTGTGACGATCAAAACTCCAAAGATGACCAGAAAGCACAGCAGCATATTTACAAAGGAACTGGTAACATAGGAAATTGGCAGTACCTGCCTCGGAAAATAAATTTTCTTTACCATGTCCTGTTGGCTTAAGATCGAGGTGGCCCCACCGGTAACGGCCGAACTAAAGAAAATCCATGGAACTAATGCAACAAATAAAAATAGGTAAAATTTGTCTATTCCAGCTCTCAAAATAACAGAAAAAACAATCGTGTATACCATCAATTGCAGCAGCGGATTGATAAATGTCCAAAGGAATCCCAATACTGAGCCCTTATACCGTCCTCTTAGATCTTTCCGCACTAAACTGATGATCATTTCGCGATATGCATATAGTTCTTTTAACAGTTTCACTTTTGCCTCCAATTAGTTTGTTCTCTATAAGTGTTCGACCAAAATATCCGCAATTCTCCTGCAGGCGAATCCATCACCATAGGGATTATTTGCCTGGCTCATTTCGGCATAGGCCGTTTCGTCACTTAATAAACGCCGGAATTCCTGATAAATGGTATCTTCATTCGTCCCTACAAGCTTTAAGGTCCCCGCCGCGATTCCTTCCGGACGCTCTGTCGTATCCCGCATAACGAGTACGGGCTTTCCCAGAGAAGGAGCTTCTTCCTGAATCCCGCCGCTGTCAGTCAGGATCAAATAGGATCGTGACAGGAAATTATGGAAATCAAGAACATCCAGAGGCTCAATAATGTGAATTTTTTCATCACCGCCCAGGATCTCTTCGGCCGCCTGACGCACGACTGGATTCATGTGAATCGGATAAATAACCTTTATATCGGGAGTCTCGTCCACAATCCGTTTGATCGCCCGGAACATATGATGAAGCGGTTCGCCCAAGTTCTCCCTTCTGTGTGCCGTGAGCATGATCAACCGGCTTTCCTTGGCCCATTCCAATTCTGGATGAGTGTATTCCTGACGAACTGTCGTCTTTAACGCATCAATTGCGGTGTTGCCGGTAACGTAGATGGTATCTTTTGCCTTTCCTTCGCTGAGGAGATTCTGGCACGACTTTTCTGTCGGTGCAAAATTAAACTGTGAAACAATTCCGGTCGCCTGACGGTTAAATTCTTCAGGATAAGGCGAAAAAATGTTATACGTTCTTAATCCGGCCTCTACATGCCCAACCGGTATCTGAAGATAAAAGGCGGCCAGAGCAGTGGCAAATGTAGTAGTCGTATCCCCATGGACCAATACTACATCCGGCTGTTCCTTCTCCAGGACCCCTTTGATTTTTTCCAGGATAGATATTGTAACGTCAAACAATGTCTGGCGATCCTTCATGATTGCCAGATCGTAATCCGGTTTTACATCAAAAGCTTCCAGCACCTGATCGAGCATTTGCCGATGCTGGCCAGTTACGCAAACAATGGTTTCCAGCTGCGGCCGGTTTTTTAATTCGTTGACCAACGGACACATTTTTATTGCTTCAGGACGAGTTCCGAAGACTAACATGACTTTTTTCATTTTAAGACTCCTTGACTTCTTCTAGAATTTGTTCTATTTGTTTAACCCTGCATTCCCAGCTATTTGTAATTAAAAAGGCTTCTCTATGCGCTTCATCACTGAATGGCAGGGCTAAATCACTATGTGACAATGAGATTAATTCATCGTAATTATTGTATCGGTAAATCAAATCTTGAAATGCCTGCATTTCTTTGCTGTTTACCGCAAGAACTGGTTTGTTATATGCCAGATATTCATATATTTTTACCGGATTAATCGTATCCAACAATTCATCCTGCTTGAATGGATAGAGGCAAACATCAAAAGAGCAGATCCAGTCCGGCACATCTTCTTTTGGGACGCTTCCTATGTATTTAACATTGGGACATAGAATATCCAAACTATCATATGGGCCTACCAGCACGATGTCACAGTCAGGATTTGCTTCGGCCAGCTTTATGACAGCATTGGTGTCAAACCAATGGCTGATTTTACCGATATATCCAAATACCTTTCTGCTATTTTTCCTCACCGTGCTATTCCGCTTTGGCAGCTGATAGCGCATTCCATTAGGAATTAGATAGATATTTGAAACTGCACGGAACCTGTCAAGGAATTGTCTGGCTGTAACAAATATCAGACTGCATCTTTTAATTAGCTGTTTTTCACTCCGAATAAGAAACTGTCTTATTATCCGGTCAGTTGACAATCGATCGTTGTCATCCATCTTATCGTAAACCAGAAGGCCTGTAAGGCTGGCAGAAAGCAGACGCTCCCAAACTTCATAACCAATCCAAATCACATCGCATGTTTTAAAAAGATTGGATAGCTGGATTCTTTCTGATACTGTATTTAATCGCAAGGGATCCAAAAACTGAAGGCGGATCGGGAGGGCAAATCGCCCATCGAGTCGAATTACATGCAGAGTGGGGCTAAGATCATAAGCGTTCGCATGGCAGTTAAGGCTTTTGTCTTTTAATGCGCCAATGAGACTGATGGTAGGTTCTATGTACCACACCTCATGCTTTTCTGCCAACGCCGCCGCAATCTCCTGCGGTCTCTGTTTTAAATCACCGAATGCCAAAGGGGCAAAATAAAGTATTTTCATCTTCGTAATTTCTTATAGTTTTCCAATTAGGATAATTAGCTTTAACACTAGGTTATCGATCGTTTTTTGACGAAAGAACCGTGGATTCATTATGACTTTTAAGCGATAAACTGGATTTACACGCGATTTCAGCAGGTCTGTAATGAGTTCCCTGTTTGTGGGCGGTATCGTTGGAGGATTAACTCCTGATTTTTCGCATTTGGGGGATTTCCTGCCGAATACTTCTAAAAAAGTTTGCGCTTGACGGTAAATTTCGCCTCTTGGTTTTGACAGCTGTTGGATTCTGTAACGGATCAACTCTCGCCTGCTCACCATCGCACCAGACGTATTATTCCCATGCTGCCGGTATAGAATATAGCTCTTTTCGTCGTAATATACCTCCCCAAAACAGGAGGCCGTTAAATAAAACCACCAGTCATGCATAATTACATAATCCGGGATCCGGTTTCTCATCAAAGTCAGCAAGGCCTTATTGATTACTGCGGTGCACCCGGTACACATATCCTGTACCAGCGCATTTCCAAAACTCGGTTTCTTCATTACACGGCTGACTGTAATTTTTAGCGGTCTCAATTCCTCGTCGACAATGATCTTGTCGCTGCAATACAGCACCGGAATCTCTTCCGAATAGGTGTCTAATATAGAAACAGCCCTGCTGATTTTTCCGGGCATCCATTTATCATCCTGATCAGCAAAGGCATAATAATCTTTTTCTAAATTCGCTTTTAATATCAAGTCAAAAAAACTTTTTTGAACTCCCAGGTTTTCTCCGGCATACCAGGTTATGTTAGGATAATTTTCCGCATATTCTTTTATAATTTCACGGGTATGGTCTGTAGAGCCATCATCACGAATAAGGAGATCAAAATCCTGATACTCTTGTTCCAAAATACTATTTAATTGAGTTCTTATATATTTTTCACCGTTATAGGTAGACATTAAAATTTGTATATTCATTATTCTTTCGCCAGATAATGGTTCTGTATTTTTATTGTTTGCATCTGAAGAGTTTTACCTGATACATTCATTTTTCTTATTGCTAAATCTGACGCAGCATTGCGCAGCGATATATTGGATTCCTTGTATTTCTGATATTCTTTTAATATAATACTACTCCAAAAAGGACTGGCATCTTTTAATGGCAAATATGTTATATTACCTGCAGAAGATTCTTTCGGAACATAGTCTGATACAAAACACTTCATGCCGGCAGCTTGGGCCTCGAAAAGTACAATTCCTAACCCTTCATACCTTGAAGGCAAAAGCAAGATATCCATTGCTTGCAGAAGATTCTCCACATCACTTCGCTGCCCTAGAAAAAGCACATTGGAAGTTAGGTTTACTTTTTCAACTTGATATTCAATCCAATTCTTTTTGCTCCCCTCGCCGACAAGTAACAGCATACTTTCAGGTATCCTTTTTTTCACCTCAGCAAACACCTCAATCAAAAATTCATGATTCTTCTGCCTCTCAAATCTCCCCACATGCCCAATCACAAACTTCCCCTCCAGCCCCATCTCTTTCCTGAGCCGTTCCCTCACCTCAGGCCGGAACCGGAACTTCTCACAATCTATCGCGTTGTGCATGATAAAAACCTTCCCGGCTTTCAGCATTTTCTCGCCATACAAGAACTTTCCTGCCGCTTCTGAACATGCAAATCGCTCTACTTTCATAAGACGAATCGGCAGACACAATATCCGATTTCTCGCTGCATTAAGCGTCTTATCCGAGTATTTCGTAGCATGGCAGTGAACAATAAACTTTTCCAATCCATATCTTTTAGCTATAGGCCTTAGCAAAAATGTCAAATACACTTCATGGTTATGCAGCCAGGTATATTCTCCGGCATGTAACCGAAAAAA
>JAETON010000028.1 GCA_021771695.1 Lachnospiraceae bacterium | reverse complement strand
TCAAAGGTGTCTTTGCAGTCTGTCTTTCCGCTGATCTTCTTTTCCACACCTAACGTATAGCTTACAGGTGCTGGCTGCTCTTTTTCCTCATAAGTATTCGTGATTTCTACATTCTTTTGTACATTAAGCCCTGTAACCTCTCCTATCTCATACTTATTCTCTGCCTCGTTACGGACAACTTCCACAGTCACCTCATGCTCTGTGTTATCATACGTCCAATTTCCATTTGCCGGAGCCGTACTTATCTCTTTCACCGTATAAGTATAAGTTCCTGCTGTATCATACGTAAGTTTCTTGAAGTTGACGGTACCTTCTCCCTTTACTGATTGTGTATCTACCGCTTTTTCTTCACCATCTTTCTTCAATTCAAATGTAAAGGTATCTTCACAGTTTTCCTTTCCGGTAATCTTTTTCTCTACTCCCAAAATAAAGCTTGCCGGTTTTGGACTTTCTTTCGTATAGGTATTGGTAACTGTAATAGGTGACGTATTACTTTCTGTAATACTTACTTTTCCTTCATTGACACTGTATGTTGTCTCCACGGTATAGTTTTTAATATCCGCATTTGTCTCTACGACAGTGTACTCACCCACCGGAAGATTATCGATTTTTAATTTTCCGTCTTTGAATTCACTATATTTTTTTACTACGTTGTAACCGTCTGGTCCGCTCACAGTAAAGGTGATGTTCTTCTTCTGATCATCTGTCAGTTTATCAATATCATCCCCTGCAAATGCTTTTGTAATCTCCAGAGAACCTTTTGGTGTCGGTGTAGTCTTGGCATTTGAAATTTGAATATTTCTGCTAATCTTAAGATCAGCACCTGACCCAGTCACTGTAATAACATCAACATTGTATTTATCAAGTATCTCATCGGTTGGCATAGGATTACCTGTTTCCTCACCAGCAGTCAAAACAAAACAATACGGATTCTCCTTTGACGCTTCTGTTATCTTATAATCAGCCGGCGCCTCAGTTTCAACCAATTTATAAATTGTATTGGAATTCAAAGGTGTAAGGTCGTCTCCTTCTTTTCCCCACAAAGTTCCAATTGTCACAAGTCCATTACTATCAGCCGTATCACCTTTTGGATCCGTTGAAAAATTTTCTTTTATAAGCTTCCAAGTATTATCTTTTTGATATTCATACAACGAAAATTTAGCCGTAAGCTTTGTTTGGAATCTTTCCTCATCAAACTTGGTCATTTTTACTTCTGCTTTATTTGCACTGCTGGATGTGCTTTCTGACTGTTGCATTGTACACGTACGATCTACATTATCATCATAACTCTGTTTAGCATCCCCGGCAGATAAGTATGCCTTGTTGGAATACGATACTTCATGACCAAACTTTCCAAGAAGCGTTACATCATATGTAATCTCATAATGATTGCCGTCTGCATTTGGTATTGTAATCGTTAATCTTCTTGAGGCTTTATTGTATACCAGTTGATAGCCATCTCTCTCTGCATTGAGTGTCAATTCCTTATTCTCAGTTACATTTTTTACTTTTAATGTATAAAAGTTCAGCTGCAGTGTATCTGATATTTCATCCGTAATCGTATAAGGTTCCCTATTGTCTTCTGTAGACTTTGGATTCATCAACACTTCATTTGGATTGATATCCATCTTAAATGTTGCAACATATCCATTCTCCTGACTTGGATCTACTGTTTCAGTCTTTGAAAACATCTGATTACCAGTCCATTCAGCTGTACTGTCTGCACTGACAATATTCTTGCCGCCCTGCTGAAGGGTTGCCGTATTTTCAAAGGATACATCTCCTTCTTCCAATAACGCATCTGAAATTATCTTAGTCTTATAAGTAATCTTTAATGTAGCTTTCTGATACTTGGACAAATCATGGAAAGTAATGGTAAATGACGTATTATCCGGCATCTTTTCAACCGAATACTCCTTGGAAGGAACATCAAGGTTAGCATTCCATTGATCGTTACCATATGTAACCTTTAAAGTTCCAGGTCTCAAGCGATGTTTGATCTTTGACTGGCCCGAATCCAGCGTATCCGTAATCGTGACTTCATCACTCGGAAGCGTCTTATTGCTTGTATTTACCAGAATCGTCCAGTCAATCATTTGATCGTCTTTATTTATTGCACCTGCTTGTTTTACCATATCCAAATCTGGATTTTCAAAATTATACTTATCCTCGTCAGTCAGTGTAAGATCATTTACATGAATGGTCATTTTATTTGTTCTATCACCAGCTGTACTTGGATTTGTAACTTTTGTATAATAGGTGATCGTAATCTGATATGGATCCGGACTGCTAGGCAAAGTTATTTTTTCCCAACCTGTACCTTCACCACAAATAGAAAATGACCAACTTCCGTCTGACAAATTCATAATGTGCCATTTTGATGGGTCCACGCTTGAATTCGTAGAAGTAACACCCATCTCATCATAAGCTTTTGGTTCTCCTGCAACAATCTTATAATTTAAATACTCATGATTTCCCTGTCTGTCATCGTCCAACTGAATGCCCGTATATTCTGTATTTTTAGGAACATTTATGGTAGTGACCCATTTTAAATAATATTCTCTTCCATCTCCTTTGGAATCCGGAATTATCTTATCAAACTTTTTATCAATCAATCCTTCTGGCAGCCCTGTTCCAGGAATGCTTCCGGTACCGTCCACCGTTGTATAATCCGTACCATCCGGCTTTTCAAGTGCTGCCGTATTCTTTAGATTGATTGCAGAGGTATCCGGATTATCCGGTATCTTTGTCGTATAGGTAAAGCAGTATGTTTTTGTTGCGTTTGGATCATTCTCCGGAATCTTATAACTCCAACCCTTGTCTGTATGATCAACCTCATCCCATGACAATGGTCTTGTTTCTACCACAGTATCACCGTCTTTTACGATCATTAGAATCGGAATGTTTGTATCATAGGTAAAACCATCTCTGTTCTCCAATGAATCCTTGACTGTCCAGCCGCTAATGTCTTCTCCATTGGTCTTTTCATTCACGGTAACAGTCCAAGTAGCTGTATTTTCTTCTTCATTCACTATAGCGTTCGATTTTGACAAAATCTTATATTCAAAGGTATTATTCACCGTATCTGTCTTTTTATCTGACAATGGTGATTCTGCGGTAACCGTATTTCCTGTATCTGATAACGTGCCGTTCAAATTTGTCAAACTATCATCTTTGAAAGAAGCCTCATAAGTAATTACCTTTTTCCCTCCAGCAGAAATGGAATCAATCTGAATTTTATAGGAACCATCTTGCGATGTTACAGCAGCTGCCTTCCCGTCAATTTGAAATGTACTCGGATCAATAACCAGATTTTTCCCAGGCGTATCTGTCACTGTCACATTCGCAGCGCCTTTTGTACTGGACACCTCTATGGTATAAACAAATTTATTTTCAGAACCGTCCTTTTTTGCAACAGATTTCTTTACATCCACATCTTCCTTTGGTTCAAAAGTAACTTTCTTAGTAACGTTATTGCCAAAGTCAATAATGGTAGAATTTGTATCCTTAATGCTTTCGCTCTTGAAGGATGCCTGAAACTCTGCTGTAACATGTACATTCCCATAACTCTCCACAACATCCGGATTCAAACGAAAAGTAATCAAACCATCCTCCGAAATATCCATTGTACCCATCTCTGCATGTGAATCGCCGGGCAGTGTTCCATAAATTTTTTCACCTGTAACCGGTTGATTGATTTTCAACACATCCGGAATCTGATAAGTCAAAACTCCACTATCCGGAAATTGTCTTCCATTATAAAGTTCTGAAAAACTGATTCCAATCCCGATTACTTCTTCTCTGTCAAGCTTGGTTCCCGGGTTATATACTTTCTCCCCATCAAAATCTTCATACAAAGTTACATTATTCAGATAATCCTTAACATCTGCAGAAGCATTACTCTCTGTTCCTGCCGCATTCTTTGCAGCCTCTTTCTGTACTTTGACAGTTTCTGTTACCACGCCGGCACCATAAATAGAGAAACTGTCTGAAGCAAATCCCGCTTTACGGATATTACCAGCCTTGTTCAAGCTTACGTTACCGTCGACTTTTTCCACTTTACCGTTATTCTTAACGTGCACGATGACTGTATCAGCCACTTTCTGATCATCAGGAATATTCAGTTCTGCCGGCTTTGCAAATGTCATGTTTACTTTTACATTTCCAGCGTCCGGTTCAACCCGCTTGCCGTCAACCATAAAATAAACATCATACAGCACACCATGGAAATCTGCTTTTTTATCATTTGATACGCCCAGTAATTTCTTCATGGCTGTCATTTCCGTTTTATACTTGGCAGTGCCCGGCTTTATATAAACTGCATGCAAAGTCGTATTCTTCGGAAATTTTGCTTTCTCGGAAGCCTTTGCTGTCACAGTTACAGAATTATCCTTATAAGTAAAATCTGTTTTATAAGAAACAGCTTTGTCTTTGACTTCCTTTTTGTCTTTGACTTCTTCCTTCTCTTCCGTAACAGATTTTGAAGCTTCCGTTTTTGTCCCAGATTGTGTCTCTGACGCAGGCACTTCTGAAGTTTCATCTTCTGTTCCAGTTTGAGCTTCCGATTTTTGTACCTGCGGCTCCTGTGCCTCTTCTTGTTGTGCTTCTGGTGTCAAGGTCTGTATCTCTTTTGTCTGCTGTATATTTTCAGCAAAAAGAAACATTTTCGAATTCGCAAATACTATTACAAACGCGAGCAAAAGGACACAGATTTTTTTCCAATACCCACCCTTATTCATACGTATCCTCCTTCTTTGTATTCTAAATTTTAAGTTCTAAAAAATTAACATAAAGTAAGTATATCACTTGTTTTTGTGCGTTTCCATTCCCCCTGCCCCCCCCCTGTAGGGTGAATTTAATAGTTAATTTTTAAAGAAGGTCTGAAATTGCAGCAATTAGAAATATTGTTATTATATTTCCGGTATACTTCATTCTCCTACTGTTCATAAAACCATAGAAAAACCTTACAAAAAACTTACGTTTTTGTAAGGCTGTGAGATATTTTATAATTTAATTTTTGATAATGCATCTGCAAATGCACGATTGATTGGCTCCTGTGCTTCTTTCTGCTGTTTTTTTAAGTAACGATTCACTTCTTTCCGGCTCATTCCTTTGCCTTCTTTTTTCTTTCTTTCTTTAAATGCTGACAGTTTTTCTTTATGTCCGCAAGCACAAATAAATTTCTGATTATCTCCTTCTCCAACCATTTCCATTTTTTTATGACAAACAGGACACCGGGCATTGGTTAATTTGGATAAAGTACGTTTATAGCCGCAGACTCTATCTTGACATACCAGAAATGTTCCATGCTTTCCATTCACTTTTAAAAGAAATTTCCCACATTTTGGACATTTCTGCCGAGTTATATTATCGTGGCGAAACCTTCCTTCTGATGTTTCAATATCATGAATCAATCCTTCCGTATAATGCCGGATTTCTTTCATAAATTTCTGATCATTTTGTTTTCCTTTGGCAATCGCCGTTAATTTTTGTTCCCAATCAGCCGTTAATTCTGCCTTCTTTAAATCCTCCGGCACAAGTTCTAAAAGCTGTTTTCCTTTCGACGTTATAAAAATTTCATTTTCCTTTTTCTCAAGTAAATAGCTGTGAAACAGTTTATCAATCATATCAGCTCTGGTGGCAACCGTTCCCAATCCTTTTTTATCCATCTGATCAATCAGCGTTCCTTCGGTATATCGATGCGGGGCCTTCGTTTCACCTTCCGTCATCGAAACTGCACCGACAAAATATTGTTTTCCTTTTTCTGGTATCTGCGGCAGCTTTGTTACCATATTTTCCTCTGTCGTCTCTTCATCCATATAGAGTTCTTTCCAACCCGTCTGTTTTAAAAGAACTGCTCTCGCCGTAAAATTTTCATCAGAAATACTTCCTCGAAGCAAAATCTGTTCTGATACTGCCGGTTGTGATAAAACTGCTAAAAATCTACGGACAACCATATCATAAATTTTTCTCTCATCCGACGACATAGATGTTAATGAAACAAATTGTTCTGTCGGAATAATTGCATGATGATCGGATACTTTTTGGTTATTGATAAAACGCTTACTTCCTTTGATTTCCCTTTTCATCAAAACTACTGCCGTCTTTTTATACGGTCCCACGCTGCAGGCTTTGACTCGTTCTTTTAAAGTATCTGTCATATCACTGGTCAAATATCTGGAATCTGTTCTTGGATAAGTCAAAACTTTATGACGTTCATAAAGACTCTGCATCAGATTTAACGTCTGCTTTGGTGAAAATCCATACCGTTTGCTGGCTTCTTTTTGAAGAGTTGTCAAATCATAAAGTTCCGGCGCATAACTTTTCTTTTCCTTTCGGCGGACTTCTGTAATCGTCAATGGCTGTCCTTTTATTTTTTTACCAACAGTTTCCGCATTATCTTTTGAAAAAATACGCTGATTTCCTTTTTCATTTTCCCAAATGAACTTCATACCGAGAGCTGATACTTTCCATCCATAAAATTTCTTTGGTTGAAAATTTTTAATTTCCGCTTCTCGTTCTGCAATCATAGCAAGTGTCGGTGTCTGCACTCTGCCGCAAGATAACTGTGCATTGTATTTACAGGTTAAAGCTCTTGTTGCATTGATTCCAACCAGCCAGTCTGCTTCTGCTCTAGATCTTGCCGCACGATAGAGATTCTCATAGTCTTTCCCTTGTTTTAAATGGGCGAATCCATCTTTGATTGCTTTATCCGTTACCGAAGAAATCCACAAACGGTAAATCGGCTTTTTATTTCCAGCCATTTGCAATATCCATCTTGCCACCAATTCTCCTTCTCTTCCGGCATCTGTGGCAATAATAATATCTGAGATATCCTCTCTTAACATCAATTTTTTCACTGCTTGAAACTGTTTGGATGTTTGACGTAATACCGTCAGCTTCCAGTGTTTCGGCATCATGGGCAGAGTTTCCATATTCCACTCTTTATATTCTTTCCCATACTGTTCCGGATCTGCCAAAGATACCAAATGTCCCAATGCCCACGTCACAATATAATCTTTTCCTTCTATATAACTATGTGATTTTTTCTGACAGCCAAGCACCCTTGCAATATCTCTTGCAACCGATGGTTTTTCCGCTAAAACAAGTCTTTTCATTGCTGTAGTTCCTTCCTAAATGAGATTTATAACTTACAAATATCCGCAATGGTATCAAATGGAATTCCTTCATTTTCTCCATTCTCTTTATGCATATGAACAATATCGTCTTCCTCTGTATAGCGTGCAAACTCAATCTGCATAAAAATACCTTTTACTTCTCTCCCGTTTAAGGTTTTTACCATGATTTCTTCGTTTTGAGAAATAAACAGTTCTTCTTCGTTTCCTGTTTCATCCTCTTTTACAATTTTTACTCCTGGTAATACACTTTTAAAATCAACCATGTTTTTCTCCTTTTTGTATTTTTAATATTTGATCAAATGGTACATTGCCCATTTTTTAATTTTTCCATAGGGCTGATATCTGACTGGAATATCTACTTTTTGTGATTTTTTTATGATGCTTTTTTTATGACTGAAAGTATCAAAACTACTTTTTCCATGATAAGAGCCCATCCCACTCTCTCCAACTCCGCCAAATCCTAAAGCAGAGGAAGCTAAATGAATCACTGTATCATTCACACAGCCGCCGCCAAAAGAAATATGATTCAAAATATCTTTTTCGAGAGCTTGATCTTTTGTAAATAAGTATAATGCCAATGGTTTTGGATGAGCCAGGATATATTCTATTACTTCATCAATCCTCCGATAAGAAAAAATCGGCAAAACCGGTCCAAAAATTTCCTCCTGCATGACAGGGGCATCTTTTTTTACTTTTGTAAGAATCGTTGGAGCAATTTTTCTGGTAATTGAATCACCATATCCGCCTTCTACAATCCAACCGCTTTTCATCAATCCCATAATTCTATGATAATGTTTTTGGTTAATGATTTTCGGATAATTAGGATTTGTTAATGGATTGGAACCAAACATTCTCTGAATCCAGTATTTTAAATAGCAAATCAACTGCTCTTCCACTTTTTCGTCCACAAAAAGATAATCTGGTGCAACACAAGTCTGTCCGCTATTTAAAAATTTTCCAAAGACGATTCGTTTTGCTGTCAATTTTAAATTTACAGTCTTATCTACAATACATGGACTCTTCCCGCCTAATTCCAATGTCACAGGTATAAGATGCTTCGATGCTTTTTCCATGACCAATTTCCCGACAGATACACTTCCTGTAAAGAAAATATAATCAAACTTTTGATTTAAAAGTTCCTGATTTTCTCTCCGTCCCCCAGTAACTACAGCAGCAAATTTTTCTGGGAAAATCTCCCGAATCATTTTTTTCAAAACTTTGGAAGTATGCATGGAATATGCCGATGGTTTTAAAATACAGCAATTTCCTGCTGCAATAGCTCCAATCAAAGGCTCCAGCGTCAAAAGTACCGGATAATTCCATGGAGACATAATCAAAACCACTCCATATGGCTCTGATACAATCAAACTCTTTGCAGGAAACTGTGCCAAAGGTGTCTTGGCTGTCTCAGATTTCATCCATGTTTTCAAATGTTTTTTTACATAACGGATTTCATTCTTCACCATAGCAATTTCCGTCATATAAGCTTCGTAAGAAGATTTATTTAAATCTTTCTTTAAAGCAGACTGCATCAATGGCTCGTACTTTTGAATCGCACATTCCAGTCTTGTTAAAGCCTTCATGCGAAAATCATAAGATCTGGTTTTTCCTTTGTTATAAAATTGTCTTTGTTTTTTTATAATATTTTCAATCATCATAGAACTATTCTAACATGATTCCCTTAATTTTCAACGCCCTTTGTGTTAAAATAACCTAAATTACATTTTCAGAGAGCAAAAAGGAGTATCCTTATGAGAAACATTCGACTTATCATAGAATATGACGGTTCCCGCTATCAGGGATGGCAGCGGCTTGGTAAAGATTCCAACACGAACACCATCCAAGGAAAATTAGAGGCTGTTTTATGCAAAATGACAGGTGAAGATATTAACATCACTGGTTCCGGGCGCACCGATGCTGGTGTTCATGCTTATGGACAGGTTGCTAATTTTCACACAAATTCTTCGTTTCCATGTCCAGAAATCAAAGAATATTTGACGAAATATCTCCCTTCAGATATTGGTATCTTAAAAGTTGAAGAAGCTGGCGAGCGGTTTCACAGCCGTCTGAATGCAAAATCAAAGACATACCTTTACCGAATTGCTCTTCCCGGAATTCCAAATGTTTTTGAACGCAAATATTTATGGCAGTTTCCGGAACCCTTGGACGTATCACGTATGCAAAAAGCAGCAAACTACTATATTGGAAACCATGATTTTAAAGGCTTTTCTTCCATAAAGAAAACAAAAAAATCTACAGTGCGGGAAATATATTCTGTTTCCATTGAACAAACCCAACGAGAAATTCAAATTACCTATACAGGAAACGGATTTCTTCATAATATGGTACGAATCCTTACCGGCACATTAGTGGAAATCGGACGAGGAACAATGAAACCAGAAGATATTTTAAAAGTCTATCAGACGAAAGACCGCAAAAGAGCAGGAATAACGGCTCCGCCGCAAGGATTATTTTTAGTAAATGTTGAATATTAAAGTATAGGAGTTTATCAATGAAATTTGAAAATAAAACAACCGAAAAAATTTTACAGTATATTTATAATAGATATTCTGTTGATCCAGAATTTTTATGGTCTAAAACACCAAATGATGCTATTTTTCGTCACAAAAATAACTCTAAATGGTTTGCAGTACTTTTCACAAACATCGAAAAAGAAAAATTACATTTGAAAGAAACAGGTAATATTGATATTCTGGATTTAAAATGTGAACCAAATCTAATTGGATCTCTAGTTGATGGAATTCATTACTTTCCCGGATACCACATGAACAAACAACACTGGATTACCATTGTGCTGGACGATTCCATTTCTCTCCAACAAATTTACCAACTCGTTGATTTAAGCTTTGAACTGACCAAAACAAAACCAAAGAGAAAGGCTGAAAAATAAATGTTTATCAAAGATTATTTAAAACATCATAAACTTGTTACAGACGGTGCTTTCGGCACTTATTACGCAGAAAAATATCAGACACAGGAAATGCCGGAGACTGCCAATATACAGTATCCAGAACGTGTCCTTGAAATTCACCGTTCTTATATAGAATCTGGCGCAAAATTGATCCGTACGAATACTTTTGCATCCAATACACTGCTTCTGCACTCGAATCTTCAAGTTGTGAAAGAAAATATCCGTTCTGCTGTGAAACTGGCAAAACAGGCAGTTTTAGAATCTAAAAAAGAAGTTTTTATTGCAGGAGATATTGGTCCAATTCCAGATTTTAAGTATACAGACGAACAATATTATGAAATTGCAAAAACATTTTTAGAAGAAGATATTCATATTTTAACCTTTGAAACATTCGCAGATTTAGAACACATCCTTCCAGCAATACAAAAATTAAAGCAGGAAGATGTATTTCTTATGGTTCAATTCAGCGTCAACCAATTTGGATACAGCAATTCTGGTTTTAGTGTCAAAAGGTTAATCAAGGAAGCGGCTTCTATTGCTGAAATTGATGCTGTTGGATTAAACTGCGGCGTTGGTCCGGGACATATGGCACAAATCTTAGACAAAATCGACTTAAATCATGGAAAATATGCAATTTCTCTCCCAAATGCAGGATATCCAAAACTCATTCGAAATCATATGAAGTTTACAGATAATCAGACATATTTTGTTCAAAAACTTCAAGAAATGGCAGGAAAAGGTATGGACATTGTCGGTGGATGCTGTGGTACAAATCCAAGTTATATCCAAAAACTGGCTTCTGTTTTAGATCTGACACAGCAGAAAAAGCATTCTTCTGAAATTCATACTTCAATAACCATGCCTCACAAAACAGAAAATGGATTTTTCCGCCACTTAGATGGATCACTCAAAAAGAAAAAACTAATTGCAGTAGAACTGGCACCGCCGGCAAATGTTAATGATGAAAAATTAATGGAAGCTGCACATATTTTAGAAACGGCAGATGTCGATGTTGTTACTTTCCCTGATTCGCCATCTGGACGTACTCGTGTAGACTCTGTTTTAATGGCAGAAAAAGTTAAGAGAGAAACAAATTTAAACGTTATGCCTCATATCTGCTGCCGGGATAAAAACGCCATCGCTATGCGCTCTCTCTTAATGGGAGCACAGATTAATAATATTCACAATATGCTGATTATCACCGGAGACCCAATTCCAGTAGTTGTAAGACAGACCATTAAGGGGGTTTTTAACTTTGATGCTGTGGGGCTGATGAAAATTATAAAAGATATGAATGAAGAAATTTTTATGGATGACCCTCTTGTATACGGAGGCGCCATTAACCAAGGGCGAGCAAATCTCGACGTAGAAATAAAACGTGTCAAACGAAAAATGGAAGCAGGTGCAGAATTCTTTTTTACACAGCCTGTATTTTCAAAAGAGGAAGCCCAACGAATTCGTCAAATCAAAGAGGAAACCGGTGCAAGAATCTTATGTGGAATCATGCCGTTTATCAGTCGTAAAAATGCTCTTTTTATGAAAAATGAAATCGCAGGAATTACTGTTACTGATGAAATTGTAAATCGTTATCCCGAAAGCGGTACAAAGGAGGAAGGGGAAGCTGTTGGAATATCTATTGCAAAAGAAGTCATTTCCTATGTAGAAGATTTTGCAGATGGTTACTACTTCTCTTTTCCATTTAACAGAGTACATATGTTAGATAAAATTTTATAAAATTTACTATTTTCTTCAAACAAAAGATGCTGTGCAAAAAACGCAGCATCTTTTTATCATTTATTCTTGTTTTGCTGCTTCGTTCACACAGCGCAATGCATTCAAACTACGCGGATATCCAATATAAGGGAGACTCTGGGAAATGATTTTAATCAAAAACTCTTTGTCATTTCCAATTCTCATATTGGCTGCAGCATGACTAACCAATTGTGGTTCACACCCTCCCTGAGCAGCAAGAAAGCAAAATGTAATCATTTCCCGCTGTTTGTAATCCAGTCCACTTCTAGTATAATAATCACCAAAACAATTATCGGACAGCCAATAATTAATATGCCTGCTTTCTTTTGGACCTGATTTCCAAAAATCTTTCATATTCTCACCAAAAATGTCCACCTGTACCTGCGTTCCTGACTCACGCCGATTTTCCATCGTTGTAACTGCCTGTGATTCCAATGGCAAGGAAATTCCTCCGGATTCTAATACTTTATTGGTGATTGTCAAAAAAGGAAAAACTCTTCCAATTCCTAAATATGCAGCAGCCTGATAAACAATTTCTTTCACCTCTATTGGAGTCACTCCAAAATTTAATGCTGCAGGCAGTATATATCGAAATGCATCACTGCCTTGACATCCCAGCAAAGTAGAAAGAATTGCCATAAAACGTGTTTTATCATCCAAATCATCGATATTAACTACCTCATCAAAGGCAAAATTCACAAAACGTTCCGTAAACTCCGGATCACTTTCTGCAAATCGAAAATCACTTCCAGAAAACATTTTCTCTTGATATTTCCTTGCTTCTCTTGTAATATTCATGAATTTCTCCTTATTTTAACTTGCTATATGCATCGTCTGAAACAGGTTCACACCATTCTGTTTTTGTTTCTTCTCCCGGTACTTCAACTGCCAAATGTGAAAACCAGCTGTCTTTTGCTGCTCCATGCCAATGTTTCACTCCTGCTGGTATATTTACCACATCTCCCGGATGAAGTTCCCTTGCTTCTTTTCCCCATTCCTGATAATATCCTCTGCCTCCGGTTACCAAAAGAATCTGTCCTCCGCCTGATACAGCATGATGAATATGCCAATGATTCCGGCAGCCCGGCTCAAATGTTACATTTCCAATGACTACCTGCTCTAATGACAACATATTTAAATAACTCTGACCAGCGAAATAATTTGCAAAAGCAGCATTTTCTTCACCACGTGGAAAAATATCTTTAAATTCACACATAACCTTTACCCTCCTAAATTTCTTGAACTATCAAATATGAAACAATTTTTTCACAAAAACGAAGCGTATCAGAAAATCATTTCCGATACGCTCATTATAATTCCAAGTTTACTCTATGTCGAATACCTATTTTCTATAAGGTTTCCATGCTCAAAAGGCATTTAATATATTGTCTGCCCTATAAATACAATTGTTTCATAAAAAAGACAATTTTTTTCCTTTTTCGATTGACGATAAGCAATCCAAAAACTATAATTAAAAACATGTTGCTTATTTATTTATAAATAATAAGCACGATAAAATAATTAGAAAGAAGGAAAAAAATGAAAAACATTTTATCAAAATGGAACAAACTTAGTCTGATTACACGTATCGCAATCGGTCTCGTGATTGGTACAATTCTTGGACTTACTGTGCCAAAAACAACTGCGATTGCTCTTTTAGGTGATATGTTTGTTGGTGCATTACGTGCAGTTGCTCCAATTCTGGTATTCTTCTTAGTTATGTCATCTCTTGCAAATGCCAAAGGAAATGCTGCAAAGAACATGCGGACTGTTATCATGCTCTACATGCTTACAACTTTTATCGGTGCTTTTGTCGCTGTTCTTGGAAGTTTTGCATTCCCTCAGACTTTAAAACTTACAGAAGCTGCAACTTCTGCAACTCCGCCAAGCGGTATTGCAGAGGTATTAAAGAATCTTTTATTAAATATTGTATCAAACCCTGTGGACTCTTTGGTACAGGCAAATTATATCGGCATTTTATTCTGGGCAGTGATCCTTGGAATTGCTTTTAAACATGCTTGTGCGAATACAAAGAACTTTTTAAGCGATGCTGCAGATGCCGTAACTCAGGCTGTACACTGGATTATTTCCTTTGCACCATTCGGTATTCTTGGTTTAGTATTTCATACAGTTTCTACAAATGGACTCAGTATTTTTACTGATTATGGAAAACTGCTTTTGCTGCTGATTGGATGTATGTTATTTACCGTGTTTGTCACAAATCCAATTATCGTATTTACTATGCTCCGTAAAAATCCTTATCCTTTGATTTTAAAGTGTATCAAAGAAAGCGGTATTTATGCATTCTTTACAAGAAGTTCCGCAGCAAATATTCCAATGAATATGGCCTTATGTGAACGTCTTGGTTTAAATAAAGATAATTATTCTGTATCCATCCCTCTTGGTTCTACTATTAATATGGATGGAGCTGCCATTACAATTACCGTTATGACACTTGCAACTGCTCATACTATGGGAATCAGCGTAGATATTCCAACCGCATTTATTTTAAGTGTATTATCTGCCATTGCAGCATGTGGTGCTTCCGGTGTTGCCGGAGGATCTCTGCTTTTAATCCCTCTTGCATGTTCTTTATTTGGTATTCCAAATGACATTGCCATGCAGACGGTTGCTGTTGGATTTATTATCGGTGTTGTTCAAGATTCCGTAGAAACAGCATTAAACTCTTCTTCTGACGTTTTGTTAACAGCAACTGCTGAATTATATCAGAGAAGAAAGGCTGGAGAAGACATTGTATTAATCCCAAAAGATTTCTAAAAATATATGATTCAAAAAGGTTCTGAATTCTATTATAAAATTCAGAACCTTTTTTCTATTGCTGTATATCATAAATTATAACTATTTTGAGGTGGTTTTATGCAGCAGCCAAATCAATCCATTGCTGTGACTGATTCTCATCCATACCCTCCGATTAAGGCACGCAGAAAGAATTTACGATATGCAAATATGATAATTCCTGCCCTTCGCCAACAATCCAGTGAATTGACAGCCATTACAGGCTATTTATATCAATCATGGATTTTAGCAAGACATCACAAAAAAATTTCCGAACTTCTTATGAATCTGGCAAAAGTTGAGATGCATCATATCCAAATGCTTGGAACACTTATCACTTTATTAGGCGGCGATCCGAAGTTTGCAAATAATGCCTGTGAATGCTGGAGCGGAGAAGCCTTAGATTATTGTAAAGATTTGCGTCAAATCTTTCAATCAAATTTAGAAGCCGAAGAAGATGCCGCAGCTTTTTATCTGGAAACCGCAGAACAAATGGATGATCCTTATGTCTGCGCTGTTTTAAATCGAATTGCATTGGATGAACAGCTTCATGCAAAAATTTTTAAAGACTTTCTTAGAAAATGACAAAAAATCCGGACTTTACCCGGATTTTTTGCTAATTCATTATGCCATGTCTCTCGTTACATTCCGCAGCCATTTATAACTGCGGTATCTCCATAGAGTAATTGGTATTTTAATTAATTCATCACTCATTAAAATTACATATACGATCGGAACACTGGCATGAAACACAAATGCCGCCAAAGCTCCAAACAATATCGAACATCCCCACATAGTGGACATATCCATGATCAAGCCAAATCTGGTATCCCCGCCAGAGCGGAAAGTCCCCACGACCATAGTCGTGTTAAATGCCTGTGCAACCACAAAATACGACATAACAAAAAACATAAAGCGCAGATACTCTTTTGCTGCCGGTGTCAACGCCAGCACAGCGGTGGCTGCAGGAGCTGCCGCCAAAATCAAAATTCCTCCAAGCACACCCATCACAACACTTAAAAACAAAAATTTCTGTGCATATGCTTTGGCATGTTCTAATTTCTGTTCTCCAATGGTTTTTCCAAGATAAATCGCCGTTGCACTAGCCAGCCCAAATGCCACTACAGTTGCAAGCTGTCGGGCAACCTGTGCTACGGAATTTGCTGCTACAGCCGCACTTCCCATATGTCCTAAAACCGCTGTATTTGCCGCAGTTCCCATTCCCCACATGACTTCATTCATAACAACCGGAATCGCATATTTCAAAAAGTCCTTTACTAATATCCCATCTAAGTGAAAGAAATAAGTAAATCGAAATATAATATCTCGATTCACTACTTTTGCATACCCAAAAACAAGCAAAAGCTCTAAAACTCTGGAAATTAAAGTTGCCAGAGCTGCCCCGCGGATCCCCATGGCCGGACATCCAAACAACCCAAAAATAAAAACAGCATTAAAAATAACATTGCAGATTAAGGATGCCAGATACACAACCGTTGCAACTACAACCCGTTCTACACTCCGCATAATATAAAGGTATACCTGTGTAATTCCCATCATAATATAAGAGAAAGCCACAATGTGCAGATATTTAACTCCTTCTGCAATAACCAGAGGATCACTGGTAAAAATTTTCATTAAAATTTCCGGGATTGTTAAAGCAGCAATTGTAAATATCGCAGTGACGGTCACTGCCGCACGAATCCCCATACCAAGAATCTTCTCAATGGTTTTCGTATCCCCTTTTCCCCAATACTGAGCTGTCAAAACAGTAGCCCCGGAAGTCAATCCAAAAAGAAACAAAACCATAATATACTGGACTTGTCCTGCCAGGGAAGATCCCGATAAAACTTTTTCTCCAACCTTTCCAAGCATGATGACATCGGCAGCTGTAACTCCTACATTAATCAAATTTTGCAATGCCATTGGAACAACCAGAGCAAACACTGTTTTATAAAACCCTTTCCAGTCAATTTCAAGAATATTTTCTTTTTGTTTGAAAAACATAAACAATTCCTCATTCTACAGAAATAACTTTGTAATCTTTATCTTCCACAGTTTTTGTCAAAACTTCATTGGAAACATCCCCATTTAATGTTACGACTGCTGTTCCATTTTCATGGCTTACAACTGCTTCTGATACTTCTGTTAAAGCCTCCAGTGCTTTCTTTACTGTTGCCTCACAATGTGGACACATCATTCCTTCGATTTTCATTGTTTTTTTCATTTCTTTACCCTTGCCTTTCTCTTTTATTTTTATTTTTTTATCATTTCCGGCATCATAAATATGCAAAAGATTTAATCTCAATGCATTGGTTACAACACAGAAACTTGACAAACTCATAGCGGCAGCACCAAACATCGGATTTAACTGCCATCCAAAGATTGGAATCCATATACCTGCTGCCAGTGGAATCCCTATGATATTATAAATAAATGCCCAAAATAGATTTTCATGAATATTTTTCAAAGCGGCACGACTTAATCGAATCGCTGCCGGAACATCACTTAACCTGCTTTTCATTAAAACAACATCAGCAGCATCAATGGCAATATCCGTTCCTGCTCCAATGGCAATTCCTATATCCGCTCTGGTAAGTGCGGGTGCATCATTGATTCCATCACCAACCATTGCCACTTTTCCTTTTTTCTTTAACTGCCGGATTACAGTTTCTTTACCATCCGGCAGAACTCCTGCAATCACTTCATCCACTCCTGCCTGAGCACCAATTGCCTTTGCTGTCCGTTCATTATCTCCGGTCAGCATTACTACATGAATTCCCATATTCTGCAATTCTCTGACTGCCTGCGGACTGTCTTCTTTGATAACATCAGCTACAGCAATCATTCCTATCAATTTATCATCCTTTGCAAAAAACAACGGTGTTTTCCCTTGTTTTGCTAAAGTTTCCGACCGCTTCTTCATTGTCTCGGAAATCGTTGTATGACTGCTGATAAACTTATCATTTCCTCCTGTTAAAACAGTGCCGTCACATACTGCCTTCAATCCATTTCCGGGAAGTGCCAAAAATTCTTCAACCTCTTTTAAATGTGTTTGTTTTTCCTTTGCATATTCCAAAATTGCTTTTGCCAGCGGATGTTCACTCTTGCTTTCTAATGCATAGGCCGTTTGAAGTAATTCATCTTTGGAAATACCCTCTGCCGGTATCATATCCGTGACTTTCGGTTCTCCATTGGTAATGGTTCCTGTTTTATCCAGTGCAATGATCTGCATTTTCCCTGCCTCTTCCAAAGATACTGCTGTCTTAAACATAATACCGTGTTTCGCGCCCATACCGTTTCCAACCATAATTGCCACAGGAGTTGCAAGTCCCAAAGCACAAGGACAACTGATGACAAGAACAGAAATTCCCCTTGCAAGTGCAAATCCTACGGTCTGTCCGGTAAGAAGCCATATAATGGTTGTAATCACGGCAATTGTAATCACTGCAGGTACAAATACGCCAGATACCTTATCTGCAACTTTTGCAATCGGTGCTTTGGTTGCAGCAGCATCACTTACCATTTGTATAATCTGAGATAACGTAGTATCTTCTCCAACTCTGGATGCTTCACAGCGAAGGAATCCAGACTGATTAACAGTTGCAGCAGACACCATATCTCCAACAACTTTGTCAACCGGAATGCTTTCTCCTGTTAATGCAGACTCATTGACAGCACTATTTCCTTCAATCACAATTCCATCTACTGGAATATTTTCTCCCGGACGAACAACAAAAATATCCCCTTTTTGTACTTGTTCAATGGATACTTCCATTTCTGCTCCATTTTTTACAATCACTGCTGTTTTCGGTGCCAATTTCATTAATCCCTTTAATGCATCGGTTGTTCTGCCCTTTGATCTTGCCTCCAGCATTTTTCCAACAGTAATCAAGGTTAAAATCATTGCCGCAGATTCAAAATAAAATTCATGCATATACATCATCACTTGATGCATGTCGCCTTTTACCTGTACATCCGTCATAGCAAACAATGCATAGGTACTGTATACAAATGCAGCTGTAGAACCAAGAGCCACTAATGTATCCATATTAGGAGCCTTATGAAACAGACTTTTAAATCCGTTGATAAAAAACTTCTGATTAATCACCATCACGATGATTGTCAAAAGGAGCTGTACCAGCCCCATTGCTACATGATTATTCTCAAAAAAGGATGGAACCGGCCAGTTCCACATCATGTGTCCCATAGAAAAATACATAAGAACAATTAAAAATCCAATGGATGCCCATAATCTTTGTTTTAAAACCGGCGTTTCCCGATCCTTCAACATATCTTCGTCATTTGACATCGAAGAAGTTTTTATATCTGAGCCTTTTACAGAAGCACCATATCCTGCTTCTTCCACAGCTTTGATGATTTCTCCATCTGAAGCACTTCCTTCAACTCCCATGGAGTTCGTCAGCAGACTAACAGAACATGAGGCTACCCCCGGCACTTTTGACACTGCTTTTTCTACACGGGTACTGCACGCTGCACAGCTCATTCCTGTAACTGTATATTGTTTCATGTCTTACACCTCTATTTCATTAATTTTTGTAATGTGTTTACCAGTTCTTCAACTGTATCTTCTTTTCCCTCAAGAATATCTTTTGTTACACATGTTTTTATATGATTGGCAAGCAGCACTTTATTAAAACTATTTAATGCTGCATTGGCAGCAGATACCTGCATTAAAATATCTGTACAATAGGCATCATTTTCCACCATTTTTTTAATTCCTCGAATCTGGCCTTCAATACGATTCAAACGATGAATCAGATCTTTATATTCTTTTTCAGACCGCTGTTTTGTCTTATGGCAGCAGCATTCTTCTTTTTCCATTCCTTAACCTCCCTGCTCCTAATTCTGCATTTATTATATACCCCCGGCGGGTATGATACAAGGAGAAAATTTCTCAACCCGCAAAAAATTTTGATTATCAAAACACTTCAAGTGCCGAAACCTTGATATTTACAAAGGTTTATGCTATATTAAGCGAATGGACATCATAAGATGTGCGTGGTTTTTCATGCACAGAATTGGAGGAAATTATGGTATATAAATGGGATGTTGCAATTCCAGAACTGACAGGAGATGAATTGCGCAGTGCATACATCTATCTTCCAGAATCTTATAACGCTGACCCACAAAAACGCTACCCGGTTCTTTACATGTTTGACGGACATAATGTATTTTTTGACTCTGATGCAACCTACGGCAAATGCTGGGGAATGAAAGAATATATGGACAATACAGATACTCAGATGATTATCGCTGCCATAGAGTGTAATCATAGTCCGGATAATGGACGTTTAAGAGAATACTCTCCTTTTACATTCAGAGATTCAAAATTTGGAAAAATCCAAGGTTTCGGAAAGAAAACCATGGATTGGATGGTTCACTCTTTTAAGAAAGAGATAGACTCCCAGTTCCGTACCATGCCGGAACGGGAACACACATACATTGCCGGCAGTTCTATGGGCGGTTTAATGAGCCTTTATGCTGTTCTGGAATATAATCATATTTTTTCAAAGGCTGCTGCTTTATCTCCATCTTTATGGACAGCACCAGTCCGAATAATAAATTTAATTAAACATGCAAAATTACAGCCTAATACAATCATTTATATGGATTATGGTTCCCAGGAACTTCATTTCCATGCCAATATGACAAAACAATTCGGAAAGATTACTGCTTCTCTTTTGGAACGCAGGATCCTGCTTACCAGCAGAATTGTTCCCGGCGGAACCCACAGTGAAGCCAGTTGGGAAAAACAAATTCCATTTTTTATGAATACGCTGCTGTATGAGCAGTAACAGGAGGTATATATGGAAACAAACTATTACAAACACTACAGTTTTGCACTGAACAAAGAGATGGAATGTAAAGTATATGGACACGCAGGCCGCCCGGTTTTATTTATTCCATGCCAGGACGGACATTTTTATGATTTTGAAAATTTTAATATGACGGATGTATGGGCTTCATGGATTGATTCCGGAGAAGTCATGGTATTTTCTATTGATACCATCGACCTAGAAACATGGTCCAATAAAGAAGGAGATCCTCGATGGAGAATTGAACGTTATGAACAATGGATTCACTATATCGTAGATGAACTGGTTCCATTTATCAGAGATACCGTAAATCAGCGAAACGGCTGGGACGGATATCCCGGCATTATTACTTTTGGATGCAGTCTTGGGGCAACACATGCAGTGAACCTATACTACCGCTTCCCTGAAATATTTGACGGACTTCTCGCATTAAGCGGTATTTATACTGCGGATTATGGATTTGACGGATACATGGATGACTTAGTATACATGAACTCTCCTGTTCATTATCTGGCAAACATTTCTCCTGACCACCCTTATATTTCTAAATACAATGCAGGTAAATCTGTGATTTGTGTTGGACAGGGAGCATGGGAAGAACCTGAAACTACCAGAGCACTTGCTTCTATTTTCCAGGAAAAGGGAATCCAAACATGGGTAGACTTCTGGGGATATGATGTAAATCATGACTGGCCTTGGTGGTATAAACAGGTCACTTATTTCGTACCTTATTTATTAGATAAATAGCAAATGTAAAACAAAGAAAGAAGGTCTAACTAATTTATGAAAAACTTTATTTTTATCTCTCCAAACTTTCCTACAAATTACTGGCAGTTTTGTAAAGAACTAAAAGCCAACGGACTAAATGTCCTTGGAATCGGAGATCAGCCTTATGATGATTTAGCAGACGATTTAAAAAGCAGCTTAAATGAATATTATAAAGTGGATAGTCTGGAAAATTATGACGAAGTATACCGTGCAGTTGCATTTTTCACATTCAAATATGGACGAATCGACTGGCTGGAATCCAACAATGAATATTGGCTGGAAAGAGATGCCGCACTTCGTACAGATTTTAATATCCAAAGCGGTTTCCATACCGAAGATATGCCCCGCATCAAATACAAATCCAAAATGAAAGAGTTTTATGAAAAAGCCGGCATTCCGGCAGCTCGTTATCATCTAGTTGACAATATCACCAATTGTAAAAAATTTATCAAAAAAGTCGGCTATCCTGTCATTACAAAACCAGATAATGGAGTTGGCGCATCTGATACATATAAAATTTCAAACGATGATGAATTAAATACCTTCTTTGAAAACAAACAGGAAAATGTACAGTATATTATGGAAGAGTTCATCAATGCCGAAGTAAATTCTTATGATGCAATCATTGATTCCAATGGAAAACCAATGTTTGAAACAGGAAATGTTACTCCAAATTCCATTATGGATATTGTAAATAACTCTGACAACTCTATCTATTACATCGTGAAAAATCTTCCGTCTGATACAAAAAAAGCCGGACGTGCTGCGGTCAAAAGTTTTGGTGTAAAAAGCCGTTTTATTCACTTTGAATTCTTCCGTCTGTTAGAAGATCATGAAGGAATGGGCAAAAAAGGCGATGTTGTTGCATTAGAGGTTAATATGCGTCCATGCGGCGGATTTACTCCAGACATGATTAACTTTGCCCATAATACAAATGTATATAAAATCTGGGCTGATATGATTGCATATGATAAGTCTACACTTCCAGTTGGAGAACACAATTTCTGTGCTTATGCCGGATTACGTGATGGAAAAGATTTTGTTATGAGCCATGAAGAGATTATGGAAACTTACAAAGACAACATGAAAATGGTGGAACGTATTCCTGATGTTCTTTCCGGAGCTATGGGAAATCAAATGTATGTTGCAGCTTTCCCAACCAAACGTGAAATGAATGCTTTCTATAAGAAAGTTTTGGAATGTAAATAATCAAGATAATTAATAATAAGGCATATATGAATCATTCGTTCATGTATGTCTTATTAATTATATGATTCTCTTTTTTGCCTAGTCATTTTTATTATTAGATTATATATCTTTTAAATATGAATATTCATATATCTTATTTGTTTGATTTTTTTGAAAAAATATGTTATTATTTAACAATAATATAATATCAAAATAAAGGAGTTTATGCATATAATGGAACCAAAATATGTTCAAATTTATAAAGAAATAAAACATAGAATTCTAAGCGGCTGTTATCATGATAACAATCAACAGCTTCCAACAGAAACCTCTCTTTGTGATGAATTTTCCTGCAGCAGAATGACAATGAAAAAAGCTTTAGATTATTTAGTTTCTGAGGGATATATCTATCGAAAAAAAGGAAAAGGAAGCTTTGTTCTTCCCAAAGGTAACATTACTTCCAAGATTAGTATCCATGAAAACAATTTGCTGGGATTGAGTAAATCTTATGAAGGGAATATTTCATCTAAGGTAATCAAATTCGAATTTATTTTTGCAGACGAACTTCTTGCAGAAAAATTAGATTTAAAGATTGGCGATCCTGTTTACCATATTTTTCGACTTCGATTAGTTGACAAAAAGCCATTCGTATTAGAACGTACTTATATGAATCCTATTGTAATACCAGGAATAAATCAGGACGTTTTAAACAATTCTCTTTATAATTACATTGAAAACACCTTAAATTTAAAAATTGCCGGTTCTTTCCGTATTACAAGAGCCGACTGCAGCAATGAGAGTGATCAAAAATATCTGGAGTTAACCGAAAAAGAACCGGTTCTTGAAGTTGAACAGATTGCCTATCTGGATAACGGAGTTCCTTTTGAATACTCTTTTGCCAGACACCGCTATGACTGTTTTGAATTTTATTCTCACTCTATACGGCGAAATCCATTTTAAATATAAAATGAAATATTGACTTATATTATATGTATGAAATACCCCTTTGATTACAATAAAAAGCATTAGACACCGAAAATTTTATGACATGCTGCTATTTCATTTTCTTGTCTAATGCTTTTTTCATCTTTTATTTATTTTTCATTTGTAGATGATGAACCATTGCCCCGGCTAGATTTGCATCCGGACCATAAGAACATTTTGCAATTTGAGGTTTTAAATCAGCTATCTTAACTTTTTCCAATACCTCATCTATTTTTGCATATATCTGTTCAACAAAATCTTCTTGTTGAGATACTGCACCACCTAGAAGCACAATCTCCGGGTCGTATATATACTGTAAATTATAAATCCCAACTGCCAATTGAAAATAAAATTCAGAAACAGCTTCCTGGCAAACTTTCTCTCCTTGAAGTGCCATTTTAAAAATTTTCTGTCCATCTAAACTTTCATCCTCTAATTCCTTACGGACTTTCTGTACCATTTTAACAGTAGCTGCTAAATCACTAAAAGTTGATAACTCACCATTTTTCTGCTGAAAAACTGCATAACCAAATTCTCCGCCAGATAAATGCTTTCCATGATGGATTTCTTTATTTTTTATAATTGCTCCACCAATTCCACTTCCGATCACAAGACAAATTAAATCCTTATATCCCTTGCCCGCTCCTGCAAATACTTCTGCTAAAGCTGCACAATTTGCATCATTTTCGATACTGACTGGTAAAGAACAACGTTTCTTCAGTTCCTTAATCCAGTTCGGTCCATGAATGGAAGGCAATGCACTGTATCCATGAATAATACCTGTTTGACAATTTACAGCCCCTGGTGTAGATAAACAAATAGCTGATACATTGTATTCTTCCTGATATTTTTCCACCTGATCAGCAATCAAATCGAAAATAAACCATACATCATCATGAACAGGAATTTTTCCTTTTTTAATAATTTCCCCCTGTTCATCCAGAATACCATGTTTTAATGATGTTCCACCCAAATCAAAACTTGCATACATTGTTTCTCACTCCTCTATTGAAAAACCATGATTTTCAGATACTGTTTTATACCATTCTCCAGATTTCTTAATTGTTCTCTTTTGTGTTGTTAAATCTAAGCCAATAAATCCATATCGATTTTTGTAAGCATTATTCCATGACCAGCAATCAATGGCAGTCCATGTGTGATATCCAAAACAATTGCTTCCTTCTTTGATTCCTCGTTCCAGCTGGAATAAGTGTTCTTTGTAAAAATCAATTCGATAATCATCATTGATTTTTCCATTTTCATCACGATATTTTTCTTCACCTTCAACACCCATTCCATTTTCTGAAATAAACCAAGGAATATTGTTATAATTATCTTTTATATTTATGGCAATATCATAAATGGCTTCCGGATAGATTTCCCATCCTCTATATGGATTTATTCGTTTCCCAGGCATATCATATTCTTCATAATACTGTTCCGGAGTCCATAGATCACAATCTAATTTTGTTTCACGAGCCTTTACGCGTTTTGGATGATAATAATTTACTCCAAGAAAATCGATTGTATTATCATGAATTGTTTTCAACTCTTCCGGTGTACTTTCCCATAAAACATTATTCTCTGTAAGAAGATCTATTACTTCTTCTGGAAATTCACCATGAACTGCAGGATCCAGGAAATTTCGATTATAAAAAGCATCTACCAGTTTCGATGTATTTAAATCTTCAGGTGACTGGGATCTAGGATATGCAGGAGTCAGATTTAACACAATACCAATTTTACCATTGCACATCTGATGATACAGTTCGATGACTTTTGCACTTGCCAAATTAATATTATAAATAATCTGAACTGCTTCTTCTCCTTTATTTACCAATTTAGGGTAATGGAAACCACATAGATAACCAGCTTCCGGAATTACCATAGGTTCATTAAATGTTGTCCAATATTCAATTTCATTTCCAAATAATTCAAAAGCTGTTTTTGCAAATTTTACAAACAAATTAACTACATGTTTGCTTTCCCATCCTCCATATTTTTTTAATAACTCAATAGGAATATCAAAATGATGCAGATTCATTACTAGAATCATATTATTTTTTTTGCATTCCGCAATAACATTATGATAATATTCTACAGCTTTTTCGTCTGGTTCTCCTGTTTCCAAATCTTTAATCAGTCTTGACCACTGAATAGAGGTACGGAACGAATTCATCCCAATAGATTTCATCATTTTAATGTCTTCTTTGTACCGATGATAAAAATCCGTTGCAGCTTCTGGTCCCACACCATCAAAGAAATCTTCTTTCTGTGTACGATACCAATAATCCATGACATTTTCATGAGGTTTATCAAAAGTCCCTTCCATCTGTGGACCACTCATGGCAGCCCCCCACCAGAAATCTTCTGCAAATTTCACTTCTTTACTCATTATTTTAAGTCCTTTCCTTCTACGCTATACTGAAATGGAATAACTGGCAGATTGTTTTCTCCCATAACATACACTTCCGGATAATTTTCCCAATTATATCTGACTGCTTTAACTGCCTTTTCGCTTTCAATTATCAGATTATTTCCTTCCATGTCAGCTTCCACAGTTTCATAATTTTCTCCGTCATATGAAACTTCCAGATTAATTGGTTCCTTCTTAATAATAAATCCTTTTCCATATGTATTTTTGAATTCTAACCGATATTTTGTTCCTTCTTTGCAGATTATTTCCAATTCTGGTGAATGTCCCTTTTCAGAAAAATCATAAAAATACTCTGTTACCATAACCCCCAAGCGTCTTCCTAACTCAGACTTATCTGCTGGATGAATATTAAATTCTTCCCCACAGCCCAACGCACAAATTAATTCTGTTTTTTCTGACTGATAAACTGCAAGCCTTTGCTGTTCTCGTAAAACAGCCCATCCGAATGGCATTTTATCATCATTATAATCCGGCAGCTGAATTACAAAGAACGGAAGTTTTGAATCTTTCAAATCATTTCTCCAATTATCAATCAAATTCAATAATAAGTCTTTATAGGAATCCGCAAATTTTGTATCTTCTTCTCCTTGATACCAAAG
Organism: Lachnospiraceae bacterium; assembly: GCA_021771695.1. Classification (GTDB taxonomy): domain Bacteria; phylum Bacillota; class Clostridia; order Lachnospirales; family Lachnospiraceae; genus Anaerostipes. The sequence goes on along the minus strand of JAETON010000028.1, from coordinate 7,238 downwards.
TATAGCTTTATAACGAACCCCTAAAATTTTCTTAAAAATTGTCTCATACAACCCACAAGGTCTTCCATAATCTTTCATCCCTTTTGGCCCTGGCCATGGAGTATGCCCCACATCATGTTTTAATTGGCTGATACTTCTTTCCGGATACTTTTCTTGATAATCTTTTACCTTCTGATTATATTGAGTTAAAATCAATTGGTACTGCTCACGCTTCTTATCTTCCTCTTCAATCGTCTGATTTTTTATATCTCCCCAATAGTCATCATAGTAACGCTTCTTCAAAATCGGTGTTTTTTTTAGATATTCTTCTTGTACCCAGCATGAAGCACTGGTCCCGCCTTTATGACATCCTACAATTCCTATGGTTACATCGGTATGCTGCATAATTTCTTTTGCAAAGTAATATGCAACGGCTGAAATCTTTTCAACATTTTGCGGATTGCAGGTAAACCATCCTTCATCTGCAATTTCCGGATATTCCTTACCATCTTTGATATATTCTATTTGCGGTACTTTATAATATCTGAATTTTTTTAAATCCGCATTTTCTCTTTCCACTTCTGCATGAAGAGAATTTTCAAATAGAAATTCCATATTGGACTGTCCTGCTGCGACATAGACATCTCCAATCATTATATCCGTCCGTCGAATTTTTTCTCCTGAAATAATATCTTCAACTATAATTTCATAAGGACCTCCAGCTGAAAAAGAATTATATGTAATTTCCCACATACCATTTTGATTTACGGTTGTTGTTTGTTCCTGTTCTGCAAATACCATTTTAATTTGGCTGTTTGGTTTACCTTTTCCAAAAAAAACTATAGGTTTTTGTCTTTGCAGTACCATATGATTTTTAAATATTAAGTCTAAAGTAATACTCATTTCTATCCCTCATTTATTTTTTCATATAGTTTCAAAAATCTTTCTGCTAATTCAATAACTGTATTAGCAGCCATAAAATGATCTTGTGCATGTATTAATAAAATAGATTTTTCAATTTCTTCTCCTTGAATCTCCTTGGTCATTAAATCTGTCTGAATTGTATGCGCTTTATGTAATTCCTGTTTTGCTTGGTGTAATAACTCTTTTGCTTTTTCCATATCTTTGTCTTCTGCTTTCATAATAGCTTGAAGTGCCATTGATTTTGAGTTGCCAGCAAAACATACCAATTCCATTAATACATTTTCTAATTGTTTCATACTATACCTCCTGTTTTTCATCTTCCTGTTTTTTTAATGCCATTTTATCTGCAATTCTCACAAAAGGAATATAGACAACAATAGCAACAACTAAATTAATTAACTGTACTATTGCTCCTTTAATACTACCTGAGAATAATAATCCAGACAAAATTGGAGGCACTGTCCATGGTACATTGTTGCAAATAACACCAATAAATCCAATTTTAGTAAAGAACACTGCTATATAGAAGCATAATGGCTGAACAATAACAAAAGGAATCATATAAACCGGATTCAAAATGATTGGTAAACCAAAAGTAATTGGTTCTGATATATTGAAAATTGCTGGTGCTAATGCTATTTTAGTAATTTTCTTATTAGATTTTACTTTTGAAAAAATTAAAATTGCCAATACTGGTGCCAATGCAAAGGTTCCTGCTGCAATTGTTGAATAATTCATAAACAATGTTGAATATAAATGATGTGCTGTACCAAGTACATTTTCATTTCCCGCAATATCCCATGTCATACCAAAAATTGGACTCCAAATTGCAGATGGATGAATTCCAAACCATTGGAATAACGGCCATGTAACCTGAGAAAACAATGCAAAAGCCGCTGTCTTAGAAATTGCCATTGCAGGTTTTTGTAACAATTGCAGGAACAACTCCGGCAATGTTGCATGTGCAACCGTAGTACTAATTGCTGTTGCAATAATAAATACTATCAGTGTAAGAAATCCTGGAACTAAAGATTCAAAACTTCTTGCAACTGCAGGGGGTACAGATGCAGGCATTTTAATTGTAATATCTTTTTCAGATAATTTATTATAAAGTACAACTGCAATACCAGAAATAATTAATCCTGCAAAGATTCCCTGCTGACCTAGAAAATTTGAATTTACAACATTATCAATCTGTATGGATGATCCATTAACTTCTGTCGTAAAATTCCAAGGGAGACAGATAAAAAATGCAGCCAAAGCATACAATACTGAGTTCATATGTTCTTTATTTTTTCTAAAATACCGCTTTGATAATGTATTTGCAAAAATTACTACAATTAATACTGCATTAATTGACATTGAGCCTTTCGTAAATGCAGTAAATAATTCCTGTGCTTTCAATAACCCTGCTGCAAATCCAGAATTTAAAAATGCTTTATTGGATCCAAAAAATAATTTTCCTAAATGTAAGCCATCTGATCCAAAAATAATACCATTAGGATCAAGAAATACTGAGCTGATCATAACTGCAAATCCAGCCAATAATGTCAAAGAAGCTACTAATACGAAAGAATCTCGCAATGTAAGCAACAACTTGTTTCCTGCAATTTTGCTTACAACTTCTGTAAACCTATCTGAAAAAGATTTTTTATTTGTGATTTTTCCCATTTCATTTACCTCGCTTTATACTTTTTCTTTTACTGTTCCTGTTCAATTCGATCAATAATCATATCGCCATCCATAGAACCAAATTCTTTAATTGTTAATAAAATGGTTTTTTTATCTGGATAGTCTTCTTCAACTTGTTCTTTTGCCCAGCCAATCTGAGGTGCTAATAAAATAATATCTGCTTCATCTACAACAGATTCTAAAGAGCCAAAATCCATTGCATTTACTTCTACGTCATTTCGCCCTTTTGCTTCATAAGCATCCTTAATTTTATTTGCCATCAAACTTGTTGAAAAACCGCCACTACAAAATAAATAAATTTTTATACTACTTCTACCTATACCTTTCTTAAACTTTGATTTGTTTTATGATGTTCATATTATAATACATATTTTCATATTTGTCTAGTCATTTTTATTAAATTTTAATTTTATTATATTTCCGAAATATATGTATAGACAAGTATAGCATAATAAAAAGTTTCCTATGAATTTAATTAATCATCATAGAAAACTTCTATTTCCTTTCCATGGGATAAAAGAAAAGGCCTAAAACCCACGGTTTTAAGCCATTTTCTTGTATTCACATTAAATTTTAATCACAAATAAATGTACAGTGCTTAGAATTTGCCTGCGTCTGCAGCTTCCTGAACAGCTACAGCTACAGCTACAGTAGCACCTACCATTGGGTTATTACCCATACCAATTAATCCCATCATTTCTACATGGGCTGGTACAGATGAAGAACCGGCAAACTGTGCATCACTATGCATACGTCCTAAAGTATCTGTCATACCATATGAAGCTGGTCCGGCAGCCATGTTATCTGGATGAAGTGTACGTCCTGTACCACCACCAGAAGCTACTGAGAAGTATTTTTTACCCTGTTCGATACATTCTTTCTTATATGTACCTGCAACTGGATGCTGGAAACGAGTAGGGTTTGTAGAGTTACCTGTGATAGATACGTCTACACCTTCTTTGTGCATAATAGCAACACCTTCTGTTACATCATTTGCACCATAGCAGTTAACCTTAGCTCTTAATCCTTCAGAATAAGATTTTCTGAATACTTCTTTTACTTCTCCTGTGTAATAGTCCATTTCAGTTTCAACATATGTAAATCCGTTGATTCTGGAAATAATCTGAGCAGCATCTTTTCCTAAACCGTTTAAAATAACTCTTAATGGTTTTTTACGAACTTTGTTTGCTTTCTCAGCAATTCCGATAGCTCCTTCAGCAGCAGCGAAAGATTCATGTCCTGCTAAAAATGCGAAACATTCTGTTTCTTCTTCCAACAGCATCTTTCCTAAATTACCATGACCTAAACCTACTTTACGTGTATCAGCAACAGATCCTGGAATACAGAAAGCCTGAAGACCTTCACCAATTGCTGCAGCAGCGTCAGCAGCTCTCTTGCATCCTTTTTTAATTGCAATAGCAGCTCCAACAGTATAAGCCCATTTTGCATTTTCGAAGCAGATTGGCTGAATTCCTTCAACCTGAGCATAAACATCTAATCCAGCAGCTTTTGTAACTTCAGCAGCTTCTTCAATAGAATTAATGCCATACTCTTTTAAAACAGCGAGAACTTGTTTTTCTCTTCTTTCATATGATTCAAATAAAGCCATTATTCGCTACCTCCTATTCCTTTCTTGGGTCAATAATTTTAACTGCGTCATCAACGCGTCCGTACTGACCTTTAGCCTTGTCCATAGCTGTCTGAGCATCATCTCCAGCTTTGATGAAGTCCATCATTCTACCAAAATTCAAGAACTGGTATCCAATGATTTCATCATCAGCATCAAGAGCGATTCCTGTAACATATCCTTCAGCCATTTCCAGGTAACGAGGACCTTTTTTCAGAGTTCCATACATCGTACCAACCTGAGATCTTAATCCCTTTCCTAAGTCTTCAAGTCCAGCACCGATAGTAAGTCCGCCTTCTGAGAACGCACTCTGAGTTCTACCATATACGATCTGTAAGAATAATTCTCTCATTGCTGTATTGATAGCATCACAAACTAAATCTGTATTTAATGCTTCTAAAATTGTTCTTCCCGGTAAAATTTCAGATGCCATAGCAGCTGAATGTGTCATACCTGAACATCCGATAGTTTCTACTAATGCTTCCTGGATAATACCTTCTTTAACGTTAAGTGTTAATTTGCAGCCTCCCTGCTGAGGTGCACACCAACCAATACCATGTGTCAATCCTGAGATGTCAGTAACATCTTTTGCCTTTATCCATTTTGCTTCTTCAGGAATTGGTGCAGCTCCATGGTTTACGCCCTGAGCTACTGTACACATTTGTTCTACTTCATGTGAATAAATCATGTTGAAACTCCTTTCAGTATTAAAAATAACAATATTATTTTATCATATCGTTAAAATTAAAACAACCTAGAGAGAAAAAAATTTTATATAGTCGCATATGGTCGTTTATATTTGCAACTAAAGCTGGCAACTCTCATTGCCAGCTCCAAATTTCTTAAATATTCTGTTTCAAACAGCTCTTAATGTCATCCTCTGCATTACTGATTAGCCGCAAATCAAAAGTATCTGCTAAAGCCGTTGCAATCCGTATAGCAGAATACACATCATTGCATTGCCCGACATCCAAAAGCCTAGGCAGTCCTGCTGTTTCTCCAAAATCCAGTTTGTTAAATCTATATTTCCCACATGCCAGCGTTAAAATCATACAGTCTTTTGGAACCATCTTTGCAAACTCTGTATAATAGTTTCGTCCCGGTCTTGCACCGTCACAGCCGACAATCAGGAAGAAATGCCTGATTTTTCCTGTCTTTACTGCCTCCACGATTTTATCAGCATAACTTAATGTGGCATGATGCCCGAATCCAACCAATATTTCCTGCTGCTCCTGATCTTCCGGATAACCTCCCAATTCAAGTGCCTGTTGAATGATTTCACTGAAATCCTTATCCCCATTTTCTTTTCTGCCGATATGCTTTACCCCTTCCCAGCCTACTACATTTGTGCTGTAAATTCGGTCTTTATAACTCTCTCTTGGCCGCATTAGGCAATTCGTCGTCATTAAAATACATCCCGGAAGATTGTCAAACTGTTTTTGCTGATCCTGCCATGCCCCTCCAAAATTTCCGGCAAGATGAGGATATTTTTTTAGTCCCTCATATCCATGACATGGCAGCATTTCACCATGCGTATATATATTAATTCCAGTCCCCTTTGTCTATTCCAGCAGCATCTCCAGATCCCTTAGATCATGACCTGAAACAATAATAAAAGGCCCCTTCTTCATATGGGTATTGACCTTGTGCAGAGTTGGATTTCCATAAACTGCCGTATTTGCTTCATCCAGCTTTTTCATGATCTCAATTGCCATTTCCCCGGTACGCATGGTCATCCGGATCAATTCTTCTACTGTCAGGTTATCATCTGTTAGAGCCTCCAATGCCTGAATATAAAAATCATCTACTTGATTGCTGTAATAGCCAAGTACTCTCGCCTGGTGCCCATAGGCACTGATTCCTTTCAATCCATATAAAATTGTCTGCCTCAAAGAACGAATGTCAGGATCTAAGGATTTATCATACATAATTCCTGCCATGGGTGCGTCCTTTAACATCTCTGTTTTTGTTTCCGGAAGATTATAGGAGGCGTGAGCCGTATGATTTTTCATCTCCCCTGCCATATCCCTTAAATTTTCTTTGATTTTCTGTGATTCTCTCAATAATTCTACGTGTACTTTTACATCAAAATTAACATTCGTAAGCGTTGTAAAAAGAACATTTTCAATAAAACTTATCACGCTTTTATCTATATCTTGTCCATCTTCTGCCAGTGCTTTTCCATAACAACTGATCCCTTTGATTTGAAAAATTAATAAATCCTGCAGATTAGCAATTTCCGGTGTTTTTCCGCAAACGCCCAGCTTTGTACAGCCCTTTCCATTCGCTGTCTGTTCGCACCGATAACAGAACATTTCATAACCCAAATCCATATTATTACTCATATGTTGATTCTCCTTATCCTTTATTTCATAGTCTAGTATTAACCAATATATAAAAAATATACTTATCTGCCATCCATATCCCCTCAAATTCTTTTATACGAGAAATAGTCTCTTTTCTACATTTATTTCAATAATTTATTGATACAAAAAGATTTTTTATCTTAAATTTTCTGAAACATTAAGAAAAAAATAATAAATTCTTTTGTATAACTCTTCCACTTTTCACATTTTATACGGTATAATAAAACTTAGTGTGAGGAGGAATTGAAATGATGACACCAGAATACAGCAATAATGAAAGGGCCTTAAAGAACCGCTGGCTTGAATTAAAAAATAGAAAAGACGAATTTCTCAAAACAAGATGTACTGAGCTCAAACATATTCCAGATGGTTTTAATCTTTCTCAGACAAATTGTCAGTATATTACAGTTTCTCAAGCAGATTACTGTCAAACATCCTGTGCTTATTATAAAGATAAAATTCAGCCAATTGTAGAAGAGATGGAACAGATTCAAGAAACTCATCCGTCTTTCTTAGAATAAGGTAAACAAAAGAGGGCGTTGCAAAATGCAACGCCTTTCTTTTTTACGAAATGTCAAAAGGCAGATTCCGGAGAATCTGCCTTTCATGGTATAATTAGATATGACTACTAATCCAAAATACCATAAAAA
>JAETON010000027.1 GCA_021771695.1 Lachnospiraceae bacterium | reverse complement strand
TCAGATTTCGCCTCACGACGAACACCCTTGTTGTTCAGCTATACACTTCCCGTTATCTGGGCGTGTTAGGGACTTTCACCCATTAGAGTTCGCCCATGTTGGGCGAACAACAAAAACAGCCAAAGACATAGAACTTTTTCTATAAATCTTTGGCTGTTCACTGCATTTTTTACTAATTATCGGCAAATAATGGAGTAGATAAATAACGGTCTCCGGAATCCGGAAGAAGTGCAACAATAGTTTTTCCTTTATTTTCCGGTCTTACCGCTAATTCTTTGGCGGCTTTCAATGCTGCTCCGGAAGAAATTCCTACCAAAATCCCCTCGCTGACTGCAAATGCTTTTCCTTCTATAAATGCATCTTCATTGGCAACGGTAATAATCTCATCATATATTTCTGTATTCAACACCTCTGGAACAAATCCAGCTCCAATTCCTTGAATTTTGTGAGGTCCCGGTATTCCTGTTGATAAGACCGCACTACTTTCCGGTTCTACGGCAACAATTTTTATATCTGGGTTTTTAGACTTTAAATATTCTCCAATACCCGTCACTGTTCCTCCCGTACCGACACCTGCAACAAAAATGTCGATATTTCCGTCAGTCTGATCCCAAATTTCCGGTCCGGTAGTTTCTTTGTGCATTTTCGGATTTGCGGGATTCACAAATTGTCCAAGGATTACAGAATCTTCAATGGATTTATTCAATTCATCTGCCTTTTCAATAGCACCCTTCATTCCTTTTGCTCCGTCCGTCAGCACCAGTTCGGCTCCATATGCCTTCAAAAGATTTCTTCGTTCCACACTCATTGTGTCTGGTAAAGTTAATATGGCTTTATATCCCTTGGCCGCTGCAACAGATGCCAGACCAATTCCGGTATTTCCAGAAGTCGGTTCAATAATTGTAGCTCCTGGTTTTAAAATGCCCTTTGCCTCTGCATCTTCAATCATTGCTAATGCAATACGGTCTTTGACAGATCCTGCTGGATTTAAATATTCCATTTTACCAAGAATCACTGCTTCCTCTGCCCCTGCATTTTTTGCATAACGGCTCAACTTTAATAATGGTGTATCCCCAATTAGTTCCAATGCGCTTTCTTTAATCTTACTCATAATATTTATTTCCTTTCTCTTAATTCATACTTATTCACTAGGTTTAATATGGATTATATTATAAAATCCTCTTTTATGATTGTCAAGGGGTTTTTCTAAGATTTTAATTTTGCCATAAAACAATTCATTCTTATAAGTAAAACAGGACCTATGATTTCTCATAAATCCTGTATATCATATCCTTATAAATAATTGGATGGATTCACATAACTGCCGTTTTTCTGCACTACAAAATGTAAATGTGCCCCCGAAACCATTCCTGTTGCTCCTGATTTTGCTATGGTCTGTCCTCTGCGCACATGACTTCCATTCGAGACCAAAAGTCTGGAGCAGTGAAGATACATCGTCGCAATCCCATTTCCATGTCTGATTTTTATATAATTTCCATTATATGCATTGTATCCAGCTGCTATCACCGTTCCACTTTCTGCTGCAACAATTGTTGATCCCGTCGAACATGGAATATCAATTCCTGCGTGGAGCTTTCTCTCTCCTGTAACCGGATGAATTCGATACCCATATCCGGAAGAAATCGAATGGCAGGATGGCACCGGCCACATGAGTCTGCCGGAACTTCCTGAAGAATTCTGTCCTGTATTGGAATCATGCTGATCAGAAGCCGCATTTGCCTGCTCCTGCTGTCTTTTTTCTTCTTCCTCATACTGTGCAAGCAGCGCTTCATTGGAAGCTAGTTTTTTCTGATATTGAGCCAGCTTCTCTTTCTTTGCTGCTGCTGCTTGATCCAGTTTATCCTTTTCTTCCTTTGCTTCTTTTGCAACGGCTGCTGCATTTTTATATTCTTTTTTCAACTGCTTTGAAGCCAGTTGTATTTTATCTTCCGTAGATTTCAATTTTTGAAACATTGTACCATCATATTTTGAAATCTTTGAAATATATTCAGCTCTTGTCATAAATTCTTGAAAAGACTTTGCTTCAAAAATAATTTCCAAATACGCAGTATTTCCATTCTCATAAAGAAATTTAATTCTTTTGCTCATAATTTTATATTGGCTGCGTCTGGATTCCTCTGCTTTTTTTAAATCTTTTTCTGTTTTTGTTATTTTTTTCTGAACCTTTGCCAGTTTTGCAGAACACTCCTCATATTTCTCATCACTTTTTGCCAGCTTTTTATCCAATGCTTCTATTTCTTTCTGCATCTGCTGATTCAGCTGTGTCAGCTTTTTATTCTCCTCCGTAATTTTCTTTTTGCTGCTTTTTGCTTCGATTTCTCCATGATAAGATCCAGTCATCAAAAACCCTGCCATAAATACCATCATTATAAAAAGAAGATATTTCTTTTGCATCATACTTCCTCCTTTATACTTTCAAATACTTATGAATGGTTATAAAACTTCCCAACATTCCTATCAGCAGACCTATCACCAATGCCAGCGGAATCAAATAGATCATTACTTCTTCTACCGGAACAAATTTAAGAAAGGCTGTCACTACATAAAACCGTTCTGTCATCCATAGAACAATTCGATGATATCCAAAGTAGATAGCTGCAATAGGAATCGCCGAACCTGCTGCACCGATTAAAATTCCTTCCATGCAAAACGGCGCCTTAATAAATCCATTGGCAGCACCAATTAACTGCATAATAGAAATTTCTTCTTTTCGCACAGAAATGCCAATGGATACTGTATTACTTACCAAAAATACAGAAACCAAAAGTAAAATTATAATCAATGCTGCTGCCATATATGTCCCAAGAGTATTCAATTTTGCAATACCTTCCGCTGCAACTTTTGAATACTTCACTTTTCGGACACCGTTGATAGATTCCAGCTCCTTTACCAATTCTTCATGATTACTGACTTCCTTCAATGTAACTTCATAAGAATCCGACTCATTCAAAGGATTGCTTCCTTCAAATCCTTCCAAAAGATCTTCATTATCTTTAAAAACTTCTTTTTTATATTTTGCCCATGCTTCTTCGGCGGAAACATATTTTACTTGCGCAGCTTCTTTTTTCGATTGAATCTCTTTTCCAATCTGATTTTTTTGCTCCTGAGAAATTCCCTCTTTAAAAAACACCGACATTCCTACAGAACTTTCCATCTGACGCATCGTCGCCTGCACATTTAGAATTACTGCTACAGAAACCCCCAGCAAAAAAACGCAGGCTGCAATCGTTCCTACCGATGCCAGCGAAAAAATCTTATTTCGGAAGATATTTCGAATACCTTCCCTCATTCCATAACGAAATCTTCTAAATAATCCCATAAGACCCCCTCGCTTCATCCTGTTCGATATGTCCTTCATTCAACAAAATTACCCGTTTCCCCATTTCATTGACCATATCTTTGTTATGAGTTACAACCATCACTGTCGTACCTCTGCGTTGAATTTCTTGAAGGATTTCCATAATCTCCCTTGCATTCACCGGATCCAGATTCCCAGTAGGTTCATCTGCAAGAAGCAGAACCGGATGGTTCACTAACGCCCTTGCAATGGCAACTCTCTGCTGTTCTCCGCCGGATAGTTCACTCGGAAATGCAGTTAAGCGATCTCCCAATCCTACCAGTTCCAAAACATTTTGTACCTGTCTTCTAATATGCCTGTTCGGTGCCTCTACTACCTTTTGGGCAAAAGCAACGTTTTCATAAATACTTCGATCCATCAGCAGACGGAAGTCCTGAAAAACAACACCCATTTGACGGCGCAAGTATGGTAGCTCCCGCCGTCTTATTTTCTGATAATGATATCCATTTACAATAATTTCGCCTCTGTCAGGTTCTAATTCCTTTTGCAAAAGCTTCATCAGTGTCGTCTTACCGGAACCGCTCTTCCCAACCACAAATACGAATTCTCCCTTATCAATATGCAGGGATACATTTTCTAAACCAACATTTCCTTTTTTATACTCTTTTGTAACATTATTTAATGTAATCATTTTCCCTAATCCATTGTATCCATGTGCTTCATATATTTTACAACCATCAGTGCAATTTTAAATGCAATCGCATCTTCAAAATTTCTCAAATCCAGATTGGTATTTTTCTGAATCTTATCCAACCGATAAACCAATGTATTCCGATGAATAAACAATTGTCTGGAAGTTTCTGATACATTTAAGTTATTTTCAAAAAATTTATCAATGGTTGATAAGGTTTCTTCATCAATAGAATCTGGTGAATAATCTCCAAATACTTCTCGAATAAACATTTTACATAACGGAAGCGGAAGCTGATAAATCAATCGTCCGATTCCAAGCTGATTATATGCAACAACGGCAGCATCTTCATAAAATATCTTACTGACTTCCAATGCAATTTGTGCCTCTTTATAAGATCTTGATACATCTTTAATATTCTCTGCAATATTTCCAATGGCAATTTTAATGTCCTGAATTCCCTCTTTTTCCAATTCGCTTACAATATCCTTTGCATGAAGAATAAACTGAATCTGTGTGTCTCTTGGTTCTGTCTCCGTAACATAAACAATGCTTTTTTCATCGACTGCTGTCAGAAAATCTGTCTCTTGGAGCATTCCACTCTGCTTCATCACTTCCATAAGACTTTGGTCTTTTTCATAGGATGCCTGAATCAAAAATGCAACCCTTCTTGCGTCTACCTTAATATGTAACTTCTTTGCACGATTATAAATATCTACTAACAAAAGATTGTCCAAAAGCAGGTTTTTTACAAAATTTTCTTTATCAAACCTTTCTTTATATGCTACCAATAAATTTTGCACTTGAAGAACTGCCAACTTCCCCACCGTATAAGCATTTTCATTGATACTGTTCACTAAAAGAATGTATTCCAAACGTTTATCATCAAATATTTTAAAATATTGAAACCCGTCAATCACTTGGCTTTCTGCCAGCGATTCCGCAAACGCTTGAACCTCCGTTCTTACATCCTCTAAAACATCCATCGTTTTTACGATTGTGCCTCCCGATAAATCCATGACGCACAAATCAATCCCCGTTACATCTTTCATTCCGCTAATTGCTTCCTGTAAAATCTGATTTGAAATCATTCCTTCATCAACCTTTCCTATTTACCTTCGACCTTTTCTTTTACTATACAGCATTTTCTACAAAAAAAAAAGAAAAAATTGGTGATTTTTCTATTTCATTGTGAAAAATCCACAAAACCTTCTCCAATTGTTTCCCTTGCATCGGAAATAATGACAAAAGCTTTCGTATCGTATTTCTTCACAATTTCCTTTATTACCGGAACCTCTTTTTTCGATACAATGCACATTAACATTGGTATCTGCTTTTTCGTATATCCTCCCTGCGAAAGTATTTTTGTAACACCTCTTTTTTTTCGATACAAAATTTCCTCAGAAATTTCTTCTTCCTTTTCACTGATAATGAAAATTAATTTAGAAATGCTCGGTCCTTCTACTACAACATCTGTAATTTTGGTAATTCCATAAATACATAACAAGGCATAACAGGCATTTTCTACTCCAAATACAAAAATACCTGCAAAAACAATCATTCCATCTAAAATTCCCAGTAAAACAGCAATGCTCATATGTGGAAACAGAAGTTTTAGCAGCGATGCCAGCAAATCTGTGCCGCCTGTGGAGTTTCCTTCCTGCAGAATGATTCCTAATCCAATCCCCATCAGAAGACTTCCAAGAATTAGATTTACATAAAAATCTTTCGGAAAAAAAGAAAATCTTGGAAGAACACCTAAGAATACGGACAACAACACCGCTCCGCTTAGTGTATTCAAAAAAAATTTCTTCTTTTTATAACGACAGGCGGCAAAAAAAAGCGGAACATTCAATATGGTATTCGCCGCCCACAACGGAATTCTCCATGTCTCCCATAGAATAATTCCCAATCCACTGAATCCGCCAGTCACAATTCCCATTGGCTGGAATACAGTATTGGTGGCTGCTGCCATACAAAATGTTCCGATTATCATTTTAAAATAGTTTTTCAATGTTTTTCCTCCTAAACCTTCGATTGGCTTAGTATGGAAAAACTATGATTTTTTATTCAGTTTTTTGTTTATCAAATATTATATTTCGTCTTCTGTACCTACAATAATACAAATCTTTGCCCCGCTGGATACAGTTCCTACTTCATACTCCGGATTCTTAAAATAACTCTTTAAATCCTGTGCCATGCCTTCCTTGGCAATAATAATTTTCGTATGTGTAAGTTCTCCTTGACGGTTTGTTTTTACAGAGCCAATTGTATATCCTTCTTCTGAAAGTTTATCTTTCCAGCGTCCTGCCAATCCAGAAATCTTTGTAGAATTCTGGATCTCAATGGTGATACTTTTTGAAGAAGATTCATCATCTTTCTTTTCAGAAGATTCTGTTGTGGCAAGCGCTTCTTCTAAATCTCCACTTTCAGATAAAATCTCATCAAAAACTTTTTTGGCTTCTTCCGTATCAATTTCAAATTTATCTCCGGACTCTGTACCTTCCAAAATTTTATAATTAAAATCTTTTGCCTTAATTGCATGAATCCGTTTTAAATATCCGGAAACATCTTCATATTCCAAATTAGACTTTACGAGACCATAATATTTTTCTACATATTCTTTGTATTCAGACAGTGATTTATCTTTTAATGCTTTGGAAATTCCTACTAAAATGTCCCCTGTTAAAGTCATATGGGCATCTTCACTTTCAAAAATTGTGCTGTCTGTTAACAGTGCATAAACTGCATTTCCATTCAGTATATTTTCTCCTGCAGATAATACTACGGATTTTCCCGTTGCATCCTCATAAGTCAATTCTTCATCTAAATCTAATTTGATTTCTCCCGCTTGGTTCATCAGTTTAACAAATTTCTTTCTGCTGATTGTTTCATAACTATTGATGCTGATTCCAAGGGTCTTTTCTACCTGCTCTTTCATCAATTTGCCATCGTTGGTAGATTTCATAAAATCCGCTGCTGTTGCCGTATCTTCACTGATTCCCAACTCATCTTCCACCACTTTCTTTCCTTCATCATTCAAGGTAAGTACCGTGTCTGGACGCAGCGGGACATAAATCATCTGCTGATTCTTATTATGATAAATACGAATTGTCATGGAATTCCCTGCCTGTATTAGTGCCACATCCACTCTTTCTTTACTTTCTTCTTTTAACTGTGCTGCAATCTCTGCTTTCTTATCTTTTCTAAATCTATGAACAAAGAATGCTTTACTGGCAAAAAAGCTTCCAACGCCTCCAAGTACCATTGCCAAAATCACAACAATAATACGTGCTATGACTGCCTTTGCTCCTAGCTTCTCTTTTTTTCTATGTGCCATAATGCCTGCTCCTTCCGTTTACAACTGGATTCAGTATATCAAATTATTCGATTTATTTCAACAATCCTCTATGTTATAATCACCTATAGATATTCTTAAACTTTTCTTAACATAATATTTATGCGAGGTATTTTCATGAAAACAGTACTAATTACAGGCAGTTCCCGCGGCATCGGCCGTGAAACCGCTTTATATTTTGCCCAAAAAGGCTGGAATGTAGTCATTCATGGGTTTCAACATCCAGAACAGACTGCTTCTCTTGAAAAAGAAATATTATCCATCGGTTCCCGTTGTCTTTCTTGGATTGGAGATATCAGCCAGCCGGATTTTGTTTCTTCTATGGTCGAAAAAAGCATTGCCTATTTTGGCAAAATTGATTGTCTTGTCAATAATGCAGGAATTTCCAAAGTCGGACTTTTTACCGATGCATCCCTTGATGACTGGTACCAAATTCTCCATACCAATTTGACTTCTGTTTTTTGTACCTGCCACACAATTCTTCCTCATATGATTCAAAACCACTCAGGAAAAATCATTAACATTTCTTCCATTTGGGGAAATGCCGGTGCTTCCTGCGAAGTTCTGTATTCCACCACAAAAGGAGGTATGAATGCTTTCACCAAAGCTCTTGCCAAAGAAACCGCACCCAGCAATATTCAAGTCAACGCTATTGCTTTTGGAATGATTGATACAGACATGAACAGTGGATTTGACGAAGAAGACCTGCAAATAATTAAAGATGAAATCCCCGCAGATTATATTGCAAGCCCAAAA
Organism: Lachnospiraceae bacterium; assembly: GCA_021771695.1. Taxonomy (GTDB): domain Bacteria; phylum Bacillota; class Clostridia; order Lachnospirales; family Lachnospiraceae; genus Anaerostipes. Next base: position 25,996 of record JAETON010000027.1, on the reverse strand, counting down.
GAAGCCGCAGAAATGATATATCATACAGCAGCTGCACCAGGGTATATGACCGGGCAGGTCATCACATTTTCCGGGGGATGGTGTATATAAAAGAACAAAAGTCCCGGAACGCTTCCCTCCCTTCGGTCAGTCCAGATGTATCCGGAGACTTTTGTTCTTTTATTTCAACTCAGATGTGTTTGGCTTCTGTATGTGTTCGATTCTAAAGATGTATCCGGAGGCTGTATGTTTTATAATTACTTCATACTCAACTGTATTCGTTTTTTCTTTTCATCTACACTTAGTACAGTGACATCTACTATATCTCCGACACTAACGATTTCCAATGGGTGCTTGACAAATTTATCTGACATTTGTGAGATATGCACCAATCCGTCTTGATGGACGCCAATGTCTATGAAAGCTCCAAAGTCAATGACATTTCGGACGGTTCCTTTTAACTTCATTCCCGGTTTTAAGTCTGACATTTCTAATACATCAGTTCTTAAAATTGGTTTTGGCAGGTCTTCTCTTGGATCACGCCCCGGTTTTTCCAATTCTTTGACGATATCCTGTAACGTGATTTCTCCGATTCCTAATTCTCTGGACAGTTTCTTATAATCTGTGATTTTCCTTCCAATTTCACGGAACCCTTCGCTGGATAATTCTTCTAAATTATAACCAAGCTGTTCCAATAAATGTCCGGTTTCTTTGTAAGTTTCCGGATGAACACCCGTAGCATCTAACGGCTGATCTCCACCGGAAATCCGTAAAAATCCCGCACATTGTTCAAATGCCTTTGGACCTAATTTTGCAACTTTCAACAGCTGTTTTCTATTTTTAAACCGCCCATTTTCTTCGCGGTATGTTACGATATTTTTTGATACTGCTTTTGATATGCCGGATACATATTCCAAAAGAGATGCTGAAGCTGTATTTAGATCAACCCCGACTTTGTTTACTGTGGCTTCCACAACACCGCTTAACACTTCTGACAATTGTTTCTGATTCATATCATGCTGATACTGTCCGACACCAATCGCTTTCGGTTCAATTTTCACCAATTCTGCCAATGGGTCCTGTACTCTTCTTGCAATGGATGCAGCACTTCGCTGTCCTACATCGAAATTCGGGAATTCTTCTGTCGCCAGTTTACTGGCTGAATAGACAGAAGCCCCTGCTTCATTGGTAATCACGTATTGTACCGGCTCCTTGATTTCCTTTAACATTTCCACAACAATCTGCTCAGATTCTCTGGATGCAGTTCCATTACCGATAGAAATTAAAGTAATGCCATATTTTTTTATCAGACTTTTAACGATTTGTTTGGCTTCTTCTACTTTATTTTGCGGTGCTGTCGGATAAACAACCACAGTATCTAATACTTTCCCCGTAGGATCTACAACTGCCAGCTTACAACCGGTACGAAAAGCCGGATCCCACCCTAACACTGTCTGTCCTGCAATCGGCGGCTGCATCAAAAGCTGTTCTAAGTTCTTTCCAAAAACTTTCATTGCTTCTGTTCCTGCATTTTCCGTTAATTCGCTTCGAATATCTCTTTCGATGGATGGTGCAATCAAGCGTTTATAACTGTCTTCAATTGCTTCTAATAAAAATTTTGTTGTATTCGGATTCTTTTTTGTTACCACTTGGTTTGCCAGATAAGAAGCAATTTTTTGCTGATCCGGCTCAATTTTTACCGTTAATATTCCTTCTTTTTCTCCCCGATTGATTGCAAGAACCCGATATCCTGCAATTTTACGGATTGGTTCTTCAAAATCATAATACATTTCAAAAACAGAAGATTCTTCTGGTTTTTTTGCCAGAGACGTAATTTTTCCATAATCCCATGTAGATTTCCGAATATATGTTCGGTATTTTGCATTGTCTGAAATATTTTCCGCAAGAATATCTTTTGCACCATTTAATGCATCTTCTACCGTTTGTACACCCTTTTCTTCATTAATATAAGATTCTGCCTCTTTTTCCAACGGCTGATGGATTTTCTGCAAAAGAATTACATTTGCCAAAGGTTCCAATCCTCTTTCTTTGGCAATCATCGCACGCGTTCGTTTTTTTTGTTTATACGGACGGTATAAATCCTCCACTGCCACCAGTGTCTGGGCTTCTTCGATTTCTTTTCTCAACTCGTCCGTTAATTTTCCCTGTTCTTCGATAATTTTTACAACGGCATCTTTTCGATCCTGCAGATTTCTTAAATACAAAAGCCTCTCATAAAATGTACGAAGAGTTTCATCATCTAGTGAGCCTGTCATTTCTTTTCGGTATCTGGCAATAAACGGAATCGTATTTCCTTCATCAATTAATTGAATCGTCGTTTCTGCCTGCCCTCTTTTAATTCCCAATTCTTCCTGTAAAATCTTAATAATGTCCATAAATTATTTTCCCCTTATAAATCAAGTTCTATCATTTGTCCTTTCGGTACAAACTGGCGGTATGTGACTCCTGCCATATCAAACATTTTTTTCGATGCAATAATTTCATCTGTATCTGCATACTTATCCAGCATATAAATAACTTCTTTCATTCCGCTTTGAATGATTGCTTTGGCACATTCGTTACACGGAAATAAAGTTACATAAACTCTCGCTCCATCCAAAGAACCGCCTCCATAATTTAAAATGGCATTTAATTCTGCATGGCATACATAAAAATATTTTGTATTCAGTGCATCCCCTTCTCTCTCCCACGGCATTTCATCATCATCACATCCAATTGGCATTCCATTATATCCTACTGACAATATTTTATTATGGTCATTCACCAGACATGCACCCACCTGTGTATGTTCATCCTTGCTTCTCTGGGCAGAAAGCAGCGCAATTCCCATAAAATACTGATCCCATGAAATGTAATCTTTTCTTTTCATATTCAGACTCCTTTCCGTTCTTAAAACTATTTTATCTTATAGAAAGCAAAAAAGCTACCAAAAAAACCGGCACAGCCGCATTACGGCCGCGCCGGTTTCTTGTCTTTATCCTTCAAAACACAATGTCTGATTCTTACATTTTAAATGCTTCATGTGCTGCGATCATTGCTTTTTCCATATCTTCACGGTTTACCAAAACTGTAACTCGAATTTCAGAAGTAGAAATCATACGAATATTAACATTGGCTTTATATAAAGCTTCAAACATTCTGGATGCCATACCAAAATTATTACGAAGTCCTGCACCAATAATAGACACTTTTGCAATCTTACTGCTGACATTAATATCCTGATAACTTCCATCAGAAAGATTATCTTCCAATGCTTTCACTGCAATATCCAATTCCTCTTCTTTTACGGTGAACGAAATATCCTTTTTATTTTTTCCCTGTCCCACAGACTGAAGAATCATATCAACATTGACATTTTTTCGTGCAAGAATATTAAAAATCTTAAATGCAACACCTGGAATATCATCTACACCAAGAATAGCAATTCTTGCAGCATCGTCATCTCCTGCAACACCACTGATTTCAGAACCGCGGCTTCTGACATTTTCTTTTACAACGGTTCCTTCTTCTGTTGTCAAACTAGAACGGACAACTAACTGAACTCCATGTTTCTTTGCAAGTTCCACAGAACGATTGTGAAGTACTCCTGCCCCAAGAGTTGCCATTTCCAGCATTTCATCATATGTGATATCGGAAAGTTTCTTTGCCATTGGAACTTTTCTTGGATCAGCAGTATAGACACCGTCTACATCTGTATAAATTTCACATGCATCTGCATGAAGTGCTGCTGCTAATGCTACCGCCGTTGTATCAGAACCGCCGCGTCCTAATGTTGTATAGTTATCAAATCTGTCAACACCCTGGAATCCTGTAACAATCACAATTTTACGCTGTTCCAACTCATTAAAAATCCGATCTGTATCAATTCTCTTAATTCTTGCATTGCTGTAAACAGAAGTTGTATGCATAGCTACCTGAAATGCATTCAAAGAAACAGCAGGTACTCCAAGAGCATCCATTGCCATTGCCATCAAAGAAACAGAAGTCTGCTCTCCTGTTGTCAGCAGCATATCCATTTCTCTTCTGGATGGATTTGGATTGATCTCCTTGGCTTTTGCAATTAACTCATCGGTCATTTTCCCCATAGCGGACAAAACAACAACAACATCATTTCCTTTTTGATAATCTTCAATACATCTTTTTGCTACATTTATGATACGTTCCTTATTTCCAACGGAAGTACCGCCAAATTTTTTTACTACCAGCATTCCTTGTGCCTCCTAAAATTTCTCTTATTTTTGTAATAAACGATTCATCAATTCATATGCATGTTCCATAACCAGCCCTGTCTTTCGTGCTGCCTCTTCACTATACTCTTCCTGTCCGTCTACACTCTTTGTACTGTCATAAATCATAAACGGAATCGGCTCTTTGGAATGAGTACGAATGGAAATTGGTGTTGGATGATCCGGTCCAACCAGAATCCGGAAATCTTCTCCCGCTTTTTCCAGTTCTTCCTTCACAACCTTCACAACCTGTGCATCTAAATATTCAATTGACTTCACTTTATTTTCTGTATTTCCTTGATGTCCCATTTCATCTGGGGCTTCTACATGAATATACGCGAAATCATCACCTTTTTCAAGTAAAGCTTTCACTGCAGCCATTGCTTTTCCATAATAATTTGTATCCAGTCCTCCATTGGCACCTTCTACATCTAAATTTCTCATTCCGGCACCTACAGCGATTCCCTTTAATAAATCTACGGCGGATACCATAGCTCCATTCATCCCTGTTTTCTCTTTAAAATTATCCAATGCCGGTTTTGTACCTGCACCCCAGAACCAAATGCTGTTAGCTTTATTCAACCCTTTTTTCGCTCGTTTCTCATTGATTGGATGATGATTTAAAATATCAAAACTCTTTTTCATCATTTCTTTCAGTTTTGGTTCCGTTGGAAGATATTCTCCGATTTTCTTTCCAAGGATATCATGAGGCGGTGTCAAATCAATCACTTCGCCCTGATCCCATATAGTTAAATGACGATAGCTGACTCCAGCATAAAATTTAAATTCCTCATTTTCCAGTTCTTTCCGTACTGCTTCAATCAACACTTCTGCTTCTTCTGACGTAATTTCGCCAGCACTATGATCGATAATTTCTTTCTCTTCGTATTCTCCATCTTCGGCAACCGTTACAACATTACAGCGAAGTGCAATATCCGTATCCTTCATGTCAACTCCAATGCTTAATGCTTCTAATGGAGAACGGCCGGAATAATATTGCTGCGGATTATATCCAAGCATAGATAAGTTTGCCACATCACTTCCTGCTGGAAGATTCTTAGGAACTGTATATGCAATTCCCTGCTCAGACACTTTTGCCATCTGATCCATCACTGGTTTATTTGCTGCCTGTAAAGGAGTTTTTCCGCCTAAACTTTCTATCGGCTCATCTGCCATCCCATCTCCTAAAATTACGATATATTTCATGTTATCCTCCTGCTATTCCATTGCAATTATTTTTACATAAGAAACGTCATTCATCTGTTCTACCTCTTGAATCATTGCAGATACATTGGTCTCTTCAGAAACAATATCCACACTAACCGTTAACAGTCCCTTGCCATTGATTGGAATACTTTGATGAATAGTCAAAATATTGGCATCATACCCTGCAAATGTCTGCAAAACAGATGCAATCGCTCCCGGCTGGTCATTGACTTCAATGACAAATGTGATATTTTTTCCCTTCCGTTTCGCATAAAACGGAAAAATATCATCTTTATATTTATAATAAGAACTGCGGCTGATTCCTACCGTTTCTGTGGCTTCCAGAATCGAAAGTGCTTTCTTGGAATCTAAAAGCTTCTGCACCTCTAGAACTTTTAACAAAACTTCCGGAACTGCTTTCTTTTTAATTACATAATAATTTGTCTCTTCCATATCCAGCTTCCTTTGTGTTTCTACGGTGTACAATTGTCTTTCTACAGAATACTACCACAGATATTTTACAGCCGCAATAGAAAAAAATGTTTTAAAAAAAATACATTCTTTCTCTCGTTTTATGAAATAGGCAGTTTTTCCAAACTATAATACGGTTCCGGCTTTGTAATTTTGCACTCAATCCACGCTTTATCTGCTGCAAAAAAATCACGGAATCTTTCATAAAATTCTTTTTTGTATGTGTGGGCATCCACTTTTACACAATTTCCTTCCATTCCAAGCTCAGAAATTAAAAATCCGGTCCGTTTAAAATATTTTTCCTGTGTGCAAACTAAAAATTTCTTTTCTTGAAAGGCTTCCTTACAACGGTAAACTGTAGAATACGTATCCAATCCTCCGTCATCCATCAAAATATCTTTTTTCGGAATTCCCCTATTGATCAAATACTGCTGTCCGGTACGGTTTTCCCGTTTTGCCCCGGAAAGAATTATTTTTTTCACTTTTTCGTTCTGATATAACTGCAGTCCTGCATTCAATCGATCTTCCAGTGCATAAGATGGTTTTCCGTTTTTATAAACTAAACATCCCGGTACAATTGCATAATCTGCTTGTGGAATTTCTCCCATTCTATTTGGCTCATATGTCTTTTTCCCAGTTTTTAAACTTTGATTACAAAATACAGTAAATAAAAACCCCAAACACCCTGCTGCCGCAATCAAAGTGCATCCATATTTTAATACCCTTTTCACATTTCATACCCCCGATCCTTTTTAATCTGCATTTGTTGTTTTCTGTTGGTTTTCCCATGCAAGATATGCATTCATAAAATCATCTAAATCCCCATCTAAAACTGCAGTTGGATTTCCACTTTCTTCATTTGTTCTATGATCTTTCACCATTGTATATGGCTGCAAAACATACGAACGAATCTGGCTGCCCCATCCATTATCCACTACATCTCCGCGAATATCAGACAGCTTTTCCAAATGCTGCTGTTCTTTTAACAAAAATAATTTCGTTTTCAGCATTTTCATTGCCTGATCTTTGTTTTTGTGTTGAGAACGCTCATTCTGACACTGCACAACTATACCCGTCGGCAAATGAGTAATTCGGATAGCAGAATCTGTTTTATTGATATGCTGTCCTCCGGCTCCACTGGCACGGTAAGTATCAATCCGAATATCTTCATCTGCAATTTCCACTTCCAAATCTTCTTCAATCTTTGGCATTACATCACAAGATGCAAAAGAAGTCTGGCGTTTTCCTGCTGCATTAAACGGAGAAATACGCACCAAACGATGAACTCCCCGTTCAGACCGCAAATACCCAAACGCATTTTCTCCTTTAATTTCCACAGTCACCGATTTGATACCAGCTTCGTCTCCGTCTAGATAATCCAAAACTTCTGTAGCATATCCTTTTTTTGCCGCCCATCTGGTAAACATCCGATACAGCATGCTTACCCAGTCACAAGATTCCGTCCCTCCTGCACCTGCATGAAGTGTTAAAATCGCATAATTCTTATCATATTCACCCGTCAACAATGTAGAAATGCGTAACTGCTCATATTTCTTCTGAAATTCCTCCATGGCAGCAGAGGCTTCATCCAGCAGTTCTTCATCCTCATCCTCTTCTGCCATATCAAGCAAAGTTTCTACATCTTCAAATTTTGTTTTCAAATCTCCATAATCTTCTACGACACTTTTTAAACTCTTTACTTCTTTCATAACCTTTTGAGATTCTTCAACCTTATCCCAAAATCCTGGAGCTTCCATATCCAGCTCCAGCTGTTCAATTCGTTCTCTTTTTAATTCTAACGCAAGAGAACCACTGAGAGTCTCAAGTGGTTCTCGAAAAGAGTTCAAAGTGTATCTTAATTGTTCTACTTCTATCACTAATAAAACTCCTTAATTTCTTCCGCAGCAATTTTTATATTTCTTTCCACTTCCGCAAGGACACGGATCATTTCTGCCAATCTTTGCTCCCTTTCTGACATAAGGAGTTTTGGCATTGCTTTCGTCCTTATTGGTTCCGGTAACTTTCGCTACCTGTTCTTTCTCAATTTTTTGTTCAATCTGCACATGGAACAATGCTCCCGTTGTCTCTTCCTGAATGGATTTTGTCATCTCGTTGAACATATCAAATCCAACCATACGGTATTCCACTACCGGATCTCTCTGTCCGTAAGCCTGCAGCCCGATTCCTTCCCGCAGCTGATCCATATCATCGATATGATCCATCCATTTCCGGTCAATCACTTTCAAAAGAATAATACGTTCGATTTCACGTAAATCAAAATCTTCAAATTCTTTCTCTTTTTGTTCATACAACTGCTCTGTTTCCTGCTGAAGACGTTCCACTAAATCTTCCACACGTCCGGATGTTTTTTCCTCCTGTGTCAATTCAATCCTGCTCAATGGAACAATCTGGCGAAGTTCTGCATTCAAAGCTTTCATATCCCATTCTTCCGGTGGTAATTCATCACTAATTACTTGATTTACATGATTTGCAACAGTATCCTTCATCATATGAAGAACAGAATTCTTCATATCTTCTCCATCCAGTACTCTGCGGCGTTCTTCATAAATAATCTCTCTTTGTTCATTATTGACACGGTCATAATCCAACAGATTTTTACGAATTCCAAAGTTATTATTTTCGATTTTTTTCTGTGCCTTTTCGATGGTCTTACTAATAGATTTATGCTGGATTTCTTCTCCTTCTGGAATTCCCAAAGCATTGTACACTGAGATCATACGTTCAGAACCAAACAAACGCATCAAATCATCTTCCAAAGATAAATAGAATTTAGATTCTCCCGGATCTCCCTGACGTCCGGAACGGCCTCGAAGCTGATTATCAATACGTCTGGATTCATGACGTTCTGTACCAATAATTTTTAATCCGCCTAAATCTGCCACACCATCTGCCAAAACAATATCCGTACCACGTCCTGCCATGTTCGTTGCAATGGTAACTGCACCAATTTCCCCTGCATGGGAAATAATCTCTGCCTCTTTTTCATGGAATTTTGCATTCAATACGTTATGTTTGATGCGTCTTCTCTTTAACATTGCACTGAGTTCTTCTGACATTTCAATGGTAATCGTACCAACCAATACCGGCTGTCCTTTTTCATGACACTGAATAATGTCTTCTACAACAGCATTCATTTTTTCACGTTTTGTCTTATAAATGGCATCATTGTGGTCTTCACGAATGACCGGCTTATTGGTTGGAATCACAACAACGTCCATGCCGTAAATTTCACGGAATTCCTGTTCCTCTGTCTGTGCTGTACCAGTCATACCAGCCTTCTTATCATATTTATTAAAGAAATTCTGGAATGTAATGGTTGCAAGCGTCTTAGATTCTCTTTTTACTTTTACATTTTCCTTCGCTTCAATTGCCTGATGCAGTCCGTCAGAATAACGTCTTCCCGGCATAATACGTCCGGTAAATTCATCGACAATTAAAACTTCATCGTCTTTTACTACATAATCTTTATCTTTAAACATCAAATTATGAGCACGAAGAGCTAAAATAATATTATGCTGGATTGCCAGATTTTCCGGATCTGCCAGATTTTCAATATGGAAGAATTGTTCTACTTTTTTTACACCATCCGCAGTCAGCATAATCTGCTTATCTTTTTCATTTACAAGAAAATCTCCATCTTCCTCAATATCTTCGTTCATAAGAATATCCATCTTGGATAATTCTCCTGTAGAACTTCCTCTCTCCATCTGACGTGCCAAAATATCACAGGCACGGTATAATTCTGTAGACTTACCGCTCTCTCCGGAAATAATCAAAGGTGTTCTTGCCTCATCAATCAATACAGAGTCCACCTCATCGACAATCGCATAATGCAGCTCCCTCTGCACCAAATCTTCTCTGTCAATCACCATGTTATCTCTCAGATAATCAAATCCCAGTTCATTATTTGTGATGTAGGTAATATCACACTGATAAGCTGCACGGCGTTCATCACCTTCCATATCATTGGTGACAACACCTACAGAAACTCCTAAGAAGTTATGCACTTCTCCCATCCATTGGGCATCACGAGTTGCCAAATAATCATTTACTGTAACAATGTGAACACCTTTTCCCTCCAACGCATTTAAATATGCTGGAAGTGTAGATACTAAAGTTTTACCTTCTCCTGTACGCATCTCTGCAATTCTTCCCTGATGAAGAATAATGCCGCCGATCAGCTGCACGCGGTAATGCTTTAATCCAATGGTACGGCTGCTGGCTTCTCTTACAACAGCAAAAGCTTCTGGTAAAATATCGTCTAAAGTTTCTCCCTGTCCCAAACGTTCTTTAAATTCTTCTGTCTTATGTCTCAATTCTTCATCAGATAATTTCTGCATGGTTTCGTCCAATGCTTCAATCTGATCTACTATTTTGCTGATTCTCTTCAGTTCTTTGTCACTGTGAGAACCAAATACCTTATCAAATAAACCCATATTCTGCTCTCCTAAATAGATACGATGTGTTTTTCACAACTTTGCAGATCATTTTTCACAATCTGCCTATAGTCTTTGATATTGTAACACTTCTAAATATCAGAAGCAAGTTCACAAGCCAAGAAAGCATCACATAAAAAGAAAAAGGAGGCCATGCGGCCTCCAAAATGGGTTCAACTAAAATTCCGGTTCAATCAATCCGTATGTATTCCCTTTTCTTTTATAAACAACATTCACTTCAAATGTATCAGCATTACGGAATACGAAGAAATCATGTCCCAAAAGTTCCATCTGAATACAAGCCTCTTCTACATCCATCGGCTTGATTGCAAACTTTTTGCTTCGGATGATTCTGATCTCATCCTCTTCGGTATCATCTTCCATTTCCATAAATTCCTGTCTGAAGCTGGTTCCTTCATGCTTCTGATTCATCAACCTTGTCTTATACCTGCGGATCTGGCGTTCAATTACATCTACCACCAAATCAATGGATACATACATATCTTCACTATCTTCTTCCGCACGAATAATGTGTCCTTTCATAGGAATGGTAACTTCAATTTTCTGTCTTCCTTTATGAACACCAAGCGTAACATTCACTGTCGTATCGTCTACCAAATACTTATCTAAACGACCTAATTTCTCTTCAATGGCTGAGCGAATTCCCTCTGTAATCTCAATGTTCTTTCCACTAATAATGAACTTCATGGCTCCCAACTCCTTTACTTTTTAAGATAAATTTATTATAACATATAACATTTGTGAAAGGAACAAAATCTTTTTGGAAATACTACACAAAACACATGTTTTGTTTTTACGTTTTTTTACATCCCATTTTCATAGATTTTAAGCTGTGGATAATGTGGATAACTTTGTGGGTAACTATTTTTTGGCTTTCCTATGCCATTTCTTGATGTGGATAACTTTGTGGGTATTTTTTCAAAAATTTCTGAAAAAAATACTTGCATTGAAAAATGTTATACATCTATAACAAATCGTAAAAAAACTGTTGCATTTTAATTTTTTAGTCACCAAAAAGAAATTTGTCGAATTGTCTGAAAATTATATTTTTTGAAGATAACGCTCCACTGAATGCACACAATTGGCTCCATCTGCGGCTGCAGTCACCACTTGACGTAAATTTTTTGCTCTTCCATCTCCACCTGCAAATATTCCGGGAATATTTGTAATCCCATCTTCTCCAGCAATAATATATCCCTGCTCATCTGTTTCCAGCTGATTCTTTAACAACTCTGAAGCTGGTTTTGTTCCTACTGCAATAAAAATACCGTCCACTTTCAAAACTTTATCCACAGGGTTATTCACATTCTGAATGTGGATAGCTTCTACCTTGTTTTCACCTTCAATCTCCGTTACAATTGTATCCCATAAAATTTCAATTTTCTCGTTATTGATGACTTGATCCTGAAGAATTTTTGCACCTCTCAACTCATCTCTCCGATGTATCAAATATACTTTCTCACACATACGGCTTAAAAAAACTGCATCTTCCAACGCAACATCTCCACCTCCTACAACTGCTGCCGTTTTATTTCGGAAGAAAGCACCATCGCAGGTAGCACAGTAAGAAACTCCCATTCCGGCAAATTTCATTTCTCCCGGCACCCCAAGCCTCCGATGTACTGCTCCCGTTGCCAAAATAATTGTTTTGGTTTTCAAAACATTTCCATTTTTTAAATATATTTCTTTTATTTCCTGTTCTGCCTGAATCTCCGTCACCTCAGCAATCATGGTCTCAACACCTAAATCTTTTGCATGTTCTGCAAACTTATCACTTAATTCCATTCCATTGGTTTTGGGAATTCCCGGATAATTGTCAACCTCGTATGTCTGTATAACCTGTCCGCCAGGCATATATTCTTTTTCCAAAAGCACCGCATCCAGCATTGCCCTGCCTGCATAAATTGCCGCAGACATTCCAGCAGGACCAGAACCTATAATTACCAAATCATAAATCTTCATTTTCTCATCTCCATTTCTTTTATATTTTTTACACATTATAAATTATTATACTCTATCCAATGTTATTTGTCGAAATACATTTAGATATTTTTCTAAATGTTATTGACTTTCATAAAATCCTGTAATACAATATATTTAGATAAACTTCTAAATATTCAAGAAATGAGGTGATGGCTTGGGATTTCAACAAACCTTTAAAGCATTGTCAGATACAACCAGACGGGAAATTTTAGATTTATTAAAAAGCGGAACTCTTTCCGCCGGAGAAATCGGAAATCATTTTGATATGACGGGAGCTACCATCTCTCATCATCTGAATATTTTAAAAGATGCCAATCTAATTACTGCTGAAAAACAGGGGAAATACATCTATTATGAATTAAATCTTTCTGTATTTGAGGAAATTATTGGATGGTTTCAAACATTTAAGGAGGATAAATAAATGAAAATAAAAAATAAAGGAATTTTTATTATTTTTCTACTTTCTGTCACTATTTCCATTGCCGTATTTCCAAATCTTCCAAACCAGATACCAATCCACTGGAATATCAATGGCACCATCGACGATTATGGAAGTAAATATACTATTTTCATGGAGCCGGTTCTGATTTTTATTATCTGGTTCCTTATGGATATTTTTAAAAACATTGATCCAAAACGAGACAATTATAAAAAATTTGGAAAAGAATATGCACATTTTAAACTAGCAATCTGCCTGTTGATTCTTGCAATGCAGATTTTCACCATTGCAGTTATCTTTGGACATGGTATAAAAATGGATGTTCTCGTCCCTCTTTTCATTGGGTTACTTTTCACTTACATCGGAAATTTGATGCCAAAATTAAAATTTAACTATTTTATGGGAATTAAAACACCATGGACATTGCATAACGAACATGTGTGGTTTCAAACACATCGTCTTGCAGGAAAAATATGGTTTGCTGGAGGTCTGTTTATGGCACTATCATCTTTCCTCCCTGCCCCGGCAAACTTTATTGTCTTTATGATAATTGCCTTAATCCTTGTATTAATTCCATCCATATATTCTTATCTTCTTTATCAAAAGACTGCATAATTTTTACTATGATACAAACAGGGTGTCCAATATGTGACACCCTGTTTATATTTACTTCTTCACTTGATTCTATTTTTTCTTCAATCCAAACATGATTCCGCTGTACTTTGGAAGTGTTATGGTCATTTCCATATCCTTGTCATTTTTCTTCACAGCGAGTTTATATTGTTCTTTTCCTTCTTCCGTTGTTCCCCCATAACAATTCCAATCCGTATTTAAAAGTATGCTTTCCTTCCATTTCCCTTGAATTGTCACTTTATAATCTTTTTGCACTTTATCCGAAAAATTCAAAATAGAAACAATCATTTCATCGTTTTCTTTTCTTCCAATCGCATAAATACAGCGTTCTTCTTGATGACAATCCAGCCATAAAAAGTTTTCCTGCCAATAATCATTATGAAACGGCAGATGCTCTTGATAAATTTTATTTAATTTTATCATGTATTGATGAAAAGCATCATGCGCCGGATACTTTAACACCATCCAATCCTGTTCCTGCTTTTCTGTCCATTCCCGCAGCTGACCGAATTCATTTCCCATAAAATTCAATTTCTTTCCGGGATGCATCATCATATACATATACATCGCACGTGCCTGCGGAAATTTACCTTCATAATCACCATACATTTTTTGAAGAATCGCTGCCTTCCCATGTACAACCTCATCATGAGAATATTCTAACAGATACTTTTCATTCCAAAAATACACCATTGAAAATGTTAACTTATGATAATCTCTGGTTCTATATTCCGGCGGTGTCTGAAAATATTCCAAGGTATCATGCATCCAGCCCAAATCCCATTTATAATCAAATCCAAGCCCGCCTTCATTCACTGGTTTTGTAACGTTTGGATAAGCTGTAGAATCTTCTGCAATTAACATAACACTCGGATGCCGTTCTTTTAAACCATAATTCATTTTTTTCAAAAATTCAACCGCCAGCTCATTGGTTCCACGGTTTTCATCCCCCTGCCAATAAAGCAGACGGCTGACTGCATCCATTCGGATTCCATCTACATGGTATTCCTCTATCCAATAATTTGCTGCTGACTGTAAAAAACATGCAACTTCTCTTCTAGAATGAATAAAGTTATAACTTCCCCATTCACTTTCCCCAGTATCTTTATTATCAAATTCATACAAGGGTGTCCCATCATATCTTTGCAGACCGTATCCATCAATGGCAAAATGCACTGGTACAAAATCCATAATAACTCCAATATCTGCCTGATGCAGAAGATCTACAAATTTCATTAGCTGCTGCGGTGTTCCATATCGTTTTGTCGGAGCAAAAAATCCAGTATTCTGATATCCCCACGAACCATAAAATGGATGCTCAGAAAGAGGCATGAGTTCTACATGAGTATAATGATTTTCTTTTAAATAGGGTACCAGCATTTGGGCTATTTTATCATAAGAATACCATCCATTCTCTCCATTTTCATCTACTTCGTCCATTTTCATTTTCCATGAACCCATATGCATTTCATAAATATTCAATGGATCTTTTTTACAATCATTTCTTTTTTCCATCCATTTCTGATCTTGAAATTCATATCCGCCCAACGTATTAATGATTGTACATGCTCTTGGCGGCATTTCCATCTCGCATCCATATGGATCACAATGTTCAGCCATACTCCCATCCGGACCGTAGATCCGATATTTGTACATTTGTCCTTCTTTTGCCTGTTTGGAATAGAAGCTAAAAAAACCACTTTGTCCGTCCTGTGTTAAAAACTCTTCCTTCCAGTCATTGAATTCCCCAATGATAGAAATCTTTACCGCTCTTGGTGCATATGTAACAAATTTGATTCCGCTGCCTTCTTTATGTGCTCCCATATATTTATATGCATCAAACATTTTTCCATCATAAAAATCCTGACGATTCATTTTCATATTCCTCCTATCCTACATGTGTTGTTTTTCATTCATATGTATATTATAATCAATAGAAAAAGACAGGACAACCAACAAAGAATTTACCTTTGACGGTTATCCAACATTTCCATATAAATTGTAGAATATAAAGGAGTTTTTATGAAAAATACAAAACCAGATCGTCGTGTTTTGCGGACAAAATATGCATTAAAAAAGAACCTTTTGATTCTTTTAAAAGATCAGCCCATACAAAAAATATCCGTTTCCCATCTTTGCGAGAAATCGGATATTAACCGCAGCACCTTTTATACCTATTATTCTGATCCAATGGATCTTCTCAGAACCATTCAAGACGAATTTTTTGAAAAACTAAAAATTACTATGGAACAATTTCAAAAAGAAAACTCCATTACTACACTGATGAAATCAACTATCCATTGCATTTCTGAGCATAAAGAATTAATTCGGCTGATTTTTTCTGGTCATGGTGATCCCGCTTTTTTAAATAGAATCACCTGCATGACGCAGGAAAAAACCGTTATGAATTGGAAACGTCAATACCCGGATTATCCTGAAGCAAAATTAATTGCTCTGCATACTTTTATTATCCGCGGCTGTATCGGAATCATTGAACAATGGATTCAAGATGACTTTAAAGAATCCGAAGAAGAAATTTCACATCTTTTAGAGACTCTTTCTTCGGTTACATCCCATGGTTTCTTAAAGTGATATGGTATCTAATATTTCTTGCAGCCGCCCAAACAGCATGCTTGTATGATAACCATCTGCCGCCGCATGGGAAATTGCCAGGGCAGCTGACAATTTCATCCGCTGATTTTCCTCTGCATATTTTCCAAATGTAATAATTGGGAAAAGATTTGGCTGTCCCTCCGGCACCCATGTACTATATCCTATAAAATCCATCCAAGGAACACAGGAAATGCAAAAAAAATTCGGCGGTTGATGATCTTTTACCTTTGCACCTTTGCAATCTTTATATTGTTCCATGTCATTGACAATATTTTCATAGCATTTTTTAAAATCAGGATTATAATATGACCAGACATCCGAAAATGTATGATCCTCTTTATGAAAGATTGTAAAATTTGGATGTATAACATCCCAATAACCCGGCCTGCCTTGGGCATCCATCCCCATGCGAAATTCCGGTTTCTCATTGACTGCTTTTGCAGCACAATAAATAAAGGCAGGATAAAACCTTAATCCTTTCTGCTTTACCTGTTGATACAAATTCGTCACATCCATACGAACCGTCACACTATATCCACATCGAAGTTTCTGTGTATAATAGTTAAAATGATCCTTTCTTGGCCATTCTTCCTGATTGATTAATTGAAACATGTTCTTTCCTTTCTATATTTATCTGCTTTCTTTTATTATAACAGAAAAAGGTGCATCTGAATCATTTCAGACACACCTTGTAAATATCAAGTTTTATGCTAACAGATTATCTGCCAGTTCTTCCATTGCCTTTACAGTATCGTCATTCATTGTAGATCGAATGGTAACTACAGGATCTACAATTGTGATATTTTTCATTCCTTCCACGATTGCTTTCATATTTTTTGCTGCTGTTGGCGCCCAAGAACCATTTTCCATAAACGCAACGGTACGTTTCTGATAATTCTTAGCTTTCAGATGAAGCAGGAAGTCTTCCATACATGGGAAAATTCCGCCATCATAAGTTGCTGCTGCCACAACCATTTTGTCATATCGGAAGGCATCTTCAATTGCTTCTGCCATATCATCTCTGGATAAATCTGTAACTGCAACTTTCTTTGCACCTTTTTCTTCTAAAATAGCTGCTAATTTCTTTGCAGCTTCCGCTGTGTTTCCATGGATAGAAGCATATGCAACTAAAATTCCTTCATTTTCCGGCTCATATTTGCTCCATGTATCATAGAGTCCAATATAATATCCAAGATTTTCTTTCAAGATTGGTCCATGCAAAGGACAAATCATCTGAATATCCAATGTTGCTGCTTTCTTTAACAAAGCCTGTACCTGCATACCATATTTCCCACAGATATTAAAGTAATAACGTCTAGCCTCACAAGCCCAGTCTTCTTCTGTATCTAATGCACCAAATTTACCAAATCCATCCGCAGAGAATAAAATCTTTTCAGACTGTTCATAAGCAACCATAACTTCCGGCCAATGAACCATTGGTGCCATAAAGAACTGCAATGTATGTACTCCTAAAGATAAAGTTTCTCCTTCTTTTACTGTCACAGTTCTATCTGTCAAATCAAAAGTAAAGAACTGTGGGATCATATGAAATGTTTTTGCATTTCCAACCACTTTTGCTTCCGGATATTTCTCAGCTAATACTTGAAGACTTGCTGCATGATCCGGTTCCATATGAGAAACAACAATATAATCGACACCGCGTCCGTCCAATGCTTTTTCCAAGTTTGCCAGCCATTCATCTGTTCTTCTTTTATCTACAGTATCCATAACTGCAACTTTTTCATCTAAAATCACATATGAATTATAAGAAACTCCATTTGGGACAATATACTGACTTTCAAATAAATCAATATCTTTGTCATCAGCACCAATGTACTTGATAAAATCTGTAATTACAACATCTTTCATTTTACAACCTCCAAATTAGTATCGTTACATTTTTCCATTTGTGAATACTATAACATACTTTGCATCCATATTCTAGTAAGAATGATTACTGTTTTTTGTACAATCCTATTCCACACATCGAATCCGTTCTACAATACTTTTCTTTCCACATATCATACGATAGGAAACCTGAGGTATTACTATACATATAAAAGTAATCAAAAGAATCATTACCAAAATCGGCAGAACCGGAATCTCAAATGGAATTTGCCGGTAATTCATCGATTGATACAAAAAATACGTAATTCCCAACCCAATGGTTCCTGTAAAAAGAACAGAGCTTCCTGCAAACAATATTCCTTCCAAAACAAGCATTTTCTTTACCTGTTTTTCTGTCATACCGACACTTTCCATCACGGCCATTTCCGTCTGACGGCTCTGGATATTTCCTGAAACTGTATTGATATAATTCATAACCCCAATAAAAGCCAGCAGAACTGCCATACCAATCCCAATTCCCATCATATTTCCCTGTGCCTTTTTCACCGCTCTTACTTCATCGATTTTTGATTCATAAGAAAAATCTTTTTTAAAATGGCTTTGATTCATTGCATTTTTTAAAACAGACTCTGTTTCTTTATCATATTCCTCTTTATATTGAATTGTAATTTTTGAAACATAAGGTTCCCTTACAATATTCTGCACAAACTTATCACTTGCAATCAATGTAGGACCAATTCCCATATTCGCGTAATAATTATCATCTGTCATACTTCCCACACGAAGTTTATAAGATTCTTTTTTATTTTGATCCAATAGAAATTTTACTTTTTTGTTTTTTATATCAGAATCTTTCAACTTCAATCCATTTCGGTATAAAATACAAACTTTTCCAGCTTTAAAATCTTTCCCACTGACTGGCTGCTCTAAAGTGCTGTTTAAATATTGGAACTCTTTCTCGTCAATTCCGATCAAAAAGGAAAAATAATTTTGGGGATTTTTCTGATAATCTTCTTTTTCATAAGGAGCATCTACCCACTTATCATACATTTTGCTCATCCAAATTTCTGCAAAATCCGGTTCCCATGGAACAATGATTTTTTGACTCAGCATAGCATGAGCTTCTTTTATTCCTTTTTCTTTTTTTATTGTCTTAAAAAAATCATCATCAAAAAGCTGTTTCCAATCTTTTAAATCCTCTTTTTTTACTGTATCATTATAAAGTACCATATCTGCATCCATATAATTGGATACAATGGTTCTCGCCCCTTGGCTCTCAATCAACGTCGTTAGACATAAGAATACAGATAAACTGGCTCCTAAAGACAAAATGACTACCATTGATTTCTTTTTATCTTTCGTCAGTTGTTCCTTTGCCATTCTCCAAAGGACATTTCCTTTGCCCGTTTTATGCAATTTTCTTTTCCCGGAAATTCCCCGATATCCCATAGCTTCCACAGGACTAATCTGCATTGCCATTTTGGCTGGTTTCCAGCTGCTTAAATAAATGGTGAATGCTGTCAAAAAAATACTGAATAAAAAGATCATTGGATGAAACAGTACATGAATATCTGCCTGTCGAATTCCCAACGTTTTCACAATTTCAGGAATAAGAAAGAAGGAAACTGCTGTTCCAAAACCGATTCCACCGGCAATTCCTATTCCGCCGATCCAAACCATCTGCTTTTGTATCAACTGATATATTTGCTTTTCTGTCATTCCAACAGTCTGCATCAAACCATAATATCGAATATTCCCTGAAACGGATAAATACAAAATATTATAAATCAGCAGATACGCACTAAAACATACAACAAGCACCAATCCCGCCATACCGGCAGCAATTTCCACGGACTGTGCTGTATCTCCTGTAAACATCAAACTCTGCTTCTCTCCCAAATGCATTCTTTGTCTTAGTTCATTCTGCATCTTCCCTGTAACAATCGGTGACTTAAACTTTACATATAGAAATCCTCTTCCATAATCACTAAGCCGATAACCAGTATGGTCAAAAAATGCTTTTGATATATAAAATGTGGTCTTTTCTCCATATCCATCCCAAAGACCGGATATCACAAATTTCTTTGTATGACTCCCTTTTGCATCTACATAGGTTATTTGAAAAGAATCGCCAATTCCAAGATTCTTAAAGCCGCAGTCTTTTAATGCATCTTTCGTAACCAGCACTTCATTTTCCTTTTCCGGGTAATATCCTTTCATTGTTGTACGTGCCGATTTTTGAATTTTATTCCAATACGTCTGATCTGCCCATTTAAAAATCGTATGAAGAGTGTCATCATATTGTGTTTTCTCCCCATATGCACAAAAACCAGCTGCTCCAACAGCTTCTACATTTTTGCTGGTTTCACACTGTATCTTTTGCTCTTTTGTAAATCCGCCATACAGCCATGCATCAAATTGTCCTCCATTTAACCGGATATCCTGTGCGTTTTTCATCTGAAACCACGTTCCTCCAACGGTAAAAATACAAAAAATCATAAATGCAGACAGACAAATTGCAGCAATCATCATCACATTTTTTCGTTTATTCGCTAAGAGGGAAGCTTTTGCAATTTTGTGGATTACTTTCTGGTTGTTATTCCTAAACATCGTAATCACTTCCCTTCACAATCTTTCCATCTTCAATGCGCACAATACGGTCTGCCAATTGAGCCATGTCCTGATCGTGAGTAATTAAGACAATCGTCTGCTGATATCGTTTTGCCGCCATTTTGAGGAGTCCCATCACATCATGGCTGGTTCCTGTATCCAAATTTCCAGTCGGCTCATCTGCCAGAATAATTGCAGGCTTCGCTGCTAACGCTCTGGCAATTGCAACTCTTTGCTGCTGCCCTCCGGATAATGTATTAGGCAGTGCCTCTCTTTTTTCATTTAGTTTTAATAATTCTAAAATTTCTCCAATAAAAACATGGTCAATCGGCCCTCCATCCAGTTCAATCGGCAGAATAATATTTTCATAAATATTCAAATCCGGGACCAGATTATAATTTTGAAAGATAAATCCAACATTTCTTCTTCGAAAAATTGCTAATTGCTCTTTCCTTAACTTCGACAACTGTTTGCCATCTATAAAAACCTCTCCCGCAGTCGGTATATCCAATCCTCCTACCATATGCAGTAAAGTACTTTTTCCGCTGCCCGATTTTCCAATAATTGCAACAAACTCTCCTTCTTTTACATAAAAGTTGACTCCATCCAGTGCTTTTACTGTATTGTCACCAAGTTTGTAATATTTTTTCAATGCTTCTGTTTTCACAATCCAAGATTCCATTTTCATTCTCCTTTCTTTTGATAACATCAGCATATCAATAAAAAATCACAAACTGTTCTCAATTTATTACTATCACAAAATTGTGATAGTTTTTCTATTTTATGATACGGCCTTCAATATAATATCTTTTTTCATTTGCATGCCCCATGGAAAATGTCTTTCTAGGCAGTACGCCATTTGCCATAACACTTGGAAATAAATCATCTTTTCCCATTGCCGGCAGTAAAAATCCAATAGAATTTTTCTTAGCAGCCAATTTTCTTAGTACATCATCTCCATGGATATAGTCAATCTCTCCTCCTGCTTCTTTCAAATAATCGTCTAAAAACATCTGCAGTTTTTCGACTGCCAACTGATTTTTTTCTAAATCTAAGAAAATTTCTCCTTCTTCTTTTCCTGCACACCATCGAACCGGAAATCCATTTTCCACACAGCATGCCTCTCTTAACTGCTCTAGCAATTCTTTTCCATCAATTCCTGTAAGAATCCTATGAATCGGTTCAAAATTCTGTGACGAATCATGAATATTTTCCAATTCCACCAATGCATAGCGTGCAGGGTGGCTGGTAAAATCTTTTCCCGGATATGTTCTTTTTAACCTTTCATAACATGCCTTGGCTGTTGCTAGAGAATGGTTTCCATCTCCCACCGCAAATACCATTGGCACATCTGAAATATCTCGATATTTTTCTTGTATTGTTTGTTCATACTGCTCTAACCGCCGGTTAAATTCTTCCACAGCAGCCCCTTGAACCAGCCATCCGGCAATATGTCCGCCGTTTTCCATCAAATCAAAGTCATATAACTTTGGCAGCTGGTCTTTTTGTTCAGAAATTGAATCCATCAATATTTGCTCCAAATCATCGCAAAGCAAAATCACATGGGGCAATTCTATCGCTGCATTGTATCGTATATTCATTCTCGGCGGAATTCGTTCCATCACAGTTTTTTCTGTGGCACGTATTTTTGCATGATCATCCATCGTGTAACTATAGTCTTCCAAATCCACGGCACCAATCAATCCCCTGCGGATCATGCTATTTCCCAAAGTTCTCTCCACATAAATAAATGCTTGACTGTATGTTTTAAATATATTATTCTGCAAATATCCGTCCATTGTTTTTCGGATTGCTGCAATATGTTTCGTTTCTTGTTTCGTGCCAAGATACACTTCCGGCAAAATCAAATTCAATGCTGAAGGCGCATTTTTTATTTCTTTCTTCACGTTCTCCCAGTATTCCGGCTGAGATGAAAATTGATCACAAGCAATGACTGCCCACTTTTCCATGGAATCCACCTGGGGTATTAAAATATCTGACGGTAAAAATGTATTCACTTTCTATTCCTTTCCTCAAGTATATCTTTTGTTTTTCAGTACCATTTCCATTATACTCTCTTCCATTATAAATAGTTAGATAAAATTCTATTTATCCCACAATTTATTTGGCAGATAAATTCTAAAATCTGCCCCTTTCCCTTTTTCCGAACGAACTTCAATATACCCTTTTTGCAATGTTAAAATTTTCCTTGTCAAATAAAGCCCTACTCCAACCCCTTCTTGATTATGAACCTCCGGCTCTCTGTAAAATCTGCTAAAAATTTGTGCCTGCCGCTCTGGTGCAATTCCTTTCCCAGTGTCGCAAATACTAATTTGAGTAAAAAATTCCTGTCTTATTACCTTGATTTTAATTTTTCCTCCATAATCTGTATATTTCACTGCGTTATCTAAAACATTAAAGATTGCTTCTTCTGTCCATTTCTTATCATGCAGCACTTTCATCTGTTCTTCACATTCAACATACAAATGAATCTTCTTTTTCTCTGCTGCCGGCACAATGGCTGCTACAGCCTGTCCCAATGTTTCATAGAGAAAGTTTTCTTCTTGATGAACTTCAATAATCCCCGTCTCCAACCGGGACATTTCCACCATACTCTGCATCAAAAAATCCAATTTTTCTGCCTGTCCCTTTAGCTTTTTCAAAAACTCTTTTTCAAATAGGTCTTTACTTCTTTCTTGTTCTAATATTTCTAAATACATTTTTATATTCGCAATTGGTGTTTTTGTCTGATGAGAAATATCTGAAATCAGTTCTTTGACTTGTTCCTTTTCTTTCTTACTCTTTTGGTTCTGCTGTTTCCAGATCCTATGTAATTTTCGCAGTTTTTCATAAATTTTATTCCACAGAGAATCATCAATCCCTGAAAAACTTTCTATATTTTCCCCTGAAATCAACAAATCCAAACACTGTTCCAGCTGCATCCCAAACGTATAAATATCACTTTTTAATTTTTGATTTCTCCGCCGCATAAGAAATACTGCCAGCAGACAGAAGCATATGATTACTTTTTCAACCATTGATACCCCATCCCATACACATTTGAAATATATTTATGTTCTTTATTTTCTATCTTCTTCCGTAAACGATTGATATTCACTGCCAAAGTATGCTTATCTACAAATCTGCCTTCACAATCCCATAGCTGCTCCAATAACTGGGAATAAGTAAGAAGCTGTCCGGCATGTTTGATAAATATACGGAGCATCCGAAATTCTGTTGGTGTCACCAGACATTCCTCCCCGCAAATTTCAATTTTTGCCCTGTCAAAATCAACTTTTAAAAATCCATCCTCATAAAAATCTCCATAATTTTCCATATTTCTTTTCAGAATCACAGACACTTTTTTCAATAAAATATTTACGGAAAATGGTTTTGTCACATAATCATCTGCACCTAATTCATAACCTTTTAGTACATCTTCTTCCAAATCTCTCGCTGTTAAAAACAAAACTGGAATCTCTTTCCTTTGTTTCATCCACGAACAAAACTCAAATCCTTCTCCATCCGGTAAATTTACATCTAACAAAACCAAATCTATGATGTTTTCTGCCGTAAATATCTCTTTCGCTTCTCCCAGCGAATAAACAGACCATACTTTATATTTCTCTTTTTCCAATGCATAGGCAAGCCCTTGATTTAATTCATGATTATCTTCTACAATTAAAATCTGTTTCATCCTGTGTCTCCATTCTGATTTCTCCTTTATATTATACAAAGAAACGATAGCAAGCACAACGAAACAATCATCACAAAGTTGTGACTTTCCTAGACACACAAAAAGGAAGCCGCAATTCCTTCCTAAGAACAAATCGTGAACTTCCTGCATTAAAATCCCCTATTTGATGAAATATTTTGTTGGGCAGCTGCAATTAACAACGTTTTTACAGATGAACTGGCGGCACGAGGTATTGCATCATTGACAAAAGATTCATCTGCAGTATAGGAACCTTTCAGACTCTTGTATAAAAATCCAATTACTTCTTCCGGGGAATTCAAAGCTTTTCAAATGTAATCAACATTAATGAATATGCTCATGCAAGACATATGAGTACTTCATGGTTTATCCGAAGTCTTAAGCAATATACAGGAATGACACCAGTACAATATATTATCCTTATTCGTATTGCAAAAGCCAGAACGCTTTTAGAAAGCACAGATTACAGCATCAATGAAATTGCATCCATTGTCGGGTATGATAATCCATTATATTTCAGCAGAATCTTTAAAAAACATACTGGAAGTTCCCCCGCAAATTACCGCAAACACCTTCCTTATGCAAAATGATTTATAAAAAAGACACATATGCAAATAAATTTGCAATGTGTCTTTTCCATATCCGCATTCCGCAGATAATCCTATCTCTTTGAAAACTGTGGTGCACGACGTGCTTTGCGTAAACCTGGTTTCTTTCTTTCTTTCATTCTTGGATCTCTTGTTAAGAAACCTGCTTTTTTCAGAGTCTGACGGTATTCTCCGTCTACCTGTAATAAAGCTCTGGAAATACCATGACGGATTGCTCCAGCCTGTCCTGTAAATCCACCACCATGAACGTTTACTAATACATCATATTTGTCAAGTGTATCTGTAGCAACTAATGGCTGACGTACAACTACTTTTAATGTTTCTAATCCTAAATATTCATCAATGTCTCTTTTATTGATTGTGATTTTTCCTGTTCCAGGTACTAAATATACTCTAGCAACACTGCTTTTTCTTCTACCAGTTCCGTAATATTTTGCTGTAGCCACTTCTTCGTCCTCCTTCTAATTAATACTTGATTTCCAATGCTTTTGGCTGCTGAGCCTGATTTTTGTGCTCTGGGCCTGCATATACGTGAAGTTTTTTAATCATCTGTCTTCCTAAAGGACCTTTTGGAAGCATTCCTTTTACTGCAAGATAGATTACGTCTTCAGGTTTCTTCGCTAATTTTTCTCTCAATGTTGTTTCTTTCATTCCACCAACATAGTCTGAATGATGATAGTAAATTTTCTGGTCTAATTTCTTACCAGTTACTTTAATCTTGTCTGCATTTACTACAATTACGTTATCACCTGTATCAATATGTGGTGTGTATGTTGGTTTATTTTTTCCTCTTAAAATTTTAGCAATCTCTGATGTCAAACGTCCTAATGTATGTCCTGTAGCATCAACTACATACCATTCTCTTTCAATTGTTGATGGGCTGGCCATAAAACTTTTCATGGTGTTCCTCCTTAAATATTTCAATACATTGTGTCTATATTAAAATACTCCCACCGGGGCTTTGGGGTAGTATTCTCTCACTTGTCACAGTTTTATATTATATAACACGCTCTCGGGTGTGTCAATAGCAAAACCAACGAAAATTCGCAGTTTATAAGCCATTTTTGATAATGTCCTAATATACCACAAGGGAAAATGTCCCAAATGTGGTATCATAGTCTCCTATGAAAGGAGGCGGTTATTATCAGAAAGGTGGAATTATCAAT
>JAETON010000026.1 GCA_021771695.1 Lachnospiraceae bacterium | reverse complement strand
CAGCATAAATTTCTCCTTTTTACAAGGCATCTCATTTCAACTTTCTTGTTATAAAATCCCACATGTGCACTCGGACACATCTGGACTGAGCGTCAGCGAGGGAAGCGTTCCGAGAAACATGTGGATTTTATGCCTTAATTCGGTTTATAGGAACTCTTCAAACTTACGATTCGATTAAATACCATATGATCTTCCGTTGTATCTTTTGTATCGATACAAAAATAACCGGTTCTCATAAATTGGAAACTGTCTCCTGGCTTAAAATCTGACAGTGCCGGTTCTACATAAGCATTTTCAATCACAGTCAAAGAATTTGGATTGATGTTCATGGAACCGTCTTCTTCATTGTAAACACCTTTTTCTTCATCTACAATGTTCTCATATAAACGAACTTCCACCTGTTTTGCCGTCGGAACTGCTACCCAATGAATCGTTCCTCTCACTTTTCTTCCATCTGGACTGTTTCCGCCTCTGGATGCAGGATCGTAGGTACAATAAACAGTTGTGACATTTCCATCTTCATCTGCATCATAACCTGTACAAGTAACAAAATATGCGTTCATCAAACGTACTTCATTTCCTACATATAAACGACGGTACTTCTTTGGACGCTCAATCTTGAAATCTTCCCGCTCAATATACAGTTCTTTACAGAACGGAACCTGTCTTGTACCCATTTCTTCGTTTTCCTGATTATTCGGCACATCTACATATTCTATCTGTTCATCCGGGTAATTGGTAATCACCAATTTAACTGGATCTAAAATTGCTGCCATACGAGGTCTTTTTAATTTTAAATCATCACGGATACAATATTCTAACATTGCATTGTCCACAGAGCTGTGGCTTTTGGCAACACCAACCAACTCCATAAATTTACGAATTGCTTCCGGAGTATATCCTCTTCTTCTTAGTGCAGATAAAGAAACCAAACGAGGATCATCCCATCCATCGACAATGCCATCTTCCACTAATTTCTTAATGTAACGTTTTCCTGTTACTACATTTGTCAAATACAATTTTGCAAACTCAATCTGTTTTGGCGGATTTTCAAATTCACATTCATTTACCACCCATTCATACAATGGTCTATGATCTTCAAATTCTAGTGTACAAATGGAATGCGTAATTCCTTCAAATGCATCTTCCAACGGATGTGCAAAATCATACATCGGATAAATACACCATTTATTTCCAGTATTATGATGTTCCATTCTGGCAATGCGATAAAGAATCGGATCTCTCATATTCATATTTCCAGATGTCATATCAATCTTTGCACGAAGCACTTTACTTCCATCTGGGAATTTTCCATCCCGCATATCACGGAATAACTGAAGATTTTCTTCCGGAGTACGGTCTCGATATGGGCTGTTCTTTCCAGGTTCTGTCAATGTTCCTCGATACTCTCGAATTTCGTCCGGTGTCAAATCACACACGTATGCTTTTCCTTTTTTAATCAAAAATTCTGCACACTCGTACATCTTATCAAAATAATTAGACGCAAAATAAATATGCCCTTTATAATCTGCTCCAAGCCACTCCACATCAGCCTTTATGGATTGTACATATTCTTTTTCTTCCTTTGCCGGATTGGTGTCATCAAAACGAAAATGAAATTCTCCGCCGTATTCTTCTGCCAGTCCATAGTTTAATAAAATAGACTTTGCATGTCCAATATGCAGATATCCATTCGGTTCTGGTGGAAATCTGGTTACAATTTTTTGATAACGTCCCTCTTCTATATCTTTCTCAATAATCTGCTCAATAAAGTTTTTTGAAATGGTTTCTTCCATGTCTGTCCTCCATATGATATTTCTTCTCTATATAATACCTTATCATGTCAAACTCGTCCACCCTGAAAATTTGATGATTATATCAAATCTAATGCATCCCTTACGTTGGATACTCCCAATAAATGTATCTGCTTAGAAGTCTTTAAAGCTTCTACATTTGCCTTAGGCAGAATACATCGTTTAAATCCTAACTTCTCTGCTTCTTTAATTCTCGCTTCTCCTCCAGATACTGCCCGGACTTCACCGACCAATCCAACTTCACCAAAAATAATCGTATCTTCCGGAATGGTAGCATTTTTATAGCTGGATGCAATGGCCATAATAATCCCAAGATCAATGGCCGGCTCTCCCAAACGCATTCCTCCAGCCAAATTCACATAGGCATCACAACCGCCTAACTGAAGTCCAACTCTTTTTTCTAATACAGCCATTAATAAATTCACTCGATTATAATCAATTCCTACTGCTGTTCTCCTTGGCATCTGAAAGCTGGTTGGTGAAACCAATGCTTGAATTTCAATCAAAATCGGTCTGGTTCCTTCCATAGAACATACAACAACCGAACCAGAAGCATCCAAAGGTCTTCCGCTTAACATTGTTTTGGATGGATTTTCGACCTCCATCAATCCATTGGAACACATTTCAAAAACGCCAATTTCGTTCGTGGAACCAAAACGATTCTTGACGCCCCTTAATATCCGATAAGCTGCTTCTCTCTCTCCTTCAAAATATAATACTGTATCTACCATATGTTCCAATGTTCTCGGTCCGGCAACAACACCCTCTTTGGTAACATGTCCTACAATAAATACTGCTATATTTTCTTCTTTTGCAATACGCATCATTTTCGATGTTACTTCCCGCACCTGAGACACACTTCCTGCTGCAGAAGATAGCTCTTCACTATACATGGTCTGAATCGAATCAATTACAACAAATTCCGGCTTTGCCTTTAAAACTGCGTGACAGATTTCATCCAAATCTGTCTCACAAAATAACAGCATCTCCTGTTCAAAAGTTCCAATTCTCTCTGCACGAATCTTAATCTGGTGCATAGATTCCTCACCGGAAACATACAAAACTTTTCTTCTGCTGTTCGCCAAATTTCTGCATACCTGCAAAAGCAGAGTTGACTTTCCAATACCCGGATCCCCTCCGACCAAGGATAGGGAGCCAGTTACAATCCCTCCGCCTAAAACTCTATCCAGCTCATGAATTCCTGTAGAAATCCGTTTTTCATTCTGAACTTTGACTTCTGATATATTCATAGGAGAGGCTGAAGTCTTTAACGGCTTCGCCCCTCCTTTTTTGGCTGGTATTATCTTTTCCTCTACAAAAGTATTCCATTGCTTACATGCTGGGCACTGTCCCATCCATTTAGAAGATTCATGACCGCATTCACTGCAGAAATAGACTGTCTTTTGCTTTGCCATAGATTCTCCCCGCTCTTTTTTATTTCTGTTTCTTTACTCTGACAGATGCTGCTGTACCTTCACTTAATTCTACACTCAATGTCAGTTTTCCTGCCAGATTTGCTTTCATTGTTCCAATATTGATATTATTGATATATACCTTATATTCCTGCTGTGGTTCTACTTCTAATGTTACCTGAACATCCCCGTTAGACTCAATATCGAATGCAACTCCATCTGTTGTAGCTGCAAAGTTATGCACAGCAGAACCCGGTACAGATTCAAAAATCAATTGCCCGTTCTTATCTAATTTTGTCATCGTTTTAAATGTCTTAATCTTGTAGATGTCTCCTTCAAATTCGATATCTCCTTTCTTTGCTTTTGCTGCTAATGTATAATCACCAAAGCAAAGGGTTCCATTCTCTTCACTGCGAAATAATTCAGTTACCACTGCCATCGTTTTATCCTCCTATTAATGTTGGGTTACACACCACTTTATACTTTTTTATTATATAATATTTCCTAGTTATTTACTAGCTTCCTTTACGGAAAATGTCAGTTTTTTATCTTTCTTTCCAATCGTCAGCTGATCCCCATACTTTAATCTCTCTGTTAAAATCCAATCTGCCAGCACATCTTCAATCTCATTTTGAATCACACGGCGCAGAGGTCTTGCCCCATAATTCTCATCATATCCTTTTTGAGACAGCCAATCTATGGCACCTGCCGTCACTTTTAATGATACATGATAATTATCTTTTAATCTCCCTTTTACCTCTTCTAAAAACAATTTTGCAATCTGACGGACTTCTTCTCTCGTTAAAACTGCAAATACAATCGTTTCGTCAATTCGATTTAAAAATTCCGGACGGAAAATCTGTTTGACTTCTTCCATAACTCCTTTCGTCATCTTTTCATGATTTTTTGCCTTGTCCGTTACCGTTGTAAAACCAAGCTGTTTTGGTGCAATGATCCGATTAGCTCCTGCATTGGACGTCATAATAATCACAGTATTTTTAAAATCTACCAAACGCCCATTAGAATCTGTAATATGCCCGTCATCCAAAACCTGCAGTAAAATGTTAAATACATCCGGATGTGCTTTTTCGATTTCATCAAACAAAATAACAGAATATGGATGCCGCCTGATTTGTTCGCTTAACTGTCCGCCTTCCCCAAATCCGACGTAACCCGGAGGAGAACCGATGATCTTCGATACACTGTGTTTTTCCATATATTCAGACATATCGACACGAATCAAATCCTCTTCCCTTCCAAACATCGCTTTTGCTAATGTCTTGGACAATTCTGTCTTCCCAACACCCGTTGGTCCAAGAAACAGAAAAGAGCCTATTGGACGCCGTGGATTTTTTAATCCAACCCTGCTTCTCTTAATTGCTTTTGCCACTGCTTCAACTGCCTGATCCTGTCCAATCACCTGCTTATGAAGTTCTTTTTCCAAATTGCGAAGTCGTTCCATATCTCCTTTTTTCAGCTGATTCACCGGTATTTTCGTCCATAAGGAAACAATATTTTCTGCATCCTCCACTTCGAGCTGAGGAACTGTATTCTGCTGTTTTAACATTCTGTTTTTCTTTCGTTCCAAAGCTTTTTGCTGTTTCTGCTTTTGCTCTTTCAGCTCTCTGGCTTTTCTCATATCTCCATCAGAAATCGCATCTTCAATCAATGATATTATATGATTCAGCTCTTTTGTTTCTTTTTGAAAATCCCCTGAAATCTTTAAAAGCCCCATACGCTTTCTGGCACAAGCTTCATCCAATAAATCAATTGCCTTATCCGGCAGAAATCGGTCACTAATATAGCGGTCTGATAATACAACCATATCTCGAATGACATCTTCTGACACTAAAACTTTATGATAGTCTTCAAATCGATATTTTAATCCATTTAAAATATCCACTGTCTGTTCCACAGAAGGTTCGTCAATCCGTACCGGCTGAAATCTTCGGACCAATGCTGCATCTTTTTCAAAATACTTCGTATATTCTTCGCTGGTTGTCGCACCAACCAATTGAAAATCACCTCTTGCCAAAGCAGGTTTTACAATATTTGATGCATCCATCGCACCTTCAGAACCGCCGGCACCAATCATCGTATGAATTTCGTCGATAAATAATATCACAGACGGATCTTCTGTTGCTTCTGTCACAATCCGCTTCATCCGTTCTTCAAATTCGCCGCGATACTTCGTCCCTGCAATAACTCGTGTTAAATCCAAAGAAAGCAGCCTTTTATTCTGAAGCAGAGCTGGAACTGTTCCATCTGCAATTTTCTGTGCTAATCCTTCTACGATAGCTGTTTTCCCAACCCCCGGATCTCCAATCAAACATGGATTATTCTTTGTTCTGCGGCAAAGCACCTGCATCAGACGTTCCATCTCTTCTTCTCTGCCAATCATCGGATCTAACTGCCCCTCAGCAGCTTTTTCCGTCAAATCTGTACTAAACTGTTCCAACATAGAATCTGAACTGTCTTCCCCATCATACATATCCAAATTCATTGCTTCACTGAATTCTGCTTTCGCTGTTTTATAATCCATACCCGCAGTTACTAGAATGTCTGTATAAATGCCGTCTAATGCTATTTTATTTTTTTTGAGAATTTCCAATGCCTCGTTATCACCATCACGTATGATTGCCATTAAAATATGTTCTGATCCAATCGCATCACATCCATATTTTAATGCAAGTTCCCCTGACATCTCAAGAATTGCTTCCGATTTTGGTGTATAAGCACTTTTCTTTCTTCCATCTTTTGGCCGCTGTGCTTTTTTTTGTATATAATCTTCTATCATTTCTCTAGTCAGTCCATGCATTTTCAAGACTTCACTTGCCATAGAACCATCCACGCCATATAACCCAAGAATCAAAAAAATACTGCTGATATCCCGAAATCCAAAAAATTTTGCAATTTCTCTGCCTTCCTCCAAGGCTCTGACTGCGAATTTAGTAAACGGTAATCTGTTCATAATCCCTCCTAATTTTTGTCTAGTTTTTGATACATATGATCTACCAGCTGATACATCTCCTCTCTGGTAACCCCTTTGCAAATGGCTTCTGCAACCAGCATCTGTAATCCTTCACCCACTGCTTCCAGCTCTTTTTGCTTCTCCAGAGTTTCTACACTAACCACTGCACCTTTTCTTCGGTCTAACTTCAAATATCCTTCTTCCCTTAAAATAGCATATGCTTTATTTACCGTGTGCATGTTCACACCAAGAATCTGCGCCAGCTGACGTACAGACGGCAAAGATTCCCCATCCACAAATTCTTCACATGCAATTCCTAAAATAATTTGATTCCGAAGCTGGACATAGATTGCCTCATCACTATTGAAATCAATCTCCAATATCATATGCAATTCCTTCTTTCTGATATAATTCATCTTTTTACCTTGTTATACATAGGCTATAATAAAAGGCACAGCATGTCAAGAAAAAGAAAGAAAAAGCCATAGACCAAAATCCATGACTTTTTCCCTTTTTTATTGGCATATTCCCCGCCGTTTCCGAACCTGATAATACATGCTGTTTTCCATTGCCATTACCTTTTCCAATGGAACACTTTGAAACACAGGCATCTTCATTTTAAATTTAATCCAGAAAAATGAATAAACTGCCAAGATTGCAAACACTACTCCTGTTAAAATCCAAATAGTATGACGCTCCACAGGATCCGTTGAAATATTTAAAATCATATATACGGTCCCAAGAATTCCTATTACCGGAAGCAGATAACCTCCCGGTGTTTTAAAGGATCTTGGTGCCTTCGGAAGACGTCTCCTTAAAATAATGACATCAATATGTGCAAAAATATAAGAAAACATCCAAAACACAGAACCTACCAGAATCAGAAAACTAATGGCATCTGTGGACCCATTACTTACAACTGCAAACACAGTAATTAAAATACTTACAAACCAAACACCAATATATGGTACTCCATTTTTATTAGTTTTTGCAAAACATTGCGGAATCATATTCATCTTTGCCATTCCCTGGCAAATACTGGATAATCCTTGAACACCGGAATTTTGTGAACTGATAACTGCCAGTGCTGCAACAAATGCCATCCAGATTTTTCCTGACTGTCCTAATAAATTTGCCCCATAAAGTAAATGCGGTGCAGCAGAATCTGCAAGTTCTCCCCAGTCTGTATAATTATGAAAACCAAACACAAGAATTGACTGCACGATGCAAATCAATGCTAACCCCAGCATCATCCCCAAAGGAACATTACGTTTAGCGTTTTTTACTTCTTTTGAAATTGGAATTGCATATTCTGCTCCAATAAATAACCAGAATGCAACCGCTGTCATGGAAACAATAGTAGGAATATCCAATGTCATATAAAACGGCTGTTTTACCATTTTTCCAGTTCCTATTCCAATGGCTCCGATAATACCCATAATTGCCATAGAGCCAATCAAAAGATAAGACACCAAATCCTGAATTTTGGCAAACATATCTACTCCTCTTAAATTTGCGATCAATAAAATCACAGTCATCACAATGGTATAGGTAATCCGCGGTATCGGTAAATGAAATGTCTGTTCCATGGCATAGGCAAAAATAGAAGCTTCTACACCGGAAGAAAGTACATTACATAAAAGATACCCGCCAACCATAGAAATCAGCGTAGGAAAAGGCCCCATACTTGTCAAAGTATACTGTGCCAAACCTCCTGTCGTATTTGGCATTAAAGCATTTAATTCGGAAAGCGAAGCCACTGTTATCATATTCAGAATACAGGCAATAATCATCGCAAATATAAATACAATGCCTATGGTCCCTGCACCTTGTCCAAGCGACACTAGACAGCTGGTAGCAATTACCAGCCCTACAGAAACAGAAACAACACTTTTTAATCCAAGTTTCTTTTCATCTTCCATATGAATTCCTCCTGTTACAGTGCATCCAGGCCTTCATCGCCAGTTCTTACTCTAATTGCATTATCCAGATGGTAAGTAAAAATCTTTCCATCTCCAATATGTCCTGTATATAATTCCTGCTTTACCACTTCAATAATCTCATTTACTTTTGTTGTCTCAACAACAATATTAATCTGCTGTTTCGGCAGAAGTTCCATTTCATATTCACCCTCCATTTCATACTCGCGGGTTCCTTTCTCAATCCCGCATCCCAGCACCTGCATCACCGTCATTCCCCGGACACCTGCTTTACTTAAAACGGATTTTAAATTTGGCAGCTTAGACATTCCTGTAATAATTTCAATTTTTGATAAGCTCATTTTCAAAACCTCCTGTGTTTATACATTTTTCTGTTGTTTTGCCTGATAAGATGCAGATAAGATTCCGGGGTCATTCCCGCAAAACATTTGAAATCTTTAATCATGTGAGATTGATCATAATATCCGCAGGATAATGCCATTTCCTCCATTTGATTAATTTCTGCAAAATGCTCCATCTGCTTTAATAAATTTTGGAATCGTACAAATCGTGCAAATACTTTTGGACTAATTCCATGAATTTTTTTAAAAACCCTTCGTATATAACATTCCGTATAACCAGTTTCTTCTGCTAATTCAAGGATAGTAATATTTCCCCTGCTTTCACATATTCGTTTTTGGATATAACCTTCCAGCGAAACCCTATACTTCGTTTCCGCATCTTTTTGATTTTTTTGCAGATAATTTTTCAAAAAAACAGATGCACATTCCTGCAAAGTGTTTTTTTCTGCGATTAATTCCGGTAGACGGCTTCCAAAACTATTCCCATCAATTTCCAAATCGCAGTCAATAATCTGCTGAATTTTCAATCCCTCCGGAAGAACACATCTTCCAGGTTGAAATCGAATACCAAAGTATCTTTCACCTATCATAAACGGCCACTGTTTTGCTTTTAAAACTGTCCCGCCAATATAGGTTCGGATTTTTTGACTTCCTATTTCAAAAAGTAAATCCACACTTCCATCTGGTACTGCCTGAATCTGATTCTTCATTTCATCTATCGTAAATTCATAGAAATGAGATATCCCATAACTTTTTTGTATTAATGAATGATAATTTTTGGCATACATTGCCATATAAGGCTGTACCATAATATTGCATGGTATATCTTTTCTCATAAGCATCCTCTCCCATTTAGAATCTACGCCATTTCCGGAGTATCCCAAAGAGGAAGTTCTATACCAATCCCCTGTTTTAGTGCATTTTGGTAAACAACCTTTCCCCATGCAATATCTTCTACCGGCATTCCTCCTACAGAATAAATAATAATATCATCATCATTTTCTCTTCCTAGACATTTTCCAGTAATGATATCCGCAAGATCTATAATGTCTTCCCTTTGTATTTTTCCTTCATGCATAAGATCTGTAAATTTAGAGCCAATAATCTGAACCAGCTCATAGCTTGGATATGGAAATTCCTCTGCCCATGCTTCATACAACTTATAATTATCCACTACAAGTTTGCAATCATTTATTAAAAAATCATCATCAAATCTTGCCGCAGACGGCATACAAACCAATGCTCCTTTTTTTACCCATGCTTTATCAATGTATTGAAAATCTTTTTCTTTCACGGGAGCCGTTGTTGTGGTACAGATAATATCACTGCCTCGAACTGCTTCTTCTACAGTTTCACATACTGTAACTTTCTGAATCTGTGGACACTCTTTTTTTACAAAATCCAAAAAAGAATCCATAGACTTTTTTCCCCGCCCTTTCACTTTCAATGTATTCAAATTTGCACAGGCACTTACAAATGCTCTTAAAGAGGTTTTTCCCATAACGCCAGGACCGATAATTCCAACGGTCTCAGCATCCTTTTTCGCTAAATATTTTGCACCAACACCCGGAATCGCTCCTGTTCGATAACTGCTGATGAGATTGGCAGACATCATAGCTAATGGTGCTCCTGTATCCTTATCGTTCAACATCATCATTAAAATGGATCTTGGTAATCCTTTTTTCTTATTCTCTACATTAGAGCCATACCATTTCATACCAGCCATCTGACAGTCGCCTCCAAGATATGCCGGCATTGCCATGAAACGGCGGTCATCTGCATTTTTAGGCATACTTGGGAATTTCGGATGATTTGGGAATGTTACCATTGCTCCATGAGAATTGTGATTATTTCCTGCCATTACATAATCTCCCTCATTAAGAGTAATCAGCATTTTTTCCATAACTTCAATGCACTGATCCATATCCTTTACACCAGCCTTAATTATATCTGGTTCACTTAAATATAAAAATTTGATTTTTGTGTCCATGATGTCCTCCTTCAAGATGATAAAAAGGTGCCTGCATACCATACAGACACCTTTGACTGAACTTGTTAATTTTTTAATGTGATTATGTTATCACAGACATCACTTTATGTATAGTAAAAAACGATACTTGTTTTTACGTTTTCTACTATACAGGATTTAAAGAAAGTTTTCAATGATTTTTTAACATCTTTAGAATTTAATAATACCTCTTCCGTCTTTGCCGTTCTTTCGCTCTGGCTTTTGCTTTCGCTTTTTCTCTGGCCTTTGCCCTTGCCCTTCTTTTTAACCAAATATCTATTCTTTTTTTCACATAAAACAGCACGAGAACTACCAACACACATATAATCCAGTGGTCCTTCAGATTCTGAACAATGGATTTCAATCTCCCATCTTTTTTTACGATGGGTTGTGTTATTTTATTGCTTCTTACAGTTTTCTTCTGAGAGAAAGAATCTCTTTTCTGATATACAGAAAAATCTTTATTTTCATTGACATATTTGTATAATTTGATACTGTCCTCATAAGCGGATGCAGAATTTTGACTTTTTAAAACAACACAAGCAAGCACTCTGCCATGAAGTTTTGCATATGTAATCAGAGTTCCTCCAGCAGCAATTGTATATCCCGTTTTTCCGCCAAGACAAGGTTTGTAATAATACTCACTTTCTTCACGAATCATCCGATTTCCATTCAACCACGTCCGAACATTCTTGGTAAAATTTGTTGCCGGCTGTTCATACCGCACAGTTCTCATAATTTTCCGAAGTGTTTCATTTCGATATGCAGCCTGTGCGATTTTTGCCATATCTGCTGCTGTTGTGTAATGATTTTTATCATTTAATCCACTGGCATTTACAAAATTCGTATTCATACATCCAAGTTCAACTGCTTTTTCATTCATCATTTGTGCAAAGCCAGAAAGATCGCCGCCTACTTCATAGGCCAGCCCATGAGCAACGTCATTAGCAGAATGCAGCATCATAACATAAAGACTTTCTTCCACTGTCATAATTTCTTTTGGTTTGATATAAGCTGCACTGCTTCCTGATTCAATAGATAACAAGGCCTCGTTAGAATATTCTACTCTATCATCAAGATTTCGATTTTCAAGAACAACCAAAGCTGTCATACATTTTGTAATACTAGCCGGATAATGTCTGACACTTGAATTCTTCTCATATAGTACATCTCCAGTTTCCACATCCATGACTATCGCAGATTCTCCTATAATTTTAGGTGCATTTTCCTCTGCCAAAACTGGAACTTCTGAAATTAGTATTGTCAACAAAACACTTAATATACTTATCATCCCTAATATTTTCTTCATACTTCAGTTCCCTTTGTAATTTTTTATTCATTCAGATAATTTTCTATCTTTCACTATTGTTGAATAATATACCATTTAGCTCCCTTCTAATCAAGTATTTATAGAAAAACCTCCAAACGAATACATATATTAAAATATGTTATTCAATATGTTTTTATAGTGTAAAAAAGTTTTGTTTAGATTCTTTTAACTATCCAAACAAAACTTTCTATTACTATTCTATTTAATTTTCAAAATTTATGCCTCGTCAATGGCTTTTCCAATATCATTTCTCTTATATTTATTTGCAAAATCAATCCAGTCTGTTGCTGCATATGCATTTGCTCTTGCCGTTTTCAGATCATTCCCTTTGGCAACAACACCAAGGACACGTCCCCCATTGGTTACAATCTTATCCCCGTCAAATTTTGTTCCTGCATGGAATACATAGTATCCATCTTTCTCTTTAAAAGTATCCAATCCTTTGATCTCAAATCCTTTGTCATACTTTTCAGGATATCCGTCAGATGCCAATACAACACAGACCGCAGCATTATCTTCAAATTCCAATTCAACTTCAGAAAGTTTTCCGTCAATACAAGCTTCCATGACATCAATGATATCATTTTTCATACGCGGAAGTACCACTTGTGCTTCCGGATCTCCAAACCGTGCATTATACTCTAATACCTTTGGCCCGTCTTCCGTCAACATTAATCCGGTAAATAAAATTCCGGTAAATGGTCTTCCTTCTGCAGCCATAGCATCCATCGTTGGCTGATAAATATATTTTTCACAGAATTCTTCAACTTCTTTTGTGTAGAATGGACTTGGTGAAAATGTTCCCATTCCTCCAGTATTCAGTCCCTGATCTCCATCTTTTGCACGTTTATGATCCTGTGCAGAAGTCATACATTTGATTGTTTTTCCATCACAATATGCTAGAACAGACACTTCTCTTCCTGTCATAAACTCTTCAATAACGATTTCATTTCCGGCATCTCCAAACTGTTTATCCAACATTAAAGTTTTTACACCG
Source organism: Lachnospiraceae bacterium (assembly GCA_021771695.1). Taxonomy (GTDB): domain Bacteria; phylum Bacillota; class Clostridia; order Lachnospirales; family Lachnospiraceae; genus Anaerostipes. Next base: position 23,241 of record JAETON010000026.1, on the reverse strand, counting down.
GCTTTTGCTTCTTCTAACGTATTACAAATTAAAACACCTTTTCCAAGTGCCAGTCCATCTGCTTTTAATACAATCGGCATCTTTGCTGTTTCTAAATATGTAAGTGCTGCATCTGGGTCTGTAAAATTCTCATATGCTGCTGTTGGAATATGGTATTTCTTCATTAAATCTTTCGAAAATGCTTTAGAGCCTTCAATAATCGCTGCATTCTTACGCGGTCCAAAAACTCTTAATCCTTCTGCTTCAAAAGCATCAACGATACCGCCTACCAATGGATCATCCATTCCGATAATCGTAAGATCAATTTCCTTTTCTTTGGCAAATGCAGCTAACTTTTCAAATTCCATAGCTCCAATATCTACACATTCTGCGAATTCTGCAATTCCCGCATTTCCAGGTGCACAATAAATCTTATCTGCTTTTGGGCTTTTGGCTACTGCCCATGCAATCGCATGTTCTCTTCCACCGCTTCCTACAATTAAAACTTTCATTTATTTTTCCTTTCTGCTATCCAAACCTTCCACAAAATTAACATTTATACCCGTTTTACTTTTCCATCAATTACTTGAATTCTTCCATTGGCGATATCATCAATAGCTTTGGGCATAATTACCCATTCTGCCTGTTCCATAATTCTTTGCTGAAGAACTTCCGGCGTATCACCTTCTTCAATATAAACTGCTCTTTGATCAATAATTGGTCCTGTATCAGTTCCTTCGTCCACAAAATGCACGGTAGCTCCAGACACTTTCACTCCTCGTGCCAGTGCTTTTTCGTGAACTTTCAATCCATAGTAACCTGTACCGCAAAATGACGGAATCAAAGATGGATGAATATTAATAATTTTATTTTCAAATGTTTTAATAATTTTTTCCGGTATAACAACTAAATATCCTGCAAGTATGATTAAATCGATTTTTCGATCAACCAATTCTTGATATAAAGCTTCATTAAATAATTCTCTGGTTTCAAAATCTTTCGGAGATAAAACTACAGCATCAATTCCATAGTTGGCTGCACGCTGCAATGCATAAGCACCCCTATTATTACTGATTACCACATCAATTTCTGCATTGGTAATCGTATGACTTTCAATCCCATCAATAATTGCCTGCAGGTTTGTTCCCCCTCCAGATACTAACACAGCTAATTTTAACATAAGGTAACTCCTTTTTCTCCAGCTTTAATTTCCCCAACCACATAAGCTGTTTCTCCAGCTTCTTTTAATGCTGCAAGTGTTGTATCTACATCTGCTGCATCTACTGCAACAATCATTCCAATGCCCATATTATAAGTATTATACATCATTTGTTCATCAATATCTCCGGCCTTAGCCAGCAGTTTAAAAATCGCAGGTACTTCATAAGAATCCTTATGCACGACTGCATGAATTCCTTCCGGAAGCATTCTAGGAATATTTTCATAGAACCCGCCGCCAGTAATATGGCTGCATGCTTTGATCATCACACCGGCATTTTTAATAGATTTTAACGCTTTTACATAAATTCTTGTTGGAGCTAAGAGTGCTTCACCTAACGTTTTTCCAAGTTCATCATAATATGTATTCAGAGATTCTTCTGTCATTTCAAAAACTTTACGAACCAAAGAAAATCCATTACTGTGAACACCAGTAGAAGCCATACCTATCAGGACATCTCCTTCTTTTAGATTTTCTCCTGTAATTAAGTTTTTACGGTCACATACACCAACTGCAAATCCTGCTAAATCATACTCATCTTCCGGCATTAATCCTGGATGTTCTGCTGTTTCTCCTCCGATCAAAGCGGCATCAGACTGAACACATCCTTCTGCGACACCGCTTACGATGGTTGCAATTTTTTCAGGGAAGTTCTTTCCACATGCAATGTAATCTAAGAAAAATAATGGTTCTCCCCCTGCACATGCAATATCGTTAACACACATTGCTACCGCATCAATACCTATTGTATCATGCTTGTCCATGATCATTGCAAGTTTGACTTTTGTTCCACAGCCATCTGTTCCAGATAATAAAACCGGATCATCCATTTCTTTTATTTTTTCCAGAGAAAATGCACCCGAAAAGCCTCCAAGACCTCCTAAAACTTCCGGACGCATTGTTCTTTTTACATGTTTTTTCATCAATTCAACAGATTTATATCCTGCTTCAATATCCACACCTGCTTTTTTGTAATCCATTTGTTAAAATCCTCCTAAATTATTGATAATCTTTATACCCAACCTGATCCAGTTTTTCTGCCTTTGCTGCAACAGACTGTTTCATAGTTTCACTATAATCTTTTAATTTTGCAAGCAGATGTTCATCTGATACTGCAAGAATTTTTGCTGCAAGAATTCCTGCATTCTGCCCTCCATTAATTGCGACAGTCGCTACTGGAATTCCAGACGGCATCTGTACAATAGAATACAAAGAATCCACTCCGCCTAAATCAGAAGTTTTCATTGGAATTCCAATGACAGGCATTGGGAATAATGCTGCACACATTCCCGGAAGATGTGCAGCTTTTCCTGCTCCGGCGATAATAACTTTTACACCTCTGTCTTCTGCACCTTTTGCCCATTCAAAAAAAATATCCGGTTCTCTATGTGCAGAAATAATCGTCATTTCAAAATCAATTCCCATTTCTTCTAAAAATTCTGCTGCCTTTCTCATAACAGGCATATCAGAATCACTTCCCATTACAATTGCTACTTTTGCCATCTTTTTTCTCCTTAAGTATATATTTTTTGTTATTTAGCTTCTTTCTTTTACATTTTACTCACTTGACTAATTTCCGTCAATGGTTCATTTAACCTTTCACAGCCCGGCAATACAAAATATCCCTTCTCAATCAAAGATACTTCTTTTCCGCCAAGCTCAATGACAGTAATGGAATCCAGTTCTTCATATGGAATCGTAATATCCGTATGGCATTGGAAATATTCTCCTTCCAATGAACATTCATTATACTTCGCTACAATTTCTTTTCCATCCGGATTATACACTTTTGTCTCTTCGCTATGACTGTAACAAGTATCTCCCACAGCAAAATGTGGTCCCATTTTTTCTACAATCAAAATTGGCAGTTTGTAGAGAATATTAAATTTTTGTGCCATTGCATAAGCTGTCGTGTTTGTTCCAATGGCAAACTCACCCATTGGAAGGGTCTCTCTGTTATATAAAAGATTCTCTTTTATAAAGGTCCTGTTTTCATCTTCCGTATCAAAGTTTTTACAAGAATAAGAAACAATTTTTCCATCTTTAAATTCTAATTTTAAATCAATGAATTTCAAATCCCGTAAATATACTTCTCCCACATGCAAAATTCCATTGGTTCCTGTAAGTTTTGGCGATGTAAATACTTCACCAACCGGAATATTGACATCCGCCAGACAATTTTCAAAATTTGTTTCCTTTTCAGGATTCTGCAAATCATGCATTGCAACATATAAATCTGTCTGATTCTTTCCGGCACCTTTGATATGCACCTCCACACCTCTGTCCAATGCGTCAATTAAATGCTGCTGAATTTCCCGATACAAAACCTTATCTAAGGTATTAACTTTAATAACCTCTTCAAAAATTTCTTCAAAATTATCCCCTATTTCCGGAATTGGATATGCAATAATTGTAAAACTTCTTTGATCTGGCCGGATATATTCATTCATAATTTCTGAAGCCTTCATTTGAAATTCTACAGATAATTCCTGCTGCTTTTTAGAAAGTTTCAAATTTTCCTCTTTATTTTTCGGCAGAAACGGAACTTCCCCAAAAGTTTCCATGCAGGCTGGTCCTGCAAAAATATAAGCCTCTTCCTTCCAATGCTCATAGGAATTTCGATAACATTCCAATTTATGCTGCATAAAACGATGATCAAAATAAAGCGCCTGATCATAACGATGATCATATTCATACTGAGGATTTGGACTAGATGACACATATCCTGTCTTTACGGAAGTTTTTATCAAATTTGAATGCCCGCTGCGATATATGATTGGTGCCAGACCAATTTCTGCAAACTGTTTTACAGCTTCTCGAATCACAGGCTCAAAACCTAACGTATATCGAATATTCACCGTCCGTTTTGGACTCATATCAATGTTATTTACAATAAAACCTTCATGGAATCCATCGACATAAGTTTTGGCAATCTCTTGAATCTTCTCTTTTGGCAGACTGTTTAAATACTCTAAAGTCCGAATTTCATTTTCAGAAATATATTCGCCATACTGATACAAAAAATCAGAATTTGACAAATCAGATTTCATCACAATATCTGTGGCAAACTGCAGACTGCAGTCCAGCTGCTCTCGAATCCGATATTCAAAAATATCACTGCTGTAATCTCTCATGTGCTCAAAAATAACCTGCCGGATTTTCTCTCGGCTATCTTCTCCATCTCGGAACACCTGATAAATTTCCAAAAATAATTCATTTTGAATTACTAAATCAAATAAACGTTCCTCAACAGCATAGATAAATCCACACCTCATTTCTGCATATAAAAAACTAAAAATTTTTCCATAATCTTTCCCAAATTTCTGTACACAATATTGAGGATTCCCATAACATGCTGCATACATTTCCGGCTGGATTTTTTGATACCATTCTTGATTCCACTGTTTTAACTGTTCTAATGTTTTCGGGGTTGTATCATATACTTCATTTAAATATAAAAGCATTTCTGCAATTTCTTTAAAATATGCTGCATACTTTCCTCCCTGTGCAGCTTCACAAAGGACTGCATTTAACCCAGCGGTATTTAGTTCATGTCGTTCCATTAACATTTGATTCACAGTGAGTTATCTCCTTTTTATTTTTCCTTTTTCTATATTTTCAGCAAAAATTTTCTGCATATACTCCCAAATTTTTTCAGAACCTTTCTTTGTATGAACATTTCTCTCCAAAATTTGTTCTTCTGAAATATCATGCTCTAACCATGCCTTCCCATCGGTAGCATCGTTTAACAGAATTGGCTGCAGACGGTCTATCGTTGCGGCAAACTTTGCCTCTGGTGTTTTTCGTTCTTCAAATTCTCTCCAAAGTTCAAATAATTCTTTTCCTTGATCTTCCGGCAGTAAATGATAAATCCGATTGGCTGCTTTCATCTCTCTTTGAGCTTTTGTTTTTGTACCTTCTGCATCATACAAATATGTATCCCCGGCATCAATCTCTACCAAGTCATGAGTCAATGCCATTTTTACCACTTTTAACACATCCACCGGCTCATTTGCATACTCAGCCAGCAGCACTGCCATGATTGCAAAATGCCATGCATGTTCTGCATCATTTTCTTTTCTCATTCCGTTTGAAATATAAGTCTGACGAAAAATTTCTTTTGTCTTATCAATTTCAATAATAAAATTTATCTGCTGTTCTAAACGATCCATACATTTCTCCTTAAATCCCCAAAATAAAAATAACGACTGAAAAGCCAAGTACTAATCCATTTGTAATACAGCCTATAATTTTCCAAACTGCCATAGCCGCTGTATCTTGAAAGCTTTTTATGGCAAACATAAGTCCCAAGACTGACAATATAAGAATTCCCCATCCTGCTAATCCATAAAACGCTCCTCCATTCCCCTGTGCACGAAATGAACCAAAGATTAGCAAAATATACCCTAGGATTCCAACCGCTCCCATAATACTGGATGCAGCTGATTCACGGGAAATCACTTTATCCGATGGACGATATGCAAATTTTTTCTTTCTATTTCTTCTCATGTCCATACCTTCTTTCCAGAATCTCATATATTTTTAACAAAATACGATAAGCAATATATCCAAGCAAACCGCCGATTGTATTTAATAAAAGATCATCAACATCAAAAACTCCCACTTTCATAATCAGCTGACTGGTTTCAATAATCAAACTAAAAATAAATGTAGCAAATACTGTCCGTATAAATCCTCTTCTCTTTTCTGTCATAATCGGCAGCATAAATCCAAAGGGACTAAATGCAAAAATATTTCCAAACAAATTTGTAATGAATGCTTCTATAGAAAGAAGATGCCGATATTTCCAAAATCTGTGTATTTCCCGAAACAAAACCAAATTAACATGGGAAGTATTATATCCTGTCTCTCTCCCATATCGTTCACTTAACAACACAAAATAAAAAATAATAATAATATACAAATAAAAAAGTATTCTAACACCAAAACGAACTGTTTTTTTCTTTTCCATTGTCACTGAAAAAACCATCCTTATTGCCCTACGCCATACTTTTCATAGTATGCGTCAATTGCTGATTTTAATGTATCATCAATAATAACTTTTCCTTTACATTCTTTCCTGTAAAGGGCCTCAATGACTTCCGGCATAGAAACAATTGCTGCAGTATCAAATCCATATAAATCTTTGATTTCATCCAACGCTGTTTTTTTTCCGCCTTTTCCTTTTTCATTTCGATTTAAAGAAACAATCAGCCCTTTAATTTCTACATTCGCTGCATTCCGAACCTTTGGCACGGTTTCTTCCATAGATTTTCCAGATGTTGTTACATCTTCAATCATAATCACACGGTCACCATCCTGCAAAGATGCACCTAAAAATCCTCCTTTATCCGCACCATGATCTTTCAATTCTTTACGGTCTGAACAGTATCTTACCTCTTTCCCATACAATTCATCAAATGCCATCGTTGTGGCAACAGCTAAAGGAATTCCTTTATAAGCTGGTCCAAATAAAACATCGAAATCCAGTCCATAATTATCATAGATTGCTTTGGCATAATATTCTCCCAGCTTCTTTAACTGTTTCCCCGTAACATATGCTCCGGCATTCATAAAAAATGGAGATTTTCTGCCGCTTTTTAACGTAAAGTCTCCGAATTTTAAAACGTCGGATTCTACCATAAATTCAATAAACTCTTTTTTATATTGTTCCATCTTTTTCTCCTGTTCTTCCTAATTTTCTTTTCGATCTAATTTTTGATACTCATTATAATAAAACTCTATGACATCTTTTCTTGTAATAATCCCTATAAAATTTTTCTGATCATCACTCACTGGTACAAAATTCTGATCTTTTATTACATCCACCAAATCATCAATGTCCGTATTAATTGAAACTTCTTGATAATCTCTTCTTCGATGAACATCTTGAATTCGTACCTTTTCTGCAATCTGCAAATCCCATCCACATTGCTCCTGCATCGTCCAAAGAATATCACCTTCCGTAATTGTTCCTGCGTATTTCCCCTCTTTTGTAAGCATTGGAACTGCTGTATATCCATGATACTTCATTTTCTCTAAAGTCTGCCGCAGAGTATCCTCCGCAGGTATATATGCAACTTCCTTTTTTGGAGTCAGAAAAAACAAAATATTCATATCTTATCACCCCTGTTTTTTACTTTTGACTGCTATTTTACACAACCAATCAATTCATTAATATCCTCAATTTTATGACGTCTCATGTAATCTTCAATTCCATGAATCACATCCATGGTTGCTGTTGGATTCATAAAATTTGCTGTTCCCACGGATACTGCTGTTGCACCAGCCATCAAAAATTCCAAAGCATCTTGGGCTGTTGCAATTCCTCCCATACCGATAATTGGTACGTCTACTGCATTTGCTGCCTGATATACCATACGGACTGCCACTGGTTTAATTGCAGGGCCAGACATACCCCCGGTCTTATTGGCAAGTACAAAATCTCTTTTCTCAATATCAATCTTCATTCCTGTAAGCGTATTAATCAAAGACAAAGCATCACTTCCGCCCTCTACCGCTGCTTTTGCCATTTCCGTAATATCTGTGACATTGGGACTTAATTTCATCATAATCGGCTGCGCGGCTTTTGCTTTTACTGCTTTTGTAATTTCATATAGCGCCTTCGGATCTTGTCCAAAAGCAATTCCGCCTTCTTTCACATTCGGACAAGAGACATTAATTTCTAATAAATCTACCGGCTGGTCTGAAAGACGTTCCACAACCTCTACATAATCTTTCTCAGACTTTCCACAAACATTCACAATAATAGATGCTCCCGCTTCTTTTAAAAACGGAATATCACGTTCAATAAATACATCAATTCCAGGATTTTGGAGTCCAATGGCATTTAACATTCCCCCATAAACTTCTGCAACTCTCGTTGTTGGATTTCCCGGCCATGGTACGTTGGCAACTCCTTTTGTTGTCACTGCACCCAATTTACTTAAATCCACAAATTCATTATATTCCTGCCCGGAGCCAAATGTACCAGAACCTGTGGTCACCGGATTCTTCATGGTAACTCCTGCAATATTTACAGATAAATTCATTACAGTTCCACCTCCCTGGCATCAAAAACCGGTCCATCTTTGCATACACGTTTATTATGAACATGAGAATGACTGTCAATATCTTTTGACTGACATACGCATGCAAGACATGCTCCGATTCCACAAGCCATTCTCTCTTCCATAGAAATCTGTGCTTCCATTTCATGTTCCTCGGCATAAGCTTTAATGCCTCGAAGCATTGGAGTTGGACCACAGGCATAAATGATACTTCCTTCCACTCCCTGCTCTTTGATGGCATCAATGACATTTCCCTTGGTTCCCGCAGAGCCATCTTCTGTAGATACAACAACCGTTCCATAGGATTCAAATTCATCTTTTAAAAACAACCGGCTGTCACGATAACCAAGCACAATCGTTTTTTCGCAAGAAAGCTGTTTGGCCAATTCTAACATCGGCGGAATTCCGATTCCACCTCCAATTAAAACAGCTTTTTCTTTTTTTTGAGTAAACCCGTTTCCTAAAGGTCCAAGAATCTTTATTTTCTCTCCTGCTTCACAAGAAGATAACTGTGCAGTTCCTTCTCCAGCAACTCTGTATACAATACGAAGTGTTCCTTCTTCTTTATTGATCCCGCAAATACTGATTGGTCTTGGCAAAATCTTACTTTTGTCATTTATATAAACGGAAATAAACTGTCCTGCTTTTGCTTGTACAGCAATTTCTTCTGCTTTCACCGTCATATCATAAATTCCATCTGCCAGAGATGTCTGACTTAAAATCTCTGCCATCACTTGCTTTTTACTCATTGGCATCTCCTTTTATTGTTCCCAAGCTTGTCTTAAATCTTCTTTCATATCTAAAACTGCCTGTCTGGACGCATCGGCATAATTTTCGGCTCCAAACCGGCTGTATTGTTCCTGCTTATACGCACAGATAATTCCTCTGGAAGAATTTACAATTGCTCCCAAACCATCCTCATTAAAAAATGGTGCAAGGTCTTTGGCCTGTCCTCCCTGTGCCCCATATCCAGGTACTAAAATATAAGTCTTTGGCATCACCTTTCTTAGAATTTCACCCATCTTAGGATACGTTGCGCCGACAACAGCTCCAATATAGCTGTAAGAATCTCCCATCAGCTCATCACCCCAAGCTGCTACTTTCTCAGCTACCAGTTCATAAACTGGTTTTCCATGAACTTCCTGATCCTGAAATTCACCGCTGGATGGATTGGATGTCTTTACAAGGATAAACATGCCTTTCTTTTCTTCTTTGCAGACTTCCATAAACGGGCGGACCCCGTCACTTCCAAGATAAGGATTGACAGTTACGAAATCCTCACAAAATCCACTGTATGTTTTATTTCCTACCTGTACTTTTCCAACATGTCCAATGGCATAAGCTTTGGATGTAGAACCAATATCTCCACGTTTAATATCTCCAATAATCACCAGTCCTTTGCTCTTTGCATACTCACAAGTTTTATTGAATGCCATAAGTCCCGGAATTCCGAACTGCTCATACATGGCAATCTGAGGTTTTACTGCTGGAATTAAATCGTATGTACGATCAATAATCCCTTTGTTAAACTGCCAGACAGCCTCTGCGGCTCCTTCTAAAGTTTCTCCATACTCATCAAAAGCTGCTTTTAATATATGTTCCGGCACGTAATCAAGCATGGGATCTAATCCCACAACAATTGGCGCATCCAGTTTTTTAATATTTTTTACTAATTGATTAATCACGGCAAATCTCCTTTTCAAAATCTGTCTATTCATATTCAATTTATCATACCATGAAAAAGCAGGATGGACAAGGGACGCAGGTATGCCATTTTCTTAAATTTCCAAAAAATTTTGCAAAAGAAAAAGTCATTTTGCAAAAACAATTTTTCACAAAACGACTTTCCAATCCGACTATAATTTCCTATACATAAATATAATCCGTCATAACTGGCTGCATTCCTTTTTCTTCAATCATCTGATAGATTTCCTCTACATTTCTTGCATCATCAATTTCAAACTGCTCGTCTCCTTTTTCTTCTCCAGTATGACCTCCGATTCCGACATTGACACCTGCTGAAATCTTTGTAGCTGCAATCTGAATGATATTATCACGGAATCTTGCACATTCTCTGCTGGAAATCGTGATACTTGCGAATGGCATAAAAATACGATAGGCGCAGATAACTTGCAGCAATTGAGGTTCATGAACATCTTTCGGATTAATTTTATCATTATTGATAATTGGCCGTAATCTCGGACAAGAAAATGCAATTTCCGCATGAGGATATTTTCTCTGTAATAAATAGGCATGCATTCCAGTTGCCAAAGCATCCTTTCGGAAATCATCCAATCCAAGAAGTGCCGCAAAACCAACTCCGCGGATACCACCCATAACCGCACGCTCCTGTGCATTGAAACGATATGGGAAAATTCTTTTTCTTCCGCCCAAATGCAGTGTTTTATATTTTTCTGAATTATAAGTTTCCTGAAACACCGTTACAAAATCAGCTCCGCATTCATGGAGATATGCATAATCCTTGGAATCCATCGGATATACTTCCAATCCAACTACCTTAAAATATTTTCTTGCGATTTTACACGCTTCTCCGATATATTCCACACTGGACATATTCGGGCTTTCTCCAGTCAGAATCAAAATTTCTTCCAATCCGGTTTCTGCAATTGTCCGCATTTCTTTTTCAATCTCTTCCGTATTTAATTTCGCACGTTTAATCTTATTGTTGCAGTTGAATCCACAGTAAATGCAGTAATTCTCACAATAATTGGCAATGTAAAGTGGTGTAAACATCATCACAGAATTTCCAAAATGTTTTCTTGTTTCTTTTTGTGCTTTTTGAGCGATTTCTTCCAAAAATGGAAGTGCTGCCGGAGAAAGTAAAGCTTTAAAATCTTCTGGAGAACAAGTTTCTGCATCCAATGCACGTTTTACATCTGCTGCTGTATATTTTGCAGCATCATAGGCTTCCATCTCTGCAATAACCTGATCCATGATATCAGAGTCAATCGCTTCCATATCCTCGGTATACTGCATGTGGTTCGTGTTTTTATCAATTCGCTTGCTCATAATACCCTCCTAGTCTTTTAAAAATCCTGTCAATGGTGATGATGCACTTCCGCCTTTTTCGATAACTCTTCCAAGTCCTGCAAGATACGCACTTCTTCCTGCTTCAATTGCTTTCTTAAATGCTTCTGCCATCGCCGGAATATCTCCTGCTGTTGCAATCGCTGTATTTGCCATAACTGCTGCTGCCCCCATTTCCATAGCTTCACATGCCTGAGATGGTTTTCCAATTCCAGCATCTACAATGATTGGTAAATCAATTTCATCAATCAAAATCTGAATAAAATCTTTGGTACAAATACCTTTATTAGAGCCAATTGGCGCTCCAAGAGGCATAATAGAAGCCGCTCCTGCATTCACCAAATCTCTTGCTGCATTCAAATCCGGGTACATATACGGCATAACGACAAATCCTTCTTTCGCAAGAATCTCTGTTGCTTTGATTGTTTCATAATTATCCGGGAGCAGATATTTAGAATCATGAATCACTTCAATTTTCACGAAATCGCCGCATCCAACTTCTCTGGCAAGTCTTGCAATGCGCACTGCTTCTTCTGCATTTCTTGCACCGGATGTATTCGGAAGTAATGTTACCCCTTCTGGAATGTAATCTAAAATATTTGCTGTATCCCCCGTATTGGTTCTGCGGAGTGCCAGTGTAATAATTTGTGCTCCTGCATTCTGCACTGCTGCATTGATTAAATCCAAAGAATACTTTCCAGAGCCCAAAATAAATCTGGAATCAAACTCATGTCCGCCAATTACTAACTTATCCTGTTTCATTTTATTTCTCCTTTAAAATCTGATTTTATTTTCTCCCTTAACGATCAGCCGCCGCCAACAAAAGAAACTACTTCCAATGTATCTGCATCACTTAAAATTACATTAGCATATTCGCCGTTTGAAATAATCCTGCCATTTCGCTCCACTGCAATTCTTGAAATTTGATATCCCTCTTTTATAAGGAAATCCAAAAGGGATATTTCTGTTTTTAAAGGTTTCGCCTCACCATTTACTTTCATTACTTATCCTCCTAATGCATCATATAAAAAGAAAAAGGTCCACGAAGAAAACCACACCCGAGGTGGTGTGCCCCTTCGTGAACCTTTTTCTCAAATTCACTCTGTATAGAAATTATCATAATTTGAAACTCTTGTCAAGTTTCGTTATTTTTAAATGGACGGCCTTAGCCGCCCATTTTACAATTCTCAAACTATTTATTTAATCTTGCAAGCTGTCCTTCTACCTGTTCTAACATCTGCTGATATTTTGCCAGTTTATCTTTTTCTTCCTGAACTTTTGCTGCCGGTGCTTTACTTACAAATTTTTCATTTCCAAGCATTCCCTCGCAGCGTTTGATTTCTCCATTTAGACGCTTCTGTTCTTTTGCAAGGCGTTCTTTTTCTTTTGCAATATTAACCAGCTCTGCAAACGGCATATAAATCACTGCCTCTGGAATCACTGTAGAAACTGCGTCTTCTCCGATTCCTTGCTGATCGTTCTGGATAATTACTTCACTTGCATATCCAAGAGTTGCAAAGAACACCTTCCCTTGCTCAAAGATATCTCTGACTTCTACATTTTCAGATACGACATATACCTGTGCTTTTTTCTTCGGAGATACATTCATTTCTGCACGGATATTTCGGATGCCGCGGACTGCTTCTTTAATCGTTTCCACTGCTTTTTCATCTTTTTCAAAATTCCATTCTTCCTTAAATACCGGCCACTTCGCAAGCATGATAGATTCTTCATCTGTCAGATTGCAGTAAATTTCTTCTGTAATAAACGGCATATATGGATGCAGCAGTTTCAGAGCTTCTGTAAGTACTGTATTTAACGTCCATAAAGCTGCCGCTTTTGTTTCATCTTCGTCATTGTACAGACGAGGTTTCACCATTTCAATATACCAGTCACAGAATTCTTCCCAAAGAAAATCATTCAACTTTTGAACGGCAATTCCCAGCTCATATTTTTCCATATTGTCGGTTACATCTTTTGCCAAAGTATTCAGCTTAGATAAAATCCATTTATCTGCACTTGTCAAATCATCCAATGTAACTTGTGAAAAATCTGCCTGTTCCATATTCATCATAATAAATCTGGATGCATTCCAAATCTTATTGGCAAAATTTCGGCTGGCTTCTACACGTTCCATATAAAAACGCATATCATTTCCCGGTGCATTTCCTGTTACCAGTGTAAATCTCAATGCATCTGCACCATATTGAGTGATAACTTCCAGCGGATCAATTCCGTTTCCAAGAGATTTACTCATCTTACGTCCCTGATCGTCACGAACCAATCCATGAATTAAAACAGTGTCAAATGGACATTTCCCTGTATGTTCATATCCTGAGAACACCATTCGTACAACCCAGAAAAAGATAATATCATATCCGGTTACCAAAGTATTCGTCGGATAGAAATAATCCAATTCCTCTGTCTTATCCGGCCATCCAAGTGTTGAGAAAGGCCAAAGTGCAGAACTGAACCATGTATCCAAAGTATCTTCATCCTGTGTCAAATGCTTGCATCCGCATTTCGGACATACCTCCGGTGCTTCAGCAGCAACAACCACTTCTCCACATTCATCACAGTAATATGCCGGAATCCGGTGTCCCCACCATAACTGTCTGGAAATACACCAATCACGAATGTTTTCCAGCCAGTGAAGATATGTTTTGGTATATCGTTCCGGAACAAACTTCAAATCTCCATTTTTCACTGCCTCAATGGCAGGTTTGGCCAGTTCATCCATTTTTACAAACCATTGTGGTTTTACCATTGGTTCAATGGTTGTTCCACAGCGGTCATGAGTTCCTACATTATGCTCGTGGTCTTTGATTTTCACAAGATATCCCTGTTCTTCCAAATCTTTTACCATGGCTTCTCTGGCTTCATAACGATCCATCCCTGCATATTTCCCGCCATTTTGATTAATCGTAGCATCATCATTCAAAATATTAATTTCCGGCAGATGATGACGCTTTCCAACTTCAAAGTCATTTGGATCATGGGCAGGCGTAATTTTTACTGCACCAGTTCCAAATTCACGGTCAACATATTCATCTGCTACTACTGGAATCTGTCGATCACATAAAGGCAGCTCTAACATTTTTCCTACCAGGTGAGTATACCTTTCATCTTCCGGATGAACTGCAACTGCAGTATCTCCAAGCAGTGTTTCCGGACGTGTCGTTGCGATTTCTACATATTCGTCACTTCCAACCACCGGATACTTAATGTGCCAGAAATGTCCTGCTTGATCTTCGTATTCTACCTCTGCATCAGAAATAGATGTCTGACAGACCGGACACCAGTTGATAATTCTGGAACCTCTGTAAATATATCCTTTTTCATATAATTTAATAAATACTTCCTGTACCGCTTTGGAACATCCTTCATCCAGCGTAAAACGCTCTCGATCCCAGTCACATGCAGAACCTAATTTCTTTAACTGGCTGACAATCGTTCCGCCGTATTCTTCTTTCCATTCCCATGCACGCTCCAAAAACTTTTCGCGTCCCAAATCTTCTTTATCAATACCTTCTTCTTTTAACGCATTGATGATTTTAACCTCTGTAGCAATACTTGCATGATCCGTTCCCGGCTGCCACAAAGTATTAAATCCCTGCATTTTTTTGAAACGAATCAAAATGTCCTGAAGCGTTTCATCCAATGCATGTCCCATATGAAGCTTTCCTGTAATATTTGGCGGTGGAATCACAATCGTATATGGTTTCTTTGTGCGGTCTACTTCCGCATGAAAATACTTGTTATCCATCCACTTTTGATACAGGCGCTCCTCAATAGCACCCGGATTGTAAGTTTTTTCTAATTCTTTCTTCATGTCACAAACTCCTATATTTATATTTTATTCGTTATTTCTATTTTGATTAATTTCCCTCTCATGTTTTACCATGGCTTGTTCACAAATATTCTGCCGGTAATTCAGCCGTTCTAAACACTGAATCCGCTTTGGTATTTCATAGAGAGCTTTCGGATAATAAAGCCATGCGTCAATCTCCTCCAAATGGTACTTGTCAAGAACCTGTCGAAGCTCCTTGGCCTTTTCCTCTATCTCTCCGCAAAATTTAAGCCCGGCTGAAACTTTAGCACAAAATTCAAATAATTTCCACTGTTCCTCAGAAATATATCCAAATAAAACTTCAAATTTCTCATAGTAATATTTCAAATCATTTCCAATATTCTGATAATCTGATTCCAAGCGGCACTTAGAATTGAATTTGTGATTACTCATCATCCGATACAGCTTCTCACTTTCCACTGCTTTCTTCTGGATATGATACAAAATGACCAAAAATAAAATGACAACTAATACGGCCGCCACTGCCGGCCAGACATATTCCCTTATGGGAAATTCAAAGTATAATACTGCTGCCACAAAAAAAATCAATGCTGCAAATGCCATAATAACAAAAGAACGGAACACAGCCTTTTGATTGACTCGCTTTTCTTCTGCTCTTTTTGTCATTTGAATCAAATCTGCCTCTTCCTCAATCACAATATCCATTTCTTTTTCCAACTGTTTTTTTTCACCTTCTAAAGATTGGATTTTCTGAAGTCCTTTTTTTAACTCATCTTCACGCTCCCATAACGGAAGAAATTCCTCATCCGTAATTCTTCCTCCGGATGTCTCATAAAAATTTCTTGCAAATACACGATTATAAAGTCTTGCAGCCTCTTCCACTTCTTTTGCTTCTTCTTCATTCAGACGTCCGACCTTCTCAAGGTCATCTTTTCTCGCCAGCAAATGAGCAATTTCGTCTTCATACAAAGTAACAAGCCGTTCTTCCAGTAATATTTCTTTTGTATTTTGAATATCCTCAGATAATCTCTTTTTTGTATTCATCTTTCCACTTCTCCAGTACAGCTTTTGTAAGCCTTCTTGTCATTATGTCATCTGCTTTCTTTCTATGGTAATCTATTTTCTTCAATTTGACAAACTCTTCTTGATCTTTGATTTCTTCTTCTCTCTGCTTTATATTACCATAAATAAGCTTGCAGCGGTCCTTGGAAAAAGAAATTTTCTCCCCATCTTGAAGAAATGTCCGATAATCTCCTTGTAAGTAAGATACTAAAAAGTATGCTTCTTGAATTTCTTTTCGTTCTCGAATCAACAGCGCCTTCCGAAAAGATTCTTTTGCTTCATCCAAACAAAACATTCTGCTTTGGCATAATCCCATATGGAACAAAATTTCCGCCTGTTCTCCAGCTCGAAGCTGTCCGGAAATTTTTTGAAGGTTTTGATATACCTGCAAAGCTCCTAAATATAAATGATGCTTTAAATATAAATCTGCCAGTATCTTTTGTTTTTTCGCTGCAGAATACAAATAAGCAGTTCGTATCTTCTGCTGAAATTGTAATCTCTCGTCTGCAGTAAAATAATTCCGAAAACTTATTATTTCTTTTATCTGCCGGACCGGATCATCCCCGCTAAGTTCTATTCCAAGTTCTTCTCTCAAATACGTTTTAAAAGATTTATCAAATCCCTCAATCAGGAAAAAAATCAAATAGTGTTCTAAAAGATAACACAATTCTCCATAACTTGAAAAGGACTGATTGATTTTTTCAATATGATAAGGCACTGCCGCTCTCTGAGTTTCACATAATACAATTTTACTCACGGAAATCACCTCTTTCTAAATAGATGTCCTGCTGCCATACTTGAAAACCAGATGGCCGGATATTTCCAAATCCCTGATCAGATACCTTGATTCTGCATCGGTCCGGTGCTAAATACTCTCCCTGTACTTTCAACTGATACACAATATCTTTATTTTTTATCATTCCGGTCAGCGGAAAACATACCATTGCCTGCTTAATCCCTGCTTTACTGCGAAGCTCAAAAGTAAGGCTGGAAATATCAGAAACAAACAATTCCATCTCTCCCTTACTTTCAAACCACGGTCTTCCCTCCTTCATCAATGGATAAAATACATCTCTTCCATGATGATGAAGCGTTAGTCCGATCTGACACATTGTCATTGTTTCTGTAAGAATGACGGCATCTTCACAGCTCTTTTCAAACACCTCTTCCCCGGACAAATACGCTGCTCCGCTGGCATAAAGATGTTTTCCCATAAACACTCTTCTTCCCATACAAAGCACTCTGGTAGATTCTTGAAACCACTGTCCGTCAAAACCGTCACCACACAAATAAACCGTTGCAGTAACACCTTTTGCCAATGCTTTTTTAATAATCCGAACAAACGCCTGATCTTTTTCTGTTTTTGCAGATGCCTCTGCAATCTCCGACGTATAATCCTGCCGCTTTACTAAAATCTGCCCATTTCTCTTTTTCACTTCATAATAATAAAAACCACTTTGGGTATAATCAAACACTGCCGTATTTCCACGATCCAGTTCATCCTTCTGGAGTCTTACCAGTCCTACCACAGCTTCCTCTTTTGTATATAATTTCACGCCGCCCGACGGCAGCCCCAGCTGCTGACAAAGTTTCCCAGCTTCTTCCATAATTTCCGGAGTGATTCCATCCATGACAATACCAATGCTGTCACTTCCCAGTTCTCCTTGGGATACATTTTCCGCTATATAATCTGTCCATGCTCCCTGCATTCTTTCCGGTTCCTGTTCAATTGTCCTTTGTCCATCCATACGGCAGGCATAAGCCTGTCCATTTTCAAAATGTATTCCTGTCTGCATACATTAATCCCCTGTCATTGGTTTCATAAACTCAATCATACTTTTCTTTATCATATACTGTTCCATAGAACTTTGTATTGAATCCCTATGTTTTTCCTTTAACATCTCATTCAGCTCATAAAATCTGCTTCCCTTGCTTTTGTCAATATGGTCTGCAAAAAATATATCTTTTCTTCTCCGCTTTTCTTCTCCCGGAGCTGTAATAAAGCAATCCATAATCTCATCTGCAAAAATCACAGCAGAAGTTACATAGTATCCCGGCAGCAATTCTTTCATAGAAAGTTCTCTCCACTGCTGTCCTCTGGAGCCTGCATAATGAAATGTCAGCATCAGCCCTTTTTCTGCCTGATATTCAATAAACGTTTTGGCATATAAATATTTGGGCAGTTCTACTTCTTCAGAATATTCAAACAATACTGGAAGAATATCTCCTGTATAAATCTGCATTTCCTTTATTTTTTCAATCCGTCGTTTTTGTACGAATGTCAATTCCTTATCCTTATAATATTCTAAATAAAGTCCTTGGTACAAACGGTCCATTTTCCCCGCATCCAGCTTCTTTCCAATCAATTCATAAAACTCTTCCGGCAGTTTTTGGCGGCGGTTCCAAGCAAAAGCCACATATTCTACCAGCATCGCATCCACAACGCCAGACTGCCTGTCTGCCCGCTTTAAATATTCAGAGAAAACCGAAAATTCTTTACCGTCAATACCATCTCGAATACATGCGCGCAGGGTTTCTTCCATAAATTCTTTCTGATACATCCCGCTTTTTTGTCCATGTTCCCATAAAGCCAGCATCTGGTCTTTCGTCCCTTTAAAATATTTTTGAAGATACCCAAGCATCTCACTGTTATACTGTCCGCACTCAAATGCCCGGCTGCACATTCCCACCAGCATATCAGAACGTCTGGTACTTAGTGTTGTCAAAGCATATAAACAAACCTCTTTTAACAACTCCGGCTGAATAAACTGATATCCATACTGTCCGATTCCTTTTAGTGCTTCATCATACAATCCGCCTGCGATAAAATATTCTATCATATGAATTCTATTTTGAACCGGCAGCTTTTTCCAATCCACATAGGCAAGTGCCTCTTTTAACTGTTCTTCTTCTCCATGTTTCCAATAATATTCCAGCACCTTCTCAAAAATATTCTGCTGATATGCTTCATTTAACTGGCCGCAGTCAATGACGGACAAAACAGTGGGGAAGTCCTCTTTGCAAAGTTCCTGCCGAATACCGTATTCTACACTTTTATATAATAGAAAATGTTCATTGCGGCAATGATTTTTCTCACAATATGTCCGTATCTGTTCTTTCTTCCAAATAGATTTCCATTGATAAGAAACAGAACCCACATAGCGGTTTTCTTCTTGGTCAAAAAAGACTGCCAGAGCATCTGCATCATAAATTTCCATATATGTGGTCTGCCCATTTAAAAATTTTGTATCCGGCTGTTTTTTCTGTTTTTGAAAAACCATAACTTTCTTTAAAAACTGCTGGTCACAGATCAATTCCCGATAAAATAAAACATTCCCAAGACTGTCTCTTACTTTTTCGTCTTCCAAAAACTCTTCAAAGTATGCTTGATATAATAACAATAGATGACGGTTTAGATGCCCTTTTTTTAATTCTTCTTCCAAAAACGGGCGTATCAATTCTTCATAATTTGAAAAAATATTTCGATACCGGTTTTTATTTTTCACTACATTGGCATAAAGTGCACTCTGCTCCTGTCTGCTCAAACTATTGCTGTATGTGAAATATGTCAAGGTTTCTTCCGGAAGCACCGGATATTCTCCATCCGGTATCGTCCGAAGAAAAGCTTCCTGCAGTCCAATCAACTGAATTCCTTCCGCAATGGCTCTTTTAAAATACAGGTGGCAGTCATCGTCCATACAATTGCCCTGAATCAATAATGCACATATGCCCTGCAATACACTAACATACGGATACTCTTTATAAATACAAAGCAAAAGCCAAAGCATTTCTTCTGAAAATGTTTTCTCTTTAGATACTAAAAAGCAAATTCTTTGAATCAGCTTATCATTTAGAAGTTTTTCCTTTGCTGCAAATTCTAAAATTTCCATCTCGAAAGAGCCTAATCTATGCAAAAGATCCGGTGTCTCTCCAAATAAACAGGAGGCTTCAAATTGAAGCAGACAATTTTTGCCGTTTTCCATAAATACTTCTTTGATTTCCTGCATTGCTGCATTTGCATCATATGCAACGGATGCATCCAAATTCATCCGAAGCCACAGAAGAAAGCCTTTTGGCGTCTCTGTTTCATAGGCAGACTGAATTTCCCTAACTGCATCCAAAATTGCAGTCTCTGTTTTCTCATAAAGCGCAGACAAATAACAAACATAACTGTACATAATCCTATCATTTTCTACATTTGGGCCGGCTGCTTCCATTTCCAAATCCAAATCTTTTTCTTTTCCCAAAATTCTAAGATGCAGTTCAAACAACGAATAAAAATTTTTCTTTTGGGCTGTCTGCGGCATCTGCTTCAAAATGCTTTTTTCTCTTTCCAGAAATTTTTCCAAAGAAATTCTTCCGGCACAAAAATCTACGTACGTCTGGAACATCTTTTTGCGTTTTGACTTCTCCTGCTGTGCATCCACGTCTTGATTTTCCTGAAATACTACCTGAATATCCAGCGTTCCCGTTATGGAGGCAATCTGAATCTCTGCTTGGCTTCCATCCTCCGGCAGATCACTTAAATAAACATATAAAGTCATCATCCCATCTTCAAAATCTGCTTCTTCAAAGGAATCTTTCTCCAGCGATAAAAAACTGCTGTCCACGGAAACTTTCCCTTCCACGTATCCCCATCCTTCTTTTTTCACAAAAATCTCCAACGGTTCATCTAATTGTTCTTTGGAAACCGTATATCGATCTTTCACTGCGGATAAACGAACTGGTTCTTTTCCCCCAATTGTTATTAAAAACTCTTCTAAAATCTGTTCTCTATTTCTCCCCAGCAGCAATTGATGGTATATTTCTTTATATTCCTTGCAGTCCTCTAGATAATCTTCTTTAAAGGACTCTGAAAAAAAGAGTGCTTTCGCTCTCTTTTTATCTTCTTTCACCATATTTATAAAACTCTGTAACTGTTCTGTCATCATTGATTCTGCTCCTTGCCTGTCAAGCTGGACGTATTTCACACAATAAGGTATAATATACACTGATTAAATTTCATTATAGCAAATTTCGACAAAATATTAAAGGAAAAGAAGGATTACTATGGCAGAAAAAAAACAAGCATTTCACGGAAGTGATTTAGAAAAAATAGAAGAAATTTATGGAATCAAAAAAGAGAACATTATTCCCTTTGGCGGAAATGTTAATCCTTTGGGGATTTCCCCACTATTGAAAAAAAGTATGGGAAATCATATCGAAGCTATTTGTGAATACCCAGACCGGGATTATAAAACGCTTCGCTCCACATTAAGTATGTACTGCAATACGCCTATGAAACATATCATTGTGGGAAATGGAGCTACAGAACTCATCAGCTTAACCCTGAATCTTCTGCGTCCCAAAAATGCAATTTTATTATCCCCAACCTATTCCGAGTATATGCGGGAAATCTCTCTCGTTGGCGGCTCTTATCAGGAATATTTTCTATCTGAGGAAAATGATTTTCGTTTAGATTTAGAAGATTTGAAAGCACATTTAACAGATGATGTAGATTTATTTGCCTTTTGTAACCCAAACAATCCAACATCCAGTGCTTTAACCACAAAAGAAATTCATAATTTGCTGAAGCACTGTAAAAAACATCATATTTTTGTTCTAATTGACGAAACTTATGTAGAATTTGCTCCCGATGTTCAAACGGTTACAGCCGTTTCACTTGTCAATGAATTTGATGATTTTATGATTCTTAGAGGAACTTCCAAGTTCTTTGCCTCTCCGGGACTGCGTCTTGGCTACGGCATCTGCGGAAGTCTCGCTTTTCTTGAAAAATTAAATGCAGTCAAAAATCCTTGGACCATTAATACGCTGGCTGCTTTGGCAGGGGAAGCTATGTTTATGGACACCGATTATATCAAACAGACAAAAGATTACATTTCCAAAGAACGGGAACGCTGTCTCACCAAACTAAAAAAATGCAGTAAATTAAAAGTTTATCCGGCTTATGCCAATTTTATTTTAGTAAGACTTTTAGACGGCACCACGTCCTTTGAAATGTTTGAACGCTGCATCAAAGAAGGATTCATGATTCGTGACTGCAGTAGTTTTGAAGGATTAGATGGTGAATACATCCGTTTCTGTATCCGGTTACAAGAAGAAAATACAAAATTGTTAGATATCTTAACGGTATAATTCCTATTTTCCATTTGCTTCTGTAGTACTATCTAATATTATATGAAAGACAATAATCGGGTAGGAGGTAGATAATTATTTTATCTACCGACCTCCCACACCACCTAGCATACCGTTCGGTACTAGGCGGTTCTTTAGTTTTCATAGACTACTAGATAATAGTCAAGCATGGACGTATATCCTAGTTTGGCTATTATTTTGTTGGTGAAGACACAACTTATCACTTGTGCCATTCTCCAGTAACTTTTTCTACTACAAGCAAGTTCCTTGGCTTTCCAATGTTCCAACCCCAATGCCTTTAACATTCGATACTTAGTTCTGATTCTCTTCCATTGTTTCCAATAGACCGCCCGTATTCTTCGTCTTGCCCACTCATCCGTTTCCCTGAGCAGCTGTTTCATATCAGCTAGTTTGAAATAGTTTACCCACCCTCTCACATACTGCTGATACTTTCCCTCCCGCTTAGTATTGCTCATGCCATTGTTTCTGTTCGTAAGCTCTCTGATTTTATTTCTCATTTTAGCTACTGACTTTGAATGTACTCTAAATCTGCATTTCCCTTTGTACCTATAAAAGCTATATCCAAGGTATTTGACTTTGCTGATATGAGCCTCTCCCGTTTTCTTCCGGTTCACTTTCAGGAAAAGTTTCCTTTCGATGAATGGAATGATATTTTCCAAGGTTCTTTGTGTACTCTTTCTGCTTTTGCAAAAAATCATACAATCATCTGCGTAGCGGACAAATCTATGCCCTCTACGTTCCAGTTCCTTGTCTAGCTCATTTAACATGATGTTACTAAGTATGATGTGGTATAAAAAAAGTTGACATCCCATTCTCAAGGATTTGATATATAATCAAGAGAATAAGGAGTGAACAAAAATGGCAGGAAACAGGCAATATGATCATGAATACAAAGT
>JAETON010000025.1 GCA_021771695.1 Lachnospiraceae bacterium | reverse complement strand
TTCCGGCCAAAAATCTTTGTTTGCCTCAATTAAATCATCCAGAATCAGTTTTGCTACTTTTGCACTTGGTACTGTCTTGGATAATGTCAATGCCTGCCATAACTTCTGATAGCTTCCTTCAATCCATGCTTCTACTGTCAGTTTCTCCACGCTGACCTGCTGTTCCATCAACCCTTTCTGGAACTGGGGAATGGCTCCCTGACAGATTTTTTCGTATCCGTTGCTTCCAACAATACATGGTATCTCTACCATTGCTGTACGGTCAAAGTTCTCTACGGCTCCTTCATTCGGCACGATCAGAAGAAATCTTTCCTGTGTATTTTCTGCAATAGCACATGCTAAATCCACAATGTATGTTGCGTGTGCATCCGGCTCAAAGGCACTTCCTTCACTGGTTCCTTTTTCAATGATCTTTCTACATTCTCCGAAGATAAATTTCTCACGCCCGTCCATAACTTCATTTGCTCTTGTATATTCCGGATTGGAGGTCTCTACCACATAGTCTGGGAATAAGTAGTATTTTAAGTATGTGTTCGGAATAGTTTCCGGATCTACCGCATAGACATCTCTTGCCTTCTGGAACGTATGTACCCAGCTTTCATCCACATGCTGGTTGCTGTCAGAAAGTGCATCTGCAAATCCATTGGCTGCCATATGTTTTTTGATCTGCGGCATTAAGTCATTTCCTTCAGAATCATAAATTTTATTCCACCATCCAAAATGGTTTAGTCCATAGTATCCATACTGTAATTCTTTTCTGGATTTCAATCCTACCATATCTGCCATTTTTTCCATCAGGTCAATCGGCATGTCACAGATATTTAAAATCTTGGAATCCGGTCTTAATCTTCTGGTTGCTTCTGCCACAATGGCTGCCGGATTGGAATAGTTCAGCATCCATGCATTTGGAGAATATTTTTCCATGTAATCTAGGATTTCAATCACTCCGCCGATGGAACGCATTCCGTATGCAATTCCTCCCGGCCCGCATGTTTCCTGTCCCACAACGCCGTATTTTAAAGGAATCTTTTCATCTTTTTCACGCATTGCATATTTTCCGACGCGGATATGTGCAAGAACAAAGTCAATATCTGTAAAAGCTGTTTCCGGGTCTGTTCCTTTAAGTAGATTTCGCATGCTTTCGCTACAGTTTCCTGACGGTCTGCATCGTTGTCATAGAACTTGATGGAACGGATTGGAAAACGGTCCATATGGTCTAGCAACATCAATACGATCCCCGGTGTAAATGTACTTCCTCCGCCTGCAACGGTAATTGAAAATTTTTTATTTGACATGATTTTTTCCTCCTATAATAATGTCTCAAATTTTTCTCTAACACTTGGTACTTTCAGTCCAATAATTACTTGATATGATTTTCCATTCACTGAGCATCCATGAGCTCCAATCGCCTTAAAATATGCATCATCTTTACATAATTTTTCATCTTTTACATTGACACGAAGTCTTGTTGCACAATTTGTAACATCCACGATGTTATCTTTTCCTCCAAGGCCTTCTAAAATCATTTCTTCAAATTCCGTTGCACTTCCTTTTGCACCTGCCTGTTTTGCGCGGAATTTTTCTTTGGAGCCAAATTCGATTTCTGCATCATCTTCACGTCCAGGTGTTTTAAAATCGAATTTCAAAATTAAAGTTCTAAATACAATAAACCAAATTGCAGTATATACTAAACCAATGGCTAACATCAGCAAATATTGTTTCCAATGATTTCCCATTAGAGGAATCCAGTTTAAAGACGCCATTTCAATCGCTCCACCTGCATGAATACCAACAATTCCTGCAAGATACATCGTTGTAGATAAACACGCTGCCAGAAGGGCATGTACAACAAACAATACTGGAGCCATAAATAAAAATGTAAATTCAATTGGTTCTGTAACTCCACAGAAAATGGCTGTCAAAGTAATTGGAATTAACAACCCTAAAATTTTCTTTCTCTTTTCTGGTTTTGCTGTTGCATAAAACGCAAGTGCAATACCTGGACATCCAAATATTTTTGAAAATCCTGTAGATGAGAATCCTGCTGCTGGTACAAGAGATTTCAAAGAAGCTGTAGAAGCTGCAATTTCCGGCAATTTCTTTGCCCAGTATGCATATAATCCACCAGGAACAACCACATTATCATACCAAAATGGAGAATATAGAATGTGATGTAACCCAAATGGAATCAGCAAACGTTCCAACAGTACAAATACCCATACTCCCGCTGCTCCTGCACCAATAACAAATCCCTGAAAAGCATGCATTCCCAACTGAACTTTTGGCCATACAAGTGCTGCAATTAAAGCTACTGGAATCATTACAAAGAATCCAACCATGAAAACAAATGTAGAACCGCTAAAGATTCCCAGCCATTCTGGTAGCTCTGTATCAAAATATTTGTTATGTAAGAAGATAACGATTCCAGCGATTGCTAAAGCTCCAATCATTCCCATATCCAACGTTTTAATATTGGCAATCATTGTCAATCCACTGGTTCCTCCAACTTCTGCAGAGAAATCAACACCAAACACTCCTCCCCACTGAGCAAGAATGGTACTCAAGAAATAATGGAAGGTTAAATAAAGCACTAATGCTTCCATACAACATCTTGCATTTTGTTTCTTAGCCATTCCAATTGGTAATCCTACAACAAACAACAATGGTAATTGGTTAAATACAGTCCAGCCGCCCTGCAAAATAACGTTCCAGCATTTGTACCACATGCTGGTAGGTGCCGCCAGACTTCCCATAATTACCTCAGTAGTAAACAACGTTCCAATCCCAATTACAATACCTGCAAAAGCAAACAGCAGGACTGGTGTAAACATTGCACCACCGAATTTTTGAATCTTCTGCATCATAATTTTGTTCATCCTTTCTTTTTTATGTGCTTGTTTCTTTGTTACTTGTTGTAGCCAATATAACAAAGTCTTATTTTTTGTTCAATATATCTAAGACCTTTAGGAAATGCAGCTCTAATTCCGTCTTTTTGAACAAAAGATGTGAAAATTCACATACAAAACAAATAATAATTCCACCTAAATATATTTTGCAGAGCCAAAACATTTATCAATCAACTTCATTTTTCTCTACCATACTTATAAAACTCTGATGCAGTCCTGTACTGGCTAATCCTGTCATTGCGCCATACACAATATTTTCTATTGAAACTGCCCCCTGTGTAAAACATCCCAGCACAGCCCCCGTTATGGCAAGAATCAATGGTATGTATTTGTTTGGGATAAAATCTAAAGATTTCTTGATTAAATAACCTAAAATCAAACAGGCTGTCATAACCATAGGCATGTAGTATTCTGTTAATAAATCTAAATCCATTGTGTTTCCTCCTTATGCTGTTCTCATCCAATAATAAACTGTAATATATGGCTGTAAATTGCTTGCTGAACTTGTATTTCCATGATTATGAGCCTGCCCGCCTCCAATCGCACTCGTACCAGGTGTAGATGAACCAGTTGTGCAGGCACCACTTGAATTTACCGTGTGATGATGTGATCCTTCGTAGGAATTTGAGCTTCCCCATTTCCATTCTCCACCACTATTTCCATCACTATACTGCACCACTTGTCTTCCAGTTCCACTGGCTGCATTTGCCTTTACATAAAAATCATGCCGATGTTTTCCATTATCCTGCATCGTATGTGTGTGATTAGGAACACTATGTGTATGACTATTTACTGTATGACTATGTGCCTGCAGATGTTCATTTTTTAAATAAAAATCGCCGGTACTATGCAAATGTGCTTTATTTCCGCCAATTTTTCTTACCGCAGCAAAATCTGCATCTGATTCAGAAACCCCAACAAGTGTTTTCCCCTGTGCAAACCGCTCCCACACTCCTCCTTTTGTATTTGGATCGAAGTCCTCTGCAAAAGCTAATACCGAACCAATTGGATGCGTCATTAAAAATAGATTCTCATTCAATTGATTTATTCTTTCTTCTATTTCCTCAGTTTTATCGGTAAATACTTCCACACTTATCAAACCTGCTGGATGAATATCAAGACTCATATGCTCTTGTTCTGATATTTTGAATTGAAAGTTCCATGTAATAGAATAACCCGGATTTTGCCTTTTATTCGGAATTAACTTTCCTTCCTGCATCTGTCCAATGCAGTAAAGAATTTCCCCTTCCTCAGGATCTTCTGCATATATTCCAATTTGCCAAAGGATATAACTTTCTTCTAATGATGTATTTTCTAACAACACCTTCATTTCAACTTGATCTTCCAGAGTTTTTATTTTTTGTAAGTATAAATCCTGCTTTGGATGAATAATTTCTTTTTGTCTTCTTAAATCCACAAGTGGAACCTGATTGCTTCCCGCTTGTATCTTTGTAAATTTTAAAGAAGCTCCATTTACTAATTTTGACTGCAGTTTCATACCCTGCTCTGTCAATGCCACTGTTTGCAAAGAATCATTCATAATTATTTTCACCTCTTCCTTTTCAACTACTCTTAACTTTCAATAATATTTTCTAATAATTCATCTCTGACTTTTTTCATTGCTTCAATTCCATTTCCCGTAATATGATGATTTAGCATAGCTGCTAAACATTTTGTCTGTTGTTTTTGCATTTCTTCCAGATCCTTTAACCTTTTATAATCAATCTCTGAATATTCTTCTAATGTCTCTACACGTTTATGGAAATGAAATGCTGGATAAATCATTTTATAAATGACCGCGGCGGCACCTCCTAAAATACTGATGCCGCCACACACTGCTAATATCTGTTCTATTGTAATCACCTCTTTCTTATTTTTTTCTGTTTTTGTAAAGTGCCTTACATGTTTTTTCCCCTGCATAGGAACCTTTTTTCCATCCAAGCTGTTTCCAATAAGCTTCTAACATTTCCTGCGTTTTCTTTCCCCAAATACCATCCGTAGATAACCTTAGAAGTTTTCCTGTGTAACACATATTTAATTTTTTTTGAAGCCATTGAATAGCTGTTCTTGATGATGTTCTTTTTACAATTGTATATTCCAACTTCTTTTGCTTTGTTGTTTCCTTCCCTATAATTCCTTCTGCAATAGCTTTTGCAATTTTTTTATATCCTATTTTCTGATACAAATTGTAATCATCCTTATCATCCACGAAACATACTTCAATTAATATTGCCCTATTTTTGGTGTGATTTAAATAATAGAGTCCATTGGTCGTTTTTAACCCTCGATTAGAAAATCCTAGTTTTTCCATGTTTTTCAAGATTCTCTTCGATACCGTTTTTTTAATTCCAGATCCTTCCGTACACCAAATTTCTGTTCCTGCAATTTTTTTATCTCCTTTTTTATCATTTCTTCCAGAATTCAAATGTATGGAAATATCTAACAGAACCTCCCTTTGGTTACACTTTGCAATGATTTTTTTCAGGACATCCCCTTGGCTTGTCCCATTGTTACAGGTACAATCGTACACTTTATGCCCTGATTCTTTTAATAATTTAATAATTTCTTTTGTAATAAGACGGTCTTCTTTGGATTCATCTAAAAATCCTTTTGCACCGCACGCTGTTTTTCCAGCAGGATTGTGTCCTGCACTGATATTGTAAATTGACATATTTATTTCCCTCCTTTGTTCTATTAATCAACAAACCATGTACCATACATATTTAACCAGCTCCCAGTCGGCACTGTATTTGACATAGTTGTATTATTTGTATATCTTTGTGCATTACATGCTCCGCTTGATGTTACCATAAGCAAATATTTATTTGAGCCGCTTCTCTGCTGAACAAAGCTTTCCGAAACTGATGGCCTATATCCACTTGGAATAGTAATAATACTATTATGCTCTGTCCATGTTATACTATTGGTAACACAGCCTCGTAAATATACAATCTTTCCTATTCTCCGAACTTGCGGACGATTATAAGTTCCACTATGCGGGCTAATACCGTATCCCATACTGCAATCAACCCATCCCGAATCTCCCCAGTTTTTACATTGTATGCTTCCTGACGGTACTCCACTGACATATGTTCCATTGTATTTTATTTGTACACCTCATTTCTTATGCTGTCCGTTTCCATAAATATACCGTAATATAAGGCGGCATATTTCCTGCATTTCCAGTCCCCGCTGTTCCGATAGAACCTGCCGTTGTCACTGTATGTGTGTGGTTTCCCGTCGTGCTGTTACTTCCTTTGGCAGTTACACTATGATAGTGATTTCCAGCGGTTGTTATATCTCCCCAGTCATTTGTCACAGATTTTCCATCAGAGTTCCAACGAGCATAATTCGTCCCTTTTGCGACTGCCTTTTCATAAAAATGTACATTATTTACTTTATGGCTGTGATTTCCTGTTGTCCCCGTATTTACTGCTGTTCCTGTAAATGTATGCGTATGATTTCCCGTCGTACTGGTCGTTACACTGCTTCCAGTAAAACTATGACTATGCGTCTGCATTTCCTTATGTCCACCCAAATTTCCAGCTTTTTGAAGTACCGCATCATTTTCATCCACGCCGACAAGTGTTCTTCCTTTGGCAAATCTTTCCCAGATCCCGCCAAAAAGAATCCCTGGATTGGCATCAGCAGCAGAAATATAAATACTTCCTATTGGGTAAACTTTTTCCAGCAAATCATGATTTAACTGTTCTACCTGCTCCTTTAATCCCTGAAATGTTTCCATTGACACCAATCCGGCAGAGTTCATTTCCAATTTTGCCAAAGAATTTCCAAAATTCTGAAACAAAAACTTCCATGTGATCGAGAACCCTGGATTCTCTTGATCGGCTGGAATCATTTTCCCTTCAGATGTCTGAGCTATACAATATAAAATTTCTCCTTCCTCTGGATCACGGGCATAAATTCCAATCTGGTGCAGTGAATAAGCTGTTTTTAATCCTATATTATCCAGCAAAATTTGTATTTCAATCCCATTATCTGCCGCTTTCCCTGTCTGAAAAGAAATGTTTTGTTTAAAATCCGTAACACTTGTTTGATATGGGAGATTTTCTACTTCCGTCATTCCTGCTCCAGCTTCTGCCTTTGTAAATCTTAATACATTCCCTTCCATTAATTTTGTTTGCAATGCCAAACCTTTTTCTGTAATTACTACATCTTTCCATATATTCATATTTACTTTTCCTCCTTACTTACTGAACTTCTATTTCATAATGCTCATGTTGTGACACGCCAATTCCTAAATAAATCTGCAGATTTGCTTCAATTAACTCTGATACCTTAATGTCATAAACCAAATGTGCTGGTTTTACTTTATCTACAAATGCTTTTGCATTCGTTAAATCTTTTACAAATCCTCGAATCAGTACATCAAATTTATTTTTTCCTGTATTTTCTTTCAATTCCACATTGTAACCTGTCATAGCAGACAACACATTTTCAATTTTTCGCGGGCTGTAAAAATGATTCCCCATTTTCTCCATTAAATTTTTTCTGCGTGTTTCAAAATCCCAGTCTTTTTCCGGGTAAATTTTATATTGTTCCTCCCAATAATTTAATGCCCATTCATCAGATACCGTTTGGAGAATCAACTGATCTTTAAACTTTTCCGGAAATACATCCAAATCATCCAGTGCTGTTCCGATGGCATTAAATAAGGAGAGACCTACATAAGCCTCTCCATATACCGGACTCACAAAGTCAATAATTTTTTGAGCTTCCGGACTTTTTAAAATTTCTTCCATCATTTTCGTTCTATTCTGCATATACATCCCTACCCTTCTGTCAATGTAATCGACTGGATTACAGGAATACATTCAGGTGTCACTGGAATATTTTTCTCTCCTGCCACAGAAGTCTGTACTTCCTGAGTATCCGCCAGCCCAATCACTAAATCCGTATAATCATAAACTCCGGCAGTGTTTCCAAGGACTTTACAAACCTGTGTATAACGGATTTCACCATCATCCCCTGTGTTTTTCAAATAATTCTTCAATCCATTCTGAAAATCCTCTTTCACTGTCTCAATTTTTGCATCTTTCAGCTTTACAACTGCAGAAATTATAATCGGCATATCCTGCTGAGATACTACTTTCACAATGGCATTTACCGGAGCCAATCTGTTTTCAGGATTATCCGGCTGCATAATATAATCTTCTACCATTTGGCATAATTCTTGTGATGCATTTTCTCCATTGGCATCTGTGATAACAATGCGGATGATACCGCTTTCATCATCTCCCTGTGGCGGAATTACTGTTGCACTTCCAACTCCTTCCACAGATAATGCCCAACGTTTATAATCACTAACATTTCCTATAAAAGAGTCCCCCTGTGTCTGGTCATATTCCATAATTCTTTCCCGGAAACTATCATCATCCTCTGCTTCCATTCCTCCGCTGATTGGTTCCGGATTTGTCACTGACATAATTCCCTCTATCAAGTCTTCCTGTAAAATCACTGTATTCGCTGCACCATTTCCATTGATCCCCGCTTCTACGCTTTGGATAGATACATCCACACTTCCAACTCCGTTGACATCTTCTATAATCTCTGCTGCTTCTAAAGTTTCATACTCTTTTTCCGGCTCATCATGAATGCTTTCCGTCGTAAAAATAGTACCCTCAGGAATGAGCGTACCAGTTTTTCCTTCGATATGTAATTTTCCTACAGCATTAATTGCTTCTTTTCTTTCCAATCCTCTTGTTTCTGCATGATAATCCAGATAAATTCCTTCTGCAAAACGAGGCCAGATTAATTTTAATGCTTCCACCAGCTCAAACTCTTTCATTCTTGCCACTTCAATGGCTGTTGGTCTGGTTAAATCATATACATACCCGCCTTCCGATTTGTCTAAATCTTCTGGAAGTTCATCCAGCATCCTTCTATGTATATCTTCCTCACTGCTGGTCTCTTTTAGAAAATCCGGAATTTGAAAATCATCTTCTTCCAGCTCTTCCTCTTCTAAAATGTCTAAAATTTCTTCTTCCATATGCTTTTCCCCTTTCTATCGTTCCATCGTTGTTGTTACTTCAATTTCGTTGGAATCCATTCCAATAATGACACAGTCCACCTCTACAGAATCATTCTCTTTCCATTGAAATTCCACAGATTTAACAAATTCTGTCCTTCCATACGGATCTGCCTCCAGTGCTTCG
Source organism: Lachnospiraceae bacterium (assembly GCA_021771695.1). GTDB lineage: Bacteria > Bacillota > Clostridia > Lachnospirales > Lachnospiraceae > Anaerostipes. The sequence continues at coordinate 29,053 of JAETON010000025.1, read as the reverse complement.
GCAATTTCCTGTCTTAAAATACTCTCTGCTTCTTCTCTTGACTCCGCTGTAAATGCTCTTTCCAAATCAATTCCTATATCATCACTATACGCTTGACATACATAACGTTTGGTTTGCAGAATTTTTATACACCATTGAATCCAGCTTTCAATTCCACTACATTCTACCAGCTTCATTGTTCCATCCCGCTTAAAATCTCCCAAGCTGTCATCAAAGCAAATCCCTTTTTTATAGCCAGCAGGCTCTTCTAACTGTTCTTCAATTTCTTTTGCATCCAACTCTTCTTTATCAAAATCTTCTGGAAATAGTTCTGCCATCTCATCACCCCTTTCAATCTCCATTTCCTGATGCAGACAAAACATCTACAACAATGGCTGTTTCTCCTGCCCATACAACCAATACTCTACTGTTTCCTGTCTGCATTTTTATTGACTGACATATCATATAATCTCCATTTTCAATGACATCATCTGGAAAACTGTCCAAAATCAGTCCATTTTTACGAAGAATCCCTAATTCTGCTGTAGGACTGCTCTGAAAATTTTTAACTTTTCCCATTCTGCCTTGCAGAATGCCTGCCAGCCTTGCCCTGCCTTTGTTGCTAGTGCCTTTATTACTCATGACGTTTCCACCTCCAAACTCATAATGCCATTCATACAATCATGTTCAATTCCTTTGACAATGTAATACCCTTCCAAAGCCCCGGCATTGCTTTTAATCTTATGCCCCTTTTTGATATAGGGATTATCTACTGCCTCAACTGTTCGATCATAAAACGGTTTTCCATATTCTTTTAAAATTTCTTTTGCTTCTTTCTTCGCCTGTGTTGACTTCTTATCTTCCGAATCTCGAATGATAATCTCCTGCAAGGTTCCATATTTCTTCGTATTTCCTTTTACCACAGTTACTTTTTTCGGTGGTTTTTCCTGACTGCTCTCTGACTCCTGTTCCCGGTAAATGGCAACTTTTGTTATCATTCCATCCATCGTTACTCTGGTATTCTGTGACAAGGCATTTTCTTTATAATTCACCGAATATACGGTAGAATTATAACCCCTTTTCCGAATTACCAGCACACCCTTTTCACAGGAAATTACATATTTTTTCCCGGTCTTTTTCTTCACTTCATCTAATACCTGTAGGATGCTGTCTGCAACAGTTTCCTCTCTTAATATCATTCGTTTATGTTTGATACTCTGATATCGAAAATTCACCTTTACTCCCCAGCGTTTACAGATGGATTTAATAATAGATTCGGTACTTTTCCCTTTGGAAAAGAAAAAATTATCTTTCGTATTCTGCAAATAAATTAACCGATCATATGCTGTTAATGTTAAATCTTTTGTTACATCACTGGAATAATCCTTATCCCAAATGGTCCCTCTGAATATCTCATGATTTTCTCCGCCTGTATTGCAATACAAATACAGTGAATCTCTAACAGAAATATTGTTGTAAAGATACTTGTAAGAATCCTTCAAATTAGGAATCGTTACTGAAACAGACTGTGCCATTTCTTCTTCATTTTGCGATAACGTGAGTCCTGTAATTACATTGGATACATTATAGGCCGCTTTATTTGTTTTAATAATGCACGTATAAACCGGCTGTACTAACGATGCTTTCATATTTCACCTCCCTATTTCATCATTTTCATCAAAGTATTATATCCGGCAATTCCATCTACTTTTAAACCATGTTTTCTTTGATAAGATTTAATCCCTTTTACAGTCTTAGATCCACAGATTCCATCTTTAGTTACGCCAACTTTCCCTTGAACAAATTTAACAACTTCCCCTCGTTTGCCGTTCTTAATCAGAACCTTTTTCATAGCAACTTTCGTTTTGCTGTCCAAAATACCTGTTTCACTAACTTTTGCATATTTGTCTTTGTTTATTGCCTTCTGCAATGCTAAAACCGATGAATTTTTTTTAGATGTTGTTTTAGAAGCAGAAGGAATGGTTAATACCTGTCCTTTATAAATTTTATACTTTGATACCTTCCTGCCTTTCTTTTTTTCTGCTTTGTTTCTTTTGTCAATCAATGACTTATTGGCATTATAAATCCTGTTATATTTGCTGCCATCTCCATAAAACCTCTTCGCAATATCACGAAGTGTTTCTTTATTTGATTTTACTTTATACTTCTTCGTATTTTTGCTGGATGCACGTTTCTTTTGCTTGTTTAGAATAAGATCAACAGCATCCACAAGGGAAATTGAGTACTGATAGTCACCTATGGAAGTCATTCGATAGGAAAATTCTTCAATGTACACTGTTCTCTGATTAAATGCTGTACTTTGTATCATTAGATTTACTTTCTTCTGATTGTTTTTCCAATACTCAATATGATTGATATATACCTCTGGTTTCTGCAATTTCCCTCCATGTAAAAATGATAAGTTCTCTCTATTTATGGATGGAAATGCTGCATCCCAACTGTATGTATTTAAGTTTCTTCCTCTTGGAAGTTTTACCTCTCCTAAATCCAATATTTCATATTCCTGAAATCTAGCAGTACTGGAATAGCTGATTTCCTCTGGAAGCAGAGGAATTGTAATTGTCACATTCTGATTATTTTTATTTACTCCTGATAATTTAATATCCATATATCCTCCTTACTGTGCCACCGGAATATTTCGATACGCAGATTCTAAAGCGTCTGCCAGTATCGTACAGATTTCATCAGAAACCTGATTTTTCTGTTCCTGCAGCAATTTTAATAAATCAATATTTTTTCCTGTTCCATCACCATTTCCTTTTAACTCAATGGTAATATTACCTACGGAAACACTGATTGGTGCATTTTTCTTTCCATTGGAAGCTTTTCCGCCAGTAAATCCACCGCCAACAAAACCTCCTTCCGCGTGCTGAGAAACTCCAAGCATTGCACCTGCCTGATGCCATAAATCCAATCCTCTTTTTCTTCGTTTGCCGCCTAATGGAATAATTACCTCTGGTCCATCTTCACCAACCCAGCTTAAGGTTTTTCCACCAACAAAACTTCCGTTGGCATTTCTCTGAATACCACCGCCAAACATTAATCCTCCAAAAGATAGGAAGGATAAAGAAGATAAACTTGCTGCCGCCATTGCGATTGCTCCTGTCAACATTCCTAAAGATCCGGCTGCTCCGCTAGCGGAATTTCCCATTCCTGAAACTGATGTTCCAGCTGACAACGAATTAGAGCCTAATCCTGCTACCTGTTTGCCTGAACCTCCAGATGTTTTTCCAAGACTTTGGATTTTATTTCCTGTTTTCTTTGAATTGGAACCGACATCTTTTACCTGTTTTGCTACTTTCTTGGTGGTTCTCTTTTCTGTAGGATCAGTTTTGGTTTTCTTGGCTTTTTTTCTCTTTCGCTTTTCATTTTGATAGTATTTTTGATCCAAATATGGACTACCTGTCATTTTGTTTTTCTTATTCTTTTTCGTCCAAACATTTCCATTGTAGTCATATTGCTTCATTGTTTCCTTCTGGGCTTTTATCTGTTTCTTTTGCAGTTTTTCTCTTCCTTTTTCAAAACTGCTTTTGAGTTTTTTCCAACCGCCGTATGCTTTTTTGCCAAGCCATTCTCCTCCTATAGACCCTGCGACACCACCAAGAAATCCTGCCCCTGCTCCTAAAACAGTTCCCACAGGTCCTACTGCTGAACCTGTAAGTGCTCCTACTGTCGCACTACTTATTGCTGCTCCAGCAGTTCCTAACAAAAGTCCACCTCCTTCTTTAAAAACTGCTTTTCCTTTGTCTTTCGCTTTTATAATATTGTGAGCTGCAAAAGCATAATCAAATATTCCTGGTGCTTCCTTACTTAACGCTTTTCCTCCTCGACTTAACAAACTTTTTACTTTCTGCCCTGCCGGTTTAGAAAAAAGCATATCCACTTTTTCTGAAACACCTTGTATTACCCTTGAATTCAGTAATTTATTTTTTGAAGTTACCATCTTATTAGGCACATTTTTTATTTTCTCTATTCCATCAGCTGCAAATTTTCCTGTCTTTGAGTTTTTAAATTTCTCTATTTTCTCAACAGCAGCTTTTCCCATCTTAGTTTTTTGAAATTTGTTATATTCCGTATTTAATTTTCCTTTTGCCGAATTTTTTAACTCTTCACCTATTTTCACAAAATCATCTTTATATTTCTCGGCTCTATCATTCAAAAAATCAGTAATCATAGTTTCCTTTGACTTTTCAATAAACTTTTGTGCAAAGCTTTTATCTTTTTTCCTCATTCCCTTTTTTACACTTACTTTTCCTCCACTTACTTTAGGCTCTCCCATTGTATTTGTTGCCACACTATTTGGATTCACAAATTCTTTCTTAGGATTTGCCATCACTATTCGAGGTTGAAATACCATGTTATTTAACTGTGATCCCAAAGCAATTACTTTCCTTATTTTTTTCGAAGCTAAATCTATTGCGTCGATTTTCATATGAACATTCATGCCAGAAAGTTGTCTGCTTTGTCTCACCACCTTTCTCATTCTCCGCTCCAGCCTTTCCAAACTTTGCGAAGCCCTCTCGCTTCCTGGGGTAATTCCATCCGAGAATCTTCCCTGTACATGAATCACTAATGTTTCTGCCATCCTTTTTCTCCTTTCTTTCATCAAAAAAGGAAAGATGTAGAACTTCTCAGTCCTATATCTTTCCTCTTTATTTTTGTATTATTTTAGTTTTCTATATCTTCTTCCATCTCTATTCATTGGCTTTCGAGATTTCAAAAGCATGAATGCCACTGATTTGATCAATCTTGGCATTAATTTCTTTGATTTCACTTTCTTCCAATACTGCTTGAATCATATCAATTCCTGTAGAAATTGAAAATCCTTTTTTCCTTAATTGACTTTGAATTTGTTCATTATCCCATATTTTTTCTTTATCTATGGTTGCTAAATAAATTTTCTGTAAACTATATTCTTTCCCTATATACTTCTCACCCAACTTGTTTATCTCTTCTCGACTTAATGAGCAAATATTGAAATCAAAAAGAATTTTTCCATTTCTTTTGATTTTAATGGATTGTTGCAATTCATTGCATTTTTTATCGTCAGCAGCCTCTAAAAGTCCCTCCATCAAATTTAATTCATTTTCCTCTACTATCTCTGTTTTAGGTTTTTCAAGCAAAATGTCTGTTTCTGTTTTTATCGTTTCTACTGGTTCAACATGCTGCTTTGTTTGTTGTTTATAGTTTTCCCAGTATTCAAATATTTTATTAATAACTTCTTCTGGCTCTTTATCTATATAAGCTAACAACACAGATGCTCTGTAAATTATACCATCATTAGTAAAAACAACCTCTTTCCCTCTTTTCTTTTTATCCAAACCAACTATATTTTTATCAATATAATAGATATCCATTACCCAATCATCATTTTGTTTCCTCCTCCTATCAATATCTGTTATTTCTTCCCATGCAATTTCAGTCAAAACACCTAAAATGGGATGATTATAACAAATTTTAATCTTGGATTGATTAAGAAAAATTAATCCATTATTTTTTCTTAATCCCAAAAACATAATCACTAAAACAATAAAACATACAAAAAATAATGCCATACCTACAAGACTAATCAATCGAATATATGTAACATTTCTATATTCAAATACGCTATTATTTGCATCCAAGATAAATATTCTATAAAATAAATATTCCATTGCAAAACTCATAATAATACGAAGCAAATAACTACTTCTTGTAACATGTACTACATACTCTTCTTTTTTCTCCATCTTACTTCCTCCACCTTTATCTATTAATTTTATTTTACTAATATCCTATTACGAAAGCAAGATTTCATTTTAATCGCAGAATATACTATCATATAAACACATTCTTATCTTTAAACTTCTCTTGTGCACTAATTACTAATGTTTCTGCCATTCTTTTTCTCCTTTCTTCCATCAAAAAAGGAAAGGTATAGAACTTCTTAGTCCTATATCTTTCCTCTTTATCTTTATATTATTTTAGTTTTCTATATCTTCTTCCCTTTCTGTTAATTTACTTTCGAGATTTCAGAATCATGAAAGCCACTGATTTGATCAATCTGGATATTAATTTCTTTGATTTCACTTTCTTCCAATACTGCTTGAATCACATCAATCCCTGTAGAAATCGAAAATCCCCTTGCCTTTAATTGATTTTGAATTTGTTCATTATCCCATATTTTTTCTTTATCTATGGTTGCCAAATAAATTTTCTGCAAACTACATTTTTCTACCACATATTTTTCATTTAAATCACTCATTTCTTTTTTATTCAATGAGCGAATATGAAATTCAAAAAGAATTTTTCCATTTCTTTTGATTTTAATGGATTGTTGCAATTCATTGCATTTTTTATCGTCAGCAGCCTCTAAAAGTCCTTCCATCAAATTTAATTCATCTTCCTCTACTATCTCCGTTTTAGGTTTTTCAATCAATATGTCTGTTTCTGTTTTTATCGTTTCTACTGGTTCAACAGGCTTTTTTGTTTGTTGTTTATAGTTTTCCCAGTATTCATAAATTTTTTCAACAACTTCTTTTGGTTTTTTATTTGTTCCAACAATCCCTAATCCTGCTTGGTGAATGTCTCCCTCAATATCTTTTAAACCTAACATTCCAGACTTTCTCTTACTTTTTAAATAATCATTTTTATCTACATAATAAATTTCTAAAAGTGTATTCCCATACTCATCCATTCTAGTATTTAAATTTACAATTTCCTCCCATCCAATCCAACCTCTAAAACCACCTAATAAATGATTTAACCGTATTGCATCTTCTGTAAGAATAATTAATTTATTATCCTTTTTCAGTTTACAAAAGCATATAATAAAAACAATTATACATGCAATGAAAAGTATAATTCCACATACACTAACTAATCGCACAAACCCAATATTTCGATGCTCAAATACACTATCACTTGCATCCAAATTTAATATAGAATAACCACAATAAACCATTACTATCCCCGCCAAACACCACAATAAATACCTCGTTTTATTTCCATATACCACATACTCTTCTTTTTTCTCCATCTTACTTCCTCCACCTTTATCCATTAATCTTATTTTACTAATATCCTATTATGAAAGCAAGATTTCATTTTAATTATAAAGTATATCATCAACTATATAAACACAGTTCTTATTTTTCTGTCAATTCTGACTTCTTTGATTTATTGTTCACATTCAAATGATGAAATGAATCATGGAATTCTGCCTTACTTTCCATTTCGTCTGTTTTTATGTTTGGCTGCTCTTTCATCTGTCCATAACATTCCCAATATTCATATATGATTTTTCTTACTTCTTTTATGTCCTCTTTTATATGTACCAATCGGATTTTAGCCATTTCATCATAATCGCCCAAAAAATATGACCACCTTTTTCTTTTTGCCCTCTTGTGCTTATCTTTATAATAAAATTCAAATGTAGTTTCTTTTATAGGTTCTTCTTGAATATCATATATTTCATCCCAACTAATAGTTCCGATAAATCCTAAAGGCGGAAGATTATCAAACCAAATCCCCTCTTTTGACAGTATCATAACTTCTTTTTTGCTAAAAGCTTCTTTTATACAATATATCACTATCAAGCCAAACAGTAATATTCCAAAAACTGCTATCATTCTAACCGCCAGAATTCCATACCGTTCTACTGGAGTACTACTTGGATTAGGATCTAAACACCAAAATCCTAAACAAACTAGAACTAAGTAGAAGCTCATCCTCATTAAATATTTCCTTTTGCTTTTATGAACTATATAATTTGCCTTTTCTTCCATTCTCTCACCTTTCTACTACAATAGTAGTTTTATAACACTATTAAAACCTTTACAAGCAAAATTAAATTTATTTCATTCATTAATTTCATTCTTATATTATTTTAGTTTTCTATATCTTCTTCCATCTCTGTTAATTTACATTTGAGATTTCAGCATCATGGAAGCCACTGATTTGATCAATCCGGGCATTAATTTCTTTGATTTCACTTTCTTCCAATACTGCTTGAATCACATCAACTCCGGTACAGATTGAAAATCCTTTTGTCCTTAATTGATTTTGAATTTCTTCATTATCCCATATTTTTTCTCTATCTATTGTTGCTAAATAAATTTTCTGTAAGACAAGTTTTTCTGTTACATATTTTTTACTTAAGTTATCCATTTCTTTTTTATCTAACGAACAAATATGAAATTCAAAAAATGTTTCTTCATTCCTCTTAATTTCAATAGATTCTTTCAAATCAATTTGCTTTTTAGAATCAGCTGCTTTCAAAAGTCCTCGAACTAATTGAGAATTATCTTTTTTTATCTCTGAAATTATATTCTTTTGTTCCTTAACTATTATATCTTTTTGTTCAAATATTTTTAATGATTTATCAGCTCTCTGTTGATATTCTTGCCAATATTCAAATACTGTTTTGATAACTTCTTCTCTATCTTCTTCAATAAAAAGCAATGCAAGCCGGGCTATATCCCTATCTTCGAGATTAAATGCGGACAATCTTCTTTTTCTACTATGTTTCTTATTTTCACTATCATAATAGAATAAAATTGCTTTTTCATCCTGATTTGTTTCTATTTGAATATCATATATCTCCTCCCAATCAATTGTGCCTATAAATCCAATAGGAGGGAAATTATCAAGCCATACATTTTCTTCTGTTAAAACCATAACTACATTTTTCCCTAAAAATCCAGTTATTAAAGAAAAAACAAACAATCCCATTATTACTATTAAAAATACACCCATTAATCTAACTATGAACACACTTCAATGTTCAAATGCACTATCATTTGCACTTAATGTCAACATCCAATATCCACCATAACCAAATACTGCACTAAAAATTGTCCACCATAAATACTTTTTTTATTTTTGTGAACTTTATATACTTTCTTTTTCTCCATCTTGCTTTCTCCACCTTTATCTATTAAGCTTATTTTACTGGTATCTTATAATAAAAGCAAGATTTCATTTTAATTGTAGAGCATACCATCACTTATATAAATACAATCTTATCTTTTAACTTCCCTGTACATGAATTACTAATGTTTCTGCCATTCTTTTTCTCCTTTCTTTCATCAAAAAAGGAAAGACACAGAACTTGTTTATCCTATATCTTTCCTTTTTCTTTTTATATGATTTTAATTTTTTATATCTACTTTCCCTTTCATTTATTCTGAAATTTCAAAATCATGAAAGTCACTGATTTTATCAATCTTGGCACTAATTTCTTTGATTTCACTTTCTTCCAATACTGCTTGAATCACATCAATTCCTGTAGAAATTGAAAATCCTTTTTTCCTTAATCCATTTTGAATTTCCCAATTATCCCATATCTTTTCTTTATCTATGGTTGCTAAATAAATTTTCTGTAAGACAAATTTTTCAGTTGCATACTCTTTCATCAAATTACTTATCTCTTCTTGCCTTAACGAACGAATATTGAAATCAAAAAGAATTTTTCCATTTCTTTTGATTTCAATAGACTCCTGCAATTTATGGTAATTTTTAGAATCAGCTGCCTCTAAAATTCCTCCAATCAAATCCATTTCATTTTGCACATTTTCTTCAACTAACCTTTCCTGTTTTTTTACTGCTTTCTTTTCAAGGCTTCCGATTTGTTCTCCTCCCTGTCCATATTTTTCCCAGTATTCTTGTACCTTCTCCTTAATCTCATCTTTATCCCGATTTGTTTCCAACAACGGAATACTTGCCCACTGCATTCCATCTTTTTCTTTAAAAATTGTTCTTACTCTCTTCTCTCTAGTTTTTTCTAATTCTCTATTATTATTAAAGAAATAGACATTTAAGACGGTATAATCTCCATCTTTTTCTACTGCAATATCTACTATTTCCTCCCAGCCTATCCATCCTATATATTCCATGCCAGGATTATTGCACTCAATCCCTTTCTCTGTTAAAACAAGTATTCTATTATTTTTTTTAATGAAATATAAGATTTTATATAAAATAATGTTAGTAATGAAAATGCTATTATTCCCAAAAAACTAATAATACGAATGTACCCAACATTTCGATATTCAAATACACTATCATTAGCATCTAACGTAAACGCCCAATAAGATATATATGTTAATATTGCACATACTATAATAAAAATTAAATAAAAATATTTTTCTTCACATACTACATACTCTTCTTTTTTTCCATCTTACTTCCTCCACCTTTATCCATGAATCTTATTTTACTAATATCCTATTGCGAAAGCAAGATATGTACTTAGCTGTTAAATGTAATATTACCTTCCAGACGCATTATTGTTTATATATATTTTAATCGAGTGAGGGAGATTTTCTCTCCCCTCTCACACCACCGTACGTGCCGTTCGGCATACGACGGTTCAATATAACTTCAAAGCATGACGCTCATTATCATAATCCAGACAGCTAACGAGTCCTGCTCGTGCCAATACATTTTTAGAAATTGCCTTGACTACGCATGTTTTAGTAGCTGCCCAATAGTAGCAGTCTCCACAATATGAAGTCAGCCTTGCAAGGTCTCTTCCAATTCCTAACTTTTGCAATCCCCATTGCCGTTTCTTCGGCACTTTCCATTGTTCCCAAATGATAATACGGATTCTCGTTCTTAAGTGTGCGTCAATTTCTTTCATTTATATTTTCATTTAGTCGAGGGCGTAATAGTTTATCCAGCCTCTTGTCACCTGATTGATACGTTTAATCTTTTCTGTGATTTTACCAGACATTTTCCTCATGGTTCGTTCTTTCAGCCTGCCCTTTAATCTTGCAATGGAGTCCTTATGTGGTCTGCATTTCCACTCTTTAGTCTTGCTGTCTTTATAGAACCCAAATCCAAGATATTTCAGTTTTGCCGGTCTCGTGATATGGGTTTTGGTCATGTTGACTTTTAACCCAAGCTTCGGGACATGCCCGTTATACTACAAAGGCACAGGTATATTTCATACCTGTGCCATATCTATAATAATTTCAACTTTTAATTTATATCTGTCTATTTTTCCATCCTAACCACTGCACATGACAATGCCCACATATCTGAATCTGACACTGTCTTATATGTAAAATAATCCAACGGAAGTGCCGTAATACTTACTATGCTGCCCTGATAAATATGCTTTGCTTTTCCAATCATATTAGCAAAATAAACATTCCCTCTAGCATCCTGTAATATAGCAAATGTTGTATTTTCATATTGCCAGCCTTCTTCTTCACGAATCTGAATCACCTGTAAATTATCTACAGATATAAGTTTATCTCCGTAATCATCTACCTTTTTTGAAATCTTATTATATGATATATTCGATTCAATTAGTTTTTTATCTATTTTTTTATCCTGATCTAAAAATAAATTGGGATTATTTTTCAAAAAACTCATAGCCTTTTCTGTCGGCTCATATTCTTCATCTTTTAATGTTCCTAAAGTATAAAAATACTCTGCTGGGGTTGGTGTAAATTCACCATCCTGATAGGTTCCAGTTTTAGTATAATACTCATCAGATTCATATGTGGTTGTTCCCTGCCCATGAAAGGTGCCTTTTTTAAATTCTCCAGAATATTTATATTTAACTTTATCTGAATTTACTGCTTCAAAACTGCCGTCTCCAGAAGCCTCCCCATTCAAAGTTTCTCCATTATATATACCTTCTGTCTGAGTACCAGAAAAGTCAATTGTATAAATATTAGTTTTTAATTTCCCTTTCCCTGAAAACTTCCCTTCTTTCCATTTTCCAGAATAAGTCAAATAATCATGATCTTCTTTCATAGAAAATTTACCATTTCCATTTGGTACATCATCTTCTAATTGACCTGTATATTTCCCAGAATACTCTTTTCCATTAATTTCCAATGTAATCTCTTTATCCTTTACCTCCTTCTTTCCTGAGCAGCCATAAAGCACCATACTTATACACATTATGCATAATAACACTAATTGCTTGGCTTTCTTTCTCGTACTTTTCATTTTCTTCACACTCTTTCTCCTTCGAATATAAAAATTTATAATTTACTAATTAATTTTACAGCATTTTATTTAAAATATCAATATAAGTATTATTCTTTCATACAATATACAAAAAGTATATCATCAATCCGTAAAATACCTGTTTGTAGAAAAAGAAAGATACCAGACTATTTCCAGTCTTGTATCTCCCCTTTCTCATCTATATTAACCCCTCTTCTCGTCCTCTGGATACATTTCTTCAATTGCCAGCATGGTGGAAGCCAGAACAAACGCCCTCTCTCCTCGATTTAATCTAAGAATCTCAGAAGGCAGTCTGCCCTGTTTCTGCCAAATATAATGCAGCTTCGCAGCCAATGGACTGGCTTCAATTAGTTTTTTGCGTATTCTTCTTCAGAAATTTCAGAGTCATAGAATCCACTGATTTTATCAATCTGATCATCGATTGCGTCCTTTTCTCCTGCACGTAATACCGTGTTAATTACATCAATCCCCCTAAGAACCGGGAATCCTTTGGTCTTTAACCCTTTTTTTACATCTGGGTTATCCCATACTTTTTCTCTGTCGACTGTAGCAAAATAAATTTTCCATGCGGTAAATTCTTCTACTTTTAATTCCTTTTCAATCGGCGGTAATTTCGGATTACTTGGGTTTGCCATTTTTACTACAGATTTCTTACGTGCATCCACCAATTCGTCTTCGCTTAATGGCCGGATCTTAAAACTAAAAAATACTTTTCCATTTCTTTTAATCTGAATATTCGCCTGCAGATTATCATCATTGCGAAAATCTGCGGCATCCAAAAGCCCCTGCACTAAATCCATTTCATTTTCTGTTGTCACTTCCACCATTGCTGTTTTCTTTGCTGCATTTTCCATAGCACTATACTCCTTTACTAATAAATTATTTTACAGTTAACGATTTAATAAATTCCGGAACACTGTTCACTACAAATGTATGCTGTCTGGTAATAACCTCTCCAGCTTTTAAAGTCATCAAATCAAAATCTCCATCTGGGACACAGTGATTCAATAAAAGTCTCTGTTCTTGTCCATCATAAGAACGTGCTGTCATACTTTGGAAATCATAGTATGGAATTTTTCCCTCTTTTACTCCTCTTAACAAAGGTTCCATAATCAAATCGTCCCGAATAACTGCTCCTGTAAATGTCAGTGTAAACTTCACTTTGTCTGGAATAGCATATTCCTGTGCATCTCCCACTGGTTTATATTCAACATTTCCAAAATTAGCTTTCACTTCATATTCCTTTACTTCTGCTAACAAAATATCCTGCTGATCCACATTGATGAATAATCTTCCATCATTTCCTGTCATAATTGTTCGCACATCTAATTTTCCACTCATTTTTTATCCTCCTATTCTGCAGTAAAACTAAATTGATAATTCAAATAAATTTTTTCTAAGCTGTCCACATCGGATGCTGCAATAATAAAATGAACATTATCTTCTCCCATTGGATACTCTGAATCTTCATAAAAATCCGCTCCATCCTTTAATTTTCCTTCTCTTACCATTGCATTTAATACATCCTTTGCTACTTTCACGATATTTGCAATACCGTCTGCATCACAATTGACTTTTCCAATCAATGGTGTAATTGTTCTGTCAATACGATCAAACATTTCATATCTTGTCATCGTACGGCGGATTTTCTTCCACCCTGCATCCTGATTTTCTTTCAAGTCTGTTAGTGTTGTTACACCACTATCAAACCAAACCTGTCCATCTTCACTTGGAGACAGCATTAACATTCCATTTTCAATGGCTTTGATGTAATCTTCATTTCTCAGCACTTCCATAGTATCTACTGCACCCGGAATGACGGTGTGTACTACAGACTGATTGGATGGTGTACTTCCAATAATTCCTGCCTGCATAGTAATTGCTTCATATCCATCCATCCGATTCCCATCTTCATCCACATAGCCGCTTCCTGCATAAATGAAATATTCAGAATTAAAACTTTTCGCCTGATTCAAACGTTCTTCAAAAGTCATTCCCTTATAGTCTGAAATATCTGCATCTTCTAATGTTCCTGTACTCTTCACAGTATCAATTCTTCCACCAACGACACAAGAACCAATAGCTCCATTTTCCTTAATTCGCTCCATATATGCCTTTAAAGAAGCCTGAACTGCTTCGCTGGTTGTATCTGCTACTAAAATATTCCACTTATATGCTTCAAATGCAGCGAATGCCAAATCATAATCTTCTACTGTGACTTTCGGATTGGAGCCAGACTGTACCTCCACAATTGCAATATTACTTAATGATACTGCTTCATTTACTGATTTCTCTGCGGTAAAAATTGCAGACTGCTTATTTACCAGTTCTGTTAAAATTTCGGCTTCATCTGCACCCTCTTTTACTTCATATTCTAAAGTTTCTTTTAATACGGCTCCCTGATATACACAAAACTGCTTCTTTGTTTCATTTGCCGGTTTCTCCTTTACATCTACAGTAAATGAAATTGCTGTCGGATATTTTGTTTTTAGAATTACAATTGTTTTATCATTTTCATTTCTATTTTCATCCTGTAACTCTAAAGTCTGACAAACACCTCTTTTTTCCGTTTCTGTACTCACTTCTGTTCCAAGACGATATACAAATACTTTCACTGCTCCGCCTTTAAACAGATTCTGCACGCCTTTTACAGTTCCACCTTCCCCATACAATTCTTTGACTGTATCAAATTTGGTATGTGTTGTAACAGTCCTTAACGGACCAAAATCTGCATGTACCGGAATTGCAAATACTCCGGTCATGGCTCCTGCAACACCCTGTGTTGTCTGGGCTGTATATCTTCGATACACACCCGGTCTTACCTTTTCTTCTCCTGCTCGATATGTTCCTGCCATTTTATTTTACCTCCTTATTTCTAAATGTTTCTACCAGCTGCTTTGCTTCCTCCACAGTTGCTTCTACTACTCCTGCGTTTAAAAATGCAGCTTTAATCATATCCGTTGATGTTTGAAAAATTTCCGGATATTCGGCAAGCTCTTTTGCTTTATATTTTGTTTCTTTGTTACTCATATTTTCCCTCCTGAATTTGAATGTTTCGTATTGGCTCTGCAGTTGCCTCTTCTCGTAACACACCATACTGACATTCGATGAAAAACTGCCGGTTCTTTAATGGATGCATCGTATCGTTATAATTCATTCGATGAATAAACAATGGTCCTCCATCCTGCATTTTCAGTTGTTTTATCTTTGCCAGTTTCTGGCTGATTTCTTTGATATAGAAAGCTTTTTCTGGATTATCTGCAATCACATGTACCCGGATTCCTGCCATCAGCCACGATGTATTCCACGTATCCGGATAAGTTCCGGGAACAATACTTTCTAAACGACTGTAAACAACCAAAGACTCCTCATCCTTTTTCCATATTTCTCCCAAAGAATCCTCCGCCGGAATTTTCACATGCGTGAAGGTATTTTTCAGCCACTGGTTCAAAGTTTCTACCGGATTTTGCTCCTGTTGTTTCTGCTGTTGAAATATCATCACATCAAATACCATGTCCATCTGCTGTTCTTTGGTTTCAGTAATAGAAACTATCGGAAATGTCTCTCTCCATTTGGTACAAAGAACCCTATCCTGCTTTGTAAAGAAGCAAAAATCCAAGGCTTCTTTCACAGCCGCTTCAAAATCTTCCGGCTTTTGCTCAAACCCTTCTTTACAAATAATCTGAACTTTCAATCCTCTCTGAAACTCTCGTTTCATAGAGTCTTTTTGAGTCAATGAAAATCGGATTTTCGGGTACTGATCTGTACCCCATGAAATTCCTTCTATGTCACTTAACCTCTTTTGGATTTTCTGATTCATCCTTCCCTCCTTTCTTTCTCATTCACCCTTCTTATTAGAACATACGTTCCCTTTCTGGTGTGATACCATAGTAACATCTTTTCTATGGGCATTGTGGGCAAATTTCTCTTTGCAAAATTTCTGATATTTTCTAGCAGCGGTTCTTCGATCCATTCCAAGCTCGTCTCCTATTTCCTGCCAGCCAAAATGCTGTACAGACCTTAATCTCAAAATCATCCGTAATTCCGGATCTTCAATCTCTTGGAGAAATTGTTCCATTTCTGCTCTGGTTTTTAAAATACGCTCCACAGTAATTCCAATCAATCGTTTGATTTCATTTACCCGAACCGCATAATCTGCTGTTTTATCGCTAAATCCGCTGCCATAAGGCATTCCAGATAATAATGGACTTTTTACCAGACTTTTATGTTCCATTTCCTCCAATTCAACTTCCAAACGCTCCAATTCCTGATTTAAACAGTACATTCCATTCAATTCTTTTTCTGTCATTCACATCTCCCCTTCCAATTTTTACATTTTTCCATTGCACTTTTCAAACAAATGTTCTATAATAATATCGAACGCTAGTTCTGTGGCATAACGTTTTTACGCAAATGCGTTGTTTATATTTTGATATTACTCTCGTTTGCGTATTTTGTCAATATATTTTTTACTCAATTGAGAATTTAGAGTTTTACTTAAACCTGCAGATATGCTATGATTTCTATAAGAATTCTTTATGGTACATGTTAGAAAGGTGGTTTTTATGGGAATCGGAATTAAATTATCAGAATTGATGAAACAGCGGGGAACGAATGTCAACGAACTGGCACAGAAAGTCGGCGTAGCTCCTACTACAATATATTCAATGGTAAAAAGAGACAGCAAGAAAGCAGATATTGGACTTCTCGTACGAATTGCCCAGGAACTGGGTGTTACTGCAGAATATTTTTCAGATGAAACCTTTGAGAAGCATGAACCTTCGTATGATAACTTAAAGAATTTAATTGCTCGTAATGGAAAGGCAATGTCTTCGGAAGAGAAGCTCGAATTGATTCGTATGCTGTCCGATTTATAAAGGATGGATGTTATTTGAAATATTATGAAATACAAAATAGAATTTTAGATGTGTATGATGCCTGCGGAATTCAGGCATTTCCTTTCGATTGTCATAAAGTTTTAGAGCATTACGGATACCGTATTTTCACTTATCAGCAGCTTCGCGAAACCAATTACCGTTTGTACTGCTATTGCTGCCGATTATCCGATGATGCGTTTCATTATAAAGATTTAAAGATTGTTGCCTATGATGAGACAAAATTATGGCAGAGAATCCGTTTTTCTCTCATGCATGAATTAGGACATATTATTTTAGAACATACAGAAGAAACCCCGCAGACAGAACACGAAGCGAATTATTTTGCCAGCCATATCCTTGTTCCACGTATGGCTGTTTACTATTCTGGATGCCGAAACAAGGAATCCATAGCAGAATTATTTGATATCAGCCTGTCTGCCGCAGAATTGGCACTGGACGATTATAAAATCTGGTATGAAAGAGCGTCCAAACATATGAGTCCATTAGACCGCCGGATGTATCTGCATTTTTATAATCCAGCGTCTAAATCTTTTGTCTACCATGTAGAAGAATGTTTTTGGTGCTGTGCTCCGGTCTACAACTTTTCTACCAAACATTATTCTGATCTTGATATTTGTCCAAAGTGTATGATCCGCCAGATTCATGCCAAAGGTGCTGTTTATGAACAACAGCGTCACACGGATGAAGCACGAAGACGAATTCAAATATGGGAGGAACAAGAAGTGCCGTAGGCTTTCAGCCCCGGCACTTCTTATCATTAATTAATATTCCTTCAAACTGTTTTACGCCAAACCGCTCTGTAAACAACTGGCATTTGCACAGGAACATATAATAAATATTTTTTCCACAGCCATACAAGGTTTCAAAGTTTCCCTGCCCTTTCGCAATCAGCAAATCCGCTTGGTCAATAAGTTCCAATGCTTCATCCGACACAGCATCCAGCCATGTTCCTGCAATGTTATTTCCATTTCTAATAACTTTTGTAATATCCGTCATGCCAATCTGAACCGCATCTTCCATTGTTGCATCATTTAAAATCTGCTCTCCGCGGACGATGACCGTAATATCCAGATTGGGATACATTTTTTTCAGCAATTTTACTAAAATCTTGTCTAAAACTACTTCTCCACAGTTATCTGTCAAATATACTAACCGGGTTCCATGTTCTAAATCTTTTTTCAAAGCCTTATATTCTTCTTCATTGACTTCATGTTTATCTGCCTGTCCTAAAAGCTCCATCAGCTTTGCATTGTCTACGCTGGATAAAGCTCCAAAATCAATATAATTTCCAGTCATTGCATATTGAATTGCTCTCTTTAACGGGTCTTTTGATTCCTGTATTTTATTTTCAATCTCAGATTCCAGTTCCAGCATCATCTGATTATATGTATGTTTGATTTTGGCATAATCCTCCGCCTCTCCAAACATCTCCTTTTGCAAGTCAAAAATACGTCCTGTAACTACCGGTGAACTTTCTTCCGCCTTAGCTTCTGCAAATATCTTCATCACTTTCTGCATATACAAAAGACGTTCTTCTTCCGATGCGTCTTTCCCATAATTCATCAACTGCTTTTCTGCCATACAGACAAGACATGATGAATTTAATCGAATTTTGTCCATAGTCCTTTTCCCTTTCATATTTTCTCTTTTTATTATATTGGAAATCTATGGATTACTTCAACTAAAATCTGCTTTGTTTCCTTAAAACAAAGCAAAAAACTGATCATCACGGCGGTCATAATAATAAATATTATCTGAAAGAAAATCCTTTTCGGAAACAACTGTTTGATTCGATAGACGAATCATATCCAGCAATTCTTCCTGTACATACTGTCCCCGGTCAAATAAAATCAAAAATTCATGCACGCTGATTGGTAAAAGATACAAATCCCAGCCGTATTTTTCTGCCAATTCACTTAGTACATGCTGATACAAAACGGCTCCTGCTCCGTACATTTTCTGCTGATTGGACAAAACAAATATCGGTTCATCATTTTTCTTTGCCCCTCTTATTTCTGCAATAGATTCTAACCGGATTGGAAACAATTTCGGTGTATTCAAAAACGCATATTCTCTAAGTTTTTCCCCATCAATCTCCCACTCTTCCATCATTTTACGGTCAATCAAAACAGCTTCTGCTGCTCCTTCGGGTTCCTCCTGCACCAGACAAAACACAATTGCTAAATCTTCGTACAGTATATGTGGAAGTCTTTTTAACAGCTCTTGATTTTTATGATAATTTATCATACGGTAGACAATATGTTTATGAATATTTTTTAACTGTATACGGTCAAATATTTTTTCATATTTTTCTCTATTCTCTTCAAATTCCTGCAGCATTGATTCCAAAATCTCCTCCAATGGACATCCTTTTACATACTCTGCATAATAAGGATGCAAATAAATCTGACACCCTTTATCCTGCTGCTTTTCTTTAATTTTTATGCAAAGCCTTTGCTTTTTATTGATACTTTCCGCTATATCCTGATAAATAATATATGCATCACCAAAAAAAGCCTTCATCTTTTCCACGGTTTGATTTTGAAATTCTTCCAATGTCCACATCATTCTCTCCATCTCCATAGCTATCATACCATTGACTGTTGCCAATAGCAACATATCCTTATAGCTTTGTCGCTTTTAGCTCGTGGTTATCTGTTGCCATTAGATATACTATTTTCTTATCACATGACAAATGTACTTCCTATGGAGGGATAAATATGAAATTGGATGTAAAAGCAACCGGTCAACGCATTAAAACAATACGAAACCAGCAAAATATAACACAAGAAAACCTTGCAGAAATGGCAAATATCACACCGCATTATGTATATGAAATTGAATCCGGACGAAAGACCATGTCCATTCATATTTTAGCTTCTATTTCTCAATCACTGAATGTCTCTTCTGATTACTTATTATTTGGAGATCAAATTTTAGACGGAGAATCTTCTTCTAACCATGATGCATTGGAGTATATGACTGCAAGATTGAATGCCCGTCAAAGAAAACAGATAACTGATATTTTATCCGTTATGATTTCCTGCTTAAAGGATGAATAGCAAAAAGCCTGAGAAATCAAATATTTCTCAGGCTTTTTGGATGATATAGCTAACAATTATATGGATTCTATTGATTGAAATACAAGACATGCTGCTCCGATTAAGCCGCAGTCCTCTCCTAAAACCGCAGGTACCACATGAATATTATCTTTTAATGCATCGTATACTTTATCTTTTACTCTTTTTTCTATTTCCTCAATAAATCCGGGAATTTTTAATGCAACACTTCCGCCTAACACGAAAATATCCGGATCTAAAATTCCATATAAAATTCCAAGAAAACTAGATAAATATTCATAGGCATCTTCCATAATTTCTGCAGCCTGCTGACTGCCTTTCTGTGCCTTTTGATAAACCTCTCCTGCATGTTTTGCAATAAGTCCCGCTTCATTGGCACGCTTTGTAATGGCAGTCCCGCTGGCAATAGATTCAATAGAACCTTTCTTTAAATCTCCCTGTGACGGTCCATTTTTCCACAGGATAGAATTTGCAACCTCCTGTGCAAATCCTTTGGCTCCACGGAATATTTTCTGATTCACACAAAGCCCTGCACCAACTCCTGTAGAAATCGTCAGAAACTGTACATAATCTTTTTCTTTTCCTGCACCTATGACAGCTTCTGCCAGGCAGGCAAGATTTGCATCGTTTTCTAAATATACTGAAACACCTGTTTTTTCACCAAGGCATTTTGTTAATTCAAAATAATGCCATCCCGGAAGATTTGGAGGAGTTAATACGATTCCATGGATTAAATCTAATGGACCCGGACAGGAAATCCCAATTCCCGCGATTCGGCATCCAAATCCATCAATCACAGATTTAATGTTATCCAAAGTTTTTTCCGGATCATTTCCATTGGTAGGAAATTGTTTCCGCTCTATAATTTTATAAGTTTCATCAATTAATGCTACTCTTGTATTTGTTCCGCCTACATCAATCCCTACTGCATATTTCATATGATCTTCCTATTCATAGTAATATTTTACTTTATCCGCTGAATCAAATAAATTAATCTTATCTCCAATGACTGCTTTACATGCTTCCATTGGTTCTGGATAAATTTCCAATGGCTCTCTGTATTCCGGATGAGCATTTAATACTTCTCTGCATTTTTCATAGAAAGCAACCTTAATATCACTGGAAATATTAATTTTTGAAATTCCAATTTTTACTGCTTTTGCAATTTCCTCGTCTTTATTGCTAGAACCACCGTGTAATACCAATGGAATATCTAAAGCATCTTTTAAAGTCTGAAGAATATCTAATCGTAATTCTGGTTTCATATCACTTGGATAAATTCCATGTGCAGTTCCAATTGCTACAGCTAACGTATCAATTCCTGTTTTCTCTACGAAATCTTTTGCCTGATCTGGATCTGTATAAATAATTCCTGTTGTTCCGCCTTCAATGGAATTTCCTGTTGTTCCAATTGTTCCAAGCTCACTTTCTACAGATACATTTGCCAAATGAGCTACTTCGCAGACTTTCTGTGTAATTGCAACATTTTCTTCATATGGAAGTTTGGAAGCATCAATCATAACAGAAGTAAATCCTGCCTGAATGGCTCTTACAACGGTTTCAAATTTATCTCCATGATCCAAATGGATAACAACCGGCACATCTGTCTTAGATGCTTCATAAATCATAGCCTGAATTAAACTGTTTTCTACGAAATTAAATTCGTCTGGTGACATTTCCAGGATCACAGGACTCTTCATTTCTTTTACTTTCTGCATGACCGCTTTCAATAACTGATCACTTCCAATATTAAATGCTGGTACTGCAAACCCTTTTTCATCTGCTACTTTCAACAGATCTTTCATGTTCATTAACATAGTAACTATCTCCTTTGACTTTTATAATGATTTTCCTTCTGATTTTGATAATTTAATGTATTTCTTTACCAGTTCCCGGCTGTCAATTTCCACTTGGTGCATCATAACCCAATAATTAATATCCGGATCTTTCTCCAAATGTTTTTTGATACTATCGACGTTGGCATTCATAAAATCACAGCCTACGTTAATCTTATTAATACCATATTCCACGCACTTTTTAATATTTTCATCCCCAGAACCGCTGCCTCCGTGAAGTACCAGCGGCATCTGTGTCTTTTCTTTGATTTCTTTTAACCTCTCAAAATCAAATTCCGGTACATATCCTTCCGGATAATTTCCATGAGAACTTCCGAAAGAAACAGCCAATGCATCAATCCCTGTTTCCTTTGCAAAACGCAATGCTTCATTCGGATTTGTTTTCATATCATCATCTGTAAAATTATTTCCTGCACTAGCTCCCATGCATCCAATTTCACCTTCCACACTGGCATCAAATTGTTTGGCAAATTCCACGATTTCTCTTGTCATCTTAATGTTTCCTTCTAAATCATATCTGGAAGCGTCTACCATGACACTGGAATATCCATCAACAAGTGCTTTCTTTAATAATCCGATTTCTTCACCATGATCGAAGTTTAATGCAACTTCTACACTGGCTCTCTGAGCGAGCTTTCTCACAATTGGTGCGATTAAATTACTGTCACAGTGGTTTACCATATGCTCTTGGACAATATTGACAATAATTGGTGCTCTTAATGATTGTGCTGCTTCAATGACAGCTCTGGCAGTTTCAATATTGAAACAGTTTATTGCCATAACTGCATAATTGCCTTCATTTGCTCTTTTAAGCATCCCCTTCATTGATACATACATATAAATACCTCTATTCTGCCATTAAGAAATACTGATTCCTGATAAATCCATTTCTTCTTCCTTGTCATCAACCACTGTTTCATTAATATCTGTTTTTTTCTTCTTAATCAACACTAATAATACACCTGTAACTGCTGTTCCAGCCAAAAGAGCAATTAATGCGGCAATAGGATTTGACATTGCAGGAATAACGAAAACTCCTCCTGATGGGACTTTACTTCCTACACCCAGTGTAAAACTAATTGCACCTGTAATTCCACATCCTGTTGCTGTACAGATCACTGTACGAATTAAATCATTCATTGCAATTGGAATAACACCTTCTGAAATCATACATAATCCCATCGGGAATGCAATTTTAATATTTTCTACTTCTTGAGAAGAATAAATAGGTTTTTTCATAAATTTAGACAATACTAATGAGAATGTAACTCCTAATGGAGGAACCATAGCTGCCAATACTTTGATTGCTTCCGGTTCTGTAATTCCTTCCAGAAGTAAACCATCACAGATTAAGTTTGGTACCTTACTGATTGGCCCGCCAAAGTCAACACATCCTAAAGCTCCAATGATAAATCCATATACACCTTTTGAAGACTGGTCTAATCCTGTAATAAAGTTTGTCAATGCGTTTGTTGCCCATACAATTGGATTTCCAATGACGAAGAACATAATTAATCCGGCAATAATTGCAGATAAAGTAGGGATAATCATCATTGGCATCAATGCTTCTGCCCATTTTGGAACTTTTAAATTCTTTTTAATAAACAACGCAATATATCCAACCAGATAACCACCGATCATACCACCTAAGAATCCAGCTCCTAAGAAGGAAGCAATCTGTCCCATTAAGAAACCAGGTGCAATACCAGGACGATCTGCAATAGAGTAGGAAATGTATCCTGCGATAAAAGATGGCAGCAATCCCATTCCTAAAACACCAAGAGACGTTAATGCATTCGGAATTGTCATTTTTGATAATTCTGTTACATTTTCTCCACCCATTAAGTTACCAACTGCAATTAATAAACCTGATGCTACAACCAAAGGCAGCATGTAGGAAATGGCAGTCAAAGCATGTTGTTTTAACTCTGCTCCTATTTTTTTCATAATCTCTCTTCTCCTTTGTTACTTATTTAATTCATTTTCAATTTTCTGAATCAATTGTTTTGGCGCTTTTACGCACACATTTGTAGGTACTTTAATTGTTGGTTTTCCCTCAAAACGTTCTGTACCAGTAATCGCAATATCCACTGCAAGAATTACAATATCAGCTTCTTTCACATCTTGTGCTGTTAATTCATCTTCGATACCAATGGTACCTTGTGTCTCCACTTTGATGGTATGTCCCATGCTTTCAGCGGCACGAATTAATTTTTCTTTTGCAATGTACGTATGTGCAATACCAGATGTACATGCTGCAACTGCAACAATTTTCATAATTTACATCTCCTTTCATAGTTGCTTATTTGTTTTTCCTTCTGTAAAAATAGTAGCATGAATGCCTTTTCTGTGGTCATTGATTCAGGGCTTTTTAATGTGGTATTTTTTTCCGGTAATTTTTAAAAAAATGACCTTTGGGGACAATTAAATACGGTATTTTTTTATCCGCAGTAAATCCTAAAAGAAAAAACCGCCGGAATTTCCGACGATTTCTATGAGCATTTTAAGTATTAGATTCCCTCCCTAAAATACAGCTTTCAAGTCCTCTACTGTTTTTGCAGAAAGCAGCTTGTCCACAGCTTCATCATTTCCAAGAGTTCTTGCTACTTCTGCCAGCAATCTTAAATGTGTTTTGGCATTTTCATTATCATTTCCTACTGCAAACAGGAAAATTAATTTAACTCCATTTCCATCCAATGTTTCCCATTCAATTTCATTTTCCATTTTTCCAATGGCAATTCCAACTTGTGTTACGGAATCACTTTTTCCATGAGGAATTGCTACATAATTTCCAATTCCTGTCTGCCCCTGAGATTCCCGAAGATAGATATCTTCCACATAAGATTCTACGTCTGCAATATAACCTGCATCTTTTAATTTCCCTGCCAAATATGTAATTGCTTCTTTTTTATCAGCAGCTTTCATATTCAAATCCATTACTCTTTCATCTAATACATCTCTCACATTCATAATTTTCTCCTCATCACTGAATTAAATATTTGTAAACTTCAATATTGGTTTCCATGCCTTTTAACATAGAAATTTTTTCATCCGTATCAATTAATGAAACATATTCTTTGTAAAATAGCTGGATTCTGTTAATCTCATCCTTTGTAATCATCTTAAATCCAAGAAGAAATACAACCTCTACCAATTCACTGTCCCACATCACCGGCTCATCCAAAATTGCAATCGCTACTTTTGATTCATTGACTGCAACCGGAGAACCATGAGGAAGACTTACGCCATTTCCTATCGTTGTCGTTGTCTTATTCTCCCTCTCCATCACTGTGTCAAAAAATTCTTCTTTTACTACACCTTTTTCTGTCATAGCGTCCGACATAATCTTCAAAATTTCTTCTTTTGAATCAACTCTCATATGAGTAAAAATCAGTTCTGGTGAAAACAGCAGACAACATTCTGGTGAAAACGGGTTTTCTCTTTCATTCACATTGGAATTAATTGTATCCAAATGATTTCTCAAGGCCAAAATCCCATTTTCACTTAAAATATTAGGAATCACTATAACTCTTTTATCTTTCGTCTTTATTTCCTTTGGTGTAATAATAATATCCATGTCAGAATAGTGTTCTAGTCTAAAATCATGGGTACTGACAAATTCCAAACTTTTAATTTCAGGAACAACTTTTTTAATTCTCTCCTTCATTAATTGTGCATGTCCCATATTGGAATTCGTTAACAAAACTGCTTTATACTGATGTGTTTTCCGCTCAATGGCTGCCTGAATGTACAAAACAATATATCCAATTTCGTCTTCTGTAATCTGCACGTTGTAGCATTCTTCAAACAAAATACTGATTGCCCAGCTTGCTCTGAATACATTTTTATATTCCTTTTTGATAAAATCAATTAAGTCGTTGCTTTGGGGTGTCCCATACCTTAGTCGAAATATTGTCGGTCTTAAATGTACAATCAAACTTTCTTTTACCTTTTGATCCGATACAAGATCTACATTCATAATATTTCCAATGACAGTCAGCAGCCGATCAACAAATTTCATGAGCTGATTGTCATACTTCTTCACTTGTGCTAATGTAATCTCAATTTCAGAAATTCCGATAAACTTTGAACATAGAATCTGTATAGAAAGAAAAAGAACATCCTCTTGAGAAAATCGTACGTGGAATGCTTCCTCTAATTTTTCAAAAATAGCTACAGTAAATGCATACTCATTATATTTTTGAAGAATTTCCAATTCTTCCATATGATTATCCGTAATCAGCGGATTATCAAATTCCTTTCTCTTGTATGCGAGACAACAATAAATAAGGATTTCATAAAAGGATTCATCTGTAAATCGGTAATCCCACTCATTTTCTGCCTGTATAATACATTTTCGTACGGTTGATACATCAATATTCGGAAAAAAATAATCTAAATTCCTATTTACAGCGTCTGAAAAAGCTCTTTCCATCATCAAATTTTTTAATGCAATCCTATACTCATTTTCCTGACTAATCAGTCGGTAGCCCCGGCTTCTTTCATTTACCAGTTTTATATTATAATATCCCAGCCATTCTTCACATTCTTTCAAAACTTTCAGCATTGTTGGGACACTTAAATACAATTTTTCTGATAGCTTTTGTGTTGTAATTGTCTGCCACGGCCGCAGATTAAATAGGATTTTTAAAGTTTCTGTAATCCGTTCTTTCGGATTGTAAGATTCTAATTGGATTTCTCTCTGCTGTTCCAAATAGACCTCTAACTTTTCCTTTTGTTCTTCCGATGTCTCCAGCCAGATACCTACTCTTGGTTTTCTCTGAATAACTCCAAGATTATTTTTCATTAAAAAATCATCCAGTTCATTCAGCTTATTTCTTACGGATTTTTCAGAGAGTCCGACTTCTTTTGCAATTTTTCCGGTCGCCTTGATTTCACCGTCCATGATACAATCCAAAATCTGTTTCATATAAAACTTTTCTTTAGAACGTTTCATATTTCTTTTGTCTCCTCTCATTCATTGTGTAAGTTCAGCCTGCACCTCCTCCCTTATGGTAGTTTAAATTATAACACCGTATGCTTCAACTGTATTATCAATTGAGGGCGTTTTAATATGGTACATTTTTCTATTTTTCCGACATTTATTCCGAAAATCATCAAATCAAATGCGGTAATTTTTTATTTATTCTACGATAGAAAAAAGGAGAAATTCCTTCAATAGAATTTCTCCTTTTTTGTATAATTTATTTGACTTTACCAGCTTCCGCCGCCACCGCCGCCGAAGCCTCCTCCAGAGAAACCGCCTCCAAAAGAGCCGCCGGAAAATCCGCTTCCACCGCCAGATTTAGGCGGTTCTGGTACAGATAAAGTTTTTTGTACGGTATCTTCCATACATCTGCTCAACATGTAGTAATGGAAATACGGCGTATTTGTATAAGATACATACCATTCCGGTGCCGGAATCTTTAAATCATCCAGCTTCTTTGCAAATATATCTGACAAACCGAAAACAGAAGCATATGGAAGGATATGATAAAACATTTCCGGATGATCTTTGGCAAGCACCTTCATTCGATCCAATTCTGCTGTCTCAATAAAATCTCTCAATCCCGCCAAATATCCCATCCACTGGACACACTGGCTGGTCCTTTTTTTCATAAATGCAGTCAGACATAATACAATGACAGATACAAAAGCTACAAAAGCATATACCCACAGGAATTGATACACTTCGCCATTTTGAACTTTCCATACATAGTATGCACCATATCCGCAAAGACTTCCTCCTGCCAAAAGCACACTTCCAAACAGCATTGCCTTTCTTTTTCCCGAAGATACCGCATACCATTTATCCACAGTACAGCATGTCAAAGCACATCCTGCCGCAAACAATAACCAAAGAATCACTTCCAAAATAATTCCCGCTGCGCCAAGATAATGATAATATGCCGTCACACCAAGAAAACTTCCAAGTGGAAGAACCGCTGCAATCAACGTTAGGATTCGGGCCGTTTTTGATGCTGTTGTATATATTTTCCCTTTGTAGTGATACTTTAACTGGTCCTTTGCAACAATCAAATTATCTGCAAATTTATATTTCAAAGAAGATATTTTTACACAATCTTTCTTCTTAAACAACTGATCAAATAAGTATTTTTGATAGTCTGGCTCTTTTTTTGTCATCTTTCTGAGTTTATAAAGAACAACTTCCCCTTTTTTCTTCTCTTCAATGCGAAGAAAACCACGGTCTGCCCAATATAAAATCAGCGTAATCATATCTTTATTTTCTACAGACCCATCAATAATATAACCTACTGCAGCACTATCTAATCCTTCTGGCGGCTGATACTGAATAGATGGAAGAATCTTCTCATCTTTCCCTGCTGTTATAAATAATCCCACTGTTAAAGTCAGAACAATGAAAGTAACTGCCAAAACACCTTTATATAAACCAGGCTGATGAGATTTTAAAAAATATCCTTCTTCCATATTTCCATAGCAAGTCAATCCCTCTCCTAAAGAGAGATTTTTCGTTACAGTTCCAGATAATACATTTTTTTCCACATCATTTTTCAACTGAAGAATATTATGGGCATTTTGCACTGTTCCATATTGCCCATAATAAAATCTCAGTTTATTAACATCTGTTTTTTTCGGAAATTGAATACGGAAACTGCTTCCCTTTGGAATTTGGTTTTTCCACTGAAATGGAAAAACATTGTAATATATTGTATCAAATGTTCCTTGATATTCCGGGGTAAATTGATATGTGAATTTATAAGTCTGGCGGCTTACATAAGTATCCTCATCCCCAAACCGATATACAACATTTCCATTTTCAAAGGAGCCTTCATAATCTACGTTGCTTTCCTTCATCTTTACCTTGGCATGATACACTGTTTTTTGTTCTTTTCCATCCCTATCATAAACTATGATCGTTCCCTTATTTGGAATATATCGATAAATTCCATGACGAGGATTCAGAAAACGCACCTGAATCTTTTCTGTCACGGTATAACTTCCATCGTTTCCAACAATCATATTTACATCATATTTTTCTGTTTTCATATTATAATCGTTGGAAACGGATGAAGAAGCCTGTGCCAGCTGTATATTTCCTATAAAAATTCCGGCTGCCGTCATGAATATCATAACCATACATACCATAAATTTTTTCATACTTATAATCCGCCTTTCTGCGAAAGGCACCAATGCGTCATGAAACATGTTGGCTGACTTTCGCTTTTCTATTTTCTATTTCCTATTCTTGTTTTCTTCTGATATTATTTCT
>JAETON010000024.1 GCA_021771695.1 Lachnospiraceae bacterium | reverse complement strand
ATCCGGAGACAGAACCATTTTACGGTTCTGAGCCGGATTTTCTAATCATAAGGAAAGGAGCTGTGCTCCAGCAGTGAAATCATTCAGATTTCACTGTGTTTTGCAACAACTCCATCGTTTTTTGAGTAGGGATTATATGCTTTTCGTGAGTTTGCGGTGAAAAATTTAACGGTTGTATCGTTTAGCGAGTAGGAAACGTTAAATTTTGCACCCTGAGAGGGCGAAAATGCACCCTATCGTTAAATTATTGATTTAGTGAGATTCCTATTGTTTTCTGGTTCTTTTCTTCATGAAAGCTTATCCAGCACTTTCTCTTTACTCAATAATTCAAATGTTTCTGCTATATTAACTAACACAACGTCCTCCTTTACAAGCTGGAATTTTCTAATCTGACAAACAGAAAGTTATATGACTGAATATCCGGCATGAACAAGAACATCTAAAGCCTTATCGAAATTCTCTTTTTTTACAAGAATATAATCTGTGTTATGTGTGGAAACCGCAAATATTCCTATCTGATTATCCGCAAGAATCGTTGCAATCGGAGCAAGTACTCCAATCAAAGAAAAGTCCAGAATACCTTGAATTCTGAATGCTTTCCAGCCGTCATCCCGTTCCTCTGTCTCCAATGGTGCATGCTCAGTCATGCATACCAGTGAAAGCTCTTCATCGGTTTTCCCAATAAAGAAGAACTCATCTGCCAGTATCTCCGGACATAATTCCTTGACTTTGCATACTGACAGTTCATATGGCATCTTTTTCAATTCCATTACCTTTTCCCTCCTAAATTTATCCTTTTAATCATTTTTACCCGCAAAGATATGATCTTCATTTCAATACACTGTAAATACACTCCAACAGGGTAAGAGCCAGAATGATGTTTATGACCTTGTAATGTCTCAGATAAAATCTCCGGATCAGGATTCCCATGCCGATCCATGTGCAGGTAGCAATGGTACCGATGGTAGCAATCAGCAATTCAATACCAACCAGCGTGATCAACGCGGTGCTGTAATCCGTGATATAGCCCGTCAGCGCCGTAATACCAAACATATATATCTTGACATTAACAAATTGGAGCATAAATCCTTTCCAGAAGGATGCTCCTTCTGCACTGTCGTCCGTTGTTGGCTTGCTGATTGCCACATGGATGGCAAGCCAGAAAATATAGGCCGCCCCAATGTACTTCAATATTTTCAGCGCACTCGGTAAGAATGCACCAATTCCGTATACGAACAGTGCACAGATAATCTGAACAACATAATATCCCGCAAAGATACCAAAGAATAAAGGTTTTCCCTTTTTCCAGCCATAGCTGTTGACGGTGTTAAGTGCAAGGATATTGCCGGGACCGGGCGTAAAGGCATTGATTACACAATACACCAGAAAATTCCCGATTACATAAGCAAGCATACTATTCACTCCTTTCGGAATGTATTATACCGCCCTGTGGTTTCTCATAGGTAATTCTTTCTTTTTATGCTTTTACATAGTCTTATGCTATGCTTCGCCATATTTGAGTAATTCTTCGACATATATTGTACCCAGTTCTGAAAGCTCCTGTTTTTCGTTCAGGATATAGCCAATGTGCATGACCTCATCCTCACACACTGGAACGGCAATAATCTCATCACCTTGCAGATAGCGGGGAAATATCCCACTGGAAATGGTATAGGCATTCATACCGATCATCAGATTTACAATGGCACCTCTGTCGCTGATGCGGATATGCTTATCTGTTTCCCGCGAACTGAACAGTTCCTCCGACCAATAGGAGGACTCAAAATTGCCCTGAATAAAATTCAGCCGTGGATATGGCTTAAGATCTTCCAACGTGACTGCAGCTCTCGCTGCGAGGGGGTGGGCTACGCTCATGAATGCGTGAGGTTTAGCAGTAAACAACTCATAAAATACAAGGTTTCGCTCCGCCAACTCTTTGCGTATCACGGCTTTGTTTTCCTGACTTATGAACAGAACGCCCAAATCGCTGAAGCGGTTTTTCACATCCTCCATAATCTGCCTCGTCTGCGTCTCGTTCAAGATAAACTCATATCGTTCCTGACCGAACCGTTCGATCATCTCAACAAAGGCATTAGACGTAAAGGTATAATGCTGGGTAGAAACGGCGAATCGAATTTTTTCCGAGACATTTGTTATATATTTATCTTCCAGCAACTCCATCTGCTGCACCACGTTTCTCGCATAACCAAGAAATTCCAAGCCTTCTTTTGTGAGTGCAATGCCCTGTCTGCTTCGGGTAAAAATTGTCAGTCTGGCTTCTTTTTCAATTTCTCTAATTGCATTGGAAAGGCTGGGCTGAGAGATAAAAAGAGCCTTCGCAGCCTCTGTAATAGAGCCCGTTTCCGCAACTTTAATAATGTATTTCAACTGTTGAATCGTCATTCTGTCACCTTGATAAACCCCGATTTCTTGTTCCAATTAACTTCTCAATAAACTGAAAGTTGCCAAACTATGTAGTCTATCCCTTAAGATTTTCCAGAGCGGCGGGATTATTTGAGATAATCATTCCAACAGTCTGACATTTTTCCAGTTCTGGACAGTCGCCACATGTAGTCACACCTTTTTTCAGTGCGCACTGACGAATAGAGCAGAGACTATCGCAGTATACAGTTTTAATTCCATCAACGCGACAACCTTCACAGTTGATATGTTCAGGCAGAATAGGTGCATTATTTAACTCAGCCCATAGTTGCGCAGTTTTCTCACGCAACGCTTGGTCATCATTGATTGTAGCAAGATATGCGTCGCATTTTTCACAGTCCAGCCCACAGTATACAATCATGTCCTTCATGGTTATGTACCTCCTAAAATTCATATTTGTCTCTTTATTTTCAGCATCCAATATAACATACAAGTTTAAATTTTACATCAGCCTTGTTATTCCCACACTAAAAAATAGCTTTCAGCGATTCAAACACCAGAAAACCTGAAATCCGCCTTTTCTACTCAAATGCACCCTCGTTAAATTATTGATTTGACAAAATCTCTATAGTTGATTGAGATGGTATATTTTCAAGCATTGTATCCCCGCCGTAAATTCTTATTTAACTATTCAGCAGTTTCGTTAAATCCTCAATAGAAACATCCATTTTTACGGACACTTCTTCCATAGTCATACCAGAAGCAAGAAAACGCTTTATAACCATTTTCATATCCTCGCCAACTTCTATGATATGTCCGTCTAAATCATAAAATCGAATGACACGCTGCCCCCAACTATGCTCGATCACTTCTCCCAAGCACTCAATATTGGGGTACTTTTTCAGTTTGTTTAAGAAGCCGTCAAAGTCCTGTTCCTCAAAGCACAGCTCCATATTATTAGATTTTGTCAATACATTTTCTTTTGGTAAATGAACAAGCCAATCAAAATCTTGCTGTAAAGCTAATCCACAGGTAAAAGCTATGTTTATCCCATAATCCTGAAATACTTCCAACCCAAATAAATCCTCATAAAACTTTCTTGCAGCATTGATGTCCGCTACCGATATAACCGCACAATTGTATTTCATGCAAATTTTCCCTCCTTGCGAAATTATTTTTTCTTGCGGAGCTTTAGTTCGATATGCTTTTGCTTTGCTGCATTTTGAAACAAACCTGCAACATAAGAACTTTTTTCTTTAGATGTAAACCTTTCCAGTTCCGAATTGCTCTCAATTTGCATAAGTATCTCATTTATCTCCTGCATTTTCAAAAGATTTACCGCCACACAAAAAAGATTCTTTTTCCTGCCATCGTTATAGTTGGCTAACAGGAAATCCAATATTTTCGTCTTTTCTACCTGCTCTGCATTGTATGCTTCTATCCCTGTCTCTTTTGCTTTTTTCAAATCAGCTCTTTGATTACGGTGTGTAATGAATGAATCAAAATCATCTATATGACTGTACTTCTCACAAGGGTACTTACTGCACTGGAAACAATATTCCACACCGTCATGCTCTAAACTACACTTTGCAATTTTGCAGGATTGATTTCCCTCTCCGCCACCACAGCCGGGACCATATTTATTTAAGTGCATAGGACATAATCCGCAATTCAAGCCACAAAGAGAAAATAGCAGATTGTCCCTATGAAACCCTTTCATATGCTGTACCCCAAATCTCAAATTTTAAACCACATCCAGCCGCTTCTTCTGCCCGGACTTTATTTCCCGCAGGGTTGTCCGGTAATAGGTCTGCTGTGCGATTAAAAATCGCTCTAAATCATTGTTCATATTCCGATACCTACCTATCTCCTCTTCTTTTTTCTCCCTATCTTCCCCGCCAAAAATATGCTGGTAGGTCCATCAGCACCTCCGATAATAGCAACGGAAACAGGCTTCTTTCTTGTTATCCACATAGCAGCACCAATAGCCACACCTGTGGAAATAATCCCCACTCCAGTCAACAGTAAAATTATGTATTTCTTCATATTATATTCCCCAAATTTTCACTTCATCGACAATTCCCATTCTATCATACCTGCCTGCAAAAGCAAGCCTGTTTCAAAAAAGCAACAGGCTTGTTTATAATGCAATTATGATAAAGTTAACAGTGAAGCGTTATTGTAATTCAGCTTTTTTAAGAAGCAGATGCTCTTAGGTTGACGACATTGTCTGCTATGCAGGTGATTTATTCTTATGTCCAATCGAGTAGGGGAGATTTTCTCTCCCCTCTCACACCACCAGTACGTGCCGTTCGGCATACGGCGGTTCAACATAACTTCAAAGCATGACGTTCCATATAATAATCATAACAACTCACAAGCCCCGCCTGTGGCAGCTTTTCTTTTGAGATTGCCCTGACAACACACGTCTTCGTCACTACCCATTGATAGCGGTCGCCACAGTATGCTGTCAGCCTTGCCAGGTCTTTTCCTATGCCAAGTCTCTGCAATCCCCATTGTCGCTTCTTAGGTACTTTCCATTGTTTCCAGATGATTACACGCAGTCTTGTACGCAAATGTGCGTCTATGTCTCTCATTGCCTTCTTCATCGAACCTAATGCAAAGTAATTTATCCACCCTCTTACTGCCCAATTTAGCTGTTGTATCCTTGGCACAAATGTCATTGACTGGCTTCTGTTCGTCAGCTTCTTTAATGTTCGTTTGAATTTCTGTACGGAATCCTTATGTGGTCTGCACTTCCACTCTTTGCTTCTTGGCTCTTTCCAAAAACCAAAGCCAAGATATTTGAGCTTCCGTGGTCTTGTTATGTGTGTCTTTTCCGCATTTACTTTCAGTCCCAGCTTTCTTTCTATCCAGTCTGTTATCGAATACATTACTCGTTTGGCACTCGCTTCGCTTTTGACTGCTATCACACAATCGTCTGCATAGCGGATAAATCGTAGTCCCCGTTTTTCCAACTCCTTGTCCAGTTCATTCAGCATGACATTGGATAGCAGCGGTGACAGGCTTCCTCCCTGAGGAATTTCCCTGTCTGTTCTTTCGTATCTACCCTCTGTCATCACGCCTGCTTTCAGATATTTCCGTATCAGCGATTCCGTATCTCCATCATTAATGATGATTTTGTCCAGTATCTTTTCCAACAACTCTGACATACTTTGTGTGCTTCGCTCCTTTCCGCTCCCCGCGATTCCTCTTATGTTATGCGTTTACGGTTCATATACGTTTCGCCTACATCCGCTTGTCAGATATTCACAGGTACATACATTCGTCTGCACGGTTACATTGTTCAGCCCTTCGGCTTACACCTACTATGGCTTCTGCTGACTTCTCACGATAAATCGTTTTCAACCGCAGGCAGGATAATTCAACTAATCCTTACGTTCGTAAGACCTCACGGGATAAGTCCGTGTTCTTTCCTCGTCTACTCTCCCAATTTACGCCCATGGGTTACGGCTACCTTTAGGGCTTCGTTGTCTGTAGTCAACTTACCCTCCATGAACGCCTTATTATCGGGTTTCTGTCCGTAGGGTTACGATTTTGCTATCTCTTCTTCTCGCCTGCACCTCACGATGCAAACCTTGGGAGTCGCTATAAAGTTCGTTGGTAGCTACGCCTAAGTGAACTTTCACCACAGAACACGGGCATGCCCGTCATACTACAAAAAAGGGAATGTAACAACCAACTTACATTCCCTTTTATACTCTTCATCTTTAGATATACTGAATATTTACAGCCGTTGGACAAAATGCTCTGCTGACCATATTCAATACACTTTTTACAACAGTTGTACAAACATGTACAATATAACGAATATCTTCTTCTACAGTATGTTTCAATTTCATATAGCTGTTATGGATACTTTG
This sequence comes from Lachnospiraceae bacterium, assembly GCA_021771695.1. Taxonomy (GTDB): domain Bacteria; phylum Bacillota; class Clostridia; order Lachnospirales; family Lachnospiraceae; genus Anaerostipes. Next base: position 43,474 of record JAETON010000024.1, on the reverse strand, counting down.
AATATAAGATGAAAGATCTTCCACAGAATCATAAACTGCAACCTGTTCTTTTACCATATCAGCTTCCTCTGTTGCCAAAAATTCTCTCATTCCATATTTTAAATCTCTTTCATAATAACAATGATCCTTTACATTTCCTTCATAATGATTATTATGTGGAAATGTAAAATAATCTGCAATATAATGAATAATCACACCCAGCTTTGCACAATGGCGCATGTTCATCCCTGTTTCCGGATTGTAATTGGCCACAAACTGAGATAATTTTTTCTCAATATCATGATATGTGATGTCAAACTGATGAGGTGTCGTCACAAAAGAAGGTCTGCAATCCGGCCAGATACTTCCAACATAAAACGGAAGTTTATAGTCAAATACATCTTCTAATTCCAGTGAGTTCATAATCTGTCCAGCCAGCGAAATATGTGATTTCTTTCTCATATAAATAAATACTCCTTATGCACGATATGATTCATTAATAGTTAGGTTGTGCCCTTTATGATGATTATATATAGGTTCCTGATAATATTCAATGAAAAACCTTATTTTTTATATTTTTTTAATAATTGCAGGATTTGATTGGAAGAAAATCCCTTTCTTGCAAAATATGCATAATTTTTCTGAAAATTATCCTCTGTAATCGAACCTTTCTGACGAATACGTTTTTTCATCTGCTCTTCTAGTATATCCTCTTCTTGGTATTCATATTCATCCCATAACTTTTCTGTTAACTCTGAAGGTATCCCTTTCTGCATCAATTCCTGACGAATTTGCAGACGGCTTTTGGAAGCAGCCCGATATTCCATATAACGACGTACATATTCTTCATCATTAATATATCCATAAGACTCTACATAGGAAACAGCTCCATCTACAATAAATTCCGGAAATTCCAAACGCAGCAGACGATCCGTCAATTCCCTTTTTGTCCGGTCTTTATATTTTAACAAAGACATTGCTTTTAATTTTGCTCTGTGCAGAAGTATCTCATTCAATTCTTGAAAATCATCTTGAAAAATCTCTTGTTCTTCTTTCCATCCTAATCGTCTAATTTCATTCAGATAAAGCAGGCAGTACCTTTCTTCATCAAAAAAGATTCTAACCTGCTTTTTCCCTACACTTTCTAATCTGGTGACAATCATTATTTCTCAGCCTTTTTCTTTGCAGTTTTTTCTTCTGTTTCTGCCCCCGGCTTGTCATCTTCTTCAATCAAACCATAGTGAACACGGACTCCATGCTCTACAGCTTCTGTTACATCCGGATGTTCTTCCAAATATTTCTTGGCATTTTCCCGTCCCTGCCCAATCTTTTCATTATTATAAGCATACCATGCACCACTCTTATGGATAATATCTGCTCCAGCAGCTAAATCCAGCAAATCACCAAATTTACTAATTCCCTTTCCGAACATAATGTCAAATTCAGCCTGTTTAAATGGCGGTGCCACCTTATTCTTAACTACTTTGATACGAGTGCGGTTTCCAATCATCTCACCGGCCTGTTTTAATGTTTCAATTCTTCGAACATCCAAACGGATGGAAGAATAAAACTTTAATGCACGGCCTCCTGTAGTCGTCTCAGGATTCCCAAACATCACACCAACTTTTTCACGAAGCTGATTAATAAAAATAACTGTACAATTAAATTTGCTGACAACTCCAGTCAGCTTACGAAGTGCCTGTGACATCAGACGAGCCTGCAGTCCAACATGGGAATCTCCCATGTCTCCATCAATCTCGGCTTTTGGCACTAATGCTGCTACGGAGTCCACAATGATAATATCTACAGCTCCGGAACGAACCATCGTTTCTGTAATTTCCAGTCCCTGTTCTCCTGTATCCGGCTGAGAAATATAGAGATTATCAATATCTACTCCAATGTTTTTTGCATATACCGGATCTAAGGCATGTTCTGCATCAATAAATCCTGCAATCCCGCCTCTTTTTTGTACTTCTGCAACCATATGAAGTGCCACAGTTGTTTTACCACTGGATTCCGGACCATATACTTCGATAATACGTCCTTTGGGAATTCCGCCGACACCAAGTGCAATATCCAAACTGATTGACCCTGTTGGCGTAACTTCAATGGTACGGTCTGCCTGATATTCACCAAGCTTCATAATCGAACCTTTTCCGTAGTCTTTCTCGATTTTTACTAAAGCGGCATCCAAAGCCTTTAATTTCTCGTCCTGCTTCATAAATTTGTTTCTCCTTTATTACAGATATTTATCCTCTATCTTATTTCCGATTTTCTTATGGCATTTAGTATAGCACAATCCGAAAACAAAAACAAGTGTTCGTACGAATATTTGTTCGTTTTATTTAGCAAATTCCTCTAAAGCAAGGCGGACCATCGTCATTGCACGGCTGACTGCAACTTCCCGGACTTTTTGACGATTTCCCCTCAATTGATATTTATTTACCTGTGTTTTTCCATTGACGCAAACTCCAATATAAACCAATCCCGGTTTTTTCTCTGGTGTTTCACCGCCCGGCCCTGCCAGTCCCGTGATCCCTACACCGACATTTGCTTTTGCCGCCTTTGCTGCACCTTCTGCCATCTGTCTGGCAGTTTCTTCTGAAACCGCTCCAACTGCTTTTAAAGTTTCTTCTTTCACACCCAAATATTTCATTTTTGCTTCATTGGAATAAGTGATAAAACTCTCATTTAAAACATCAGATGCTCCCGGCACATTTACCAGTCTTCCCATAAACATACCCCCTGTGCAGGATTCTGCTGCTGTAATTGTATATTTTCTCTGTTCCAGCATTTTTACTAAAACTTCTTCTAATGTTGTATCTTCTTCGATGGTATAAATTTTATGGCCAAACCGTTTTTTTAACTCACTTACCATTGGTTTTACCAGCTCTTTTGCTTCTTCCTCAGTATCTGCTTTCGCTGTAACTCTCAAATGAACCTCACCTAGTTTCGCATATGGAGCTACAGTTGGATTGCTCTGCTTCTCAATTAAATCCAAAATTTCTGTTTCCACATAACTTTCTCCCAGACAATCTATTTTTACTACTTTGGAATACAAAATTCCCGGTTCTAATTTCTGCAAAATAGGTTCCACTTGATTTTGAAACATTGGGAGCAGCTCACTTGGCGGTCCCGGAAGTAAAATAACTTTCTTCCCTTCCTCTGCATGAATCACCATTCCCGGTGCTGTACCATTTTCATTATATAGCACCGTACAATTTTCAGGCACCATTGCCTGCTTCAGATTATTTTCCGTCATTGGACGTTTGATGCTTGCAAAATAAGTCTCCAATCGTCTTAATGCTTCTTCATCTTCTACCAATTTCTGCCCGCAGGCTTTTGCTGCAATCTCTTTGGTTAAATCATCTTTTGTCGGTCCAAGTCCGCCGGATAAAATCAAAATATCTGATCTTTCCAGTCCCTGTTTGATTACAGCCTCTACTCTTTGTGGATTATCGCCTACTGTTGTTTCAAAAAAAACGCTTATCCCTAAAGCGGCTAAGCGTTCTGATAAGTAGGCAGCATTGGTATTTACGATATTTCCTAATAAAATTTCAGTTCCTACGCAAATAATTTCTGCTGTCATTTGATTTAGTTCCCTTCTGATAATACTTGTTTATTTTTCATTAAATAGTCAATCAAAGAAATAATAGTTAATGCCACTGCAATGACAATTAAAATATTCTCAATCATAACTGCTGTCTTTGTTCCAAGATCAATAATCAGCATAATAATCATAAACATTTGGAAATTGGTCTTAAATTTTCCCCAATAACTTGCTGCAATAACAACTCCATTGTCAGAGGCTACCAATCGAAAACCACTGATGATAAACTCTCTTGCAATAATAATAATTGCAACTAAGGCTGATAAACGATCCATGCCTACTAAAGCAATCATTGCAGAACAAACCAATAATTTGTCTGCCAGCGGATCCATAAATTTTCCAAAGTTTGTTACAAGGTTATATTTTCTTGCAATATGTCCATCTAGAAAATCCGTAAGACTTGCAATAATAAACACTGCAACTGCAATCCATTTGCTGTTACTTCCTGCTGCATCGGTCATTAAGAAAAACAGAAAGACCGGTATCATTAGTACTCTTAATATTGTTAGCTTATTTGGTAAATTCATACTCTACTTCTCCTATTACATCATATTCTCTTCCTTGAGTAATTCTAACATATACAAAATCTCCTGTCATTAGTTCTTCTGGAGAATTTATAAAAACACAGCCATCTACCTTTGGAGCATCCATATAAGAACGGCCCACATAAATGCCATCCTCGTACAAATACCCTTCAACCATCACACGAATTACCCTTCCTACCAATTCCTGTGTATGCTCAAAAGAAATTTCCTGCTGTAATGTCATAATTTCATCACGGCGTGCTTCTTTTACCTCTTCATCAATCTGATCTTCAAAATCTGCAGCCAAAGTATTTTCCTCTGGTGAATAAGTAAACACACCCAGCCTCTCAAATCTGCATTGTTTTACAAACTCCATTAAACCTTGATGGTCTTCTTCGGTTTCTCCCGGAAAACCTGTAATTAATGTCGTCCGTATTGCAATATCTGGAATCTCTTCCCGCAGTTTCTTGATAACCTCTATTAAATCTTCTCTGGAAGTTCTTCTTCCCATTCGTTGAAGAATTCTATTTTCACTATGCTGAATCGGCATATCAATATAGTGACAAATTTTCTTTTCTGTTTTCATTACTTGGATTAATTCATCATTAATTTCTTCCGGATAGCAGTAAAGCAGCCGAATCCATTCAATCCCGCCAATTTGACAAAGTTCTTTTAAAAGTTTTGGCAGCTCTTTTTTTCCGCTGAAATCCTTCCCGTAAAGGGTAGTTTCTTGGGCAACCAGTACCAATTCCTTCACACCTTCTTTAGCCAAATGTTTTGCTTCTTCAAGCAGTTCCTCCATTGGTACACTTCGGAAATTTCCACGTATTTTTGGAATAATACAGTAACTGCACCGTTTATCACATCCCTCGGCAATCTTTAAATACGCCATATGATTTCCTGTAGTCACTACACGTTCTATGGAAGAATTATCTGGAAGATAATCAATATTTTCATAATGCTCATATACCTGCCCTTCCAGTGCCTGATTGACTGCTTCTACAATCGAATCATAACTGGTTGTTCCAAGAACTGCATCAATCTCCGGAATTTCTTTTAAAATTTCATCTTTATATCGTTCTGCAAGACATCCCGTTACAACTAAAGCTTTTAAGTTGTCTTCTTTATATTGAGCCATTTCCAAAATCGTTTGAATACTCTCTTCTTTCGCATCATGAATAAAACAACAGGTGTTAATCACAATCACATCTGCCTGGGTTTCATCATCTGTTAATGTATATCCATTTTTTGTAAGAAGCCCTAGCATAACCTCACTGTCTACTAAATTTTTGTCACATCCCAATGATATAAATAATATTTTCATTTTATTCTCCAAACAGTTTCTTTGACTCTACACAGTTTTTCATTAACATAGCAATGGTCATTGGCCCTACACCGCCTGGCACTGGTGTAATTGCAGATGTTTTTGGAGCAGCCTTTTCATAATCCACATCGCCGCAAAGTTTATTGTTTTCATTGCGGTGAATCCCAACATCAATGACAACTGCACCTTCTTTGATATAAGAATCGTCAATAAACTTTGGCTTTCCAATTGCAACAACTAAAATGTCAGCCCGCTTGCAGACTTCTTTCAAATTCTTTGTTCTGGAATGACAAACAGTCACTGTTCCATTTTCACGGAGCAGAAGAACAGACATCGGTTTCCCAACAATGTTGCTGCGCCCAAGAACAACACACTCCTTTCCTTCAATTTCCACACCGGAACGTTTCAGAAGCTGAATCACTCCTGCTGGTGTGCAGGGAAGAAAACCATCTTCTCCAATCACCATATTTCCCACACTGACCGGATGGAAACCGTCTACATCTTTTTTCGGATCAATTGCTAAAAGAATTTCATCTTCATCCATGTGGGCAGGCAATGGGAGCTGCACTAGAATCCCGTTAATTTTCGGATCTTTGTTACATTTGTCCACAACTGCCAATAATTCTTCCTGTGTTGTCTCTTCCGGCAGTTCATAACTTACAGATTCGATTCCTGTATATTCACATGCGCGTTTTTTATTTCTTACATATACGCTGGAAGCGGGATCTGCTCCTACTTGAATTACGGCAAGAGCAATCTCCTTTCCCTCTTTCTTTAAAGCTTCTACTTCTGCTTTTACTTCATCTTTGATTTCTGCTGAAATCTTTTTTCCATCAATTATCTGTGTCATGTCTTTCTCCTAAAATAGTCCTGTAATTACGCCGTTTTCATCCACATCAATGCCTTCTGCTGCCGGCTTCTTTGGAAGTCCAGGCATTGTCATAATATCTCCGGTTAAGGCAACTAAAAAGCCTGCACCTGCATTTACATAAATTTCACGAATCGTAATATCAAATCCTTCCGGACGTCCAAGTTTTTTCGGATCATCAGACAAAGAATATTGATTTTTTGCCATACAAATTGGGAGATTTCCGTATCCAAGTTCTGTTAATGTCTTTTTCTGCCGTGCTGCCGCAGGTGCATATACAACACCATCCGCACCATAAATTTTCGTTGCAATGGTTTCAATCTTTTCTTCAATGGTTGCGTCATAGTCATATAACTGATGATAATTGCTTTCTTTCGTATCCAATGTACGAAGAACAGCTTTTGCAAGCTCAATTCCGCCTTCTCCACCGTCAGCCCATACTTTTGATAAAGCAAAATCACAATCTCTTTCCTCACAGAAATTCTTAATGAAGTTTAATTCTGCTTCTGTATCTGTTACAAACTGATTTAATGTAACAACAACCGGTACACCATACTGTTTTAAATTTTCAATATGTTTTTCAAGATTGACAATACCTTTGCTTAACGCATCAATATTTTCAGTACTTAATTCATCTTTTGGAACTCCGCCGTTATACTTTAATGCACGCACTGTAGCAACCAGCACAACAGCATCCGGATGAAGTCCTGCCATTGGACATTTAATATCTAAGAACTTTTCTGCACCTAAATCTGCACCAAATCCTGCTTCTGTAATTGTAATATCAGATAATTTTAATGCAAGCTTTGTTGCCTGAACACTGTTGCATCCATGAGCAATATTTGCAAATGGTCCGCCATGCACAAATGCAGGAGTATGTTCCAATGTCTGAATCATGTTTGGTTTTAATGCATCCTTTAACAAAGCTGCCATAGAACCAACTGCATTTAAATCTTTCGCTGTTACCGGCTGGTTATCCATATTATAGGCAACAATAATCTTTCCTAAACGTTCTTTTAAATCTTCCATATCATTTGCAAGACAAAGAATTGCCATAATTTCAGATGCTACTGTAATGACAAAATGATCTTCTCTTACAACTCCATCAACTTTTCTTCCCAGACCGACTACAATGTTGCGTAATGCACGGTCATTCATGTCCAGACATCTTTTCCAAACAATATTACGTGTATCAATATTTAATTGATTTCCCTGCTGGATATGATTATCAAGCATTGCTGCTAATAAATTATTGGCAGATGTAATAGCATGAAAATCTCCGGTAAAATGAAGATTTAAATCTTCCATTGGAACAACCTGCGCATATCCGCCGCCAGCTGCACCGCCTTTAATTCCAAAGCAAGGTCCCAAAGAAGGCTCACGGAGAGCACAAATGGTTTTTTTTCCAAGTTTATTTAATGCTTGTGCAAGTCCTACACTGGTCGTTGTCTTTCCCTCTCCAGCAGGCGTTGGATTGATTGCTGTTACCAGAACCAGTTTTCCATCTGCATTGTCCTTTACTTCATCCATAAAACCAGAAGAGAATTTCGCTTTATATTTTCCATATAATTCGAGATCATCCTCTTTGATTCCTATGGATTCTGCAACCTCTTTGATTGGTTTTAATTCTGCTTCCTGTGCAATTTGAATATCTGTTTTCATAACGGTATCCTTTCTATAAAAATTCCTCTTTATATTGTTCAAATTCTTCTGCGCTCATTAGCACTTTTCGTGGTTTCGTTCCTTCCTCCTCACCAACAATTCCAGCTTCACACAGCTGATCCATCAGTCTGGCTGCCCGGTTAAAACCTATTTTAAACACCCTTTGCAGACTTGCAATGGATGCTTTATCCTTATCAATAATAAACATGGCGGCATCTTCAAAATATTCATCCCGCTCTTTTGAGGATGTTGATCTTACAGCCGCTGTCTGTATTGTTTCTTGAATATCTGTTCCATAATCATCTTCTATATTCTGTTCTTTTAAAAATGAAACAACTCGTCCCACTTCCTCATCACTGATAAATGCACCTTGTACACGAATCGGTTTTTGATAACCTGATGGATAAAACAGCATGTCCCCTTTTCCAAGAAGTTTTTCTGCTCCATTCATATCAATAATCGTTCGGGAATCTACTCCTGAAGAAACCGAAAATGCAATTCTTGACGGTACATTGGCTTTAATCAGCCCGGTAATGACATTTACCGACGGTCTTTGTGTTGCAATAATCAAATGAATCCCTGCGGCTCTGGCAAGCTGTGACAAACGTACAATAGCATCTTCTACTTCTCCCGGAGCTACCATCATTAAATCTGCAAGCTCATCCACGATAATCACAATCTGAGGAAGTTTCTTGAAGTCTTCTCCTTCCATCCCTTGTTTTGCCATTTCTTCGACTTTATCGTTATAACCCTTTAGATTTCTTACATTGACTTCTGCAAACTTTTTATAACGGTCACCCATCTCCATAACTGCCCAGTTTAACGCACTGGATGCCTGCTTTGGATCTGTTACCACAGGAATCAAAAGATGCGGAATTCCTTGATAGGCACTTAATTCTACAACCTTCGGATCAATCATAATCAATTTTACTTCTTCCGGCCTTGCCTTATATAAGATACTCATAATTAATGTATTGATACAGACAGATTTTCCAGATCCGGTTGCTCCCGCTATTAATAAATGCGGCATCTTTGCAATATCTGAAACAATAACTTGCCCTGCCAAATTTTTTCCAACAGCAAATGCAATCTTTGATTGGAATCTTTTAAATTCTTGATTCTCAATCAGCTCTCGGAACATCACCATCTGATTTGTTTTATTCGGCACCTCGATTCCAATGGCTGCTTTCCCTGGAATCGGTGCTTCAATACGAATATCCGATGCTGCAAGATTTAACTTAATATCATCTGACAGTCCAACTATTTTACTAACCTTTACCCCCTGCTCTGGATGTAATTCAAATCGAGTCACAGACGGGCCGCAGCTAATATCCGTAATTGTTACATTTACACCAAAGTCTGCCAAGGTCTGCTGAAGCTTCATTGCTGTCTTTTTTAGTTCCATCTGGTTGCTGCCTTTGGTACTTTTTCCTTTATCCAGCAAAGTAATCGGTGGGAATATGTAATCTCCTTCTATGGAAGTTGTCGGAAGAATCTCCGGTTCTAATACCTCAGCCTCTTTTTTCTTATTTACCAAAGACCTTCTCGATGTTTTTGGTTCTTCTTGCTGTGGAGTTTCCTCTTTGACCGTTTCTTCCAGCTGTGCCAAACGTTCTCCCATTAAATCGAAATCAAAAGATGGCTGTACCGATTTCTCTTTTTCCTGCGGCATTGGCCGTGCATTTTCCGGTTTCGGTCTGCCGATTTTAAAATCCGGAAGTTTTTTATGAAATAGTTTAACCTCTGTATCTTCCTGCCCCTGTGGCTTAGAATCCTGTGATTCCTTTTGTGTATTTTTCCTTTCTGACAATTTCTTTTTTGCCATTCGATTCTTTCCCAAAATAGAACCGCTGACTTTTTTTACAAAAGATAGTAATGATCTTTCGGTAATTAAAATCACAGAAATCACCGATACAAAACATACAATTACCGATGTACCTGCAATTCCCATCTCCTTATAAAGAATCGAACAAATCCATGCCCCTACGGCACCTCCTCCAATATGAGACTTACTGCTGTAAAGAAATGCTTCATATGTACTTGTTATTCTTATATTTAAAATCATTTGTAAAACTGTTGAAATCATGCATAACAATAGAATTGCAAAAAAGGTTTTCTTGATTGCAAGACTGCTATAATCGTTGGATATCAAAAGAATCGACAAAAGCAGCCCTGCTGCTGGTATGATATAATGCGTTCCTCCAAATGCACCAAATAAGAAAGCACTAATACTATTCCCTATATATCCGCACAATCTAAAATTACTTAAAAATAAAAAAAGAAACAATGCAAAGACAAGTAAAACAGCTATTTCTTTATAAAAAGGTTCAAAATCTTTCTGTTTTTTCCGGCTCTTTCCGGATGTCTTTTTCTTTCTTGTTCTTTTTACCGCCATAGAAACTTATACCTCACTTTATTATCTGCGTCTATATATTGTACAATTAATTGGAAAAATACGCAAGTCATAACAAAAAACAGGACAGCCTTTCAAAGACCATCCTGTTGTATTTTTCAATTCTTTTGGTTATTAATATTTTGCTGTCTCCGGTGGAACAAAAGCTTCTGCCTCATTCACGAATTTCTTCACCTGTACACCGGCTTTTACCACAGGAATATTCGTTCCTGCTCCGGCAACACATCCTCCCGGACATCCCATACCTTCAATCAGATATCCGTTCTTTCTGCCAGCTTTTGCCTGTAAGAGCATCTTCTTACATTCTGCAAGCCCTTCTACATGATCAATCTTCACTTCTGTGCCTGGATAATATTCATTAATACAAGCCTCAATCGCTGTAGACACACCGCTTGCAACTGCATATCCTCTTCCTGCTCCAAAAGCATCATTCATCTCTACTTCTTTATCATAAGTATTAAAGTCAATATCCTTGGCTTCAAACATTCCTGCCAATTCTTCAAAAGTAATTACAAAGTCAACTTCACTTCTTACGGATTTTCTAGATGCTTCCAGCTTTTTCGCTACACAAGGTCCCACAAATACAATCTTCGCTTTTTCATTGGTCTGTCTTGCAGCTCTTGCAGTAGCCACCATAGGTGTTAATGCATTGGAAATCTGGTCAATCACTTCTGGGAAATATTTCTTTCCAAGCATAGACCATGATGGGCAGCAGGATGTCAATAGGAATGGAATCTCTCCTGTTGCAACGCTGTGTGCATAATGCTCTGCTTCTTCCAACGCTCCTGCATCTGCTCCAACAGCAACCTCCCATACATCAAAAAATCCAATATCCAACAATGCAGCTTTAATCTTATTTGGTGTTGCCTTCGGTCCAAACTGTCCTACAAAAGCAGGTGCCAAAATAGCAATGACTTCATTTCCTTCGTTCATAGCCTTAATCAACTGATAAATCTGTGATTTGTCGGCAATCGCACCAAATGGGCAGTTTACCATACACATACCGCAGGAAACACATTTATCCGGATTAATCATTGCACGTCCTGCATAATCGGTTTCGATCGCACCAACTCCACATGCAACTTCGCAAGGTCTTCTTCTTTCATGGATTGCACCATAAGGACAAACTTTCTGACACTGTCCGCATTTAATACATTTTTCCTGATCAATATGAGAATACCCATCTACAAAACTAATAGCATTCTTTGGACAAACTTCCATACATGGATGAGCCATACACCCCTGACATTCCCCGCCTACTAAAAATGCCTTATCTTTACAGGCATTACAAGCAGATGGAATCACCTGTAAAAGCGGCGGTTCATAATATTTTTCAGAAATGTTGCTTTCATCAATTCCTTTTGTAATTCTTGCCGGCTTATCCGCTGGTCTTAATGACATTCCCATTGCAAGCCGGATTCTCTCACCTACAACAGCTCTTTCACGGTAAATACTGTCACGGTAAGTTGCAATTTCACCTGGGACAATCTCATATGGCAAATCTTCAATTAAATTTAAATCTTTCTTTTCATAAGCAAATTTTGCAATTTCTTTAAATACACGTTTGCGTATTTCACGAACAGGGGTTTCAATTCCTCTCATCATATCCTCCTTACATGTTTGTTAAATAAAAAACAATCCTTTTATTATTTTACACGATAAGAAGAGAAAATTAAAGTCTTTTCTTGTATTTTCTGCATAAAAAATTGCACATTATTCGGTACATGTCACGACTTTTCCCCGTTATTTTTTTCGCAAAGTTCCAAAAGCTTTGCAAAAGCTTCTTTCATACCTCCCATTTGATTAATTAATCCGTATCTCACAGCTTCTTCTCCTTCTAATACAGTCCCTGCATCTTTGACCTGTTCTCCAACTGCAAGCATCAAACGTTCCACTTCTTTTTGCTCCATATTCGAGTGTTCACTTATAAATCTTGTAATTCGATCTTGTATTTTTTCGATATTCCGGTAACTTTGAAGTACGCCTATAAAAGTCCCGCCAGTGCGTACCGGATGAATCATCATAGTTGCACTCTTTACAATAAATGAATAGTCTGCAGATACCGCCAGTGGAACTCCTATAGAATGACTGCCCCCAAGTACCAATGATACCGTCGGTTTACTCAAAGATGCAATTAATTCTGCCAAGGCAAGACCACATTCCACATCTCCGCCAATGGTATTGATCAAGATCAAAACTCCCTTGATTCGATCATCACTTTCTACTTTTGCCAGCAAAGGAATCATATGCTCATATTTCGTTGTTTTGGCTCCTTGAGATGCTGTTTGATGCCCTTCAATTTCTCCAATAATTGTCATAATATGAATTCCATTAAAATCAATTGCTCCAACTTCCTCCACTTCTTTTCTCTGTTCTTCTTTCATATGCTAACCCGCCTTTCTGATTCCTAATTATTTGCAGCGAAAAAAGAAGGAAGTTTTCATAAAACTTCCTTCTTACTATTATTCGTTCTTATAAAGAATACTATTCAGCAATTTCAAAAGAAATCAGCAGATCTTCTTGATTTACCTGCTCTCCTTCTTTGACATAAATCTTATCTACCGTTCCAGCAACTTTAGACAAAACTGTGGTTTCCATCTTCATAGCTTCCACTGTCATCAGCGGCATATTCTCTGTCACCTCATCGCCCTCTTTTACAAGAACTTTTCCAACCGTTCCCGGAATTGTAGAACCAAGATGTGCCGGATTGGACTTATCTGCTTTTATTCTTCTGTCTGCTTTTACTTCCAGATTTTTATCTAAAATTTTAATTTCACGGATAGAACCATTTACTTCAAAGTCAAGGAGACGATAACCGTCTTCATCCGGTTCAGACATATCAATAAATTTAATAATCAGATATTTTCCTTCATCCAAGCGAAGAACTGTCTCTTCCCCTTTTCGCAGTCCGTAAAAATATACATGGCTTTCCAATCCAGTAACATCATTATATGCTTCAAAATGACGGCAGTAATCTTCATATACTTTTGGATACAAAGCGTAACTTAATGCTTTTTGATGAAGAACTTCCGGATCTTCCATACTATCCATATAGAAGTTTTCTTTTAGACCATTTTTAATATAGTCGAAATCTTCATCCGGCAGCAGGCTTCCCGGACGTACTGTAATCGGTTTCTTTCCCTTTAATACGATTTCCTGAAGTTCTTTCGGGAATCCGCCTTCCGGCTGTCCAATCATACCTTCAAAATATTCTACAACAGAATCTGGATAAGATAAATTCTTTCCTTCTGTCAAAATATTATCCTTTGTTAATCCATTTTTAAACATGAAAATCGCAAAATCCCCAACAACTTTAGAAGATGGTGTAACTTTTACAATGTTTCCAAGAAGATGGTTTGCATCTTTATAAAGACCTTTGATTTCTTCAAAGTCTTCTGCAGCACCCATTTCTTTTACCTGGGCAAGCAGATTAGAATACTGTCCGCCTGGTATTTCATATTTATAGATTTCAGTATTTGGTGCATCCATACCGCTTTCAAATTGCTTGTAAACCGGACGAATTCTCGCATAATACTGACTCAGCTCTGTCAATTCATCTGGATTTAATTTTGTATCACGTTTTGTTCCTTTTAATGCTTCTACTAAAGAATTCATACATGGATTGCTTGTCATGGAACTCATAGAACCAATCGCACAGTCTGCAATATCCAAACCTGCTTCTGCCGCTTTTAAGAGTGTACTGACACCATTTCCGGTAGAATCATGTGTATGAAGATTTACAGGAATCTTTAATTCTGCTTTCAATGCAGAAATCAATTTTTCCGCCGCATAAGGTTTTACCAAACCTGCCATATCTTTAATAGTAAAGATATGAACACCAAGACTTTCTAACTCTTTTGCCTTCTTTACATAATAATCTAATGTATATTTTGTTTCATTTGGATCTAAAATATCACCAGTATAACAGATGGCTCCCTCTACGATTTTGCCTGTCTTTAATGCTGTTTCAATCGGCATCTTCATATTTTCTACCCAGTTTAAACTATCAAAAATGCGGAAAACATCGACACCTTTTTTGGATGCTTCTTCAATAAACATCTTGACAACATTATCCGGATAGTTGCTGTATCCGACTGCATTCGATGCACGAAGCAGCATCTGAATCAAAGTATTCGGCATATGTTCTCTTAAAAGTTCCAGTCTCTTCCATGGTGACTCTTTTAAGAAACGGTATGCTGTATCATAAGTTGCTCCACCCCATGCTTCTACAGAAAACGCTTCCTGCATAAATACATTGGCCGCATCCGAAGCGCCTACTAAATCTCTGGTTCTCATACGTGTTGCCATCAAAGACTGCTGTGCATCACGCATCGTTGTATCTGTAATATATAATTTGTCCTGTGTTAAAATCTTTTGTGTAAATCCTTCAGCACCTAATTTTAAGAATTCATCTCTAGCTCCATATACCGGACGTTCTTTATCATACTTCGGAAGAGAGATATCCTCAAAGTATGGTTTATCTTCTGCGTGCTGTACGTTCACCATCTTTCCGCCTAAGAATTCCAAAATCTTAGTCGCTCTGTCCTGACTTTCCGGAAGCAGGAATAATTCTGGTGTATCTTCAATAAAAGTTGTATAACAATTTCCACTGCGGAATATCTCATGATTTAATACATTAATCAAAAATGGAATATTTGTTTTTACTCCACGAATTCTAGTCTCTTTTAATACACGAATGGACTTATCTACTGCACGTGCAAAAGTGCGGTCATGAGAAATTGCTTTTACTAAAAGGCTGTCATAATAAGGAGTAATCTCTGCTCCTGCATAAGCATTTCCACCATCCAAACGAATACCGTTACCTGCTCCTGAACGATACACTGTAATCTTTCCTGTATCCGGCAGGAAATTGTTCAACGGATCTTCTGTAGTAATACGTGTTTGTACAGAATAACCATTGCATACCACATCATCTTGAGATGGAATTCCGATTTCTACAGATTCTAAAGGATATCCTTCTGCAACTAAAATCTGTGTCTGTACAATATCAATTCCTGTTACCATCTCAGTAATTGTATGTTCCACCTGGACACGCGGATTCATTTCAATAAAATATGCATTGTTATCTGCATCTACCAAAAACTCTAATGTTCCCGCATTTTTATATCCTACATGTTTTGCCAAACGGATAGAGCAGTCAAAAATCTGCTGGCGGACATCATCTGGTACACTAAATGCCGGAGCATATTCAACAACCTTCTGATGTCTTCTCTGCACAGAACAATCACGATCATATAAATGAACCACATGACCATACGCATCTCCAATAATCTGGACTTCAATATGTTTTGGACTCTTTAAATATTTCTCCACGAAAATCTGATCATCACCAAATGCTTTCTTGGATTCGTCTCTTGCTTCTGCATATTCTTTCGGCATCTCTTCCGCAGAATTTACAATACGCATTCCTCGTCCGCCGCCGCCATTGGATGCTTTCAGCATTACCGGATATCCAACCTGCTGTGCAATTTCTAAAACTTCATCCAGTTCATGAACAGCATGATCAACACCTGGAATAATCGGAACATCTGCTTCAATCGCCATCTGTTTTGATGAAATCTTATCTCCCATCTTTCTCATTAAATCAGAAGAAGGTCCGATAAAAGTAATCCCGTTCCTTTCACAGGCATCTACAAATTCCGGATTTTCTGATAAAAATCCATATCCCGGATGAATCGCATCTACATTCTTCTCTTTTGCGATACGAATGATCGTATTAATATCCAAATACGCATCAATCGGTCCTTTGTCTGGATTTAACTGATATGATTCATCTGCCTTGGAACGGAACAATGCATAACGGTCTTCTTTGGAAAACACACCAACAGTTGTAATTCCAAGCTCACTTAAAGCACGAAAGACTCGAATTGCAATTTCGCCACGGTTCGCAACTAATACTTTTTTGAACTTCTTTATTTCCATGGTTCTAGCTCCTTTTTCTAGTTTTTCTTTTCAAAATCATTCCAAAAAATATCAAAAATGATATTTTTAAAGTCAATTATATCTCAAAATCTGTCATTTTACAATAGAAAGCATAAAAAAAGGAATCTCGTCGCCGAGATTCCCTTAAATTCTATCTTATTCTTCTGTCTTATCTTCTGCTGGAAGTAATGCTTTCATGCTCAAGCTGATCTTCTTTTCATCTTTCTTAAAGTCAACAACTTTTGCTGTAATTTCCTGTCCAACATTTAATACATCAGAAGGTTTTTCAATATGTTCTCTTGCAATCTGAGATACATGAAGTAATGCATCTATACCGGATTCCAACTCAATAAATGCACCAAAGTCTGTCATACGCGCAACTTTACCTGTTACATCATTGCCAACTTTGTATTTTTCTTCTGCTTTTAACCATGGATTTTCTTCTGGGAATTTCAAGCTTAATGCAATCTTTTCTCCCTGAATATCTTTAATCAATACGGTTACTTTATCTCCAATATTAAAAACTTTCTTTGGATTCTCAACACGTCCCCAAGACATCTCAGAAATATGAAGTAATCCATCAGCTCCGCCTAAATCGATGAATGCACCAAAATCTGTTACATTCTTCACAACTCCATCAATCTTCATGCCGATTTCAATCTTTTCAAATAATTCTTTCTGTTTTTCTTTCTTTGCAGCTACTAATAACTGTTTACGGTCACCAATAACTCTTCTCTTACGAGGATTGAATTCGCTGATTACAAATTCAATTTCCTGACCGTCATATTTCTTCAGATCTCTTTCATAAGAATCAGATACAAGACTTGCAGGAATAAATACGCGTGCTTCTTCAATCAGAACACTTAATCCACCGTCTAATACCTGTGCTACAGGTGCTTTTAACACTTCTTTGTTTTCATAAGCTTCTTCCAGACGCTTATTGCCTTTCTCTGCTGCCAGCCTCTTATAAGTAAGAAGAACCTGTCCTTCTCCATCATTCACTTTGAGAACCTTTGTCTCCATTGTATCACCAACTTTGGCTACGGTTGTCAAATCCACGTTGGCAGAATCATTAGAGTATTCATTTCTTGTCAAAATACCGTCTGCTTTATATCCGATATTCAAGATAATCTCATCAGGTTTTACATCAATGACTGTACCTTCTACTACCTCTCCATTATGAATCGTAACTAAACTTTCCTCTAATAATTGTTCAAAACTCTTTTCTGTCATGCTAGCATGAACCTCCTTGATAATTTTCTGTGGGGTTGAGGCCCCCGCTGTAATACCTACCTTACCAGTCGATTCAAAAAGTTTCAAATCCAGGTCTCTAAGTGTCTGTACAAAAAAAGTGTTTTTACACTCCTTATTGCTAATCTCAAATAACTTCTGGCTGTTAGAGCTTTTCTTATCTCCAATCACAACCATCACATCTACATCCTTAGCGATAGACTTTGCTTCCAGTTGACGCTCTTCTGTGGCATTACATATTGTATTACATACTTCTATATCATACCCCTTTTTGGCGATAATTTCAACTATATCTTTAAATTTCTTGTAATTAAATGTCGTTTGTGAAACCAAGCAGGTCGGCTTTGTAAAATCAATATCATCTAATTGTTTTGATTCTGTAATTACATGTACTTCTGTGCTGCACCATCCTCGGATCCCTTCTACTTCCGGATGTTCTGCACTTCCAACAATCACAATCTGCTTTCCTTTTTCGCTGGCTGCTTGAACAATTTTATGAATTTTCCTCACAAACGGACAGGTGGCATCAACTAAAACCAATCCTTTTTTCTCAATCAGGTCATATATCTCTTTCGGGACTCCATGTGACCGGATAATCACAGTTCCCTCTTTCAAATTCTCCAATTCTTCTCTGGAATGAAGAACTTTCACTCCTTTTTTCTCTAAATCAGAAACCACATGTTCATTGTGTATAATTGGTCCATACGTATATACATGCTCTTTTCCGGCCTCTTGATACACCGTATCCACTGCACGTTTTACTCCAAAGCAAAACCCTGCTGTTTTTGCCAATATTACTTCCATGCTTCCTCCATTATCTTATTTCTTCAAAAGCAGCTACAATCACTGTTACCACCTGTTCAATGGACATGTCAGAAGAATCTACCAAAATTGCATCATCAGCTTTCTTTAAAGGTGCAATTTCGCGTTCCATATCCTGCTTATCACGAATGATAATATCTTCCTCAATCTGCTCCAAATCAGCATTTTCTCCTTTTTCAATCAACTCATCGTAACGGCGTTTTGCACGGACTTTGGAAGACGCTGTCAAGTAAATTTTCAAATCTGCATTTGGCAGGACATTGGTTCCAATATCTCTTCCATCCATTAAAATATTTGCTGTCTTTGCCAAATCTCTCTGCAGATCCAGTAAAGTTGCACGAACTGTTTTATATGCAGAAGTTTTTGATGCCATATTTCCAACTTCTTCTGTGCGAATAAATCCTGTAACATTTTCTCCATTTAACAGTACCTGCTGCATACCATCTTCATATGTGATACTTACTTGAATATCTTTACATGCTTCATTAATTGCATCTTCATCCGAAGCGTCAATATCATTTCTCAAAAAATATAATGCCATTGCACGATACATTGCTCCTGTATCCACATAGACAAACTCAAGTTTCTTGGCAATTGTCTTAGCAATAGTGCTTTTCCCTGCTCCTGCCGGTCCATCGATTGCAATACTATACATAATTTTATCCTCCTAATTTGATCCTGCAAGATAACCCGTTGACCATGCAATCTGGAGGTTAAATCCTCCGGTCACTGCATCCAAATCCAGAATTTCTCCTGCAAAATATAATCCTTTTATTTTTTTTGATTCCATCGTTCCTGGATTGATTTCTTTTACATCAATCCCGCCCTGTGTAATAATAGCCTCTTTAAATCCCCGAACACCTGCTATTGTCAATGTAAAATCCTTAAATAACGAGAGAAGTTTCTCCCGCTCTTTTCTGGTAATCTCATTTACCTTTTTATGTTCTGGAATTCCTGATAATTCAATCATAACAGGTATCATCTTTTTCGGCAAAAGATGACTCAGCGAATTTTTAAATGCTTTATTCTTTACTTCTTTAAAATCTCTTAAAATCCTTTGATCCAGCTGTTCTTTCGTAAGTGCAGGTTTTAAATCCATATGAAGTTTTAATTCCGTTCCCTGATATCTGGCTGCATAACTGCTGGCACTTAAAATCACCGGACCACTGACACCAAAATGAGTAAACAGCATTTCACCAAAATCTTCATATACCTTCCTGCCGTTCGATGTCATCACTGCTTTTATATTCCGCAATGATAATCCCATCAACTCCCTGCAGAAATCTTCCCTGATTTGAAAAGGAACCAGTGCAGGAACAATCTGTGTCACATGATGCCCTGTCTTTCTGGCAAATTCATATCCATCTCCTGTAGAACCAGTGGAAGGATATGACATTCCCCCTGTGGCAACGATAATTTTGTCTCCTTTCACGGTATCTTCTGAGGCAAGCCGGACTCCAACTGCCTGTCCGTCTTGTACTAATATTTTCTTTACAGTTGTTTTTAAACATATCGTTACATTCTGCCTTTTTAATGCTCTTTCTAAAACAGAAATAACATCCGAAGAATGATCCGATACCGGAAATACTCTGTTACCGCGTTCAATTTTTAACGGACAACCAAGCTCTTCAAACAATTCCATCACTGCGTCATTGGAAAATGTATAAAATCCACTGTATAAAAATTCTCTATTTGTTACTACATGTTCAAATAATTCCTCGATTTCACATGCATTGGTTACATTACATCTTCCTTTTCCAGTAATATAAATCTTCTTCCCCAATTTTTCGTTTTTCTCAAGAAGTATTACCTGATGTCCTTCCCTGGATGCCTGCAACGCTGCCATCATACCAGCGGCACCGCCGCCAATAACTACTACTTTCATAAATCAAAAATTCCTTTTTATCTTTTATATCTTACGTTGGTATTTTAGCATAACCTAGAAAGAAACTCTATATTATATTTTCATTTTTGACTGCACAAAAAAAGAAAACTTTCCATGTATCTATAAACTAAAGAAAGTTTTCTCTTTTTAATTTCTATAATAACAGATTATCTAATAAATAAACATTGCATCTCCAAAGGAGAAAAAACGATACCTTTCTTCCACTGCCATATGATACGCATGAAGAATGTGTTCTCTTCCTGCTAAAGCAGATACCAGCATCAATAAGGTAGATTCCGGCAGATGGAAATTCGTAATCAATCCGTCAATCACTTTAAATTCATATCCCGGATAAATGAAAATATCGGTCCATCCGCTTCCTGATTTTACCATTCCTGTATCATCTGCTACCGATTCCAAAGTACGGGTACTGGTAGTTCCAACGGATATAATTCGTCCGCCTGCTGCTTTCGTATCATTAATGATTTTTGCATCTTTTTCCTCTATTTGATAAAACTCCGTATGCATGTGATGATCCAACACATTCTCTACCTTTACAGGGCGAAAAGTTCCAAGTCCTACATGCAGTGTCACATAAGCAATTTTTACACCCATATCTTGAATCTGCCGTAATAATTCCTTTGTAAAATGCAGTCCCGCAGTTGGTGCTGCAGCAGAACCGTTATGTTTTGCATATACAGTCTGATAACGTTCTTTATCCTGCAATTGGTGTGTAATATATGGTGGAAGCGGCATCTGCCCCAGCTGATCTAAAACTTCTTCAAAAATTCCTTCATATTCAAATCGAATGAGACGGTTTCCTTCTTCCAAAACTTCTATGACTTCGCCAACAAGAAGTCCATCACCAAAAGATATTCTGGCCCCTGGTCTTGCCTTCTTCCCCGGTTTTACAAGAGTTTCCCACATGTTATCCTGTTTTCTTTTCAAAAGAAGAACTTCAACTTTTCCTCCAGTATTTTCTTTCGCTCCAATCAGCCTTGCCGGAATTACTCTGGTATTGTTCAACACCAAACAGTCTCCCTTTTTTAAATAGCTGGTAATATTTTTAAAAATGTCATGTCCAATTTCTCCCGTATGTTTATCCAGCGTTAATAGTCTGGAACTGGACCGGTCTTTCAAAGGATCTTGAGCGATCAATTCTTCCGGCAAATCAAATGTAAACTCTGATACTTTCATTGTAACTTCCTTCTATTCTTTTTTCTTCTTCATCATGAAACGCGGTTTTCAGTATAACACGAAAAAGACAGCTCCGCAATAAATACAGAACTGCCTTTTCTCTTATTTTGTATAATAAAACCCTTGGAAATTATATTTTAAAACTCGATAAGAATATTTATCTGCATCATAAGTAAAAGTTTTTATCATATTGCCCTTTGCATCATACTCTCCAAAACATTTACTCATACCACTGCTAAAGGGAATATTTCCATCCAGATGCTGCACACTGCTGACAATGCTGGAATATGGTAATTTAAATTTTTGAACCAGTTGATAGGTTCCCTTCTTTTCATCTACTAAATATTTGTAATAGTAAGATGTATCTCCTTTACTGTAACTTCCAACTCCCGGATATTTGCTCCAATCAAATTCCGGTATGGTAGCTGCATTTCCAAAATTATTATTAAACATATACAAATAATATTGTCCCTCCGGCAAGGAATCATCTTTTTCCACAGAAATGGTATGCTGGCCTGCCTGTCCTGTAAAATTCCCAATCTGTTTTAAAAGATATTGTTCATAAGAAGTTTCATCATATACGGTTCCACTGTGAATAATATAATCCAGCTTCGGATTTTCATAAATATTTGAAATTTTAATTAATGCACTTTGCTCCCGGCTGCTGACAACAATTTCTCCATTATCAAGAATATCCAAAGAATTTAAATGCAGCCAATCCAGCTCCGTGCCGCCATAAGTATTCTTCCCATCTTCTCTTTGAACAGCATTTTCCCGCATTTCTTTTAATAAATCTTCAAAATCTACTAACTTTTTTATTTGATTGGTCTTTAAGTCTACAGAAATCAAAACGTCTTCAATGGTATCTTTTGTAGTATCATTCACTAAGCAAAGCAATCTTCCGGAATTCTTATCATAACAAAAATCATGATGCAGCTCATAAAATCCTAAATCAATGGTTTTTACAACCTTTCCAAGCCGATTCATCATTGCAATTTTATTTACTTCATAGGAATAAATCAATCTTCCATTTACCGTCAATAATCGATCACTGCGGTAAGAATTTAAAGGCATTTTTCCACGATTTACTCCGCAATTATCATAAAAATAAATATTCACTGCTTCTGTTTTATCATGTCCCAAAATAGCAAACAGCCCATTACTCATTTTGATTTTGCTGTTTCCTTTACTGATATTTGTAATCTCTGGAATCTCAGAATCCAATTCTGTAGTTACATAAAAATATACTTTTGCAGCTGCACGATTATTACGATCATAAAACTTCATTGTAATCTTATTTCTTTTACCCGCTGCAAGTCCTATAATTTGATATTCATGCTGAAGAGTTAAATTATCAGCTCCATCGTTTTTCAATGTCTGGGTCATGGTTTCAGCCCCATCCGCTTCAACCGTACATTTTACATAAGAATATTTATCCGTATTTGCATAATAATACAAAGATGTACTATTCGTTCCATAAGGATTATTGACAACCAATGGTTCAAATATCGTATAATCTTTCTTCTTTTTCAGCGAAGACAGCTGTTTATCTGCTTCTTTTTGATAAGCATCCGTAAATATATTGGTTTCTTTATGAGAGATTTCCTGCGTTTGTACCTCTATTTTCTTTAACTTTACATTTTTATATGCCTTATCTTGAGCATATGCTTTATATGCAAAATAGCTGCAAAACACAAGTGTAATCACTAACATAGTAAGATAATACTTTTCCCGGCCCCTCCTGCCTGCTTTTACCTTATCTAACACTGCTTTTTGATTCATTTTTCCCTCCATTATCTGTTAAAGTTTGTTAAATTTCACAGAAAGTATAACATAAAAAGTACAGAAAACAGGGGTTTTCACAATCACTCCATAAAGGTTTCACAATTTATTTACAAATCAAAAAACATCCCGTCAAAATTATATTTCATAACTCTATAAGAATATTTATTTGCTTCATATTCAAAAGATTTAATCAGCTTTCCATCTTTGTCATATTCACCAAATGTTTTACTCATACCACTGCTAAAAGGAATATTTCCATCCAAATGCTGTACGCTGCTGACAATTGCAGAATATGGAAGTGCAAACTGCTGCGCCAATTTATAGGTTCTTGTTTTTTCATCAACTAAAAATTTAGAATAATAGGATCTCCCTTTGCTAAATGAACCAACATTTGCATACATTCCCCAGTCAAAACTTGGAATTGACGTTGCTCTGCCATAATAATTATTAAACATATATAAATAATATTGTCCATCCGGTAAAGAATCATCCTTTTCTACTGTAATGGTATGCTGTCCGGCATTGGAAATCAACTCACCTTCTCTTTTTAACTGATATTTTGCCAATTCTGTTCCATTATAAATCGTTCCTCTATGAATGATATAATCCAGTTCCGGTTGTTTATAGATGTTTTTAATTTTGATCAAAGAGCTGTGTTCACGGCTGCTTAAAATCAAACTGTTATCATCCACCAAATCAAAAGAATTTAAATGAATCCAATCCAGTTCTGTTCCTCCATAAGTATTTAAACCGCCTTTCCTTTGTACTGCCATACTCCGCATCAGCGGCAGCAATTCTTCACAATCAAACAGCAGAGACGTTTTTCCTGATTTTATGTCAACAGATACAATAACATCTTCGATGGTATCCTTCGTTTTATCATTCACCAAACACAGAATTTTCCCATGCTTTTTATCATACATAAAATCATGATGAAATTCATAATTTCCAATATCAATTGTCCGGGTTATTTTCCCCAATCGATTCATAAATGCAATTTTATTGAAATCATAAGAATATACCATTTCATCTTCAATAAACAAAAAACGGTCTGTACGAT
Source organism: Lachnospiraceae bacterium (assembly GCA_021771695.1). GTDB lineage: Bacteria > Bacillota > Clostridia > Lachnospirales > Lachnospiraceae > Anaerostipes. The sequence continues at coordinate 19,151 of JAETON010000024.1, read as the reverse complement.
ATTTATTTAGAGGCATTCGTCCACGGTTGACTCCCTCATTATCATATAAATATATATTCGATACATTTGCTTTATCGTGTCCAAACAATGCAAATAATCCATCCGTCATTTCTTTTTTACTGTCACCTATATTCTTTTTCAAAATCTCGGGTATTTCTTCATCTTTCGGCATATCCACATAAAAGTGAGTCTTTCCTACTGCACGTTTATCTTCATTATAAAATTCCATGGTAACTTTGTTTTTCGCACCAGACACCAACCCAATAATTTCATATTCATGCGTTGTGACATATTTTTTCCCAGATAAAGTCTTTAACTGATGTTTATATACACTGGCTCCTTGTGCCTCTACCATACATACTGCATAAGAAGCTCGATCTGTCTTTGCATAATAATATAAAGAGGTCGTATACGTGCCATAAGCATTTTGAACAATCAAAGGTTTCGAAACACTATAGTTCTTCTCCTTTTTCCATTTTTTTAACTGATCCTCTGTTTCTTTTTGATAATCTTCTGTAAAAATATCGGAAACTTTATGCTTTACAGTTTTAGGTATCACTTTAATTTCTTTTTGTTTTACACTTTTAAAAAACTGTTCTTCTTTGTAATTATGATATGCATTTTTCGCAAAAAATGCCGCCAGGACCACTGCTGCAAGAATTACAATGAAAAACCAATTCTTTTTTGTTTTTCGTTTCCTTTCTTTTTCAATCAACTCTTTAATATCTATCATACTTCTCCTCCAAACAACTTATTTTCTGTACTCTCCCACCCGCATTTGACTTATTATTGTAATATTATGTCATATTTTTGTAATATTTGCAACTCTTTTGTCATGTTATCAATAAAAAAAGAAGAAATACTATAAAAAGTATTTCCTCATTCCCCAAATCTTAAAACTTTTTTTCTATTTTTTAAATTTCAAATCTTTTATTAAAACAACTCGCTCATGCGTATCAGTTTATCCGTTTCGAAATATGTAGTGCCACATTAAGCAATTTGCTCTTTCTCATAGGAAAATCGTGTCCTGCCCTTGGAAGTATCATTGTTTTACAACAAGTATTTTTACCAAGCATATCAAGGGATAGTTTCATATCTTTCACTTCGCCGCTACCGCATATTGCCAGCATTGGTACTTTGACAGATAAATATGTGGGAACCTTTCGCAAAGCTAAACTGATTTGGACGCTCGCAAACAAGCAAAATCGCAAGCTGAACACCGAGGGAATGCCCGATTACGCCGATTTTCTACTTGTGCAAACTGTATCAAGCGCATCTGCGCCGTGCAACAGTAGGATCGTTGGGTTATCCTTATTTCCATATTCATCATAATGCAGCATAGTCATTTCCTCTTTTGCCAAATAACCGTGTGGATAAAATCCTCTATTTCTTTGTTTTCCATAGGGAAATACTCATATGCCACTCGCATTTGCTCAATGATTTCCGCTTTTGAAACTGGTTTTAGCATAGCCATCATCTTTTGATACGAGTATTTACGCTTCGACACCGACCAAGCCATACTCATCCTTAGAATATTTGCGGGAAAACATTTTGCCATTGGAGCAGCCTGCCTGAGCCACCATATTTCACTTGCTTTGCTGACATCAGAAAAATTCTCTTGAGTCTGTTTTTTTCTTTTATGCTCTTAATTCAATTCCAAGATTCTTTAATTCATCCAAAATCTTTTCTACAATCTTATTTACTTCTGCCTCTTCCAGTGTCCGGTCTTTCGCACGGAATGTCAAAGAGTATGCAACAGATTTATATCCTTTTTCAATCTGATTTCCTTCGTATACATCAAACAGCTCAAAAGATTCCATCAGTTTTCCACCTTTTTCTTTGAAGATTTTTTCAATCTGTCCGACAAAAATCTCTTTCTTCATTACCATACTTAAATCACGTTTCATGGCAGGGAATTTTGCAACACCTTCATATTTACGGTCAAAGGTTGCTTTCGGTACAAGCACAGGCATATCAATGACTGCTACATATACTTCACCCTTCATATTGTAATTGTCCATAACTTCCGGATGAATCTGTCCGATATATGCCGCCTTCTCCCCATCCAATGTTACATTTGCCTGACGTCCTGGATGTAAGAAAGGATGCTCTGTTGTTGGTGCATATTCAGATTTTCCACCTAACCCCAAAGCACTCATCATATCTTCCAATACACCTTTCAGGGTGAAGAAATCACAATCTCCGTACAATCCAAGAGTCATCTGCATTCTTTCCTCTGGAAGTTCTGTCAATGGAAGCGATTTTGGTATATAAATATTTCCAAACTCATAAAGTCTTACATTTGTGTTTCTATGCGCTAAGTTTGTTGCTAAAGATGTCAGCATTCCATTTAAAGAAATTGTTCTCATAATACTGAAATCTTCTCCCAGTGGATTGGAAATTTCAATTGCCTGACGTTCTTTGGCATCTTCTGAAAGCAATAGTTTATCAAATACCTTTGGACTTTCAAATGAATATGTCATTCCGCCGCAGAAACCATTTTGTTCTGCAACATCACGGCATACATCTTCCACACGAATCTTAAATGGCTTTTTACCTGCAGTAGATTCTCCTCTTGGAAGTGTTACAGGAATGTTATCATATCCGAAAAATCTTGCAACTTCTTCTGCAAGGTCTGCCATACATCCCAAATCCTGACGGAAAGATGGAATAATCATTTCATTTGTTTCTTCATCATATTCTAAATCCAGACGATCAAAATACTCTAAAATTTCTTCTTTTGATACATTGGTTCCAAGAAGTGCATTCATTTTATCTACTTCCAATGGAAGACGAACCTGTTCTTTTGGATTCGGATAAACATCTACTGCACCGCCGACAACTTCTCCTGCACCAAGTTCTTCAATCAGCTGGCAGGCACGATCCATCGCAGCCATCGCATTTTCCGGATCCAATCCTTTTTCAAATTTACCGGAAGCATCTGTTCTTAACCCAACTTTTTTAGAAGACAAACGAATATTGGTTCCATCAAAAGTTGCTGCTTCAAATAATAAAGTTTGAATGTCATCTGTTACCATAGAGTTTTCGCCGCCCATGATACCTGCAATACCAATTTCTTTTTCTCCATCACAAATCATCAGCACAGAATCATCCATGGTACGTTCTTCTCCATCCAAAGTAACAAATTTATCGCCTTTTTTTGCACGGCGTACAATAATTTCATTGTTTGCAATGGTATCCAAATCATAAGCGTGCATTGGCTGTCCATATTCTTCCATGACATAGTTTGTAATATCAACTAAATTATTGATTGGACGAATTCCAACCGCTGCCAGCCTTCTCTGCATCCATTCCGGAGAAGGTGCTAATTTAATATTCTTTACAACTCTCGCTGTATATCTTGGACATAAATCTTCATCTTCTACGGTTACTTTAATGTAATCATTGACATCTTCATCATTTCCTGTTTTTGTTACCACCGGCGGATAGAAGTCTTTTCGGAATGTTGCTGCTGCTTCTCTTGCCATACCTACCATACTGAAACAATCCACACGGTTGGATGTAATTTCAAATTCTACCACTGCATCATGAAGTCCTAAAACTTCCACTGCATCATCTCCAGGTTTGACATCTTTCTGAAAAATATAAATTCCATATTCCGGTGCTTCCGGATACATATCTCTGGTACTTCCAAGTTCTTCAATGGAACACATCATACCATTAGATACAACACCGCGCAGTTTCCCTTTTTTGATTTTAATTCCGTTTTCCGGATTCTTGCCGCCATCATGACCTCCGGCAACACGTCCACCGTCTAATACAACAGGAACCATATCTCCCTCAGATACATTTGGTGCCCCGGTAACAATCTGAATTGTCTCCGTTCCGATATCTACCTGACATATAATTAATTTATCCGCATCCGGATGCTTCTCAATCTTTAAAATTTTACCAACTACAATTTTCTCTAAGTTTTTATCTAATACTGTCACACTTTCCATATTGGAACCAGATAGTGTCATTTTATCTGCATATTCCTGTACAGAACAATCTAAATCCGGCACATATGCCTTAATCCATGAAATAGGTGTATCCATTTCTTTTCATCTCCTTTTCTTTCTTAGAACTGTGATAAAAATCTTTTATCATTTTCATATAACAAACGCATATCGTCAATTTCGTATTTTAATAATGCTACACGCTCTAATCCGATTCCAAATGCAAATCCTGAATAGACTTCCGGATCAATTCCACACATTTCCAATACATGAGGATGTACCATTCCGCAGCCAAGAATCTCAATCCATCCGCTTCCGCCGCACATACGGCATCCCTTGCCGCCGCATTTGAAGCATGTAACATCTACTTCTGCACTCGGCTCTGTAAATGGGAAATGATGCGGCCTGAATTTTACCTTTGTTTCTGGTCCAAAGAACTCTTTTGCAAACTGCTCTAATGTACCTTTTAAGTCTGCAAATGTAATTCCCTTATCTACAACCAATCCTTCTACCTGGTGGAAAGACGGAGAATGAGTTGCATCTACTTCATCAGAACGGAATACTCTTCCCGGTGCAATCATGCGAATCGGCATCTGTCCGGTTTCCATAATACGTGCCTGTACCGGAGATGTCTGTGTTCTCAACAAAATTTCCTTATTAATATAAAACGTATCTTGTTCATCTTTTGCCGGATGATTTTCTGGAATATTTAACAATTCAAAATTATATTTATCGTATTCAATCTCTGGTCCTTCTACAACTTCGTATCCCATACCGATAAACACTCTTTCCAAATCTTCCAATGCAATCTGATTTGGATGGCGATGTCCTTTTTCATGAGTTTTTCCAGGAAGGGTAACATCAATTACTTCCTTCTTCATCTTCTCTTCGCGAAGTTTCTTCTTCAGAATTGTCATTTCCTGTTCCAAAGCATTCTCAATGATGGCTCTGGTTTCATTTACCATCTGTCCAATGACAGGACGTTCTTCTTTGGCAACATTTTTCATTCCCTTTAAAACCTGAGTTAATTCTCCCTTTTTTCCAAGCACAGATACACGAATATCATTCAAAGAATCCATCGCATCTGCCTGTTCGATCTTTTCCAAGGCTGTTTTCTTAATCGCCTCTAATCTTTCTTTCATTGTCTCTCTCCTTCTATATATTAGATTCTTTCCCGGACGGTTTTTTTGTTCGAAAAACATAAGATTGAAGCGGCAAACATGCCCGCTTCGTGCGCCATTGACAGATTGCTTTGCAATCTTCTTTATGTCAATGTGTGCATCCTGCACAGAGTGCTTTTTTTGTTCGAAGAACAAAAAAACCCGTCCCTAAAAGGGACGAGTCTGTATTTACTCGCGGTACCACCCTAATTCCCATGACTTAACTCTCATCGTCCTGTCATGGACACTTAGTTTCTGCGTAACGGGCAGATTCCGTTATCTCCTACTGATGAATCCCATCTTGTTCAAAGATACAGCTACGGTGTGAAATTCGGAAGACTTCTCTTCTTACTGTGCACCATCAATGCCTTTAACATTCCTTATTTTATACACAAGCTGGAAAAAAGTCAACATGAAAATTTCTTCTATATTTAGCGTGTCAACTGCCTTATCTCCTCTGAAGTCAAGCTTGTAATTGTTGTAATTTCTTCCATGGAATTTCCATTTCTCCATAGTTTTAATGCAATTTCCTGTTTCTCTGCCTTTCTTCCACGCTCTTCTCCACGTTTTTCCCCAATTTCTTCATGATATTTTGCTTCTTGCTTTCGATGCAGTTCTTCGTCATAACATATCGTAATCATATCTTCAATCTCCCCTTTCTCCTTTGATAAAATATCTTTTAAAATTCCTTTTTCTAAACACTTTTCTACCGTTTTATAAGCTGCCTGCCGAATACTCATACCACTGTCTAAAAATTTGCGGATCATATCTACAAAAATGGCATACTCTTTCAAAGGCTGACATTTTTCCATTAATTCTTTGTTATGTCCATAATTAATATTTAACATAATTGCTTTAAAATCCAAGAAAACATCATCCTGCATTTTGATATCTCGAAATGCATCCTTCAAATAAATCTCCTGATAATCCGGCTGATTCATCGTGCCGTTATAAAACACCAAATAAACAGGTTTTGGAAGATTTACTCGTGCAGTTCCATAAATATCTAATGTGTTTTCCGAATAGAATTATAAAGTTCTAATAATGTTTTTTTATCTGAAAATACTTTCTTAAACAAGGCATCTTTATAGGTACGATTTACATAGTTTTCTTTCTCCAATAGTACACCTCCATTATATATATGTAATTTTTTTACAATCGTTTCTTAAAAAACAGGAACTTTATTTTAAAGTCCCTGCTCCGCTTCTATTATTTTTTATAATAATCTAATTCTTTTTTCCTGCTGGAATTTGTGCCAATATAATCGCAATAAACATGAGCACACATCCTAAAATCTCTCTGCTGCTTAATTTCTGGTGCAGAATCAAAAATCCTGCAATTACAGAAGTCACGGATTCCAGACTTAAAATCAAAGAAGCAACTGTTGGGTTCATGCCTTTTTGTCCTACAATCTGCAATGTATAGCCTACTCCACAGGATAAAACCCCAGCATATAAAATTGGTTTCCATGCAAGCAATAGCTGTGAAAATGACGGTTTCTCAAATACAAACATAAAAATTCCGCAGATCATCCCGCAAACCAAAAACTGAATACAGGACATTTGAACTCCATCTACAAACTGAATAAAAAACATAAATATCTCCCTGTCCAATGGTAAAAGATTCTGTAATACATAAAAAATAAAGTCCTGCGAGGGCAATTACAACTCCAAGCCATACAAACGGTCCGCATTTTTTCTTTAAAAACAGCCCCAGAAGTGGAACTATAATTATATAAAACGCTGTAATAAATCCCGCTTTTCCAACGGATGTATGTAAAATCCCGTATTGCTGGAAACTGCTGCCTGCTGCCAAAGCAATTCCACAACAAATTCCTCCTATTATCAGCATTTTTTTATCATCACGCTTTTGAGTTTGCACAATTACCAGATTATCTTCTTTGCTAGAAAGAAAATAAATACACGGTATCAGTACCAATCCTCCAATCAAAGAACGTGCACAATTAAAAGTGAATGGTCCTACATAATCCATTCCTATGCTTTGCGCCACAAAAGCGTTCCCCCATATAATCGCTGTAATTAACAATAATAACGAATTTCGAATCTGATATTTTGTCATAATAATGTTAACCCATCCTTTTCTTTCGTAGTCTTTCCTATTTTACTATAGAGAGATTATTGTTGCAAGACGGCATCCATATTTATAACTCTTGTTGCAATCTCCCTCGAAAAACTCTGGTCGTGTTCTACAAATATAATAGTTGGCTGAAACGTTTTCAGCAATTGTTCGATTTGCATTCTAGAAAAAATATCAATATAATTTAACGGTTCATCCCATAAATATAAATGTGCTTTTTCACAAAGACTTGCAGCAAGCAATGTCTTCTTCTTCTGACCTGCGCTGAAATCTTCTATATTTTTACAAAATTGATCCCTGGAAAAATCCAATTTTCGTAAATTTCTTACAAAATATGAAAAATATTGAAAACTTACTTTCGATGAGTTTTTCCTCTTCCATTTCTTCCAATAAAACCCAGTCTCCAGTTGGTATCTATCTGAAACGATACATGTTCAAAAACATTTTCAAAACTTTCTTCATATCCGAATGTTACATTTGATACATTAATGAAAGACATAATCTCCTCCTTTTATTCATCATTTCTGTTTCATTTTTCCATTCTGAATAAAAGAAAAACACCACAGGAAAATCCATATCCCTGCAGTGTTTGATTTACAGATAAAATGCCTGTCACACACGCAATTTTAGATTAAGGCAAAGATTTTACAATGGATTTTTCCTGCTAAAACATAAGAAATAAACATACGAAATTCATACATACATCTTTCTTATATATTTCTTTTATTCTCTAGCAAGAAAACATCCGCATCTTTTCACCTCAAATCTCTATTTTTTTAATATTAATATTTTTGTTTTGACACCCTGCATACCTGTTTTATCAATCGTAATACTAGTATACTCGATACTGTTGCTGATGACAACAGGTGTTGTCGTAGAATATCCTGCTTCTTTGATTCCTTCTATATCAAATTCAGATAATAAATCTCCGGTTTTAACCCTCATTCCCGGTTCCACTTTTACATCAAAATATTGCCCGGCAAGCTTCACTGTATCCAATCCAACATGAATCAAGATTTCTGCTCCACTTTCTGAAACAACTGCGATTGCATGTCTTGTATTAAATACAGCAGCAACAATCCCATCCACTGGTGCAAATAATTTTCCTTCCGATGGTTTCAATGCAAAGCCTTCTCCAAGCAGTCCGCCGGAAAACACTTCATCTTCTACATCCTGCAATTCAAGCACTTCACCTTTGATCGGCATATAAACATTTTCTATCATTGCGGGAACAGCTGATTTTTCTCTTACTGCTTTTGAAACAGCTGTATGTTTACTTTCTGGAATATCGCTTAAAAGATAATCCTGCAGATTGGATTGAATCACCGTTACCTGCGGACCATAGATCAACTGTACTCCATCACCTTTTCGCACGACTCCTCTGGAACCGCTTTGTTTTAATGCTTCTTCATTTATTTTGCTGGAATCTACAACGGTACATCGAAGTCTTGTTACGCAGCAGTCAATGTCCCTGATATTATCTTTTCCGCCCAAACCTATTACAATCAAGGCTGATATTTCCATATCATCTAATTTGGATTCTTTCGCTGCTTCAATATCAGCTCTCGTATATAATTTTGTTTCTTTTTTATCTTCTCCCCGTCCGGGAGTTTTCAAATCCAGCTTTTTTATCAAAAAGCCAAACAAGAAATAATATACAAGAAAATATAAAATTCCAATTGGAACAAACATCATCCAATTGGTTTTTTCCTGTCCCTGCAGCACACCAAATAAAAACATATCAATTAATCCGCCGGAAAATGTCATTCCTACGCAAACTTTAAAAAGATGCATCAACATATAAGCAGCTCCTGCAAACAAACAATGAATTACATACAATTCCGGTGCTGCAAATAAAAATGTAAATTCCAAAGGCTCCGTAATTCCAGTCATCATAGATGTTAATGCAGCTGAGACCAGAAGCCCGCCGACAATCTTCCGTTTTTGGGGTTTGGCACATTGATACATTGCTAATGCTGCACCTGGAAGTCCAAAAATCATCAATGGGAATTTCCCTGCCATAAATCTGGTCGCAGAAACTGCAAAATGCGTTGTAGAAGAATCTGCCAATTGAGCAAAGAAAATATTCTGTGCTCCTTCGATTGTATGCCCTGCAATTTCCATGGTTCCACCTAAAGATGTCTGCCAAAATGGCAAATAGAATACATGGTGCAGTCCAAATGGAATCAATGCACGTTCCATCACTCCATATACAAACGTTCCATAATACCCCGAAGCAAGAACTGCTCCGCCTGCTTTATACATTGCATTCTGAATTGGAGGCCAGATAAAAAACATCAAGATTCCAACAAAAATATAAATAATCGAAGAAATAATCGGCACAAATCTAGTTCCGCCAAAAAAAGACAAGAAATCCGGCAATTGAATTTTATAAAATCGATTATGCAGCCCGGCAACGCCAAGGCCTACAATAATCCCTCCAAACACTCCCATTTGAAACGACGTAATTCCTACTACAGAGGTCACAGCACCCGCACACATGGTCATAGTTCCCCCATGTAAGGAAATCATAACAGATATTGCTGTATGCATAGTAAAAAATCCAATAGCTCCAGCCAGCGCAGCTACCCCTTTTTCTGCTCTTGCCATACCAACCGCCGCACCAATGGCAAAAATTAATGGCAGATTTACGAATATAGCATTTCCACAATCTCCACAAATCTTTAATATACCGTATAAAAATGTATCAGGTCCCATAATCCCCATCAGACCATATGCTTTCAGCATTGTTTCATTGGTAAAAGACTGCCCGATTCCAAGCAAAAGCCCTGCTGCAGGTAATATGGCGATAGGAAGCATAAAAGAACGCCCTAATCTTTGCAAAACACCAAAAATTTTGTCTTTCATCTTTCTTCTCTCCAATCATAAATGGGAAGATATCTAAAGTACTGTGATCATCACATCCATGATTCCGTCAAAAACTGTTTCTTTCTGATCTGAACAGATAATAAAATGATCCCCTTTTTTCACATCAAAATTATCCATTTTTCCTGCTCCATCAATGATACTTACCATCTGAAATGGTGCATCATTTAAAATCGTATTCTTTCCATTCAACTGATACTTATCAACTTTGAAAAATTCACTTTCCACATATCTTGTTTTTGTTCCATTTTCCAATACTTTGCTTTCAAAGTCTTTCTTCTGTTGAATATCTGCAGGTACATTGGTAACATCAATCGACTGTTTTACATGAAGCTGTCTCTCATTTCCATCTGCATCTTTTCGATGATAATCATATACACGGTATGTAATGTCTGAAGACTGCTGAGCTTCATAAATTAAAGAACCGCTGCAAATTGCATGAAGCGTTCCAGAAGGAATATAAAAGAAATCACCTTCCTTAATTTTAAATGAGTTTAACAAATTCTCATAATCATCTTCTTCAATTGCTTTTACAAATTCTTCTTTTGTTTCTGCATGATGTCCCATAACCATCTTTGTACCTTCATCTGCCTGCAGTACATACCAACATTCTGTTTTTCCCAAAGAGTTTTCATTGGCTCCTGCATATACATCATCCGGATGCACTTGAACAGATAAATCTTTTTTCGCATCAATGATTTTTACCAATAACGGGAACTGTCCGCCCTCAATATTTCCAAATAATTCTCGATGATTTTCAAACAGCCATGACAATGTTTTTCCAGAAAATTCACCATTTCCGATCACACAATCGCCATTTTTGTGTGCTGAAATTGCCCAGCATTCTCCTGTATGGTCACTTGGAATATCATATCCATAAACATCTTTCAGTTTATGCCCGCCCCAAATCATTTCTTTAAATACCGGTTCCATTTTTAAAACATGTCCCATTTTACCATTCCTCCTGCAATCATATCATTTATTTTTTCTTTTAAAAGCTCGTTTTATCGTATCCATAAGAGTCAGGGAACGAACCAAACGATCAGACGGCACATATTTATTTACTGCCCGAAGCACTTTTTTAGGCTCTTTGGATGAAAATGAATACGTTCCGTTTCTTTTTGTTTGTACTGCATAACGTGGAATATATTTCCCTTTAAACATCACCGAAGCAATCACATAATCTACTTCTTCCCATGGAATCTGAATATAATCTGTTGTATTACGGTTATTATAATATTCAAATCCCTTATCTCCAACCATAATCTTTCCATAAGAATTCAAACCTTGATAAGAAGTTCCATTAACAACTAAATCAACCTTTGTATTCAATGACTGAACCATAGCAACTCTCCATTTCTATCTCATATTATAATATATATTATTTTTAACTGTCCTTGTTATTATATCATAATATGATATTATTGTACGAAGAACTTTCCAAATAAGCCAAAAAGCCCGGATAACTCCGAGCTTTTTGGTTGATATAGGAGATTTCTTCCTTATCTCTTTTTATAATAATCCGATTAAATGTCCGCCAATACCTACTACGAATAAAGCAAGAATAATAATGATTGGAGAAACATTTTTCTTCAATAGCCACATACATAACAGTGTTAATAACAGCGGCATGAATCCAGGAATTAATGAATTTAAGTTATCCTGCAGTGTTGTAACTTTTTCAGGACTTAAAGACAATCCACCGGCATACTGTTCAAATGCCTGTTTGATACCTGCTCCGCCTGCTGGAAGCTTATCCCATTCAATGTAAGCACCTTCACTTAATTTAACGGTAGATACTACTGGGGTAAAGTTAATGCTAACCCATCGTTCAACCAAACTTCCCAGAATGAACATACCAAGGATAGATGCACCTTTTGTAACTTTCTGTAACAGTCCGCCAGAAAGGTCTTCTGTGATTTTTGTACCAACTTTGTAACCAAATTCCTGTGTATACCACATAAATGCCCAACGAATAACATTCCACAATACAAAGAACAAAATAGGTCCCATAATGTTTCCGGACATTGCCAGAGATGCACCAAGAGCCCCTAAAATTGGACGAGCTGTAAACCAGAATACCGGATCACCTACACCAGCTAAAGGTCCCATCATACCAACCTTTACACCCTGGATAGCTGCATCATCCACTTCAGCTCCATTTGCACGGTCTTCTTCCAAAGCTAAGGTTACACCAATAACTGGAGAAGCCACATATGGATGTGTGTTAAAGAATTCCAAATGACGTTTTAATGCTGCAATCTGGTCATCTTTTGATTTATATAATTTTTTGATGGCTGGAATCATTGCAAATGCAAATCCACCATTCTGCATACGTTCATAGTTCCATGATCCTTGAAGGAAGGTAGAACGCAATGCAACGGATAATCGTTCTTTTTTACTTAATGAAATTTTTTCTGCCATTTCTCTTACCTCCCTCTAATCAATAATCATTTAAAATATCGCCCAATGGATCACCGGTATTGCTTCCGCCGCCGTTTGAAGATCCGCCGCTTTCAGCAAGTTTTAAGTAAATCAGTGCCAAAGAAACTGCGATAGCACCTAATGCAATCAATGTTAAATCTGATAATGCTGCTAAACAGAAACCAATTGCAAAGAATGGCCATACTTCTGCTGTTGCCATCATATTGATAACCATTGCATAACCTACAGCTACTACCATTCCACCACCGATAGACATACCGTCTGTCAGCCATGCAGGCATAGACTCTAAGAATCCCTGAACAGTTGCTGCCGGTATAACTAACAATGCTGCTGCCGGAATAGCGATACGAAGACCCTGCATACATACAGCGATGATATGCCAAACTTCAATTCCTTTAAAGCTTCCTTTTTCAGCTGCTGCATCCATCTGATGAACACAAACTACAGAAAGTGTACGAACTACCATTGTTAAGAACAGACCAGCTACTGCCAATGGAATTGCTACTGCAATCGCTGTATCTACACCTTTTGTTCCCTGTCCGCCAAGAACAAGGATAATAGCAGATGCTACAGATGCTAATGCTGCATCTGGTGCAACAGCAGCACCAATGTTTGCCCATCCTAAAGCGATCATCTGAAGAGTACCACCTAAAATAATACATGGTACTAACTGTCCAGATACGATTCCGATTAATGTACATGCCACCAGCGGTTGATGGAATTCAAATTCATCTAAAACTCCTTCCATACCTGCTAGAAAGGCAACTACAACGATTAAAATCATCTGAATAATATTCATTATAATTCCTCCTCTTTTACTTTAACTCAGCCTTTGCTTTTTCCAAAAGACTATTCATATTTTCTTTAGAATCTGCTGGAACTTTACGAACATCAAAAGAAACACCAAGTTCTTTTAACTTCTCAAAAGTTTTTACATCTTCCATATCCAAAGATAATACTTTATTAACAGCTACTTTTCCATTGGAGTGAGCCATAGAACCTACATTCAGTTCTTTGATATCTACTCCGCCTTCAATTGCACGAAGTGCATCCTGAGGAGTCTCAAAAAGCAGCATTGCTTTTGTATCTCCAAAACGAGGGTCCTTTGCAACCGCAATCATTTTGTCAATCGGTACAACGTGTGCTTTTACTCCCGGAGGTGCTGCCTCAATAATCAGTTTCTTACGAAGGTCATCTTTTGCAACTGCATCAGATACAGCAATGATACGGTCTGGTCCGGTTGTCTTGGTCCAGTTTGTTGCAACCTGTCCATGAAGCAGACGAGAATCAATACGAGCCAGAACATATTTAATATGTCCATCTCCTAATACCGTTCCTTCCGGAATCGCACCCTGAGGTACTGCTGCAGAAGCTGCTGGTGCAGCCGTTGTTTCAGGTTCCAAAGATGTTGGATAAATTTTTACTCCATCTCTTCCACTTCCAGCAATTTGAGCTGCAATTTCATGAGCTGAATCCATGGTCATGCGAGAAGCATATGCATCAACCAACATTGGCAGATTCAAACCAGCAACAATTGCCCATTTGTCTTCATGTCCATCAATCAATGCATTAGACTGGTTGAATGGAGTTCCTCCCCAAAGATCAACCATAATCAGAACTTCATCCTGATTTTCAAAAGATGCTATTGCATCTTCCATTTTCTTACGAAGATCTGCTGGTCCTTCACTAGGCTGTAATGTTACAGCTGCGACATCCGGCTGATCCCCGAAAAGCATGGATCCTGACTGGAAAATGCCAGTCGCGAAATCACCATGGGTAGCAAGAACAATTCCTACCATTTTAACATTCCTCCCTTTCTATATTAATAAATTTTTATATACTTTATAAGAAATCCAAATTTCTTATAATAAGCAAAAAACCTGATTCAAACCATGGACTATTTCTTTGTCTCCAAATTTCCTGCAAATATCCCGCAAAAAACTCAGATTCCAGAAAGAACCTATGGTTTGAATCAGGTTTAGCCTGCACTACCAGTAACAATCCTAATTTCATCCGGTATAAACTTTTATCTCATCGTAACTCTCTTAATATGTACTGTTAAGTACATCATCTCTTCATCTGTCACATCATGATTACATGTCTTCTTAATATAATCTTTAATTTTATTTACACATTCAATACATTCTTGATACTTATTACGGATAATCTCCTGAAATTCTGCATCATCACTTTCTACTTCTTTCCCGGCAAAAATCCTCTGTGCAAAAAATTTCAAATGTGTAATAAATCTCTCATAAAAAACAGATTCTTTATCAATCTGCCCCGGAAAACAATCATTCACAATCTCTAGAATCTCGTTTACCAGTTTTGTCATGGATACCATTCTTGTCATATCCAAATCCAATTCTGCATTCACGATATGAAGCGCAATAAATGCTGCTTCATCTTGAGGCAAAGTAACTTTTAATTTTCTCTCAATCATTCCAATAGCAACTTTGCCAATCAGATATTCCTGATAATAAAATTTCTTGATTTCCCACAAAAAAGGATTCTGAAAAGGTACTCCCATCTCAACTCGCTCAATAGCAAAATTAATATGGTCAGTTAGTGAAATGTAAATATTATCATTAATATTCTTCTGCAAAGTATCTTTTGCATATTGAATAATCTCATTGCATACTTTTAACCGATCAATGGGAATATCTGCAGCCATTTGCTGAAAACGGTAGGTCATCTCGTGATCTTTCATGACATAAGTCTTCTCAATCCCTTTTGGATCGATCTCATCGCCTTTATGCTTATGAAACCCCAAACCTTTCCCCATTAAAACGACTTCACGGTGGCTGTTGTCCCTTGAAATTACAATATTATTATTTACAATCTTTGTAATTTGCACGCTTTCACCTCTATTATTATGATTTCAACAGAGACCATTGCCAGCTTCTTCATTTCCCCATAAAGCAAAAAAATAAGCCAAACCAACTTAGAAACCATGCCTTTGTGAAATCTAATAAAACGGTTTAGCCTGCCTGACCAGTAACAATCCCTCTTGTACCCTCTCTTAACTTCTTCTTCATTTTATCAATTTGTATACTTCCTGTCAACTGTTTTTTTATATTTTGTTTATACTTTTTTTATATTTTTGTATACATCAAATGTTTGCACAGTTTGCACAAATTCTTCCCATGCTCATCCCAAAGCTGTATCTAAAACCATCATCAATACAAATCCTGCCGCAAAGCCAATCGTTCCCAAGTTTGAATGACTGCCTTGAGCAGATTCCGGTATTAATTCTTCCACTACAACATATATCATCGCTCCCGCTGCAAAAGACAACAAATACGGCAGTACCGGAACAATATGAGATGCAAATATAATGGTAAGAACTGCCCCCAGCGGTTCAACAATACCAGACAAGACACCATACAAGAATGCCTTACCCTTTCCAATCCCCGTACTAAGAAGAGGCATAGAGATAATCGCTCCTTCTGGAAAATTCTGAATTGCAATTCCCACAGATAAAGCCGCAGCTCCTGCTATAGTGATTCCGCTGTTTTCACTCATGGCCCCTGCAAATACAACACCCACTGCCATTCCCTCCGGAAGATTATGAAGTGTCACTGCAAGAATCAGCATTGTAGATTTCGCTAGAGATTTTTTCGGTCCTTCTGGTTCTTTCTGATCCAAATGGAGATGTGGAACCAACTCATCCATCAATAGTAAAAATAAAATACCCAAAAGAAATCCTGCTGCTGCCGGAACAAATGCAAATTTCCCCATAGATGATGCCATATTCATAGACGGCATCAAAAGTGACCAAACAGAAGCCGCCACCATGACTCCAGAAGCAAATCCAAGGAGCAGTTTCTGTACAATTGGTTTCATTTCATTTTTTAAGAAAAATACCCCTGCCGCACCTAATGCAGTACCGGCAAATGGTATCAAAATCCCAATCAGATAATTCATAAATCCAGTCCTTTCTTAAGCTTTTTTCATTATAACATTCTTTCTGCCAATCGCAAACTTGTATATTTTTTCTGATTATGGTACGATAAACAGACTATAAAACAAACTCTCATAAATGAGGTATCAAATTATGTTAAAATTAATTTCCATGATCGGATCTATCATTGAGAAAGCGCAGAAAGATCATATTACCGCTTTTTCTGCTCAGGCAGCTTTCTTTACGATTTTATCGTTTTTTCCTTTTGTGATTGTTCTTTTAAGCTTAACTCGTTTTTTTCCAATCACACCGCAGGATATGATTGAACTCGTAAGAACTTATCTTCCAAAGCAGTACAGCACTGCATTAATTCCAATCATTCGTTCCTTAAACGGGAAACTGACCACCACTTATATGTCTTTTACAATTTTAACATTGTTATGGTCTGCATCCAAAGGAATATTATCCATGATGACCGGATTAAATACCATTCATGAAATTGAAGAAAAGAGAAATTATTTTATTTTACGATTTATTTCCAGCATTTATATTGGATTTATGGCCATTGCCGTACTTTTTGGCATGATTCTACTGCTATTTGGAAATTCACTGCTTCTTCAATTATATCGTTTTGAACCGGTACTTGAAAATCAACACTTATTTTTTGCCTGTGTACGATTTTTCTTAGCATTTTTTACTTTTTTAATTGTCTTCATTATTTTATTTAAATTTTTACCAAGTGATCGATTCCGAATCTGGCATGTTCTGCCGGGTGCATTATTAACTTCCATTGGATGGATTGCATTATCCTTCATATTTTCTATTTATTTTGATCATTTTACCATGTTCAATATTATGTATGGAGGATTGACGAGTATTTTAATGACATTAATGTGGCTGTATTTTTGTATGATGATTCTATTTATCGGAGCAGAAGTCAATTTTTATTTTATGCAGCAAAGAGCAAGAAAAGGTCTAAAGCATTAAGCTTCAGGCCTTTTCTTATGTTACTTTTATAATGAACTGAGTTTATCATACTGTGCAAGGAATGGACGAATTCGATTCATGATAATATCTGTTCCGCCTGCTTCATCGGCTTCAAAATTCAAAGGAATGATTGGGTCATGTAAGGACATACGAATCAACATCCATCCAGTCACTTCTTCATCATTAAAATCTACACGGATTCCTTCATAATTTTTCTCAACAACATGAAATTTATCTTCTTTTTCTGCAAAAGCACGGAAATCTTCCAAAACCTTATTTCCATATTCTTTAAACTCTTCCGTCTGAATCTTTAATCTGCGTTCTACACTTTCTGCAGGTTTTTTCAGATCAGCAATTAAATCTTCGATATTTTTTCCTTCCTGTCTGCATTTTGCAAGTTTGCAGATGATTTTCACACTCATATATGCTCCATCATCTAAGAAATAATTTTCTTTTACAGCACCATGTCCCGAAGTTTCAATTGCTAAATGTGTTTCCTCTCCTTCTTCATTGAGACGGATTGCTTCGTTGATTACATTTTTATATCCACGTTTAAAACGATGATGCTTCATCTGAAGCTTATCTTCCAAAAATTCTGTCAAATAGTTAGAAGTTACAGAATCTGTAACGACTGTTGTGTTTGGATATTTTTCAGCTAAAATTGCTGCCATTAATGCAATAATAGCATTTTTATTCACTTCTTCTCCATTGGCAAATACGACAGCTGCACGGTCACCATCTGTATCAAAAATGATTCCTAAATCTGCCCCTGCATCCAATGTTGCTTTACGGACAGTTTCCATGGCTTTTTCATTTTCCGGATTTGGTACATGATTTGGGAAAGTTCCATCTGGATTTAAGCAGATACTTCCTTCCGTAGAAGCTCCAAGTCCTTCCAATACTTTCGGAAAATAACCGCCGACACCATTGGAAGCATCCACTACAATATGTAATCCTTTCAACGGATTTTCGTAATCCTCTGCATGGACTTCTTCTTTGATAATCTTCTGCATATGTGCACTGTATGCTCCAACCAGATCTGCTTTCTTAGCAGCTCCAGCCTCTATTTTATGTCCTTCCTGTGCAATCACTGCTGCTTTTGCCAGCACAACTTTAATATCACTGCTTTCCAAGCCGCCCTCTCTGGTGAAAAGCTTCAAACCATTTCGATTAAATGGCAGATGGCTTGCAGTAATCATAACTGCACCCTCATATTCAAATCCTTCCAAAACCGTAGACATAAACATAGACGGCGTCGATGTCAATTCGCAGTCATATGCCTTGCTTCCACGAAATGTAATTCCGTTGATGACGCCCTGTTTCAAATCTTCTGCAGACAGACGTGAATCATGTCCAATTCCAACTCTAATGTCTTCATTGGAAAGTCCCTTTTTCTCAGCTAAGAAATCTACAAATGCCGCTGCAATATTACATGCGATTTCAGGTGTAAGATTCACTGCTTCTCCTTCTACACCTTCCAATGCCACACCACGAATGTCACTTCCGTTTTGCAATTTTAAATAGGTTGCTTCACAATTTGCCATACCAATCTCCTCTCATATAATAAAATTATTTACTTTCCAATTCACTCTATTTTATTATAACCCAACAAAAGATTTTTGTACATTCTAATTCTTTTTTGAAGAAATATTACTTTCAAAAACCTAAGAAAAAGCTCGTTTTTTCTTCAAATACAAGGTATAATTAAGTATA
>JAETON010000080.1 GCA_021771695.1 Lachnospiraceae bacterium | reverse complement strand
CTAATGGAGGGCTTCCTCCTATGGTAAAACGACAGCAATACTATAATTCCCTAAAAGAAGTCGCATAGGATTTAAAATCCTTGAGGAAAATGTGTCAACTAATCTTGACAAAATCAGTAAAGGACTAAGCGGTCCGCCTTGGGGCATTCCTACTTCTGTTCTTTCAAACATCCCGTTTGCGAGAACTCCCGCGCTGAGATATTTGTGGATAAGTGAAATAACTCTTCCATCTTTGATGGTTCTTGACAATACCTCAATCAGCTTACTCTGGCATACGGTATCGAAGAACTTTTCCAAGTCCATATCTACCACATATACATAGCCTTCATTTACATTCTTTTGGCATTGTTTGAGCGCATCGTGTGCTCCTCTTTTCGGGCGAAAACCAAAACTGTTTTCCGAGAATTGCTCCTCGTAGATTGGTGTGAGTTCCTGCGTAATTGCCTGTTGTATCACTCTGTCAACCACTGTCGGTACTCCAAGTTTTCGAAACTCGCCTTTCGTTTCTTTGGGTATTTCTACCCTGCGGACTGGATTCGGTTTGAATTTACCGTTCCTTATCTCTTGGATTAAGGTGTCTTGGTTTTCTCTTAGGAAGAGCGGAAGTTCATCCACCTGCATCCCATCAATTCCACCAGCCCCTTTGTTTGCTTTTACACGCTTGTAGGCTTTGTTGAGATTATCCTTGCGTAAAATCAGTTCCAATAGATTATCCGTCCAATAGTCTGTGATGACACTGCTCTTTTCAGCAATCTTAGAGTAGTCGAACACTTCTGCATACTCTTTCTGTTCCGCAGATACCATTTGCAGATAGTCCTCAATATGAAGTTGTCTGTTCTTAAATCTACTTTCAGTTGCATTCATTGCTTGCGTCTCCTAAAGTTCAGCCCTTCGCCGATGTTTGCAGCCATCGGTTTACTATGGCTTCTGCTGACTTCTTGCCATTCGTTGTTACTCACGGACTTCATACTCTGTTTCTGTCCGCTGACAAGACCTCCCTTGGTACCACACGTCACTTTCTCTCCATATATCTGCCACATTTACTACGGTTAATTCCGAGTAGTTATTGGACTTTGACTTGATTGGCAGTCTTATCCTTAACCATAGCCTGATGTGATTTCTGTTCGTCAGACCAGAGATTTGCCTCCACCTTCCTTCAGATTCGCAGTCACCCACGACACCCTTGATCTTGGCTGTATCCTTCCCACTACTAGGGCGGATTAGGAACTTTCATCCCTTAGCGACGTGCGCCGCAAGGCGCACCAAACGCAGGGTGGAATGATATCATTCCACCCTGTACACCTTTCAGTATAAAACACTTAACGAACCTTTAACATTGAATAGGAAGAATAGGTATATCCTTTTCCTTCCTTCTCCTCATTTTTATTTTTAAAATAAACATTTTCCTCTTCTTCCTCCTTTATAATATTTCTTATCAATTTTCTTTATCTGTCTTTTAAAGCTAGATGGTTTCTTGCACTTCCAGCCTTTATAAGTTCCCTTTGATTTTGGTGAAGACTTTTTATAGACAATTATTTTCCATTTATATAATACTTTTTTAGCTTTTCATTTTAGTTCAGATTTCCGATATTAGCATTTTGTTTTACAGTATAAAACAATTTTTGTGCTCCCCAACACATTTCATCATGTGCTATCGTCTGTAAAACAATCATATCCTTTTTTGCCATCTCCTAAAAGATTTCAATAATCTTTAATTTTACTGACTTACTCTACAATAGACGAAATATCAATGATGCCGCCAATCATATACATCCTTTAATATATTCAGTTCTTTCTCATCAATTTTTATTTTTGTTTCATTGAGCCACTGAACTTTTACATCGTCTTTATGATATTCAAAATAAATATTTTTTCTGGTATCCATTTTCTTATCCTCAATTTCTACAACAATTGAATCATCAACGGTTGCTCCTCCTTCCCCACGATATACATTAGCGCAATATCTTTTTTTAGGTGAATATTCTGTCCTTAACAGTTCTCCTTTTGGAATGCTCTGAGTATCCCACATAAAGTGATAAAATGTCCATCCAAAAATTAAAACAATTATAAATGTGATACCTAAACAAACAATTATAACTTTTTTCATTGATTCATCCTGATACATTGTAAATAATATCATCTATCTGGCATTTACAATTATCCCTTCTCCTTTCTGTCAACTTTTTAAACCTTGATTAGTCACCATTATCTATATCTGTATTGTTAAATATAGATGAAACTTGATACTAGCAGTTCACATAAAACAAGAATCTCACTACCCCTATTCCTAATCTACGCTTAATAATTCGAAGAATTTTTTACTCTTTATAAAACTTACATAGTCATCTTCTTGCTTGAACTAACATTGTTCTATATATTACATCTTTTTTATTTTTTTTGCTGAAGGAACTATATGTTCTGTGATATAAAGTATTACCCACATCATCATTTCGATATAGTTTTTTGCTTCTATACTTATAAATTTCTTTTTTCATTCAATATCCAAGCTCTTTTTCTTTTTAAATCCCAATCACCTTTTGACTTTACCTTGTTATAGAAAAATTTAAATACACTTATAACTTTTTCTAAACTTCTCGAAATATCAATAATTTTTTTCTTATGCCCACTTGGATCTACATAGTTTACCGGGTTATTCGCATAGTACACATACAGATGCCAGGTAGTCCCGTCGTGCTGTCATAGATCCCTCCGGTATAACATACCTCATTCTCTGCTTTGTTATCTCCATTGACTGTGGTTTTCCCAAAGTCCGTATATTGATAAGTTGCATGCGCAGTTCCATCTTCTTTTACAAGACTTGTGGTACTTCTCTGGATATCTTTTATCAGACGAACATTTCGTCTGATAAAGCCTCCAACAGGATTGCAGGTGTGCGTATATGAAAACGTCAGTAAACTGGCATGCACGCCGCACAAGACTGATTCCTTAGTCTTGATTAAATATATAATAAGATGTATTGTCACCATCGTAGCGCTGGGTTCTGATGATATTTCCTTCCAGACCAATGAGATTCTGGCTGGTCTGCGTTCCTGTTCCATCTGTTGTATAAGAAACTACACCACCCTGATAATAATAATTGATGGTTTTATCCCCTTCTGTCTTTTGGATTCTCTGGTCGTCTCCATTGTAGGTATTCTGCTGTACGATAGATATTTTTCATCTTTTGTGGCAGATACCTCACTTAAGCGGTTTTCGGTATCGTAAGTATAAGTCTCTGTCTCTCCTGTCTTAGTGTTCTTGATGCCTGTCCAGTTTCCAGCCTTATCATAAGTATAAGTTATTGTCTTTTTGCTGTTATTGTCTCGATGTTGGAATTATTCCCTCAGAAATGAAGAAAATTACTCCTGAAGAAGTAACTTCAGTAATAGTTTTCTTCTCCAATAAATTTACGAACACTATATTCTTTCAATTTCAATACTTCCTGTTTTTTCTTTCCCTTT